>CAJTXA010000011.1 GCA_910579865.1 uncultured Lachnospiraceae bacterium
CGGGAGTTTGTGGAGAAAATCGTAATCCACGAATCGGAAGCCCTTGACGGGAAACGCCGGGGGAAGCTCCGCAGACAGGAAATCGAAATCTATTACTCTTTTGTCGGCAAGGTAGAATTGCCCGACTAAAGCCCGACCCGTCCGGCAGTCAGCTGGACAGGGAACAGCAAAATTTTTTACACTTCTTTTACTTCTTTATCTCACATGAGCAAAAGACGCTGGCTTTCACTTCGTTCAAGCCACTACTCCCTTGACTCGTCGCCGCCCTTCAAAGAGCCTTCGTAATACCAGCTACCCCTTAAAGGGGTCTTTATATTTCTTCACACTCAACGTATCCTGCATAATGTCACTTTTCTCTTGTTCCTGAATATATTTCTTTATCGTTACCTCATTTAAACCTACCGTACTCACATAATATCCCTCTGCCCAGAAATAACGATTCCCATACTTATACTTTAAATTTGCGTGTTTATCGAAATATCATGAGCGCACGTTTTCCTTTTAAATACCACATAAAAATCGATACACTCATTTTGGGTGGAATACTTACTAATATATGAATGTGATCGGGCATCCGATGTCCTTCTATGATTTCTACTCCTTTATATACACACAACTGTTTTATAATATCTCGAATACTTTCTTTGTATTGATTATAGATCGCTTTTCGTCTATACTTAGGAGTGAAAACAATGTGGTACTTACACATCCATTTCGTATGTGCCATACTGTTTGTCTTATTTGCCATAAAAATCACCTTTCCTTTCGTTATGTAGTAGCTTGAACAACTCTATCATAACGGAAAGGTGATTCTACATTTTTCTGAACACGAAAAACTCCGAGGCGTTCAACCGGCTAAAGCCAATAATAAATACAAAGGGACAATTTGTCCCTTTGTGGGTATCATATCTTGTTATTTGAAGGATTTCTGTAGCATACTCAACTCAAAATTAGCGTTACACCTGTAAAGTTTGATTTAACATATCATTTTGTAAAGTCATAGCCACAAGTGGCAACGAGGTTGTTAGTTATAGTATCCTTTTGTTTGAAGCAGTTCTATAACTGAATCCAAAATTGGCTTGCATTGACAGATTTTTTAATAAGACCAAAAAGAATATAAAGTATACATTGAAAAGTAATGAAATATTTGTTTTCATGAACGGAATCATAAATTCTGACTAAGAAAGAAATGGAGGATTGAAGGAAATGGGTATTAACAGAATAGGAATAGCGGGATATCCGTTGACAGAATATGCGGTAAGGAAGATAGGAAGAAGTGCAGAATCCGGGGCTGTAGGATTTATGGAAACTGTGGAAGATGTGGAAGAAAAGGCGGCGCAGGGAAAAGCAGTCAACCAGGATGAGAAAGCCTTTGAGATGGTCGGACCCAATGCTCCGCAGGATGTGAAGAATGCGTGGATGAAGGCGGCGAAAGAAGTAAATGCGAATGGTGTGGGAATCCGAGGAAACGGAATGATGAGCCATATATCGCAGATGATGGTGCAGCGGCTTAATAAACAGCTTAAGGGGGAAACGGGAAATTTTGACATTCTTGGAAACACGGTGGGATCTGCGATCCAGGCAATGAAAAAGGTGCTGTATGATTTAGAGCATCCTGTAGTATATACGCCTAGGAGCATAGAGGTTCAGCAGGCCCGCATCAAAGAAGGCGAATTTTACAGGGCATTTTTGGAGAAGCTGGAACAGCAGAGAAGTATACAGTTAAATATATAGTATCAAATTTGTTGAATGAGGTTAGGGTTAATGAAAAAAGCAGCATTGATTTTAGGAATTATTTTTTTAATTTTGACATTTGTAGGCGGTGGATATGTTCTTATAAATCATGGGCAAGTAAATGCCGGATATGCGGTTGTGCCAGGAATTTGGACTATGATATGTTTTGGGCTTTACCGGAATGGGAAATGTGACTAATATTAAAGTATTGTAATCCCGTAAAAAGAATAAAACCTTTTTTATAAAAATTGGTTGACAAACAGATTTTCGAATGGTAACATATAGAAGTATGCCGCACAACTAGGTAAGAAAAGTATGAAGGAGTTTCATCACCAAAGTTGGCGAGTAATGATAATAGGAGGTGTCTTATGTACGCAATTATTGCAACAGGTGGTAAGCAATACAAAGTGTCGGAAGGCGATATCATTCGAGTAGAAAAGCTAGGCGTAGAGGCTGGCGGTACAGTTACTTTTGATCAAGTATTGGCAGTAAATAATGGTTCTTTGGTTGTTGGAAATCCTACTGTAGCTAATGCAACAGTATCGGCAAGTGTCGTAAAAGAAGGCAGAGCAAAGAAGATTATTGTATACAAATACAAGAGGAAGACAGGATATCATAAGAAAAACGGACATAGACAATCTTTTACAGAAGTAAAGATTGATAAGATTCAAGCTTAATTAGCAAAATGTCATTTTTTATTGAAATGGATTATGATTAAAGTAATTTTTTATAAAGATTCGGACGATTGTTATACTGGCTTTCAAGTGAAAGGACATGCTGGTTTTGCTGCATATGGAAAAGATATTATCTGTGCAGGTGTTTCTGTATTGGCAATTAATACAGTAAACTCGATTGAAATATTGACACAGGATCGTTTTCAGTGCGAAATGGATGAAGAAAAAGGATTCATCGACCTGCGTTTTTTTTCAAAAGTCAGTGAGAAAACGACTTTATTATTGGATTCTTTTCAACTAGGTTTGAATGGAATCAAAGAAGAAAATACTGGATATCTATCAGTGAAAACAAGGAGGTGGAAACCATGATGAAGATGAACCTTCAGTTATTTGCTCATAAAAAGGGTGTTGGATCTACAAAAAACGGCAGAGATTCGGAGTCGAAGCGATTAGGTGCTAAGAGAGCCGATGGTCAGTTTGTAAAAGCTGGTAATATTCTTTACAGACAACGTGGAACAAAGATTCATCCAGGGGTGAATGTAGGACGTGGTAGTGATGATACATTATTTGCAATCTGTGATGGTATTTTACGATTCGAAAGAAAAGGCAGAGATAGAAAACAAGCTTCTGTTTATCCAGTAGAACAGTAAAAATGGGATAAAAAATGGGAACATTCCGATAAGGTTTGTTCCCATTTCATTATTTAGCGGTTTTAAAAAATGCTTTAATTTAGAAAAAGAGAAAGGTAGGAAAGCAATGTTTGCAGATAGAGCGACGATATGGATTCGATCGGGAAAAGGTGGAGATGGGTGTGTAAGTTTTCGAAGAGAAATGTATGTTGCAGCTGGCGGACCGGATGGCGGAGATGGTGGAAACGGAGGCAATATTATTTTTGAAGTAGAAGATGGTCTGAATACATTAACAGATTTCCGGCATATTCGTAAGTATGCAGCAGAAGATGGAGAAAATGGGCGATCAAAAAATTGTTCTGGGAAAAATGGAGCCGATCGTGTGATTAAGGTACCAGCTGGTACCATTATTCGAGAGGAATCTACTGGAAAGGTAATTGCAGATATGTCGGGTGAGAACCGCAGAGAGATTATTTTAAAGGGAGGACGTGGCGGAAAAGGAAACCGACATTATGCAACAGCTACAATGCAAGTGCCAAAGTATGCACAACCTGGACAAGATGCAAAGGAACTGACTGTTCTTTTAGAACTGAAAGTAATTGCAGATGTTGGATTGGTTGGATTTCCAAATGTTGGAAAATCAACATTACTTTCTCGTGTTACCAATGCAAAGCCAAAAATTGCAAATTATCATTTTACCACATTAAATCCTAATCTTGGAGTTGTAGATTTAGATGGACATCAGGGATTTGTAATTGCAGATATTCCAGGACTTATTGAAGGAGCTTCAGAAGGAATTGGGCTTGGGTATGAATTTTTACGTCATATTGAACGAACAAAAGTATTAATTCACTTAGTAGATGCTGCTTCTACAGAAGGACGTGATCCGATTACAGATATTTATACGATTCATGCAGAATTAAATGCTTATAAAAAAGAACTAGGAGAACGTCCACAAGTAATTGCTGCAAATAAAATTGATGCTATTTTTCAGGAAGATGGAGAAAAAAGTCCAATAGAACGAATCCAAGAAGAATTTGAACCACAAGGAATTAAAGTGTTTCCTATTTCGGCAGTAAGTGGAAAAGGAGTAAAAGAACTTTTATACTATGTACAGGAATTGCTTTCTACTGTAGATACTGCGCCTATTGTATTTGAGAAAGAATTTTTCCCAGAGTTTATGCAAGATCCAACCCTTCCTTATACAGTAAAACAGGAAGAAGAGGGAAGATTTTCAGTAGAAGGGCCTCGTATTGAACGTATGTTGGGATATACTAATTTAGACTCTGAAAAGGGATTTGAATTTTTCCAAAAGTTTTTAAAAGAGAATGGTATTTTAGAGGAATTAGAACAGCTTGGAATTGTAGATGGAGATACCGTAAAGATTTATGGGTTTGAATTTGAATATTTTAAATAAAAAAGGATATGCTGATAAAAAAGCGGAAAAGAATAACAGTTTTTATTGATTAATTGGAAAATTTATGATATTCTATAAAGTACTGTTAATAATATATGATTCCATAAGAATCTGAGACGGAGGATAAAAAATGACAAGTAAACAGAGGGCTTATTTAAAAAGCCTGGCATCTACAATGGATTCTGTTTTTCAAGTTGGAAAATCTAGTTTAACATCAGAATGGATTGATGCAGTAAAAGGTGTATTAGAAACACGTGAATTAATTAAAATAAATGTTTTAAAAAATTGTATGGATGATCCGAAAGAAATTGCAAATTCCATAGCATCTTGTACTCGTTCTGAGGTTGTACAAGTAATCGGAAGAAAGATTATTCTATACAAACAGGCAGATGAGAAAGAAAAGCGAGCAATTATTCTGCCAAAATAAAAGATAAGACACAGGAGGCATAGAAATGACAAAAAGAGTTGGTATATTTGGTGGTACATTTGATCCGATTCATTGTGCACATTTAATATTGGCAGAACATGCATGGGAACAATTTCAATTAGATACCATATTGATGATGCCATGTGCAGTGCCTCCCCATAAAGAAGATCGGGAAATTACACCTGCTTTTCATCGCAGCCGTATGGTGCAGCTTGCAATTGAAGATAATAATCATTTTAAATTGTCAAATTTTGAGATAGAAAGAGAAGGAGTCACTCATACAGCAGACACCGTTCGGTTATTAAAGGAGGAACATCCAGAGTGTGAATATTTTTTTATTTTGGGTGCAGATTCTTTATTTTATATTGATACATGGTATCATCCAGATCAGATTTTAGGACAAATCCCAATTATTGCTGCGGTACGTGGCGATGCCGATCAGGAAGATTTGAAAAAACAAATCGTATCTTTAAAGGAACGTTATCCCGCCAGTCAGATTACATTGTTAGATACACCTCATATTGAGATTTCTTCCACTATGATTCGTGAAAATATCCGTCAGGGAAAAACAATTAAATATTATGTACCAAAAGATGTGGAAAAATATATTTATCAGCAGAAATTATATCAAGAATCTGAGACAGGAAGGTGAAAGTTACGTGCAATATAATGTTGATAAGATAAAACAGCATCTAAAGCGGAAACAGTCTGCGGAACGTTATGAACATACCATTGGCGTTGCTTATACCGCAATTTGCATGGCTATGCGGTTTGACTGTGATATAAAAAAAGCTGAGATTGCTGGACTTTTACATGATTGTGCAAAATGTTTTTCCGATGAGGCACAGTTAAGCAAATGTGAAAAATATCATATCCGTATTTCGGATGCAGAACGATTTGCCCCTTACTTGCTTCATTCCAAATTAGGGGCATTTATGGCGATGGACAAATTTGGCGTCAACGATAAAGATATTATTAATGCTATTTTATATCATACAACAGGTCGACCAGCAATGTCTACATTAGAGAAAATTATTTATATTGCGGATTATATTGAACCAAGACGTACCAAAGCACAAAATCTTAATGAAATTCGTCGTATGGCATTTGTGGATTTAGATATTACAATGGTGATGATTCTTGGAGATATTTTGGAATATTTAAAAAGAAAAAATAGAGAAAATATTGATGAAATGACAAAAAAAGCATATGATTATTATAAACAGTTAGATTTGGAAAGAAAAGAGGTTTTAGAAAAAGCAGAATAAAAGAAAAAACAGGAGGGATTTTTAATGGCGGAGGCGAAAGAACTAGTAAAGGTAGTGTATCATGCATTAGATAGTAAAAAAGGTGAAAATATTAAAATTATTGATATTTCAAATGTTTCTGTAGTTGCAGACTATTTTATTATTGCGCATGGTTCAAATCAAAACCAGGTACAAGCATTAGTTGACAGTGTACAAGAAGAGCTTTATAAATTAGGACAAGAACCGATTCAAATTGAAGGATATCGAACAGGTAATTGGATTCTAATGGACTATGGTGATATTATTGTACATGTATTTTCAAAGGAAGATCGTTTGTTTTATGACTTAGAAAGAATTTGGAGAGATGGAAAAGATATCGAAATAGAAGAAATTATATCATAAAAAATGGCAGCAGAGAATCAATGCAATGCCATTTCTCTGCTGTTCTTTTCCATCAAATGTTTTCTCTTATTAGTGAATATTTTTGCGAAATAAGCCAACTACTTTACCAAGAATTTCAACTTGATCGGTAATAATAGGCTCCATTTCATCATTTTCTGGTTGTAGGCGATAGTGATCTTCTTCTTTAAAAAAGCGTTTTACGGTAGCAGAGTCTTCTAGTAAAGCTACAACAACATCTCCATTTTCTGCAGTTTGTTGTGCTTCTACCAAGATTTGATCGCCATCTAGGATTCCCATTTTAATCATACTATTTCCTTTTACTACTAACATAAAAGTATTTTTATTGTGTAAGTATTCAGTAGGAATTGGGAAATAACTCTCGATATTTTCTACTGCTAGAAGTGGTTCACCAGCAGCAACATGACCAATAATAGGGACATTTGCCATATCGGTACGAATATATTGAAAAGTATTATCTAGGATTTCAATGGCTCTTGGTTTAGTAGGGTTTCTACGAATATAACCTTTCTTTTCTAATGTTTCTAAATGAGAGTGAACAGACGAAGTGGATTTTAGATGAACTGCTTCACAGATATCACGAACGGCAGGTGGATATCCTTTTAATCGAATTTCGGATTTAATATATTCTAAAATTTCCTGTTGTTTTAACGAGATTTTTCCTTGACTCATAAAATACCTCCTTTTTTTGAGCTTATTATAGCACAAACGTTTTCTTTTTGCAAACAAATGTTTTCGAAAATATGTTTGTTATATAGGTTAAAAAAGAAAAAAGGAAAAATAAGGAATGGTTTTCCTCTTTTCCTTTTTTCTTGTATACAAATACAAAGGGATAAAATATATTTTATTAAAGTGATGTTTCTGAGTCTTTGGTTTCTTCTGCTGATTTCATTTCGTTTTTTTCTTTGGTTTCTTCTGTTGGTTCGACTACAGGTGATTCTTCTTTATGAAGTGGAGCTTCAATCTTTGCACCACAGGAACTGCAAAAAGCAGATTCTGTTGTTACTTCAGCTCCACAATTTGGACAAGAAAAGACCCCTTTGATTGTTTTAATCTGCTCTTGAAGTTCGGAAATACGGGCTTTTGCTTCATTGATAATTGTAAAATCATTGATATAAGCATCAGACACTTCTCCCATATTTTCTTCAAAATAACGTTTTCCAATTGCCAGATAGGCTTCTTTGATTTTGATTTCTTCTGTAGAAATTTGCCCATTTAATTTTGTAACTTCCGCCATATCTTTTGCTTTTTGTGCAACCATTTTACTGGTATCGGTTACGGTTTCTCTGATTTTGCCCAAAAATGCCATTTCTATCACTCCTTAATTATGAAAATTTGTAATGTTTGGTCGCTTATAACTTTAGTATACTCAGAATAAACTTTACTGTCAACTTAAGAATCATAAAATTAAAAAAGAAATAAATTTTTTTAATTTTGTGAAAGGATTCGGCAGTTTGATTCGTATTTTAATTAGATACAAAAAAATAAAAGAAAAAAAGGAGAAAATAAACATGAAGAAACGTATTTTTGTAACAACAATGGCTGTAACGATCTTTACCTTATCTACTATGACAACTGCACTTGCACACGGGCATGGACATGGTGGAGGACATCATGGTGGTTATTATGGCAATACAACAACTTATACTGTGCCAAATACTACAGTACCAGAGACAACTTATGAGTATAGTGTGCCAGCACAAACATTAGCAACTCCATTGGTTTCTACAATTTGCGGAGTGGATGGATGTGCGATCCTCGGTGTTCATAGCCATGATAACTGTAATCTTGTAACACACTACTATGGAGATGGGCATGATTATCATAATTATTATGATCACTATTATGGAGACGGACATGGCTACCATCATATAGGAGAAATTCATCACTAAGTAAGGAGCTTTTCTATGAGAAGTAATAGCGAGGCGGACAGCGCGGTTGAAAAGTACGCCGATACAGTCCGCCGCGTTTGTTTTATGCATTTAAAAAATTATGCTGATGTGGAGGATGTGTTTCAAGAGGTATTTTTGAAATATATCCTCCATGAGGATCCTTTTGAAAGTGAAGAACATGAAAAGGCATGGCTTATTCGAGTGACAATCAATGCCTGCAAAGATACATTTAAAAATTTTTTTCGACGTAATGTATGTTCATTTGAAGAATTGGAAAAAGAACCATTTTATATCCAAGAGGAAAATCGTTTTCTATTAGAATCTATATTAAAATTACCAGATCATTATAAAAATGTAATTTATCTATTTTATTATGAAGGATATACCGCAGTGGAGATAGCAAAAATATTAAATAAACGTGAAAATACGATTTATACATGGCTCTCACGTGCAAAGTCGAAACTAAGAGATGAGCTAGGAGGTGAATATTTTGATCAATAAATTGAAATCTGCATTTGATGATATTCATGCAGAAAACTCATTAAAAGCGACGACAAAAAAATTTCTAGAAAAAGAAATTCAGCAACGTAGTACAAAAAAAAAACGTATTCCGTTTAAACGTTATGCGATATTCTCTGCTTCGGCTGCCGTTCTCGTTTTTACATTGTTGACCTATCGCCTTTATTTTATACCAAGTACGTATATTGATATAGATGTAAACCCTTCGATTGAAATTGTTTTAAATCGATTCGATAAGGTAATTGATTCTTATGCCTATAACCAAGAGGGGAAAGAATTATTAAAAGAAGTTTCGATTCGATATAAAGATTATAACAAAGCACTTGGTATCTTGATAGATGAAATGATACAAGGGGGATATACACAAGAAAATGGCTTAATTTCTGTTACTTTGCAGTCAAATTATGAAAAGAAAGAAAAGAAATTATTGTCTAACTTAGAAACTACTATATTACAACATCATCATACTGCACAAGTAGAATGTTTTTCAGTAAACAGGTCCGTTAGGGATACTGCACATCATTTTAATTTAAGTCCAGCAAAATATCTTGCCATTCAGGAATTAATTGAGGTAGATCCGACAAAAACAATTGAAAGCTGCAGAAATCACTCCATTTTGGAAATTAAAGAATGGACAACAAATCATCATAACACGATTCCAGAGGAAGCTGTTTTTCCCGATACACCAGAAGCTCCAGATAATAATGGAAATAATCATCATAATGGACATCATCACTAATGCTCACTAAAATAGTGGGTATTTTTTTAAAGGAGAGAAGTAAATAAAAAATGAAATTACAGAAATTATATAGTTTAACAAGACAAGCAATCGAAAGATATCAAATGATAGAAGCAGGGGATAAAATTGCAGTAGGACTTTCTGGTGGGAAAGATAGTTTCGCTTTGCTCTATGCATTAAGTGGACTGCGAACCTTTTATCCCAAACCATTTTATTTGGAAGCAATCATTGTGGATCTTGGGTTTTCAAAGATGGATTTTTCTTCTGCTACGGAGTTATGTAAAAAGCTTGCGGTTCCTTGCCATGTAGTTTCTACAAAGATTGCAGATATTGTGTTTGAAAAACGAAATGAAAAAAATCCATGTTCTCTTTGTGCAAAACTGCGAAAGGGAGCATTAAACGAAAAAGCACATACACTTGGATTTCAAAAAATCGCCTATGCACATCATCAGGATGATGTAATAGAAACGTTATTATTATCTCTTTTTTATGAAGGACGTTTTTCTTGTTTTTCACCAGTTACTTTTTTAGAAAGAACAAAATTAACTGTGATTCGTCCTTTTATTTATCTATCAGAAGCAGAACTGATAGGATTTCAAAATGCATATTCGCTTCCTGTAGTAAAAAATACTTGTCCAATGGATGGAAATAGCAAACGGGCTTATATCAAACAAGTGATTCGTCAACTTAATTTAGAAAATCCAGGAATGAAACAACAGCTTTTTTCTGCGTTAGTTCACAGTGAAATAGATGGATGGAAATGAGTCTATTGATAGATGACTTTAGGTAGGTTGTATCAGCTTTGCAGATACGTATTTATAATGAGAAACAAAATAGTTTACATAAAAATATTATGTAAACTTTATTCACTTTCCATTTTTCGGAATACGAAAAACTTCAAGCAAATCAACAGACTAAAGTCCATAAATGAAAAAAGAGGAAATTCCAATAGGAAAATCCTCTTTTTTGCTGGTGTGATTTGAAAAATTATGTTATAATCAAAAATAATTGGTCTTTTTACTTTTTAAAGATTTGATATGCTATAACCAGAAAAACAAATCAGGATTCAAAGAGGTGATTATATGTTTCGCAGAGAAGAAGTCGAAAAAATACTTGAGCAGGCGCAGCGCATGGACCCGCAGTTGAAAATGTTTGGTGCTTCCAGTCATCAGTACAGGCTCGGTTCGCCTGTCGATTTGAAATTTGTCCTCTCGATAGAGGAAGAATATCATTTCCGACTTCCAGAGGATTATGTTCAGTTTATTACGGAAGTCGGCGACGGAGGTGCGGGGCCGGGCTATGGGCTTTATCCCTTCGGTTACTATCGTACAGAAGTGAAGAGCGCTAAGGAGGCCAAAGCGAGAGAAACATATCTGCACGGTCTCGGAAGAGAGCTGCAGCTGCTACCAATAGAACCCGAATGGGTGGAAGATTTCTGTATTTCCAAAGAGGAGTATAAGAAAAATTCTGAAAAATATTTTCGGGGGAACAGGGGGAGTTTTGATTGGCATAATGGTATTCTATATGGACCATATGGATTTTTCCATCTGGGTACATATGGATGCGGGAGGGATTTTGGGTTAATTACAGCCGGGGAACGATATGGTCAGGTATTCATCTATGGCACGGAAGGCGCTTTTGAACTGGAAACCAGTAGCTTTCAGGCGTTTTATCAGAACTGGCTTGACTTTATTTGGGAGTGAAGAAGAATCCGAAACAGATAACTTCCAGTTTATAGAGTAGTTGCTCATTCCGTCATTTTAAAAATCTGTTACAAAAATAATTAGAAAGAAAAAATTGGAGGAGACGATGGAACGAATATCATTAGAAAAAGAGTTAAAAGAAAATGCTTATCCTGGACGAGGAATTATAATTGGAAAAACACCAGATGGAACAAAAGCTGTATTTGCTTATTTTATCATGGGAAGAAGTGAAAACAGCAGAAATCGTATTTTTGTAGAAGAGGGAGATGGAATTCGTACACAGGCATTTGATCCATCAAAATTAGTGGATCCAAGTTTGATTATTTATGCACCAGTACGAGTACTTGGAAATAAAACAATTGTAACAAACGGTGATCAAACAGATACTATTTATGAGCTTATGGATAAGCAGCAAACTTTTGAGCAAGCACTTCGAACAAGAGAGTTTGAACCAGATGCGCCAAATTATACTCCTAGAATTTCTGGCATTTTGCATATTGAGAATGGAAGTTATCATTATGCAATGTCTATTTTAAAGAGTCAGAATGGGAATCCAGATACTTGCAATCGTTATACATTTGCTTATCATAATCCAGTAGCAGGAGAAGGACACTTTATTCATACTTATCGTGGAGATGGAACACCATTGCCTAGTTTTGAAGGAGAACCAAAATTGGTTTCTATTTTAGATGATATGGATTTATTCTCCGATCTTTTATGGAATTCTTTAAATGAAGAGAATAAAGTATCGTTATTTGTACGCTATATTTCACTTTCGGATCGCTCCTATCAAAGCAAGATAATTAATAAGAACTCGCTTTAGAAAAATAAAGTTGAATATTTATTAACTTAGAATTTATTATTATAATAGAGGAAAATTAGAAAATAAAATAAGAAAGGGAACATACAGATGACAAATTTAGAAAATGGAAAACATCAAGTAGAATTAAAATATGGATGTAATCCAAATCAAAAACCTTCTCGTATCTATATAGAGCAAGGAAATTTACCAATACAGGTTTTAAATGGGAAACCTGGTTATATTAATTTTTTGGATGCGTTAAATGGATGGCAATTAGTAAATGAGTTAAAAGCAGCAACCAATCTTCCAGCTGCTACTTCATTTAAGCATGTTTCTCCTGCTGGAGCAGCGGTAGGAATTCCACTTTCTGAAACTTTAAAAAAGATTTATTGGGTGGAGGATTTGGAAGAATTATCTCCTTTGGCGTGTGCCTATGCAAGAGCAAGAGGGGCTGATCGAATGTCTTCCTTTGGTGATTTTATTGCTTTATCGGATATTTGTGATGTTTCTACTGCGAAAATGATAAAGCGAGAGGTTTCAGATGGGATTATAGCACCTGGTTATGAAAAAGAAGCACTAGAAATTTTAAAAGCAAAGAAAAAAGGAAATTATAATGTGATTCAAATTGATCCAAATTATATTCCAGATCCAATCGAACGAAAACAAGTGTTTGGTATTACCTTTGAACAGGGGAGAAATGATTTAAAAATTGATGTGGATTCTTTTACAAATGTTGTTACTGATCAAAAGGAGATTCCAGAGGCAGCAAAAATTGATTTAGCGATTGCTATGATTACACTAAAATATACACAATCGAATTCGGTATGTTATGCAAAAGAAGGACAAGCAATAGGAATTGGTGCAGGGCAGCAGTCAAGAATTCATTGTACCAGATTAGCAGGACAGAAAGCAGATAATTGGTGGCTTCGTCAACATAAGAAAGTATTAGAACTTCCATTTCTTGAGCAGATTGGACGGGCTGATCGGGATAATGCGATTGATGTGTATATTGGAGAAGATGCACAAGATATTTTAGCAGATGGAAGATGGGAGCAGACGTTTAAAAGAAAGCCAGAAGCTTTTACAAGAGAAGAAAAGCGGGCTTGGTTGGATACAATGAAAGAAGTTTCTCTTGGTTCGGATGCTTTTTTCCCATTTGGAGATAATATTGAGCGTGCACATCGAAGTGGCGTTGCTTATATTGCGCAGCCTGGTGGATCAATTCGAGATGATCATGTAATTGAAACTTGTAATCGATATCAAATTGCTATGGCATTTACTGGGATTCGTTTGTTTCATCATTAGAATTAGAGGCTAAAAAAGGAATGTATCATTTTGAAAAAATGGATAAGAAATTATTGGGGGAACAGATTGAAGATGAATTAATGAACTATATTTTGCAGGAACCTGTAGCAATTGGAAAGAGGATTCCAAATGAGTTTGAATTAGCAGAACGATTTGGTGTGGGACGCAGTACAATTCGGGAAGCAGTAAAAGGTTTGGTTTCGAAAGGAATTTTAGAAGTACGGCGAGGGTCTGGTACGTATGTAATTCGTACCAGTCCCTTTGATGAAGATCCGCTTGGTTTATCAAAGCTGCAAGATAAATATAAATTGGCTTTGGAGCTATTTGAAGTACGTTTGATGTTAGAGCCAGAAATTGCTTTACAAGCAGCGAAAAATGCAGATGAGGAAGATTTAAAACAATTAAAACAACTTTGTGATGAAACAGAACAACTCTATCTAAGTGGAAAGAATCATATTCCAAAAGATATTGAATTTCATACCTGTATTGCAAAATGTAGTAAAAATCGTGTTGTAGAAACATTAATTCCTTTAATTAATACAGGCGTGATGACTTTTGCGAATTTAACCCATCGTATGTTGATGGAAGAAACAATTGAAACGCATCGAGCGATTGTAGACGCAATATGGGAAAGAGATTCTGTTGGAGCAAAATGTGCGATGATTATGCATTTGACTTATAATCGACAAGTGTTAATGCGTATGTGGAAAGAGCATCAAAAAAAGAAGGAAATTTAATTTCTGTTATTTCTTTTATTTGTCTGATGATTAGAAAGAAAAGGAAAACAAAATAAAAAGAGAAAGTACAATATTATTTTTTCTTAAACTCTTTTTAAGAAAAAATATCGTCATTTTTCACAAAAGGCAAGGATAAAAGAGAAGAATTCCTTGCTTTTTTTGTGAAAAAGAGAGAAGAACAAGAAAATACATCAGACATATTGACTAAAATATAAAATAATATTATACTTAAAGCACTTAAACATAAGACGTCAGATAAATTCAAACTAGAAAGGAGGAAAAAAGCGTTCTGACGTTTTTTTCGGGAAAATGAATAAAAAAGAAAGAGAGGGATTTGTGTTATGACTACTGCGTTAAATCCAACAAGACTTGTAATAGCGGCAATTATTGGATTAATTATTTTGTTAGTATTAATTATCAAGTTTAAGATTCAAGCAATGATTTCTATTTTGATTGGTGCCATTTCAATTGGTTTAATAGCTGGTATGCCTGCTTCTGATATTGTAACAGCAGTAAATGATGGAATTGGGAATACCTTAAAAGGGATTGCTTTGTTAGTCGGGCTTGGTTCTATGTTTGGAGCAATACTTGAGGTCTCTGGGGGGGCACAAACATTAGCAGTTACGATGGTAAAGTGGTTTGGAGATAAGAAAGCAGCATGGGCGCTTGGAATTACTGGTTTGGTAATTGCAATGCCAGTATTTTTTGATGCAGGATTAATTATTTTAATTCCATTGGCATTTTCTCTTGCAAAGAGAACAAATCGATCTTCTTTGTTCTATGCCATTCCTTTATTAGCTGGTTTGGCAGTTGGTCATGCATTTATTCCTCCTACACCAGGCCCAATTTTAGTGGCTACTATGTTGGAGGTAGAACTGGGATGGGTTATTTTAGTTGGTGTTTGTTGTGGTATTTTTTCTATGATTGTAGCAGGACCAGTCTGGGGATCAATTTGCGGAAAGAAATATCATATTCCTGTACCAGAACATGTAGCAAATCAAGCTGATTTTGATGAATCAAAACTTCCAAATTTTTGGGTAATTGTTGGGATTATTTTAATTCCATTAGTACTTATTATCTGCGACTCTGTAGCTGGAGTTGTACCAGCACTTAGTTTTGCACAACCTATCTTTGCATTTCTTGGAGAACCTTTTGTAGCACTGTTGATTGCAACAGTTGTAGCAATGATCGTACTTGGTTTAAAGCATGGATATAGTACAGAAGAATTAGAAAAAGTAATGACAAAATCTTTAGAACCAACGGGTTTAATTTTATTAGTAACCGCTTGCGGTGGTGTGCTTCGTTATGTGTTGCAGTATTCTGGACTTGGTGATGTGATTGGAAATGCAGTATCTTCTATGTCACTTCCAATTGTTGTATTAGCTTTTATTGTAGCGGCTTTGGTACGAATCTGTGTTGGTTCTGCTACCGTTGCAATGACAATGGCAGCAGGAATTATTGCAGCTATTCCTGGAATTTCTGAGTTGTCTCCATTATATTTAGCTTGTACAACAGCAGCAGTAGCAGGTGGTGCAACGGTATGTTCACATTTTAATGATTCCGGGTTCTGGTTAGTAAAATCTTTGGTTGGAATGGACGAAAAGACAACATTAAAAACATGGACAATTATGGAAACATTAGTAGGAGGAACTGGTTTTATTGTAGCATTGATTATATCTTTCTTTGCATAAATGAAAAAACAGAAAGGATGGGAGAATAATGGGTTGTTTAAGAAGTCAGGAAATGAGAAAATTGGCACCAGAATTGGATCCATTACGGATAGGAACAGGATGGAAACCAGAGGATTTATCAAAACCACAGATTATAATTGAAAGTACATCTGGAGATAGTCATCCAGGAAGTGGACATTTGCATATCTTAGTAGAAGAAGTGCGTAAGGGCGTAATGGAAGCTGGCGGATATGGAGCACGTTACTATTGTACAGATATTTGTGATGGAGAAAGTCAGGGAACGGATGGAATTAATTTTAGTCTTGCTAGTCGTGAAATGATTGCCAATATGATTGAAATTCATGCTAATGCAACACCATTTGATGCAGGTGTTTATCTTTCTAGCTGTGATAAAGGATTACCAGGAAATTTGATGGGACTGTTTCGAGTAGATATTCCAGCGATTGTTGTGCCTGGTGGAACAATGAATGCAGGTCCAGAGATGCTGACATTAGAGCAGTTAGGAATGTATAGTGCAAAGTACCAAAGAGGAGAGATTGACGAAGAAAAGTTAAATTGGGCAAAAAATCATGCCTGTCCAAGTTGCGGTGCTTGTTCTTTTATTGGAACTGCCTCTACCATGCAGATTATGGCAGAAGCACTTGGATTAGCTCTTCCTGGAAGTGCATTGATGCCAGCAACAAGTCCAGATTTACTAGTATTTGCAAAAGAAGCTGGAAAACTTTCTGTAAAATTAGCAAAGATGGAACATATGCGTCCAAGTGAGATTGTAACAATGGAAAGTTTTGAAAATGCTATTTTAGTTCATGCAGCGATTTCTGGAAGTACAAATTGTTTGCTTCATATTCCAGCGATTGCACATGAACTTGGAATAGAGATTACAGGAGATACGTTTGACCGTTTGCATCGAAATGCCAGATATCTTTTAGATGTACGACCAGCAGGGCGTTGGCCAGCAGAATGTTTCTATTATGCGGGTGGAGTTCCTGCTATTATGGAGGAAATTAAGGAACATTTGCATCTAAATGTAATGACAATAACTGGAAAAACATTAGGAGAAAATCTGGAAGAACTAAAACAGAATGGATTTTATGAACGATGTGAAAAATGGCTGCAGGAGTTTAATAAACGATATAATTGTGCTTTAACAAAAGAAGATATTATTCGACCTTATGACAAGGCACTTGGGACAGATGGAAGTATTGCGATTCTTCGTGGAAATCTAGCACCAGAGGGAGCTGTTATTAAGCATACTGCTTGTCCAAAAGAGATGTTCCGTGCAGTTTTGCGGGCAAGACCTTTTGATAGTGAGGAAGAATGTTTAGATGCGGTATTAAAGCATAAAGTAGAAAAAGGAGATGCGGTATTTATTCGATACGAGGGACCGAAAGGAAGCGGGATGCCAGAGATGTTTTATACCTCTGAGGCAATTAGTAGTGATAAAGAGCTTGGACGGAGCATTGCTTTAATTACAGATGGACGTTTTTCTGGTGCGTCAACAGGTCCTGTTATTGGTCATTGTAGTCCAGAAGCAGCAGATGGTGGCCCGATTGCTTTGGTAGAAGAGGGAGATTTAATTGAAATTGATATAGTAGAACGTAAATTAAATATTATTGGTATCAATGGAGTAGAAAAGTCATTTGAAGAAATAGAAGAAATTTTAGCAGAACGTAAGAAAAATTGGAAGCCAAGAAAAATGCGTTATCAAAAGGGTGTTCTTCGTTTATTTAGTGAACATGCTGTTAGTCCTATGCGTGGTGCTTATTTAGATTGTAACTAATTTTAATATTATTTATAGTTTTATCTAGTTAAATAGAACGATACCTCTAAAGTAGATAGATTAATGTAAAAATCTATTCCTTTAGAGGTATTTTTTATGTATAGGAAGTTCTTTTGACTTATACCATTATCATCTTTTTCATTTCTCATAGGGTCAGAAATAAGCACTTTTCCTCCTTTTACTAAAATTCTGTTTATTTGCTGAACCGCATTTACAACATCAGGGAAATGATGGAAAGCATATCTTGTAACTATCAAATCAACATATTCATCAGAAAATGGATATGTTAATCCATCAAAAACTTGAAATGACAAGTTATGAATTCCTTTTTCTTTGGCTTGTTTTACATTTTTTACATCAATATTCATGGCAATTATCCTTTCATGTTTTATAATACTGGGATTGTATCACATGCCCAACGGAATTACAATGCCATATCGCTTCGCAGCGTGCGTTGTCATGACATTTTTCGCTATCACTGATAGACGAGAAGAATATGAAGGATGAAAAAGGAAACTGACAGTAGATGTTTAAAACGATGTATGTTATAATACATTTATAAAAATATAATATTTGCAAGTTATTTATAGAAAATATAACTGAGAGTGGAGGTTATTTATGTTTACAACAGAGAAACTTCAAAGTTTAAATGAATTAGAATTGGAAGTTTATGAATATATTATGCAGCACAAAAATGCAATATCTTATATGAGAATTAGAGAAGTTGCAACAGAAGCACATGTATCTACTACAACGGTATTACGTTTTTGCAAAAAAGTAGGTTGTGATGGTTATGCAGAATTTAAGCTAAAAATGAAGGAATATAATAAACAAAAAAATATAAATAAAGTGTCTGAAAATTTGTCTGAAATAAAAGCTTTTTTTGAACGGTTAGAAACAGAAAAATTTCAAAGTAAATTGGAAGAATCAGCAGCTATGATAGCAAAAATGGAAAGAGTATTGTTTGTAGGAATTGGAACTTCAGGTCATATGGGACAGTATGGAGCAAGGTGTTTTACAAATATAGGAAAGTTTAGTCTTTGTATATCAGATCAATATTACCCTATTAATATGCAAGAAACAGGATGTATGGTTGCCATTGTGATGTCTGTATCAGGAGAATCCTCTCAAACAGTAAAAATTGTAAATGGTTTAAAATGTTTCGGCTGTAAAATTATAAGTATTACAAATACAGAAAACTGTACCATAAGCAAATTGTCAGATATTAATATCTCTTATTATATTACTATGAGGCGAGATGAAGAAAGCGTAGATTATACTTCACAAGTACCAGTAATATCTATTATTGAGGCACTTGCAAACAAAATTAGAAATAGATTAACAGAGTAATAAAACAAAAAACAGGACGTTTTTTTAATGTAACATATTTTAAATAACGGAACCTGTTTTTTTAATGTCCCAAAATATAGATTTTTATTTGCAGACCATTTACAATATCATCAAAATATTACTTTAAAAATGTAAGTCGGTATATGAAAAAGATTGGAGGCGTTTATATGGTAGCAAAAGTTCGTGATTATGGAAAACTTGCGAAAGATATCAAAAATGCAATTGGAGAAGAAAATATTATTAGTGCAGCACATTGTGCAACAAGATTACGTTTAGTATTAAAACAAAACCCTTCTGCTGATGTTACAGCACAGATTTCTAAAATGCCAGCAGTTATTCAGGTAGTAGAAAAAGGTGGGCAGTATCAAATTGTTATTGGAACACATGCAAAAGATGTTTATGAAGAATTGACACATATTATAAAATTAGATACAAGTCAAGTAACAAAAGGGAGTTTGTTGAATCGTATTATTGCTGCGATGTCCGCAGTTTTTGCACCTTTTGTATATATTTTAGCGGGAGCAGGATTATTACAAGGGTGTTTGATTATTATTAATTTATTTTCATCAGAATTTTCACAAACTGGAACTTATTCTGTATTAAGTTTTATATCATGGACCCCGTTTACTTTTTTACCCGTATTGATAGCAGTTACAGCATCGAAACATTTTCGATGTAATACTTTTATTGCATTATGGTGTTGTCTTGCATTGGTTAATCCTGATTGGGGCAACATTGCAAGACAGATTGCAGAAGGGGAAAGTATTAAATTTTTATTTTTTAATATGGCACAGACAACCTATACATCTAGTGTACTTCCACCATTATTTTTAGTACTTGTACTTTCTTATTTGGAACGATTTTTGGATAGACATATACCAGATGTTGTAAAAGCATTAGTAATACCATTTATCTGCGCAGTTATTATGGTTCCTACAACAATATTAATCATAGGACCTCTTTCTGATATGCTTGCAAATGCAATTGCAACAGGTTACAATTTCTTATACACAAATCTTCCTGCATTAGCAGCAATTATTATAGGAGGTTTCTGGCAAATAGCAGTTATCTTTGGTGTACATTGGGGTGTTACGCCAATGGTTATGTCAAATTTTGCAAATCATGGCTGTGACTCTTTTCAAGCAGTACAAACTTGTGCGGTTGTAGCACAAGCAGCAGCTTGTTTTGGTGTATTTCTAAAAACACGTAATAAAGAAATGAAAAATGTTTCTCTATCGGCAGGTTTAACAGGTATCTTTGGTATTACAGAACCAGCAATTTATGGTGTTACCTTACGTTTAAAAAAGCCATTTGTCGCTGGTTGTATTGCAGGCGCAGTAGGTGCATTAGTAGTTGCTTTCTTTGGTTCTATGCATTATATTTATGCAGGTTTACCAGGAATATTAACAGTAGTAAATGCTATCAGTCCAGATAACCCTATGTCTTTCCCTGGCTTGTTAGCAGGTTGTGGTGTTACTATTGTTACAGCAATTTTATTAGTTCAGATTATTGGTTGTGATGAATCAGTTACAACAAAAAAAGATAATATAAACAAACAAAAGACAATAGTGTCAACAGATGAAATAACTATTTATTCTCCTCTTAATGGTAATATAAAAGAATTAAAAGAAGTTAATGATCCAACTTTTGCAAATGGTATTTTAGGACAAGGAATTGCTATTGTACCTTCAGAAGGAAAATTATATGCACCATTTGATGGCAAAGTTAATTTCGTATTTGATACAAAACATGCTATTTGTTTAGAAAATGCTGTAGGTGTAGAAATGCTGATACATATTGGATTAGAAACAGTGAATTTAAATGGAAAATATTTTACACCAAAGGTAAATGTAGGAGATACTATTAAAAAAGGTGATTTATTAGTAGAATTTGATTTAAACCAAATTAAAAAGGAATATGAAACAATAACTCCTGTATTGATTACGAATGCAGATAGTTTTTCAATAATAGAGCCTATTAAGACAACAGGTATTGTCAATGTTGGAGATGAAATTTTAAAAGCAAAATGAAAGAAGGAGTGAATAAATATGAGTTTACCAGACAATTTTTTATGGGGTGGGGCGGTTGCAGCACATCAGTTAGAGGGTGGTTGGCAGGAAGACGGCAAAGGTCTTAGTGTAAGTGATGTTATGACAGGTGGTTCTTATCATATAGAAAGAAAAATTACAGATGGTATCATCGAAGGAGAATGGTATCCAAATCACAAAGGAATTGATTTTTACCATACTTATAAAGAAGATATTAAATTTTTTGCAGAACTTGGTTTTAAATGTTTCCGTACTTCTATATCGTGGAGTCGTATTTTTCCCAATGGCGACGAGACAGAGCCATGTGAAGCAGGATTGCAATTTTATGATGATTTATTTGATGAACTTTTAAAATATAATATTGAGCCTGTTATTACATTAAGTCATTTTGAAATGCCTTATTATTTAGCGAAAGAATATGGTGGTTGGATAAACAGAAGGTTAATTGATTTTTTTGTACACTATGCTGTTATCGTTATGAAGCGTTATAAAGATAAAGTAAAATACTGGATAACATTTAATGAAATTAATAATCAAAGTAATACAAGTACCGATATTTTTGGTTGGACAAATTCAGGAATCCGTTTTTCACAGTTTGATGATCCTAAAAAGGCACTTTATCAGGCAGTTCATCATGAATTAGTTGCTT
Source organism: uncultured Lachnospiraceae bacterium (assembly GCA_910579865.1). Classification (GTDB taxonomy): domain Bacteria; phylum Bacillota; class Clostridia; order Lachnospirales; family Lachnospiraceae; genus MGBC114844. The sequence goes on from CAJTXA010000011.1 coordinate 21,764, forward strand.
CAGCATTAGTAGTAAAAAAAGGGCATGAAATTAATTCAAATTTTAAAATTGGATGTATGTGTTCTTTTGTACCATTTTATCCTTATTCTTGTAATCCAGAGGATATGATAGTATCTGTAGAATCTATGCATGAAAGATATTATTTTGCAGATGTACATTGCCGTGGGCATTATCCTGCTTATGCAAAAAAGCAATGGGAAAGAGAAGGAAATGCTCCTAATATGCAGCCAGAAGATGAACAGATTTTGCAGGAAGGCAAAGTGGATTATTTAAGTTTTAGTTATTATATGTCAAATACTGTAAAAGCAGATGTAAATGAAACAAATAATGGATTAAATGGTGGAAATGCGCATAGTGTTGCTAATCCTTATATAAAGACTTCTGAATGGGGGTGGAATATCGATCCTATAGGACTCCGTTATGCACTTTCTATGTTATATGAAAGATATGAAATTCCATTATTTATTGTAGAAAATGGTTTTGGTGCTATTGATAAATTGGAAGATAATAATAGTTGTGATGACAGTTATCGCATCGAATATTTTAAAAATCATATTATAGAAATGAAAAAAGCGGTAGAAATAGATGGAGTGGATTTAATTGGCTATACACCTTGGGGGTGTATTGATGTTGTTTCATTTGGTACTGGGGAGTTGCGTAAAAGATATGGTTTTATTTATGTGGATTTGAATGATGATGGAACAGGAACAGGAAATCGTTATAAAAAGAAATCTTTTGCATGGTATCAAAAAGTAATTTCTTCTAATGGAGAAGAATTATAAAAATAATATTTTTTGATTATAAATCTTTGTAAAAGTGGGTTGTACTATTTGTTAAATTTTTTATAGAAAGGGAGCTGCATACTAACTATTGAACTGCTCCCCGTCAAGTAGACAAGTAAAAAAATATAAATTTTTCCTGCCAGTAGATTATCTGCTGGCAGTTTTTATGCAGCTTGCCAGTAAATTTCATGTTTTTCCATAGGCGTTAAAACCCCAAGACCTTTACTATGAAATGCTCTGTTCGTATATTGAAATCCCCGGTCACTATGAAACAGCGGGTGTGCTTTTGGATTTAATCGTATTGCTTCATCAATCTTTTGTGTTCATTTTCAGGGATTTCTCTATGTAACCATTTATAGTAAGCAGCTCTGGACACTCCACCAAGTTTGCAAAGATCCGTAATAGAATAGCCATGTTCTTCGTATTCTTCTTTGATTGCCTGATATATGTGTTTGTGACAAACCAGGCTCAGCCCCGCCTCCTCTCTATCTCTTCGAGTTTTTTTAAGAAAGATGCCTCCATTTCAGCATGTTCTTTTTCTGCTCTTAAAATTTTAACTTCAGCACGTAATTTTTCTAATTCGCTCATCTCATTCGGACTTTTTCGTTTGCCACGGTTATCTCTTAAAGCTTCCACTCCGCCAGCCTTATATTTCATAGTGTAATTACGTGCCTGTTGATAAGATACTTGATATTGTTCTGCTGTTTTGGCATAATTGTAGTCATGTGCAATGCAATACTGTACGATTTCGATTCGTTCTTCAAAAGTGGTTTTTCTTCCTTTGGTCATGATAGTGCTCCCTCCTGTTCCAGAAGATTTTAATTCTTCATGACCATTATACTTCTTTATCCAGATTTGTAACTTAGCTTTTGAACGAATTCCGTATTTTTTACAAATATCATCTTGGGAACCTCGTCCTGCTAAATAATCCAAAACCGCTTGCTGTTTCAATTCTTTGGAATATTTCTTGTTTCCCTTTAACGTGAATGCATTTGAACCCATAGATTCATAATTACGAATCCATTGTTGGACAGAAGCTTTGCTGACATCAAACATAGATGCAATTCGACATTGACTTTCTTTCCCATCCAGATACAGATTTACAGCATATAGCTTATCTTCAGTAGATATTTTCCTTTTAGACATAAAATATGCTCCCTCCTAAGTAACAAGTTTTTATTATTTCACTTGTCTACCTAGAAGGGAGCATATCATATTTAGTATAACAGCTCCTTGATTTATTAGAATAAGGGATAGTGTAACTTTATTTGGGGAATTAAAAGAAAATCGCCAAATTCTTCCGTCTGTTCGTCCACCTGTGCATAGTGAAAATAGATACGATTTCGAATTTAGATACAAAATGTTGCATAGAGAGGAACAATCTTTTTATTGTCCTCAAATGCAAAGTTTTTCGCCGAGAGCTTGATAGCATAGGCAGGCTTGTAGGTGTCCATATAAACCTTTAAGCTCTTTGCTCTGGTGTTGTCGGCTGACTTGACCTCAATCGGAATAAGCTGACCATCACGCAGAATAACAAAATCAATTTCAGCTCCACGCTTGGACTCCCAATAGTAGGTATTATAACCGTTGATAGAAAGCTGCACATTGACATAGTTTTCAGCCATACCGCCCTTGAAGTCATTAAGCTCCTCAACCATATAGAGAATATCGTTTGCCGCTAAATCTTTTTTGGCACAGAGCAATCCCAAATCCGATACATAAATCTTGAATGCATCAATATCACGGTAGTTTTCCAACGGCTTTTTGATTTGTTCCACCTTGTAGACCTGTGATACGATACCGGACAGGCAGAGCCATTCAATCGCATTTTCAAATTCGGAAGCCCGTCCGCCTTTTTTAATCAGCTTATACTGAAAATGGGTATTCTTCTTTGAGAGCTGAACGGTAATATTGTCATAGGCAAGTCTGGTTTTCTTGATTTCGTTCAAGTTATTATACTTGCTCATATCATTAAGATAGCTTGCAAGAATAGTATCCTGTGTATGACGGACAAGGATATAATCCTTTGTTTCGGCAAACTGCATCACACACTCTGGCATACCACCTACAACAAGATACTGTCGGTAGAACTGCATTGCCGCATTGTGCAATGCGGACGGCATCGGGCTGTCTGTTTCAAAGCATTTCTTAATTTGCTCCACAATAGCATTTTCGCCCATTGCAAGCATAAATTCCTCCATATCCATAGGATAGAGGGTTTTCATATCCACCTTACCGACAGGGAACGAAAATTTTGCCCTGTTGACCGCTACACCAAGCAGACTGCCTGCCACGATAATATGATAGTCTGGAGCATCTTCACAAAAATATTTCAGAGAAGTCAATGCCCTTTCGCAAAGCTGTACTTCGTCAAATACAATCAGCGTTTTTTCCTTTACGATAGTCTGACCTGCGATATGAGATAAAATAGGTATCAGATAATCGGGACTGATGTTTTCCTCAAAGGTTTCATTCAGCTTTGGATTGGTTTCAAAGTTAAAATATGCTACATTTTCATAAGTCTTACGCCCAAATTCCAGAATAGAGTAGGTTTTGCCAACCTGTCTTGCTCCCTGCAAAATAAGGGGCTTACGGTGTTCGCCTTCTTTCCACGTTTCTAAAAAGCTCATAATTTTTCTATACATAATCAGTCCTCCATTCAATGTAATGAACATAGTATATAGTATAACGAATTATCATGTAAAAATCAATAAATTTTACTTGAATATTTACACTAATTTACATGAATATTTTTAATAACTTCTCAAAATTCGACATGAATATCGTTTTTTTCTACACCTTATACCCCCACAAACTTGATTGTATGGCAAATACAAATTAGTATAACAGATACTTGACAGGAAATTGAAAATTAAGTAATATGGCTACAGAAATTGCAGGAAATTGTTTTATAAAAATAAGAAAGAAGGGGATACGTCTGAATGAAAAAGAATTACTAGAGATTATTAAAAAAGGGGAATGCCATATAACTGAGTTTAAAAAATCCACAACCGACATTACAAAAGATGTTTATGAAAGCATTTGTGCATTTTCTAACAGAGATGGTGGGCATATTAATGTTAATAAAATGTATCCGCCATTGTTTTTAACACCAATAGAATATGAAATAATCATGTGTGGTTATCTATGGATGATGAAGATATTGTTAGAAAAAAATAAATTACTTTATACAATACCAAAAAAAACCAAAAAGTAAATTGCAGAAGTATAAAACGAAATCATAAATAAACGGAAAGTGATAAGATGATTTTGTTTTTAAATTGTGGTATGATAGAGAAGAATTAAAGAGTAAATTTTTAGACATTTGGACAAGTTATGGTATCATATATATAGAAAAGAATTATGGGAGGTACAAGTATGGAAGAATTTAATTTGGAACAGATGAAGCAGGTGGACATTCGTACCATAGATCGAGAGGAACTGGTTGATATTCGAGATGTAAAAATTGATGAAACATTACCACAAGAGCAACGTTTTGTTGAATTTGTAAGACAAATAAAAAATCCTTATTGTTATAAATGCGGAAAAGCTGTGGTTAAAATTAGTTTTTCTGATACAGAAATTACATTGGAAGAACGGTTGGAACATTATTTAAAAAGTCTTTTATAATAGGGAGAGTGGGAATAAATGGGGGAGTTAGAAGAACAAAAAGCTTATAATGCAGCAATTTATGTTCGATTATCAAGAGAAGATAAAGAAAAGAAAGAAAGTAATAGTATTGGAAATCAAAAAGAGTTAATTCGAAATTTTTTGGAGAAACAGCTAGATATAGTTATAGTAGGAGAGTATGTAGATGATGGGTATAGTGGGGTAGATTTTGTGAGACCTTCTTTTCAGCGTATGATACAAGATATAAAGAAAGGTTTTGTAAATTGTGTTGTAGTAAAGGATTTGTCTAGATTTGGACGAAATTTTATAGAAACTGGACGCTATTTGGAACAAATTTTCCCATTATGGGGTGTTCGTTTTATTGCGATTTGTGATGGAATTGATAGTGGTCAGGGATTTTCTTCAAAAGAGAGAATTTTAATTCCTTTTAAAAATCTAATTAATGATGCATATTCTCATGATATTTCCATTAAAATTCGAAGTCAACTTGAAATTAAACGAAAAAAGGGGGAGTTTATTGGTTCTTTTGCTGTTTATGGTTATAAAAAGGCAGCAGAGGATCGGCATAAATTAGTAATTGATGAGTATGCAGCTAGTGTAGTTCAAGATATTTTTAAATGGAAATTGCAGGGGATTAGTCAGCAGAGAATAGCAGATCGGCTAAATGAGCGTGGGGAGTTATCTCCAATGGAGTATAAGCGATTTTGTGGATTGGCATATCAATCTGGTTTTCAGGTGAATTTGCAGGCGAAATGGTCTGCTGTTACGGTGGGGCGTATTCTCTGTAATGAATATTATATTGGTACATTAGTACAAGGAAAACGGACAACTCCAAATCATAAAGTAAAAAAGGTGATACAAAAACCAAAAGAAGAATGGGTAAGAGTAGAAAATCATCATCCACCTGTGATTGAGCGAGAAGATTTTTTTGTTGTTAGGAAGTTGTTATTACAAGATACTCGTGTTGCACCAAAAAAACAAAAGGTTTATTTGTTTTCTGGTTTGTTGTTTTGTGGAGATTGTGGACAAAATATGGTACGAAATAGTGTAAAACGAAATGGAAAAAATTATATTTATAATATGTGTGGTAGGAATCGTACACATTTAGGTTGTTCTAGTCACCGGATTAGAGATTGCTTGTTAGAACAAGCTATTTTTCTTACAATAAGGCAGCAGATTTTTTCTATGGTTGCTATGGAGCCTATTTTTACTTTATTAGAAGCTTTTTCAAAACAAACTGAATTGGAAAAGATAGAACAAAGACTTTTAGAAAAACAGAAAGAAGCAGAAAGATATTTTAAATTGCAACAAGCTTTAGAAAAAGCAAAAAGAGAAAATTTATTAGATCAAATAGAAAGTATGGAATTAGAAAAAATATATAAGGAAAAATTAAAAGCGGTAAAAGAAGCAAAAAAAAAATTAGGAAAAGAAAAGGAAAATTTATTGCAGAATCAAAGGAAAGGATTGTCGAAAATCCAGCAATTTCAAAAGATACAGAATATAATGGAATTGACACATGATAGTTTAGTCTATTTAATTGAAAAAATTGATATTTATGAAGGAAATCGAATTCAAATTCAGTTTCGTTATAAAGATAGCTATTTAATGTAAAAATAATTTAAACTATGCGCTAAACATATATTTCACGCAGAGTTATAAAGATATTTTTACTATAAAATCGTTCTATTTCAGCAATATTTTTATGCATTTTTCACTACCCTACTGCTGCCATTGCTTTTAAAATTTAAGAGGAAAACAGAAAATGAATTATAAATATCATGAAGAAGAATCGAAAAAGAATATTTTAAAATTACGCCAAAAATTAAAAGAACTTCCTGTTTATTGTAAAGATTTTATTTTAAATTTAGAAACAACAACTACAACTAGAACTAGATTAGGATATCTTCAAGACATACAGACATTTTTTCATTTTTTATTAGAGATGAATCCAAGTTTTAAAAATAAAACCATCAATGAAATTACACTAAATGATTTAGAACAATTAACCATCTCTGATATGGACGAATATATGTCTTGGTTAGATCTTTATTATAATGGAGAAAAAGAAAATCAAAATCGAAATCCTGGAAAATATAGAAAGATATCTTCTCTTCGTACTTTTTATAGTTATTTTTGTAAAGTAGAGCGAATAAAAAATAATCCAGCTATTTTAGCCAAGACACCAAAGCTTCCAGAACATGATATTATTATCTTGGAACCAAATGAAGTAGCAGAAATAATTGATTACGCTGAATCTGGAGAAAAGCTTACCAAAGCACAAAAACGTTATGCTCCTCTAACTCGGCTTCGAGATGTTGCTATTTTAGTTTTATTATTAGGTACAGGAATTCGTGTATCAGAGTGTGTTGGATTAGATTTAAGTCATTTTGATTTTAAAAATAATACATTTACTGTGATTCGAAAAGGAGGAAAAGAAAATCGAATTTATTTTGGAGAAGAAGTTCGCTGTGCCCTTCTCGATTATTTAGAAGAAGGTCGTCCCCTTTTAAAACCTTCTAAAGAAGAAACGGCGCTCTTTCTTTCTATTCAACACAAACGAATTTCCGTCCGTGCAGTTCAAGATTTAGTAAAAAAATATGGAAATATGCTTGGAACCAATAAATCTATTTCTCCACATAAACTTCGTCATACATTTGGTACGAATATTTATCAAGAAACAGGGGGCGATATTTATGCGGCAGCAGAATTGTTAGGACATTCTTCAATTGAAACAACAAGAAAACACTATGCAAAATTCTCAAATGAACGAAAAAAACAACTTTCTAATATTGTAAAATTAAGATAATTAACAAAAACCGAGAGAAAATCAAAAGATATGATTTCTCTCGGTTTTTAGTCATTGTTCATGAATAATATGATTTTTCTACTATTTTACAATGCTTGTTGTCCATGCTATTGTATCATACTCAACTTCTTCTGTTTCAATAGATACCACCTCTTCACTTAGATTGTCTAGTGCGGATTCTGTTATTTTCTGCGAAGTATCTGTGATTAATCCTAAAAACATCTGATCATACCGTGAGAAAGACATATTGACTATTTCTCCGTTCTCGCCAATAACATCTACTGTAATAGTCGGATCGTTTCCGGAATATCCCTGACAATTGTATACTACCCTGTCTACTGGACTATTCATCAGTTTATATTCCTCCACTTTCTTTTGAGCAAGTTCTGCATACAGAAAATAGTCTTTTTCTAGTGCGGCATCATAGTCAAGTGAAACACTTACATCTAATGGTCTATCGTGACAAATATTGAAAAGTTCTCCTGTCACAGCATCTATCATATATGTCCATCTTGTACTCTCAGGCTTTTGCTCTTTTTGAAACAAAACATCTCCTGACCAAAAAGCCCGAGGAAATGTTGCAGTTCCTGGATAATAATGCATGTATACATAAGCCCCCTCTAAATCCAGTCCGAAAATATTCTTCAGATATTGATTTCCTGCCTCCGCTGCTTCTTCCATTGTCAGATCTGTATCCGTAGGCGTTCCAGTATTCAAACTGTCCATACTTACGAAATAATTTATTTTTTCACCATTCTTTTCTTTTACTTCTGATTTTGACAACTCTGTTTCCATACCGCCCGAAACCTGATAACTGGTCGGAACTTTCCCCACCTTTTTATTATTTGCAGCTAAAGTCATTTCTGCTGCCGAATTAAAAAGTAAAGTACCTGCGCTAATAATGGCAAATGTTGCCGCTGTCAATTTTAAAATGTTTTTTTGTTTCATAGTAAAATTCCTTTCTGATTTATATAATTTGTTTTGATAGGTACACTATAAAACCCTTCTGTATCAAAAAAATATCAATGTTATTGCGAACTTGTAAAATAATTCAATTTTCCATAAGGATTTTTTCATTACACAGGAAAAGACAGTTTCACAGTTGTTCCTACTCCTGGTTCAGAAATAAATGACATATCTGCATGATGAATCTGTATAATTTTTTCGCAGATAGCAAGCCCAAGCCCTGATCCGCCAGCGGCACGGCTTCGTGCCTTATCAACACGATAAAAAGCCTCTTTTATATGTGATATTTGCTCTATTTCTATGCCAGTCCCATAATCCTTGACCTCTATTATAATAGCAGATTCCTCTGAATATGCACAGATACGAATTTCATCCTCCTGCCGGCTTGCTTTAATTGCATTATCAATCAGGTTATTGGTCAGTATCAGAAGTTGTTCCATATTCCCTCTGACAACGTAATTTTGAGACAAAACATAAGTCAACCTTATGTTCTTTTCTAATGCTCTCATATACATAATTTTCTCTGATTCTGCAAAAAGTTCTTTTACAGAACAATTACTATCTTTCATTTCTTCCCTGCGAAGTAATGCCATATCAAGAAGCTGATATGCCATGTTTTGGAGCCTGCTACACTCTGACATGATAAACTGCGTACACTCATAACGTTCTTCTTCTGACATAAGCGCTTTTTGGATATATTCTGCATATCCATAAATCGCAGTCAATGGAATCCGCAGTTCATGGGAAAAGTTATCAATAAATTGCTGTTTTTGCTCTGCAGCATCCTCAAGCTGTTTAATCTGATTTTCTATCTGCTCTGCCATAAGATTAAAATTGTGCGCTACACTAGAAGTTTCATCCTTTCCACGAACCTGGATCCTACTGCTATAATTTCCATTTGCAATCTCTGCAGATGTACTAGAAATCTGCCTTAACGGGCGAAAAATAATATTCAGGAATTGAAATAGAAAAAATGACATTATAAGTATTACTACAGCCCCTGTAAGAAAAAGAATATTTTTCGTATGACGCCATGTCTGAATCGTATCGCTTAGGTTCCCAATATACATAAGTCCATAATCCTGCCACGGAGCTGGAAAGCTTCCATAAACGCACAGAACAGGGCAATTTCCATTTTCCATATAAACAATCCTTTCCTGACTATATCCTGTATCTGGCGGAAAAATCATGTTTTCCTCCGATGTAAATGCAGGACTTTCGTAAATCCATTCCCCTGAAAAAGCCACTGCAAGTCCATTTCCTTTTCCTTGCAGATACCGTGAATACAAACGCATCAGATTCTCTATATTTTCTTCTACATGATTTCCTCTTTGTTCCAATGCCTGTATATCTCCAATCAAAGAAGATGCAATGACGTAATGCTCTACCAGGCATTTGTCCCGAACAGCCGAAAGTTTGTCTTTCAATATAACGTTTGAAACAATCAGGATCATCGAATTGAAAAATATAATAAAAAGTACCAGTGCAATAAAAAAAATCTTTTTTTTCATTTGTGAACCTCCAATCGGTATCCCAGTTTATAGACTGTCCGGATCTGATTTTCCAAATGCAGTTTATGGCGCAATCTCTGAATATGAACATCTACTGTACGGGTACCTCCATCAAAATCATATCCCCATACCATGTCCAACAGCTTTTCTCTAGAAAGAGCAATGTTCCGATTCCTAATTAGTACCTCCAATAGTTCATATTCTTTGGGTGTACATTCAACAACTGTTCCATTTAGAAAAACCTGATGTCTGTTAAAATCACATTTTAGCTCACCCATCGTAAATTCTGACTCAACTTTTTTTGTTCGCCGTAGTACTGCCTCCACCCTTGCAGCGAGTTCCAACATTTGAAACGGTTTTGTCAGATAATCATCTGCCCCCATAGCTAGACCTTTTAGCTTGTCAGTCAATTCACTTTTCGCTGTTAGAAAAATAGTCGGCGTTCCAAAAGCTCTTTCAAATACCTGATAACCGTCCAACCCTGGAAGCATAATATCCAGCACAACCAAATCAAATTTTTCATTTTCCAGCAATGTAACTGCAGATAATCCATCGAAAACCTGCGTGCAATGATGCCCTGTAAGGCTTAGATTCCTGCGTATCAATTCATTAATTGACAATTCGTCCTCTACAATTAATATTTCAGCCAATTCTTGCACTTCCTTTTCCTATAAAATAATAAAAAGTATATCTTAAAAATGTTTCTAAATTGTAAAATAATCTTAATTCATCCATATTGGTATGAACAAAAGGCGGTACAGCCCTTGCAATCGGAGCTATACCGCCTAATCTGAAATTCTTTTTTCTATTCGTTAAATTCACATAAAAGGGATTTATTTACTTTTCTATCTATTGAGGCTGTTTTCCAATATAAGCTGCAATTCCACCATCTACATAAAGAATTAAGCCGTTTACAAAATCAGATGCAGAAGAAGCTAAAAATACAGCTGGTCCTTGTAAATCTTCTGCTTCTCCCCAACGAGCAGCTGGAGTTTTTGCAATGATAAACTGATCAAATGGATGACGAGAACCATCTGGCTGTACTTCACGAAGAGGTGCTGTTTGAGGAGTTGCAATATAACCTGGTCCAATTCCATTACATTGAATGTTATATTCACCATATTCAGACGCAATATTTTTTGTAAGCATCTTTAATCCACCTTTTGCTGCTGCATAAGCGGAAACAGTTTCACGTCCAAACTCTGACATCATAGAACAGATATTAATAATCTTTCCGCCACCTTTTTTAATCATAGAAGGAATGACTGCCTTTGCAACAATAAATGGTCCATTTAAATCAATATCAATTACCTGTCTAAAATCTTTTGCAGACATCTCAATCATTGGAATTCTCTTGATAATTCCAGCATTATTTACTAAAATATCAATCACACCAACTTCTTTTTCAATTGCTGCTACCATTTCGTTTACCTGATCTTCATTGGTTACATCACATACATAACCATGTGCATCAATTCCTTGCTCCTTATAAGAAGCAATTCCTTTATCCACTAATTCTTGCTTAATATCATTAAAAACGATTGTTGCACCTGCTGCTGCATATGCACTTGCAATTGCAAATCCAATTCCATAAGATGCACCTGTTACTAATGCTACTTTTCCCTCTAAGGAAAATTTTTCAATAAAAGAACCCATTCTCTTTACCTCCATTCAGTAATCAAAATCATTTATTATAAAGAATAACGAACCAGTTATTCTTATAATCGACTCTTAAAATAATCTTTTTTATTTCCTTTTATCTTAAATCTTTCATATCTACGCCATCCATATCATCAAAATCTTGATTTTCTCCAACCATACCCCAGATAAAAGTATAAGCATGTGTAGCAGAAGCACAATGGATTGACCAACTTGGAGAAATAACAGCTTCTTCATTTCTCATTACAATATGTCTTGTTTCTGTTGGTTCCCCCATATAGTGGAATACAACAGCATCTTCTGGAACATCAAAGTAAAGATATACTTCCATTCTTCTGTCATGTGTATGACAAGGCATGGTATTCCAAACACTTCCTGGTTCTAATTTTGTCATTCCCATTTCTAGCTGACAGCTTTCTACTTGTCCAGGCAAGATATATTTACAAATGGTTCGATGATTGGCATCCTCTAAACAACCAAGCTCTACCTTATTACAATCCTTTACAATTACAACCCCTTCTTCTTCGGTTCCTTCTGGTTTAATTAATACTGTTTTATAAGTCTTATGTGCAGGTGCACTGTTCATATATAACTTAGCTGGATTGGAAGCATCTGTACTTTGGAAAGAGATTTCCTTTGCACCCATTCCAATATACATTGCTTCTTTATAAGCCACAGTATAGGATTTTCCATCAATGGTAATAATTGCAGTCCCACCGATATTAATAATGCCAAGTTCTCTTCTTTGACAAAAATACTCAGCTCTTAACTCCTCTCCTGCTGTAAGAACTAATGTTTGATGAACTGGTGTAGCTGATCCTGTAATAATACGGTCAATATGACTGTATACCAATTTGATTTCGTCTGGAACAAATACATCCTGAATTAAAAATTCTTCCCGAAGTCGATTCGTATCATAATACTTCATATCTTTTGGACTTGCTGCTGTTCTTAATTCCATGTTTTTTTCTCCTTTTTTATAAAATTTTTAATAAGAACGATTTATTGTCTTATTTCTGCTATTCGATATCCCATTCTTGCAGAAATATTTCTTGCAGTTTGACAAACAATTTTGCTATACTCTTCATCTTTTTCTATCGTAAAGAAACTGGAAGGACCAGCGGAACTAATTGCAGCAATAATTTTCCCACGATAATCATAAATGGGAGCAGCAATACATCGGATCCCTTCATCATGTTCTTCATTATCTACTGTCCAGCCTCTCATTCGCCCTACTTTAATCTCATCTAATACAGCTTCTGGTGATAATAAAGTAGTTTCTGTTAGCTGTTCCATTGAACAACATCGTAAAAGAGACAAGATTGTTTGATTATCTGTATCTAAAAGTAAGCTTTTACCCAGTCCAGAGCAATAAACTGGAATCCGCTTTCCTATTTGAGAATAAAGCCGAAAGTTTTTTGTGACTTCTACCTTATCGATATAAACAGCATCATTACCATCTAAAATAGCAAGATGAGAAGATTGTCCTAATTTTGCCGTAAGTTCATTTAAAAATGGCTTCGCTTCTGTTGTAAGTTCAATACTTCCAAGCTTTCGACTAGTCAATTCTACAAACTGCATCCCAAGACTATATACACCATCTACTGTTTTTTCTAAATAACCTCTGTCTGTAATCGCATTTAATATTCTGTGCGCCGTACTCTTATTTAATGAAAGCCGTCGCGCAACGTCAGAAACCCCAAGTCCCTGCGGCTCTACAGCTAACAGTTCGATAATATCAAAGGTACGGTCAATTACCTGTACTCCTTTTTCTGACATAGTATGCGTACTCCTTTTCTTTTTGTTCCATATTATGAACCGCTGTATCATTATTATATCACATTCCCTATCAATGTGCAAGCGGTATCTTTCAAAATTTTTAAAATTCTTATCCTAAAAAATAAAAACAGGATTGAAATAGTGCACTATCTCTTTCCTGTTGTAAATGAACTTTTTAACCAAATGTGTAATTCTGTTTTTTTATTTTAACAAATTCTTCCATTAACTGTACAGTGCCTTCTATTCCAAGAATTCCACTATCGACAGAAAGATCATAACTTTTTGCATCTCCCCATTTTTTACTAGAATAATAATTATAGTAACTAGCTCGTTTTTTATCTGTTTTTACAATAATATCTTTAGCTTTTTCATCTGTTAATTCATAAATTCGTTTAATTCGTTTGATTCGATTTTCCAAACTAGCATGGATAAATACACTATATGTATGTGGATAGTCCTCTAATGCATAATCTGCACAACGTCCCACAATAATACAAGATTCCTGATTTGCTAATTTTTTTATTGCATCAAATTGAGCTAGAAATACTTTATGGTTAATTGGCATATCCATATATCCAGAAGAAGAATATCCCATCGAATAAGTATCCATCACAAGTGAATATAAAAAACTACTGGTAGGCTTTTCATCATGAGATTCAAATAATTCATGACATAAACCACTTTCCTTTGCTGCTACCGCAAGAAGTTCTTTATCATAACATTTAATATTAAGCCTTTTTGCTAACATCTGCCCAATTTCTCTTCCTGCACTTCCATATTGCCTTCCGATTGTGATTACTAAATTGTTATTCATAAATCATCTCTCCTTTCATCGGAACTCAATTCTTTTCCTTATTTCTATTATAAAGTAAATTTTCAAAAAAGTATACCATTTTCTTTAAAATTTTATAAAAATTAAAACATTCCTTTTCTTTTTTAATTCGATTTATAGAATTACAGCAATTTTAACTTCTGTAATAATTCTAAAAAATAAACAGGAATTGGAGCAATAAACTCTTGATAGACACCAGAAGATGGATGTAGAAACCCCAAAACTTTAGCATGAAGAGTTTGTCCTTCTAGATAAGGAAAGGGACATCGTTCTGGGCCATATACACGATCTCCTAAAATTGGATGATGAATACTCGCCATATGCACTCGAATCTGATGGGTACGTCCAGTTTCTAATTGACATTCAATGTAGCTGTATCCTTGTCCATAAGCTAACACACGATAATGTGTGACTGCTTTTCTTCCACTCGTCCCATTTGGAAAAACAGCCATCTTTTTTCGTTCCACTGGATGTCTCCCAATTGGAAGATCAATGGTGCCTTCTTCTTTTCGAATTTCTCCATGTACAATTGCACAGTATTTTCTAGTGATAGAATGTACTTTTAACTGTTCTGCAAGGCAGGTATGTGATTTATCATTTTTACAGACTACTAATGCACCAGTTGTATCTTTATCAATGCGATGCACAATTCCAGGACGCATTACGCCATTGATACCAGAAAGCTGATTTCCACAATGAAAAAGCAGGGCATTTACTAGAGTTCCGCTGTTATGCCCCGCTGCCGGATGTACGACCATCCCTTTTGGTTTATTTACTACAATCAGATCAGCATCTTCATATAAAATATCGATTGGAATGGATTCTGGTAACGCTTCTGGTTCTTCTAAATCTGGCAAACATAATACAATCTCATCACCAGGATTTAATTCATAGCGAGGTTTTATACCTTTTCCATTTACAATTATTTTTCCATCTTTGATTAATTTCTGAAGAAAAGAACGAGAAAGTGTCTCTTCTGTTTCTGCTAAATATTTATCAATTCTCTCTCCTGCTTGTTCTTCTGTAATATAGATTTTCTTTTCCTGCATAGGAATTCACTTCCAATCCTTAATTTTATTTTTTGAAATCCAATCCTGCATTTCCTCTTCTTTATAATAAAAAAAAGAAAGGCCTAACGCACAGATAACCGAAACAGTAACATAAATATCCGCCATATTAAATACTGGAAAATCAATCAGTTTAAAATATAAAAAATCGACTACATATCCATTTTTTATTCGATCAATCATATTTCCAACTGCTCCAGCAAAGCTGGCAATTACACAGATACGAAAAGGAAGATAACGCTTTTTTACAGGAATTCTTCTATAGAACCAAATTAAACCAAACATCGTCAATATGGTAAGAATTAAAAAAATCCAGCGTTGGTTTTGAAAAATTCCAAATGCAGCCCCTCTATTCTCTAAATAAAAAAGTTCAAATACCTGTTCTATAATTACAATAGGTGATGCACCTTTTAAATGTAGAACAGCCAAATATTTTGTCCACTGATCCAAACAAACCAATAAAAAAACAAAAATGCCAGCTCCTAGTTTATTTTTTATAGAAATATTTCTTTCTTCTTTCATGTTTTAACTTTGTGCTCCAATCTCTTCTAAGGCTTGCTTCATTTCTGCATCGGTAACAGTTTGATCGATATAAGCCTTTCCTATTCTTTCAAGTAAAATAAATTTTACTTTTCCTTGTTCCATTTTTTTATCATTTTTACTTACTGCTATAATTTCTTTTGCAGATAATCCTTCTATTGAAACTGGAAGATGAAACTCTTTTAGCAAAGAAACAACTTCTTGATACATTTGTTCTGATAACTGTCCTCGATGGACTCCAATTCGAAAGGCTGCTAAAATACCAAGTCCAACACACTCCCCATGTAACAAAGAAAAATTTATCAATCGCTCAATCGCATGTCCTAATGTATGTCCAAAATTTAAAAGTGCCCGATCTCCTTTTTCTTTTGGATCTCGTTCCACTATATTTCGCTTTACCTGACAACTTTTTATAATCATTTCTTCTAATGTGGAAAGTTCTCTCTTTTTGATTGAATCTAGATGGCGGATTAACCATTGATAATAAACTTCATCTTGGATAAGACCATGTTTTATAATTTCACCCATACCAGAAAAATATTCCTTTTCAGTTAGTGTATTTAACACTTCTAAATTCATATAGACTAACTTTGGCTGATAGAACGCACCTACCATATTTTTATAACAGTCAAAATCTACTCCTGTTTTTCCACCAATACTAGAATCCACTTGTGCTAATAAAGAAGTTGGAAATTGGATAAAATCGATTCCTCTAAGATAGGTAGCAGCAGTATAACCTGTTAAATCACCGACTACGCCGCCTCCTAATGCCAGTAATAAATCCTGTCGCTCAAAGTGATGAAGAATTAAAAACTCGTATAGTTTTTGTACAGTTGATAAATTTTTATTTGCTTCTCCAGCAGGAAAAGTAAATACAACAACTGTTTTTGTGATAGAAAGCAAAAGGTTTTTTACTTTTTCTGCATAATAACTACCCACTGTACTTTCTGTTACAATTGCTATCTTTCGATTCGAACAGTTTTGCTTTTTTAATTCTTCACATAACTTTTTATTATTTTTTTCTATTACAATATCATAAATTGGTTTCTCTTTTTGATGAACTGTAATTTTTTGTGCCATTTCTTCTCTCCTTTATTGATATTTTAAAATAGAAACAATCTGTTTTCCCTTTTTTGTATTTCCAATTACTTCTAAAAATAAAAATTTCCCATATCCACGAACAGATACAACATCTTTTGGTTTTAATAAATAACTAGAAGATTCCTCTAAACGGCTATTTACAAATACTTTCTTTTCTTTAATTAAATTTGATAACTGACTTCTAGAACCAGAAAATACAACAGATAGCACACTGTCTAGCCGAGGAGAAGCTACAAAACCTTGTAGTTTCTCCATACGTGGCTGAAGTTGATCGGGTGTACCTTGAAACGATCGACAAATGAAATTTGTGTGTTTGACACAAGAAAGATGTTCCATAATATACTCGCTCATTTTTTGCATACAAAATAAGTAAGCAAATTTCTCTTGTACAAGAATATCTCCAAGCATAGCACGCTCAATTCCCAAGTTTATCAATGCTCCAAGATAGTCTCTATGAGATAATTCTTCTGAAAATTTTACTTGTATGGGTACGATTTCCAGAACGGAAATCGGTGAATATTCTTTATAAAGCTCTTTATCTGGTAGAAAACAAATTACTTTACGTTCGCTAAAAGGAGTGCCGCCGTTTAATCTATAATCAATCGGCGGCACACTTTTTCTGTGGCTGAAAAATAAATTCTGTTCGTATAAAGACAAAAAATTTGTGTTAGTTGGAATATTTTTCTGATATGCCGCATTGGCAAGATCAAAAATATGTTTTAACAATAACTGTTCTTCTTTTGTCATTTCCTCTCTCCTACATACCAGCAGAACGATAAGCTGTTACATCAAAACCATTTGTTCCACTAGAAGTCATTAGCTCTTGAAAATCTCCAGAAATTTCTACTGATTCTGGTGTAATTACAAAAATATAATTCGAAACTTTTTGTAAATTCCCATTAATCGAATAGCAAGCTCCAGAAGAAAAATCAATAATTCTCTGCGCAATACTCACTTGCAGCCCTTCTAAGTTTAGAATTACGGCTCTTCCAGCCAATAGCGTATCCGAAATTTCTCTCCCATCTTCCACAGAGGTAGGTTTAATCACACACACTTCCATTTGTTTTTCTGATGTGCTTGTCCCTCTCATTGGAATAATTTTATTTTGTCTGGTAGATTTTGCTTTCGTTTGTTGTCGATTTGGAGCAGAATCGGATTCTTCCTCGTAATCATCTTCACTATTACGGACATCTTTTTTGATAAAAGATTTTCTGGTTCTAGCAGGCACCTCTTCATAATCATCTTCAAAGTCATCCTCATACTCATCTTCTAAATGTAAGATATTCATTAATCCATTAAACATTCACTTCATCCTCTTTCTTTATTTGATAAAACCGTTCGCCAAATATTCCTGTGCCCACACGAACGTGCGTTGCACCTTCCTCGATTGCAATTTCATAATCATTTGTCATACCCATAGATAAAATTTCCATATTTACATTATCAATGTTTTTCTTTTGAATGTCAATATACAATTGAGATAAATTTTTAAAATATTCTCTATTTTCTTCTGGATTTGCCACATAAGGGGCACTTGTCATTAGTCCTTTTATCCTAATATGTGGCATAATTGCAACTTTTTGGATAAATTCTTGCACTTCTATCGGAGAAATGCCATATTTTGTTTCTTCTTGTGCAATATTAACTTCAATTAAGATAAAAACTTCTTTTCCTAATTTCTTTGCCTCTTGTTCAATCTGTTCTGCTAACCGAATGGAATCTACCGAATGAATTAAACAGGCCTTTTGTATCACTTGCTTTACTTTATTTCTCTGTAGATGCCCAATCATATGCCAATGGATCCTTTCTGGAAGACAAGCTGCTTTTTCACAAAGTTCTTGTACTTTATTCTCTCCAAATTCAAAAATTCCTTCTTTATAAACGGTTTCTATCATAGAAATGGGTTTGGTTTTACTTACTGCAATTAAAGTTACTTCTTCCCGCTTCCGACCAGAACGAATACAGGCTTGCTCAATTCGTCTTTCCACTTCTTTTAAATTATTTTGCAACTGTTCCAATTCGTTTTTTCCTCCTTTTCAAAATTTACTGATAAATAACTTGATTCTCTTTTACTGTCTTACTATTTAAGATAATATGATCATAGAGAGAAAGGCCATATCGAGTATCAGTTTTTACAATATAATATTCATCATTTTCTGTTAAAATCTCAATAAAACGAAAAACAGTATAACCTTGATTTACAGTGTAAACACCTTTTAAAGAAGCAGTTGCACCAATTTGATATCTTGTACTGCCATCGGTCTGATTTAAATAAGTACCAACAGAAAACCCTTCTTCTTCCAGACTAATATAATAGTATTCCTCATCAGAAGAATAAATGGTAGGAGATACAAAACGTGATTCTTGTTCCTGTTTTTCAGTATTATATCCATCAATCAAAAAACCTGCCTGATTTTCACCATTTGTAATACGATACTCTTTTGGAATCATATAAAAATTTTTTTCTACAAGAGCTGTTTTTGGAATTTTTAATCCTGTTTCTACTAATTCTTGTATCTCAAAATCTAAAAATCGTTCGGATAAATAGCGAACCATATAATTTTGAATCAAAATCTCTCCAAATGTACCAGTTTCATTTGAAAATAAAGAAAAATCACCTGTAATCTCAAATCCATCTTTTTCCATCTGAATTGTCAATGTTGACTTATCACGATAACTTGGAAGATCCTCTTCTGGAATTGGAAAAATTAAAGACCATTGATCCGAGGTCACTGTTTTATAAATTGCACCATTATCTGTTAATAGTTCTCCTGATTTTATACTTTTTCTTGTATAAGAAGAAGTAAAATCTGCTGCTGTAACCTGCTCCTTTGTATATCCTTCATATCCATCTATACAATAAGAAATGGTTCCTGTTTTAGAAGCCGTTCCTTGTAAAAAAGCACCGCCTATCTGCGCTTGTACTACCTGCTCTAAATTTGCAATATTACTGCTGTTTGCAAGTTCTAATATGCTGTAATCCATTTCAATCTTCATATTATAAACTTCATGAAAATTTAATGAATCATAGGACATACAATAAGAAGTTAATTTTGTTTTTAAATCGGAAAGATCGCTTTCTTCTAAGCTTTTACTACTGTCAGAAAACAATAATTCAGAAAGCCGTCCACTTTCATCTAATGTATAAATAACATCTCCTATTCCAGCTCGTCCACCCTCACGAAGATAATAATTAACATAACCAGAACCATTTGCATAAGAAACTTCTTCTTGTCGCAAAATCAATCCAGTATAACTTTTTGATCTTGTCAGCGAACCTTGCACTGATACTTCATAAATAGAAATCCGTTCTCTAGTAAGATAGATTCCTATACTAATTATCATATAGAGAAAGATAACTGAAAAAATAAACACACCCATATTCAATCGTACACGATAATTATGAATCGAAACAACTTTTTTTGTTCGTCTTCTTCGTTTTTTTCTTCGTTTCGAAACAGCCACTTTCTACCCTCATTTCCCAAACAGTATCATTTTTAATTTCTATTCATTATAGTATGCTTTTTTAAGAAAGAAAAGCATTTTTCTATATTTCAGCAAATTCGTAAACTTGCACAAAACACACGTTCTATTTTTTTTTACTAAATATTTCCTGATTTTTTTCTTATAAATAAAAAATTTTTGTTTATACTAAGGAGAAGAAAAGAAGCATCACATATTTTAATTGCGCCAAAAGGCAGAACGGAGGTTACACATGAATGTAAAAGGACTTGATTACGCAGCCTTAGCAATCGCCATTATAGGTGCCATAAATTGGGGACTCATTGGATTATTTCAACTAGATTTAGTTGCTTTCCTATTTGGCAATATGAACTTGTTTTCTCGTATTATTTATGCCATTGTCGGTGTTTGCGGACTTTATCTAATCAGCTTATTTGTTCGAGGAAACAAAATGAAAGAAGCTTAATCGAAAGAACGCTATTACCAAACATTTCGGTAATAGCGTTCTCTATGTAGTCGTTTTTTCGTATCTACAAGGAGATCAGAACCTTAGATTTCGCATTCTCAGGAAGTTCTACTTCGTCCAGAGAAACACTTAACACAAATGTAATATGAAATTGCTCGCCCATTACATCTAACTTGTCAATCACATCAGAAATATCCTGCCCTTCTAAACAAGAAACTTTCAAAAAACTATCTAAAAACATCGTATCCAAATCGTGATCTTGAGAAATAATTCCAGCAATAAATCCTAAAAATCCATCACTACTTTCAATTCTGTAATCCGAAACATTAATTAAACGAATTTTATTGCTCAATTCATACATATGTTTACTGTTTTTATCCAAGTATACGATATTGCCATGAGCTTGCTTCACATCCGCATTGGCTTTGTCAATTAAATGCTTTGTCTTACCTTTGCCCTTTTTCCCCGAAATAATCTGTATCATTGTAATCTCCTCCTTAGGATGTAAACTTGTTACAACTATTATAACATAGTTGTATAGAAAATAAAAGTTATTTTTACTCAATTCTCTCAATTTTCCAGTTCCAATAAAGTATTCATCTCTTGAAAGAGCGTCTCGGAACTATCTGCTTTTAAAATAACGGAACAAAACCATTTTCCAACGGCATTTTTACTTAAAATCGCTAAACAAGAACCTGCTGCATTGGTGGTTCCTGTTTTTCCTCCTACTACTATTACTCCTTCTGGTGGTTCTACACTGCCATTTACAAAACGATTGGAATTTGTCACTTTTACTGATTTTGGATTTCCTGCTTCATCCATATAGACAATTTCCGCTTCTTTCATCTGTATTAAATCAAGAAAAGTTTGATTATTAGATGCTTCGTTTAGAATTAAATAAAGATCATATGCTGTAGTATAATGCTCCTCGTCTGTTAATCCATGTGGATTCGAAAAATGTGTATTTGTAGCACCAATCTCTAATGCTTTTTGATTCATCATATCGACAAAACCTTCTAAACTTTCTCCAATCGAAATAGCGAGTGCAGAGGCTGCATCATTTGCAGATTTTACCATAGATGCTTTTATCAAATTTTCTACTGTAATCTGATCACCTGGATGTAAATCAAGTAAAGTTGCTCCTGATTCAGAAATCATGGCTTCTTCTGTAATGGTTACAATATCGTCCATATGTCCATACTCAAGTGCAATCAAAACGGTCATTACTTTTGTAATGCTGGCTGGATTCATTCTTGCATGTACATTCTTCGAATATAAATTGATCTGATCTGTTATATTATAAATAGAGGCTGCTTCTGCTGTAAGAGATGCAGAAGCGAGATTATCCTCTGATACTACACACAAGTTTGAAGCGAAAGATGCAGCTATGCTAAGATCCGTTGCTTCAAAACAGGAAAACTCACTTTGTTGTGAAGACGGATCGTATACTTTCATAACAGAATCGGTTTTCTGACATCCACATAAAAATAGAACAAGAAAACCTACAATTAGTTTTTTTAAATATTTTGGATATATCATTATCTGTATATTCCTTTTCTATTTCCATTTTTATTATTGTTTATAAATTTCTCGCCATTCCATATCTCCTCGATCTAATGACTTAATCAATAGTTCTGCTGTAGCAAGATTGGTTGCAAGCGGAATATTATGCATATCACATAAACGAAAAATATTGTTTATATCTGGTTCATAGATATTGAGTACTGATGGATCTCTTAAAAAAATAACTAAATCAATTTCATTGTGTTCTACTTGAGAACCAAGTTGCTGTTCGCCTCCTAAGTGTCCGGCCAGATATTTGTGAACATTCAGATTCGTAACTTCTTCAATCAGTCTTCCTGTTGTCCCTGTTGCATAAAGCGTATGCTTACTTAATATTGCACGGTAAGCAATACAAAAATTTTGCATCAATTTTTTCTTTGAGTTGTGTGCAATAAGACCAATATTCATGATTCCTCCGTTCTGTCGCTTATGCGACTGCTCCTTTATCTTTTTTTATCTTTAATCTTCATCACTATATAAAACTTCTTTAAAAGTGAGTTCTCTTTGTATACTGACATTTAAAAGGACTCCCATTCCTATCATAAGACTTAATAAAGAACTCATTCCAGAACTGACAAATGGCAGCGGAAGCCCTGTATTTGGCAATATCCATACCGCTACACCAATATTAAAAAAACTTTGAAAAGCAATAATTGCTCCCATTCCTGCTGCAATAATCTTTCCACTTAAATCTTTGGCATTTTTTGCCACCCATAAACATTCTAACGCAATAAAAAGTAATAAAAAGATAACAAGTGCAGAACCGACAAATCCAAGTTCCTCTCCTACAATTGCAAAGATAAAGTCGGTCTCTGGCTGAGATAAAAAATTCCCATTTTTTACCGATGCAACGGTATTATTGGCTAACCCCTTTCCAAAAAGTTGACCCGATCCAATGGCTAGTACCGAATTTTTTTGCTGATAGTTAATACTGTTAATTAAATTAAGATCCAATCCTCTTTTCGCCGCTTCTTCTGCAGTGGCATTTTGATATAAAAATCCAAAAATTCTATTTTTCTGATAAGGTTCAATAATTGTCTGATTGGGCTGCATAATCTTATAAATCAAAAATGCAAAAGTAGGTACTCCAATCAGAAAAATTCCACCGATTACAAAATAACTTAATCCTGCTATATAAACAATCGATGCAAAAAGACAAGCAATTACAATACTAGACGATAAATCTGGCTGATGTAATATCAGTACTAATGGTATTAAAAATAATACCACCGAAACGCCAAGTATTTTGATTGAACTAATCTTTTCTTGAAACATCTGGAAAAATTTTGCAAAAAATAAAATTAGTAAAATTTTACAAAGCTCTGCTGGCTGAATTCCAATCCCTCCTATTTGAATCCACCTTTGCGCTCCGTTGGAAGTACGTCCAATAACCTCTACTGTAAAAAGTAAAGCTAAATTAATCAAATAAAATACCCAATAAAACTTTAAAATAAAATGATAGTCTACTAAAGAAAGAAATAACATAATCAGTAAACCAGCAATAAAGCAGATAAGTTGTCTCGTTTCACGTCCATCATAATTTGTTGCGCTCCCAATAACCTGTATACCAATAATAGAAAGACAACTGACATAAAGAATCAGTCTAAAATTATAACATCTGAACTTATATTCTTTCAATTGAAACATGCTTTCACCCTATCAATTTTAAATTTTCTGTTTGATATCACGGATTGGAATATTCGCATACAAAGCAGGAACGCTACCATTATTTCCTTCGGATTCTGTCTGCGTAATTTGAATATCCAATCCCTCCGCATCAATTTCCATATATTTGGAGATGACATTAATAATATCATTTTTAATCATCTCCATCAATTCTGGCGTACAGTTGGCACGATCCGAAACCAAAAGCAGTTTTAACCTGTCTTTAGCCATATCACCGGAGCCCTTTTTCTTAAACATATCAAAAAATCCCATTCTGGCGCCTCCTGCTATTTTTTCTTAAAGATATCACTTATCTTGGACCAGAGACTGCTTTTTCCGCTTAAATCAAGCCAAGGGACTTCTTCTCCCATCACTCTATAACAGATATTCATAAATGCTTGTCCAGCAAGAGAATCATCTCCTACGAGTGGTTCTCCTTGATTTGTAGAAATAACAATACTTTCATCATCTGGTACAGCACCAATTAGGTCAATTCCTAAAATATCGACCACATCTGCAATTGACATCATATCTCCACGTTTTACCATATCCATACGGATACGATTGACAATGAGATCCGTTCTTTTTAATTCATTTGCTTCCAATAATCCAATAATACGATCGGCATCCCGAATTGCGGAAACTTCAGGAGTGGTAACAATGATTGCTCTATCTGCACCAGCAATCGCATTTTTAAAACCCTGTTCAATACCAGCAGGACAATCAAGGATTATGTAATCGTATTCTTCTCTTAATTCTTCTGTTAGTTTCTTCATCTGTTCCGGCGTAACGGAAGATTTATCTCTAGTTTGTGCGGATGGCAGTAAGCAAAGATTAGGATAACGTTTGTCTTTAATTAGTGCTTGTTTCATACGACAATTTCCTTCAATTACATCCACCAAATTGTAGACAATCCGATTTTCTAGTCCCATTACAACATCCAGATTTCGAAGCCCTATATCGGTATCAATTAACACAACTCGTTTATCCAATTTTGCTAATCCAGTTCCTACATTTGCAGATGTTGTTGTTTTTCCTACTCCACCCTTTCCAGAAGTTACTACTATGACTTCACTCATTTTGACATCCTCCACTCTATACTAATCGGAACAATTATCTCACAATTTCAATTATTTTGCAAGATAATCAAACTCATTAATGAATAATTTTTAATATATCACGACTTAGTGGTTCAATATAAATATTCCCATTTTCAATAAAAGCAATCTTTGGTTCTTTATCTATTTTTTTTCTTTCGTCTGAACTTCTTGCAATTACATCTGCAATTCTAATTTGACATGGATTCATCTCTAATGCTACCACAAATGCACTACCGTTTCCTGCTGCTCCTGCATAAGCGATTCCTTTTAATGCCCCTAAAATAATAATATTTCCTTTTGAAACAATCTTCGCACCTGGATTTACATCCCCTAAAATCACAATACTTGTCTCTGTTTCTAATACCTGTCCAGAACGAAGCATTCCTTTATAAAATTGTCCATTTTGTGCAGAAAGTTCGTTTAATTTGTGATTCATTGATTGACGAAACGATTCTGCTTTTTCTTCATCTGAATCTACAATACATACAATTTGTATCTGTGAATTTTCTGTTACCGAATCTAAAATCTCCCATTGTTCTTCTTCTGATAAGGTTCTCCCTTCTAAGGAAACTGCCATTTGTACAGAACCAAAAAATCCGGCTGCTTCTCGAAATTTTTCTGCAACTTTCTCTTTTAGTTCTTCAAATGGGATTTCTTGGTCAAGTACAATGGTAATTCCAAATTTATTACTTTTAATTTTTACTGCATTTTTCATAATTTCGAACGATCACCTTCCTGTATATAAACTGATTTTTGGTTTTTTAATCAATTACTATGGCACCATTTGGCGTAGATGCATTTTCTGTTTGTTCCTTTGTTTCACCAAAGTAGATCGACAACGCATTTTTAGCTACTTCAGAAGCATAACTAGAAGTATATCCATTTGGAATTAAAACACTAATTGCAACTTCTGGCTGATCGCTTGGTGCATATCCAACAAATACGGCATGATTTGGACGATATGCATTTTCTTGCGCTGTCCCTGTCTTTCCAGAAACCGCAATTGGAAAAGAACGAAAAATAGAAGCAATCGATCCATTTGTTACAACAGCTCTCATTCCATTGTGCACGACATCCCAACTGCTCTCTGCAATTTCCACTTTTCTTGCTAATTTTGCATCGTACTGTTCGATTAAATTTCCTTCCGAATCCGTTCGCTTCTCCAACAATGTTAATTGATAATTATATCCACTGTTTGCTAATGTCATCACATAACGAGCCAGTTGAATATTGGTATAATTATTATTTCCTTGCCCCATAGCAGAACGAAGTGGATCTTCCGTAGAAATTTCAGGTAAAGATTCTGTTAATTCAATTCCAGTACATTCTCCAAGACCAAACATCTTTGCATACTTTCCTAAACGTTCCAAACCATACTCTGGTACATATTCTCCAACGGAATTTAAACTCAAGCGATATCCAATCTCATTACAATAATAATTACAGGAATCACGAATCGCTTCTGTAATATTAATTGTACCATGACTGCCTGGATAAATCCAGCAATGAATCTCTGGTTTAAAACGATCATAAGATCCGGTTGTACGAATTCGTTCTGTTATACTAACGACTCCCTCTTCCAATCCAGCAATAGCAGAAAGTGGTTTATAGGTAGAACCAGGAGCTGTATTTGTCATAGTTGCACGGTTAATCAATGGTTTTGCATTTGATTGATCATTTGCTAATTTACTCCAATATTCTGCGTCAATCGAACCAGAAAGACGGTTATTGTCATAACTTGGATAAGTCACCATAGCTAAAACATCTCCATTTTCTGGATCGACAACACAGATAGAACCAGAACAAGGATCGAGTGCAAGTTGTGCTGGTGTCAATTCCAAATCAACTACTTTCGACATAAAAAAATGATAAGCAGTTACAGAATTTCCTCTTTGTAACGATTGATATTCTTCTTCATTATAAGTAATAATATTCTGATCAAATAGCAATGTACAAATTTGTGTTGGACTAATTGTATAATTTTGAATCATATATTTATACACTTTACGGCTAAATCCGGTATCATGTACAAGACGTTCCGAAATATAATCGACTAATGCCAGATAAACCTGTTCTGTATCAGAATATTTGCTATCTAATTTTAATTTGGAAGTATCAATCCAATTTTGACTAATTGCATATCCTAAAAATTCTCTTAAACTAATTGCATCATCATTTCTCCATGCAATAAAAGTTGCATCTGAAGTGTTGATCCGACTAGTCACTAAAACACCTGCATCTGCAAGCATTGTATATAAATAAGACATATAGACTTGATATTCTTCTGGTAATGCACTATAAATAGAAGCATTTTCATTCATCAGTTCCAAAGAAAGTTCTGTGATTACTTGATCTCGTTTGTTCTGATAAGCAGTAAAAACAGCTTGTTCTGTCTCTGTTGCATCTTCTGCTGAAAAATGAGTAACATCTAAAATATTGTTATTAAACAATGCATAATATGCGTCTTTAATCGAAATATAACGATTGGAAGCTGATAAGTCTGGTTTTACTGGGACATCTCGATTGACAATCTTAATCGATAAAATACTGGCTAAATAACGTTCTAATTCATGATACAGCTGAATGGATAAATCTGCATCAATCGTTAGATAGATGTCATTTCCAGCAACAGGTTGTGTTACATCTGCAATATCTAGAACCGATCCCACACTATCTACATATACCGTCTGCTTTCCTTTCTTCCCATGCAACACCACTTCCATATATTCTTCAATTCCTGACTTTCCTACAATATCATTTTGACTGTAATCAGGATTTTCTTTTTGAAGCTCTTTTAATGTATCACTGTCTACTCTTCCTGTATATCCAATAATATGCGCAAAATAGATCGCATCATTATACTTGCGAATGGTTTCCTCTTCAACCGATACACCATGTAATTCAGCCATATGCTCTTTAATTGCTGCTACAGTTAATGTATTTACATCAGAAGCAATTTTCGTTGGAATATAGCGCTGATAAGAATTAAAGGATAATTCATAACGTACCGATAGAATTTTTAAAGCATCCTCATTCGAATAAACTTGAAAATCTTCATAATTTTCTTTCCATTCTTCTACTTCTTTTTGTTCTTCTTCTGTCATCAAAGAATAGGATAATTCATTTACAATATTAAATCGTTTTGCACTACATAAATAAAGAAAAACATCTTCAGCAGTCGACTTTGAAAGTTTCTCTTTTTCCGTATCTAATTCACTAATACTGCGTTTTCCATAAGCATCTCTTAAAAATCCAAGTTTTGCATCTTCGGAAAGGGTTGTAAAAATAAAATTTCCATTTTCATCAATAGCGATGCGAAAATCATTATTTAAAATATCTCCATTTTTTTCAATTAATCCAATTGTTCGATAGATCGTATGATTAATTTGACGGTTATTTTGTGTATCATCATCTGTAATTACTACCGCATAGGCAAGTTCATTATAGGCTAATACTTTTCCGTTTCTGTCATAGATCAAACCACGTGTACTATCAATATCCAAAATCCGTTTGGATTGATAAAGATAATCATTCAGATAACTCTCCCCATTTACAATCTGTAACTGAAATACACGAACCAAAAGGATAGAAAATAATCCAATAAAAATAATACTTAAAAAAAATGTCCTTGAGCGAATCGTATTCCAGAGACTTCGAAAAAATTCTTTAACCAAATTTACTTGCACTCCTTTTTTCTATTTTTTCTACAAAACGGTTCATCTTTAAAATGGGACGATAAACTATCACCGCTATTAATAAGGTATAAACTGTCTCTGCCATAATAACATGAGAAAAATAATAAGACAGACTCAAACGATTTCTTAAAAGAAACCGAATGACATAGACAAAAAATCCATATAAAAGATTGCTTCCCGTTAAAAGCGCAATGGGAAGCGTAATATCTTCATCATAATAAAGCTGATGAAAAAATCCATTTAAATATCCAATTATCATATAAAGTAATGCATAAAATCCAATTGCATCTCCATAATAAATATCAAGCATCAATCCGCAGAAAAATCCAACCCAGATTCCAGTTTTTTGTCCACGGACAAATCCAAATTCTGACGAAAGAATCAACAATAGATTGGGAGCTACAGAAGCAATCGCAATACTTCGCCCTATCGTAATTTGAAAAAGAAAAAATACAAGTATAAAGAATCCTGTCATCAGTATTCGAATCATATGGAAAGCCTCCTATTCTGTCTGTTTACGCTCTGTAATAACCAAAACATATTCTAGATGTTCAAAATCTACTACAGGTGTAACATATCCTGATTTTGTCAAATTATTGGCATCAATCGTAATTTCGCTTACATACCCAATTAAAATTCCTGGAAGAAATTTGCTGCTGGTATGAGAAGTTACTAATGTATAACCATCAAATACTTCTGCTGTCTTAGAAATATCTTCAACTCGAATTCTTCCATCATTCATCAAGGTCAAATCTCCTGCTACATTACAAATATCCGAAGTTAATGCAAATTTCGCACTAACATTACTGGCATCATCAATAATTGCTCGTACCATAGAACTATGTTCCGCAACAGAAATGACAATTCCTGCAAGTCCATTTCCCGCAAGTACATTCATATTGACCTCAATTCCATCCAGACTTCCTTTATCAATCTGAAAAATGGTAAACCAGTTTCCTGGATCTTTTCCAATCACTTTTGCCGCAATCTTATTGTACTGATAGGTTTCATCTAAATGATAAAGTGCTCTTAACTGTTCTAACTCCTGATGTTCTTGTGCTAGATTACTGCTTTGCTGCATTGCTATACTTAATTGTTCTTTTAACTGCTCATTTTCTGCCATAACGGATCGCAATGTTACCAAATTATCGGACTGTTTTACTAACCACTGTCCTGCCTGATTCAATCCTCGCTGTGTGGGAACTAAAATATAACTGGTAATATCCTGTAATGGTTTTGCAATTGGTATTTTCGTAATACTTAAAATACAAGAAGTCACACAAAGCGTCGAAAGAATCAGGAGTAAATATTTGGGTGATAAGGAAAATCTTTTCTTTTTTTTCATAGACAATATCCTTACTATATTTCTTCATTATTTCATTATTTTTTACTTTTTACTTATTAATTAAAAAAGGGTTCTTTTCTCAATTAATAATTTTTTCTCTTGGTACATATGCCATAGAAGCATACTGTGGATCGGTTACAATTTTGGCAATTCCTCTTACTACACATTCAGATGGGTTTGGAGGAATATTTACTTTTAATTCCGTTTCTTGATGAATTAATTGATCAAAATTTCTTAATTCTGCAGAACCACCCGTTAAATAAATTCCAGTATCGATAATATCGGCTGCCAATTCAGGAGGAGTTCGCTCTAGAATCATTTTAATTTGTCCTGTAATGGATTGAAGAGTATCATTAATTGCTTCATAAATCGATTCTGCCAAAATCGTTCGTTCCATCGGAAGTCCACTGACAATATCACGTCCATAGACTTTCATACTATCTTTTGTCATATAAACAGCATCTCCTAAATTTCGCTTTAATGTTTCTGCTGTTTTCATCCCAATAATTAAATTATATTTTTTCTTTACAATGGAACAGATATTCTCATCTAAACGATTGCCGCCTACTTTTACTAATTTACTAATTACAATTCCTCCAAGAGAAAGAACTGTAATTTCTGTGGTATCTGCACCAAAATTGACAACCATATTTCCCTGTGGACCATCTACATCAATTCCAGCTCCCACTCCGTCTGCAACTGGTTTTTCTACTACTGTAATTTTCTTTGCTTTTACCTTCGAACTGCTAATTAAATCCGAAAATGCTCTTTTTTCAACTTCTGTTACATTCGTTGGTACAGCAATACAAAAATCATTGCTTTGAAAAGCGCCTTTGGTTGTTTTTACTTTTCGAACAAAGCGTTCTAAAAGATTTTGCATGTTTTGAATATCTGCAATTACTCCAAATTTAATCGGAAATATGACTACAATCGGATCAGGTACTTTTTCATACATTTCATAAGCTTCATCACCAATTGCATATACTTTTGTTTTATTTTCTATGGCAATCATATTTTTTTCATTTAGTATGGTATCTGAGCTTTTATTGTAGATCTTTATACTTCTGGTACCTAAGTCGATACCAATTACATTCTGTGCCATCTTACTCTGGCTCCCTTCTATAAAATTCCTCGCTCCTTCATACTCCTATAGTTAGTATCCCCAATTATTACATGATCTAGTAAAGGAATTCCCACTAATTCACCTGTGTCTCGAATTCTTCTAGTAATCAGAATATCTTCTCTGCTTGGTGCTGGATCTCCACTGGGGTGATTATGAAGAAGCGCTATGGTAACTGCCTGATACTTCATTGCTTCAATAAAGATTTCTCTTGGTGATACCAAAGAAGCATTTACTGTTCCTTTAAATAGTGGTATGTAATGAAGCAGGCGGTTTTTTCCATCCATCATTAGTAAATAGAGTTCTTCCTGTTCTTTATGCCGCATCTCTTCCATAAAATATCCAGCAATTTCTTCTGGTGAAGAAAAAGTAACACGCTCTTTTTGTCTTGCCTTTGCCATTCGTTTTGAAAGTTCTGCAAGACAAGAAAGCTGTACTGCTTTTACCTTTCCAATTCCTTTTATCTTCATTAGTTCTGGTATGGTTAGATGCTGCAGACCTAAAATTCCTCTTATCCTACAGGAAGAATCTAAAATTTTTCCAGCAAGTTCAACGGAGTTTTCTCCTCTTGTTCCACTCCGAATTATAATTGCTAAAAGCTCGGCATCCGTAAGTGCTTTCGCTCCATGTATTAGGCATTTCTCATATGGACGTTCCTCTGCTGCCATTTCTTTCATTTTTTTGCTCATTCTCTGTCCTTTCTACGAATCTCCTCTCCATTGGACAGTGTTTTATTATAACAGACGGTAAATGACAATTGCTGCAATCGCACCAAGTATTCCAGATAGTGAAATCTTTAAAGTTAGTCCAAATGTTACTACTAAAATCCCAAGATCCAATGTAATTGGATTGGTTAATCCAAAGGTTTGCCCATAGTTAAGCCATCTTAAATAAGAGATGCCATCTGCTAAAGAACCAACAAATCCTCCTAGTACAATTCCGACTAATAATAGTAAAACTAGTGCCCATGCATTTTTATTTCTTCCAAATGGTGATGCCACTTTCCTATCCCCCTTTTCTTGTGCATCTTTTTTTGACACCTTCTAGTTTATCACAATAGGGTTTATTTGTACAAGTCCTTCTTGCACCATCTGCTGAAGGGATTTTAAAATTCCTAATTTGGCATGATACCAAGTAAGCCCGCCTTGAAAATAAACGGCATAAGGAGGTTTAATTGGGCCATCTGCACTTAACTCAATCGAAGAGCCTTGTATAAACGCTCCTGCTGCCATAATAACATCCGAATCATAACCTGGCATTGCCCACGGTTCTGGTTCTACAAAACTGTCCACTGGGGCAGCAGCTTGAATTCCTTTGCAAAAAGCAATCACTCCTTCAGGATAGCCAAACTCAATCGCTTGAATAATATCATGACGGCTTTCTGTACTATTTGGAATCACACGAAATCCTAAATTTTCATAGAGATTTGCTGCAAAAATAGCTCCTTTTAATGCGCCTGCCACCACAGTAGGAGATAAAAATAATCCCTGATAAAGTGTTTGATTGAGCCCTAAACTTGCCCCTACTTCTTTTCCAAGTCCAGGTGCACTTAATCGATAGGCAGCTTGTTCAATATATTCTTTTTTCCCACAAATATAGCCCCCAATTGGTGCTAATCCTCCTCCAGGATTTTTAATAAGGGAACCTACCACCAAATCAGCCCCCACATCAGAAGGTTCTATTGTTTCTACAAATTCACCATAACAATTATCCACCATACAGATTACAGAAGGTTTACATTTTTTAATAAATGCAATCAATTCTCCAATCTTCGCAACGGAAAGGGTTGGTCTGGTTTGATAGCCTTTCGAACGCTGAATAGTTACTAATTTTGTTTTTTCATGAATTGCTTTTTCAATAGCCGGATAGTCAAAACTCCCATCTTTTTGCAAATCAACCTGCCGATAAGAAATGCCATATTCTTTTAGAGAACCTACAGACTCTCGAATTCCAATTACTTCTTCTAATGTATCATATGGTTTTCCAACAGGAGAAAGTAATTCCTCCCCTGGTCTTAAATTGGAAAATAACGCAACTGCCAAAGCATGTGTTCCACAGGTTAATTGTGGACGTACCAAAGCAGCTTCCGTATGAAAAATATCCGCATACACCTGTTCTAGTGTATCTCTTCCTAAATCATTGTAACCATATCCTGTTGTTGGAGTAAAATGCACATCACTAACACGATTTTTTTGCATAGCAGAAAGCACTTTTAATTGGTTATATTCTGCTACTTGATCAATCTGAGAAAAACGTGCTTCTAATTGTCGAAGATAGGTTTCTCCATAGGCATATACTGCTTCGCTAATCCCTAATGTTTTATAAATTTCCATCTGTTGATTCATTGGTTTCGCTCCTTTTATCTAAAATTCTCTAAAATATGATGTTCCTTTAAAACGGTAAAAAGATGATGGCAAAGTTCCTGTTTACTTTGATATTGTTCCATTTCAACCCAAGTGACATCTTTTTCCCTTCGAAACCAGGTTAATTGACGTTTTGCAAAATGTCTGGTATTGGTTTTTATCTTTTCAATGGCTTCTTCTAACGAAATTTCTCCTTCTAAACTGGCTGCAATTTCTTTATAACCAAGTCCTTGCATAGAAGTAAGATCTCTCGAATATCCTTTCTCTAAAAGGGAAGCTACCTCTTCTACAAAGCCTTGCTTTATCATTTGATCAACTCGTAAATGAATTCTTTGATATAGTTTCTCACGTTCTCGATTTAATACAAAATATACAAACCGATAAGGCGATTCTTTTTCTTGCTGTTCCTGATTGTGTTTGGAAATTGGCTTTTGTGTCTGATGATAGTATTCCAATGCCCGAATGACACGTTTGATATTGTTGGCATGAATTTGTTTTGCAGATTCTGGGTCAACTTGAAATAATTGTTCTTGCAAAGCAGCAGCACCATAGGTTTTTGCATAAGTTTCTAATTCTTTCCGATAAAGATCGTCCGTTTTATTTTCGTCAAATTCAATATGATAAAGGACAGATTGAATATAAAATCCCGTTCCTCCTGTTATAATTGGAATATGTCCTCTATTATAAATTTCTTCCATAGATTGATGCGCCAACTTTTGAAAGCATACAACATTAAATTCTTCTGCTGGATCAAGAATATCAATTAAAAAATGTGGAATCCCTTTCATTTCCTCTTTTGTAATTTTTGCAGAACCAATATCCATATAGCGGTATACTTGAATCGAATCGGCACTAATAATTTCTCCGCCTATCGCTTTGGCAAGTGCAATAGAAGTATCTGTTTTTCCTACCGCAGTCGGTCCTGTCAAAATAATAAGTGGTTTTTTTTCCATCTTGTCTATTCCTTTTTCTTTTATTTTAACAATTTCAATTAATTTCGTTAAAGAACACGTTTAAATTTCTTTTCCATTTCATACTTACTCATTACAACAATAGTAGGCCGTCCATGTGGACAATGATAAGGATTTTCCAATTTCATTAATTCCTCAATTAAAGCTTCTACTTCTAGTTTAGAAAGGGTATAATTCCCTTTTACGGCTGCTTTACAAGACATACTTGCTATTTTTTCATTCAAAATGGAACTTGTTATTGTTTGCGTTTGTACTTCTTCTGCTAAGTTATCAAGAAGTTCTAAAAATAGTTCTTTTTGTGTGATACCCAAAAGCGAATCTGGAACAGCTCGTATCGCATATTCTTTTCCTCCAAAATGTTCTATTACAAAACCGATTTTTTCAAAATAACTTTGAAAGCGGATAAAAATTTCCTCTTCTCGTATGGAAAGCGTTAGAATCACGGGTGGATTTAACATTTGAGAAATTAACTGTTGTGTTTGCAGACGAGTCATCATTTTTTCATATAAAACTTTTTCATGTGCTGCATGTTGATCTATAATAAATAATTTATTTTGATATTCAACCAACCAGTAAGTTTCAAAGACTTGTCCAATAATCCGATGCTGTTCTTTTGCTTCTTTTGCTAAAAATTGTCCATTAAATAATTCTATCTGTTCTGCTTGTTCTATAAAAGGCTTCTGATTTATTTGATAAAGAGCTTGTTCTTTTATCTGTTGTTCTTTTGCGATTCGATTTTTCTCAAATGGTTCAGCCAAACGTTCTTCTCTTTTTTTAACTTTCTCATATTCTTTGGAGCGTTCAAAAGCTGGTTCTAATTTTTTCTCTTCTAGTGAAATCTCTGGT
Organism: uncultured Lachnospiraceae bacterium; assembly: GCA_910579865.1. GTDB lineage: Bacteria > Bacillota > Clostridia > Lachnospirales > Lachnospiraceae > MGBC114844. The sequence goes on from CAJTXA010000011.1 coordinate 57,033, forward strand.
ATCAATTCTTTTGAAGAAAGGATATTATAAAGAGTATGATAGAGAAATGGAATCAGGTTTTCTGCATCTTTGATGCGCAGATCCATTTTCGTTGGATGCACATTAATATCAAGTAAATTTGAATCAATCTGAATATGAAGAACAGTAAAAGGATATTTATGCTGCATAAGAAACGATTGATAAGCATCTTCGATCACTTTGGAAATCATACTGCTTCGAATATATCTGCCATTGATATAATAATTTTCATAAGCACGATTTCCTCTGGAAATCAAAGGCTTACCAATAAAACCATAGACGGAAATAGATTCCATAGAAGCCTGAACAGAAAGTAAATTTGTAGCAATATCTCTTCCATAAATGCGATAAACAATATCTTTTAGATTACAGTTTCCACTGGTATGCAATTTATTTTGATTATTATGAATAAATCGAATTGAAATTTCCGGATGTGAAAGTGCGATTTTTTCTACTATGTCCGAAATATATCCAGCTTCTGTCTGCGCACTTTTTAGAAATTTCCTTCTTGCTGGTGTATTATAAAAAAGATTACGAACCAAAAATGTAGTTCCTTCTGGACAACCAATTTCTTCAAAAATTTTTTCCATTCCCCCTTCTATACAATAGCGGCAACCATTTAAAGAAGAAGAAACTTTTGTAATTAACTCTACTTGGGAAACTGCGGCAATACTAGAAAGTGCTTCACCACGAAATCCTAACGAAGTGGCTGTCATTAAATCCTCTACCGAACGTATTTTACTAGTAGAATGACGCAAAAAGGCGAGAGGAATCTCTTCTTTCGCAATCCCACAACCATTATCAGTTATGCGGATAAAAGAGATTCCCCCTTCTTTTATTTCAACTGTGATCGCAGTTGCTTTTGCATCAATCGCATTTTCTAAAAGTTCTTTTACTACAGAAGCAGGACGCTCAATTACCTCTCCTGCTGCAATTTGATTAATTGTATTTTGGTCTAATATCTGTATATTTGGCATCGCAATATGCCTCCATTCTCTTTCCTACAGATTTATTCTAACCAATCTTTCTTAAAAATGCAACACTTGTTCTTTATTTTTTTATAGCTCTATTTGATTTTCTTTTAACAAAGCTTGTGCACTTTCTACAGAATCAATCCCTGTTTTATTTTTAATCGGCGCAAACTCTTTGTTTCTTACAACTTCAAATGGCAGACAGCTATCTGCTAGGTGAATCATATCCAATACTAAAGTTTCATATTTATATCCATTTGGCTTTGCTGGTTTTACCAAATGTCCATTTTCATCAAGATAAGGAATCTTTCTTTCTACCCGATGTAATGGCAGATGATTTTCTTTGATTTTTATTAATTCTTCTACATAAAACAAATAATTTAAAATTACTCCAAAATTGTAAGCAGGCTCTCCATTTTCATCTGTTGCTGCCATTAATTCTGGTGTAAGTTCATAATATTCCACAATGGATGGTTTTCCATCTTCCAAACAAATAACACCTACTCTTTCATCTGGTGCTGCTTTTCTTACTACTTTTGCTCCAACTGTACAGTGTTGTGCAATTGTAGCTCCAATAAAGACTGGATCGGCAATTCTTTGCAGTACATTATCTACTGCAAAAACATTTAGCCATTCAATTCCTTCCTTTTTTATCAGTTCTAATACCTTGCAACGTTCCATAGAAGAAAACCAACCACCATTGCCATTTGGAGAAGTTGACATCTTCCATGTCTCTTCCATATAAATTTTTCCATGATAATCGGTAGAAGGCGCCATTTCCTGCACAAAAAAAGTAATATAATTGGGATCATAGCCAAAATAATTTTTTTTCTTTAAAAAGTCTTGTGTGATTGAATTATTTTTTTCACTTGTCATAATAAAAAGCCGAATCCAAGAACCAATTTCCTCTACTACATCCAATAGATTTCGAATGATTCGTTCAAAAATATAGACTTCTTTTGTAATACCAATAGAATACATCCCCTTTGGAAAATCGAAACCCAAACGTGTTCCCATTCCTCCTGCAAGTAAAACGGCTCCTATCTTTCCATTTTCAATTGCTTTTGTTCCAATTTGACGAAATTCCGTCTTTCTTCTCTCAATTTCCTCTAACTGCATTGCCGCTAAGGGAGAAATCTTTTTTTCGGAAACAGATTTTATTTGTTCCACTTGTGTTAAAATATGAAAATCTGTCGATGCAATTTGAGCCAATAACGCTTCTTTTTGCTGGTCGGAAAGTGTATCATATTGGTTCAGTACATGCTCTTGTCCATATTTTTTTAATATTTTTTTTGCTTCTTCGTAATTCATTGTGCTATCCTTTCCACCCATTTTTTTGATTTACCATCGATTTTTAATTTTATTTTGTAATTGATAGAGGCGATTTAGAGCCTCAATTGGTGTTAAATTGCCTAAATCTATCTCTGAAAGCTCTTTTATAATATCGTGATCTTTTACTGTATCAAAAAGTGAAATTTGTGCTAATTCCAGTTCATCTGGCTGTTTTTGTTTCTTTTTTTCTATTTTATTTTCCTGTACAGTAATACTTTTTGCCCGTTCCGTAATATCTGCATCACTTAATTCTTCCAATAATTCTTTTGCTCGTTCAATTACTTGTTCTGGAACACCAGCTAATTTTGCAACTTGAATTCCATAACTTTTATCTGCCCCACCTGAAATAATTTTTCGAAGAAAAACAATATCATCTCCCTGTTCTTTTACTGCAATACAATAATTATTGACACCGCTTAATTTTCCTTCTAATTCTGTAAGTTCATGATAATGTGTTGCAAATAACGTTTTTGCACCAAGAAGTTTGGTATTCCCAATATGTTCTACTACAGCCCAAGCAATACTTAATCCATCAAACGTACTTGTCCCTCGTCCAATCTCATCTAGTACAATTAAAGAGTGAGCTGTTGCATTTCGAAGGATATTTGCCACTTCTGTCATCTCTACCATAAAAGTACTTTGTCCAGAAGCTAAATCATCAGAAGCTCCTACTCTAGTAAAAATCCGATCACAGATACTGATATCTGCAAAGGTAGCAGGTACAAAACTGCCTATTTGTGCTAATAATACAATTAATGCGGTTTGACGCATATAAGTTGATTTCCCAGCCATATTTGGCCCTGTAATAATGGCAATACGATTGGAATGGTTATCTAAAAAGGTATCGTTTGCTACAAACATATCATTTGGAATCATCCGTTCTACTACAGGATGGCGTCCATTTTTAATTTGAATGGTTCCTTTTTTGTTGATTTTAGGACGTACAAACTGGTTCTGTTCTGCTACATATGCGAAAGAAGCCAATACATCGATTTGTGCAATGGCTTTGGCTGTTGCTTGAATTCGAATGACTTCCTCTGCTATTTTATCCCTTATTTCGCAAAATAACTCATATTCTAATGTAACTAAGCGTTCCTCTGCTCCCAAAATCATATCTTCTAATTCTTTTAACTCTGGTGTAATATAACGCTCGGCATTGCTAAGGGTTTGTTTTCTCATATAGTTTTCTGGTACTAGATTTTGAAAAGAATTTGTAACCTCTAAATAATAGCCAAATACCCGATTGTATTTTATCTTTAAATTTTTAATTCCTGTCCGTTCTCGTTCTTTTGCTTCTAAGTCTGCAATCCAATGTTTTCCCTCTGTTTTTGCTTGGCGCAGTTTATCCACTTCTTCTTGATAACCTGTTTTAATGATTCCCCCTTCTCGAATTACAATTGGAGGTTCTTCTGTAATAGAGTTTTTAATTAATGTACTGATATCCTCCAAGCCATCCATCTGTTTTGAAAGTTCTTTAAAAAGGGAACTTTCAAAACTAGATAACAGATATTTAATTGGAGGAATCATTTCTAAAGAAGTTTGAAAGGCAATCAGATCTCTAGGATTTGCTGTTTTATAACTAATTCGGCCAATCAGACGTTCTAAATCATAAATAGGATTTAAATATTCCCGAATTTCTTCTCTTGTAATTAAATTTTGATTAAATTCTTCAATTACATCTAATCGCTGTTCAATTTCCTCTTTTGTAATTAATGGTTGTTCAATATAGGTACGCAGTGTTCTAGCTCCCATTGCTGTTTTTGTCTTATCCAATACCCATAGGAGAGAACCTCGTTTTTGTTTTTCTCTTAATGTTTCTACCAATTCCAAATTTCTTCTAGTTGAGGTATCCAATAACATATATCTTCCAGTTGAATAAGGAATCAAGGTTGTTAGATGAGGTAAAGAATTTTTCTGTGTTTCTAGCAGATATAAAAGTAAAGAACCTGCTGCAATAATCCCACAGTCATAGGATTCTAGTCCTAATCCATTTAAACTTGCTATATGAAAATGCTCTTTTAATGTATTGGTACACGTTTCTTCATTAAAATACCAGGAATCCAAAGCGGATAAAGTAATTCTTTCTTGTTCTTTTAATGCATCAAGATCGATTCCACTTACGGAAAATGCTTGATTGCAAACAATTTCAGACGGCTGAAATTTATGTATCTCATCCATTAAAGTACGTAAAGAGTGGACTTCTGTTACATAATAATCACCTGTTGTAATATCTACAATTGAAATTCCATAAGTATCCCCAAGATAGACAATGGACATTAAGTAATTATTTTTTGACTCGTCCAAAGCATCTACACTAATCGTTGTACCAGGTGTTACGACACGAATCACTTCTCTTTTTACAATTCCTTTTACCGATTTGGGATCTTCCATTTGTTCACAAATTGCAACACGATACCCTTTTTTCACTAATCGGTTTAAATACGTATCCACTGCATGATATGGCACACCACACATTGGCGCTCGCTCTTCTAATCCACAGTTTTTTCCAGTTAATGTTATCTCTAGTTCCTTCGAAACAGTCAGTGCGTCATCAAAAAACATTTCATAAAAATCGCCCAGGCGGTAGAAGAGGATACAGTCGGGATATTGCTTTTTGGTTTCCATGTACTGCTGCATCATTGGTGTTAATTGTGCCAAGATTTCTTGCTCCTTTTCTTAGTTTTTGCCCCATTATCCTACCACAAAATGAATCATTTTACAATCCCAATTCGCTATCTATTTTGTTTCTTTTTTATAGAAAACCCTTTCTTGCTTCTTTATACAATAATTTATATAATAGTAATATGAAAAAGCCAAAAAAATAATTTCAAAAAAGGAGAATTTATGGAACAAACAAATGGTATCAAGAATGTGGTGCGATCCCTGCTGTATTTTCTTATAATACCCTTGAATTTCGAATTGAACGACCTGTAAAAGAAAAATCGCTTGCTTGGGAACTTGCAAAAGAACACTATCTCTTTTGTAATGATTGTGCTGATTTTTGTACAGAAATTGGTTTATTAAGAGATATTGCAAGCAGTATTTGCCAAGCAGACACATGGTTTTTTTGGTGGGATTAAAAATGAGAGCATATAGAAATTAAAAATCTATATGCTCTGTGTGTTTTTATCTTATAAAGTAATAATTGGATTAGCGGCAAGTAAATGCTCTAGTTCTTCTCTTGCTTGTGTATAGTTTTGAAATACAATCCCTGAAAATCCACAAGAAATAGCTCCATCTACATTTTCTTTTCGATCATCTAAAAACACCGCTTCTTTTGGTTGAATTTGATATTGATTTGCCAAATATTGATAAATCTTTGGATTTGGTTTCATCATTTCTACCTGATAAGAAATAACCATTCCATCTACATCCGCAAGAAATGGATAGATCTTTGAATTTGCCTCAAAAGATTGTTGGCCATAATTGGATAAAATCAAAACTTGATATCCTCTTTGTTTTAAATCTAAAATCCATGAGTGCGAATATTCATATACTTTTGTAACTACTGTAATCTGATCCCAGAGAAGGTCGACCTCTTGTTCTAAGCCAGGAACTGCTTTTTTAAATAGTTCCCGAATTTCTAAATTTCCAATTGGTTTTTCATCACATGCTTCCCATAACCCAGAAAAAATGTTCCTTTGAAACTGTTCCCTAATTTCTTTTGAGAACCCAAGTTTTTTCATTCCGTTTACTGGATCAAATTCTACTAAAACTTTTCCTAAATCAAATATAACTGTTCGAATCATATTCTTCCCTTCTTATCTTTATCTTAATTTTCTTTTTCTCCAAGATAATAAAATCCTTTTGCTTTTATTAATTTTACTGGAACGATTGTTCCAATTAATTCAATACTTCCTGGAAAATGTACGATTAGATTATTACTTAACCGTCCTGTTACCATTTCTGGATTTTGTGTATTTTGCTCTTCAACTAAAACAAATTCGGTTTTTCCAACTGCTTTTTCTGTCAACTTAGAAGAAGTTGTTTGTATCTCTGTAAGAAGTCGATGAAATCGTTCCTTTGCTACTTCACTAGGTACTTGATCTGGCATATCGGCAGCAGGCGTACCAGAACGTTTCGAATAAAGAAAAGTAAAGGCACTCTCATATTGTACTTGCTTTACAACATCTAATGTCTCTAAAAAATCAGCTTCTGTTTCTCCTGGAAATCCAACAATAATATCTGTTGTAATTGAGATATCTGGTATAGCAGTTCGAATTTTTTCTACTAATTTTAAATATTGTTCTTTTGTATAGTGCCGGTTCATCTTTTTTAAAATTTCTGTACTTCCTGATTGAATTGGCAGGTGAATCTGTTTACATATCTTTTTAGATTGTGCTATCACTGCAATTAATTCATCTGATAAATCTTTTGGATGAGGTGTCATAAAACGGATTCGTTCAATTCCATCGATTGCTTCTACTCTTTGTAAAAGCTGTGCAAAAGTAATAGGCTGTTTAAGTGTTTTTCCATAAGAATTGACATTTTGTCCAAGCAGCATTATTTCTATGACTCCATCTGCTGCCAGTTTTTTTATTTCATTAAGAATATCCTCTGGATTTCTGCTGCGTTCTCGTCCTCGAACATAAGGTACAATACAATAACTGCAAAAATTATTACAGCCAAACATAATATTTACTCCAGATTTAAAAGAAAACTTTCTTTGATTTGGTAAACTTTCTACAATTTCTGTTGTATCTTCCCAAACATCAATCGTTTGTTTTTGCGTTTCTATCTGTTTTGCAAGTAATTCAGCTAATTTATAGATATTATGTGTGCCAAATACAAGATCAACAAAACGGTAGCTGCGCTTTATCGTTTCTATTTCATCTGCTTCCTGCATCATACAACCACAGATTGCAATTTTCATATTGGGATTTTTTCTTTTTAATGTCTGTAAAAAGCCAAGTTTGCCATATACTTTCTGATTGGCATTTTCTCTTACTGTACAAGTATTGTATAAAACAAAATCCGCTTTTTCTGAATCTGTTTCTTCATAACCAATAGCCTTTAATACCCCAAGCAGTTTTTCCGAATCCCGTGCATTCATTTGGCAGCCAAATGTAGTTACACAAGCCTTTGGCAAACGTCCCTGTTTTTGCTCAAACTCTTTTACCCATTTTTGGCATTTTGCTATATAGTAATATTGTCTTTCTGGTTCTTCTATGGGAGGATCTAAATTTAAATCTATTTTATTAAACTCTATTTCATGATACATTTTCTTTTTTCCCTTCTTGAAATTCTAATTTATTCTTCTAATTTTAAGCAAATTCTAGGATTTTCCTTTTTTGCTTGCTCAATTACTTTTATTAAATAGTTTGCATATCTTCCTAAATGCTTCTCTAAGTTGCTTTTTTGTAACACTTGAATTTCTGTTATCTCCTGAATTTCTGTTAAACAATCATATAAAGCATCCAAATTTCTCCCATACCACTCTGGCAGAGATAAAGAATCTTTCAATATAGAATGAAGCATTTCTCGATTTTTAATTTCTGTTCCGCTTAAAATACAAATTTTCATTCCTCTTCCTCTCCATATAAAAGCTCAAAGGATTGGTAATGATCTTCGGTATAATAGATAAGACCATCATTTGAAAATACAATCCGTTTTGCACCACGCTTTTCTGCTCCCAATGTATCAATATCACACTCTGTATAAAAACGTCCTTCCTTTTCTGGTAAAAGTCCTTCATAATTTCCAAAACGATTGCCTCCAATACACATTCCAGGGGCAAAAGGTTCCAAAGAACCTCCTTTCCAACCCAATTTTTCTGCCTCTTTCTTTGTAATATAATTAGAAGGCAAGTGACCATAAAGAGAAAGATAAAAAGCAACCTCTTCTTTGGAAGAATAAACGCCATCTTCCGCCAACTTCATTTCTTCTAAATTTTCTGTTTTCGAATTTTCTGTTTCTGAACTCTCTATTTTTGAACTTTCTTTTTCTTCTTCTGAACTTTCTTCTATACTTTCTTCTATTGTATCTTTTATTTCTTTATCTATATTTGCTATTGTTGTTGTTTTTTCTACTATTGGTGTCTGTGGTGTTATGGCACTACAAGCAACCAATATAAACGATAAGAGAAATAATAGTAAAAATTTAACACCTTTTTTCATTTTCTTTTTCCTTTCTTACTGTTTCAATATAAAGATGAAAAAGCAAAGCCAAAAAAGCTCTGCTTTTCTTTTATTTTCGAATCTGTCCATTTCCATAAATTACATATTTTAAAGTTGTAAGTTCTCTCAATCCCATTGGCCCTCTTGCATGTAATTTTTGCGTACTAATTCCAATCTCTGCTCCAAACCCAAATTCTACTCCATCTGTAAAACGAGTGGAAGCATTGACATAAACAGCAGCGGCATCAATCTCATTTAAAAATCGCTCTGCACAACGATAATCTTGTGTAATAATGGCATCTGAGTGTTTTGTATGATATCGATTGATATGTAAAACTGCTTCTTCAAAGCTATCAACAATCTTAAGAGAAAGAATATAATCAAGGTATTCCATTCCCCAATCCTCTTGTGTTGCTGCTGTAATAGAAGGAAGAATCTTTCGTGCTCGTTCATCTCCACGAATTTCAACCTGTTTTTGATCAAGTCGTTCCTTTAATAAAGGCAAAAATTCATCCGCAATCTTTGCACTTACTACCAAAGATTCACAAGTATTACATACACCAATTCTCTGCGTTTTTGCATTATCAATAATTTCTAACGCCATCTCAAAATCAGCCGAATCTTCTACAAAAATATGACAATTTCCAGTTCCAGTCTCAATTACAGGAATTGTACTTTGCTCTACAACTGTTTGAATTAATCCTGCACTTCCACGTGGAATTAATACATCCACATAGGAATTCATTTTCATAAATTCTTGTGTTGTTTTTCGATTTGTATCGTCAATAAAAAGAAGTGCATCTTCTGGAAGCTGTTCCTTTTTTAATGCTTCCCGAATAATTGCTACAATTTTTTGATTCGAATAAATCGCATCACTTCCTCCCTTTAAAATACAAACATTTCCTGATTTAAAGCAAAGAGCAAATGCATCGGCTGTCACATTCGGCCGTGCCTCATAGATAATTCCGATTACTCCAAGAGGAACACGTCTTTGCCCAATTCGAAGACCATTTGGTCGAAGTTTCATCCCCGTTACTTCTCCAATTGGATCTTCTAAGTCAGCTACTTGTCTAAGTCCCTCTGCCATTCCTTTGATTCGTTCTTTTGAAAGCGTAAGACGATCTAGCAAAGCTGGACGCATCCCATTTTCTTTTGCTTTTTCTAAGTCTATTTGGTTCGCTTTTAAGATTTCTTCCGCTTGTTCTAATAAAGCTGCTGCTGCCGAACAAAGCCCTCGATTTTTTTCTTCACAATTTAATAGTGCCACTTGTAGTTCTACCGCTTTTGCTCGAATCCCTAGTTCTTGTAACATATAGGTTCACTCCTTTTTTCTAATAACAATAAAGTGCATCTGCTGCTTTCCGTTTCTGAATACATTCTTCCGTTAAAATAAGATCTGGTTGTATATCAAATATTTCAAAGGGGATCTGTCGAAATATTTGAAACTGATAAGCCAATGCAATTTTAAAATGCTGGTTTGGACGTTCCAGATAACGATCATAGTAACCGCCTCCATATCCAATCCGATGATTTTCCTGATCAAAAGCAACTCCTGGCATAATCAATAATGCATCTGTATTAATAGCTAAAATCCCATCTACTGGTTCTAATACACCATAGATTCCAGGTTGCAGACGATCATATCCCTCAAAATAATAAAACTCCATTTTTCCATTTTCTACACGAGGAACAGCTACTTTTTTTCCATCTCCAAGTGCACGCCGAATAATCGGCTTTGTCTTTACTTCATTGCGAAAATCAATATAACAATAGATACAATCTGCCTTTTTATACTCTTCCATTTGAAGTAACTTTTCTGATATAGTAATACTTTTCATTACAGCACTTTCTTCTGATAAAGACATCCGATAGCCTCGTATTACTTTGCGTACTTCTTCCTTTGATGCCATCTTGTTCATACTACGAATAATCCTTTCTTACTTTCGATAAATCGGTAATTGTTCCATCTGATTCCTGAATCAAAACAGAATCCAATGTACCTTTTATATTGTTTTTAATAGCCTGAATATATTCATAACGAAGCATTGCCTGCTCCTTTTTTTCCTCTTCTGTTAAACCTTCTTTTTTTGATTTATGATATAACTCGTTAATTCGTGCAATTTTTTCTTGATTCATAAAACACCTCCCTATTTTAACGATATTCTTTTATTCTGTAAATAAACAAATTTCTTCCTGTTCTAAAATCATTACCTCATTTACCTTTGCCTTTTCCCGCAAAACTCGTTCTTTTCTAGGAAGCAGATAGACCTCGCACCAAACTCGTTCTTTTCCAAATAAGGCTTTTTGTATTTCTTCCACTACAGCAATTCCATGTTTCATTTGAAGAATACGTTGTTCTTTTCCAAAAGAAAACTCTCCACAACGTTTTTGTATATTATAGAAAGAACTTCCCTCTTCTGTGTTTCGTCGAATATAAGGGATCGATTGAATAATACAAGTATCTGCAATCTGTCCCATTTCGGTAATACCTGTTCTTTCACAAATTTCTGCCTTTTTTTCCTTATAATAATAAAAAACAACTTCTTCTTTTTTTTCCTGCAAAAATACTTTCGAATACATCAAAACTTCTGCTTCTACATGCATATGAAGTAATGTTTTATCCCAACAAGTCTCCTCAATTACATCCATATAAATCGTTTGTTGTTTCAATAAAATATCAGAAATCATCTGTTGAATATTAAAAAATCCAATGCGTTCAGAATATACTTCTCGCTCTGCTAAAAATTGATAGCGGTTCTCCTCAAAAAGATTAACCCCTGTTTTAACTGCACAGATCGTTTTGGTTACCATTTGCATTTGTTCAATTCCTCCCTGAGAAAGCCAGGCATCTGTAATTGGAATTGCTTTTTTCTCTTTTATGCTATATAACTTTAATTCAAAATCCAAAAAACCAGAATAAGTTTCCATTTCATTGCTTTTTATATACATATATTGAATTAATAAATAATTTTCATTTAGTAAAAATACAACTGTTTTTTTCTGGGAACCATAAAGAAGCATATTTTCTTTATCTTCATAAAGAAATTCTATTGTATTTGTTTTTTCTTGATAACGATACAATTCTACCTTTATCTGATTTTTTTCAATCATATGACAACTGGTAAAATAGCAGCATCCTTGTATTGACTGTAGTACTCGAATATCCCAAATCTGGTACTTTACCATATTGGGGGCAATTTCTTCCTTTCGGTTTTCTATTATATCATAAAGTTCTAACCGTTTGGACAGATAATTTCCCAACTGTTTTGTCCCATCTGAGATACATAAAAATCGATTTTGACATAATGGTATATAATTGCTTCCCCTTTGACTTTTAATAATACGTATCTCCATGCATCCTCCCACTTTTTTGGTAAAAAATTTTTCCTCTAATCCGCTAAATAGTCAAGCAGATCAAAATCTTTATTTTTATGTGCAAAAAATAAAGTTCCAATCGGTTCTCCCCTTAATATCTGATAGATAACATCTGTATCCTTTCCATTTGCAATTACCATATCTGCACCAGAATCTGTAGCAATTCGAGCTGCTGCAATTTTGGCAGACATCCCTCCTGTTCCTACCGTATGAAAAGAATCCTTTCCCATTTCTAACAATTCTTCTGTAATCTCTGGAACAGTATGGATTAATTCTGCTTTTACATTTCGATTGGGATCATCCGTAAATAATCCATCAATATCTGACAATAGGATCAATAAATCAGCTCGAATTAATCCAGCTACAATAGCAGAAAGACGGTCATTATCTCCAAATTCAATTTCATATGTAGAAACAGTATCATTTTCATTTACAACTGGAATCACACCTAATTGCAATAACTCTTCAAATGTATTTCTGGCATTATATCTGGAAAGTTCATTTACCATTGTTGTTTTTGTAATTAAAACTTGAGCCGAAAGCTGACTATATTCCGCAAATAACTTCTGATAAATCATCATTAGATTTGCTTGACCAACTGCGGCACAAGCCTGTTTTAATGAAATCTTCTTTGGTCGTTCCATCAATCCAAGTGATTTCCTTCCTACTGTAATTGCCCCAGAAGATACTAAGACCACATCCATCCCTTGATTTCGAAGATCACAAAGTGCTCGTACTAATTTTTCCAATTTCTGCATATTTAAGTTTCCTGTAATCTCATGTGTTAAGGAAGAAGAGCCTATTTTAATTACAATACGTTTTTTATTCTGTAACGATTCTCTTTTCATCCGATTGATCGTCCTTTCTTAATCTAAATATTTCTTCTAAATGGTGCATATTTTTGAGCAATCGCTTCTGCTACCTTTATACCATCCATAGCTGCAGAAGTAATTCCTCCAGCATATCCTGCTCCTTCCCCACAAGGATAAACTCCTAAAATATTGCTTTCCATTCCAGAATCTCGCCAAATACGAACAGGAGAAGACGTTCGGCTTTCTACCCCAGATAAAAGAGCATCCACTCGATTAAAACCAGAAATCTTTTTTCCAAATGCTACAATGCCTTCCTCTAATGCATCACAAATCGCAGGAGGAAGTACTTTTTTTAAGTTTGCAAAACAATAGTCTCCTTTTAGATTTGGTTTTATATGAAAAAATTTTTCTGATTTTTGATTTTTTACAAAATCTCCAAATAGTTGCAATGGAATTTTTCCCTTTCCAGCAAGATAAGCTGCTTCTTCTAACTGTCTTTGAAATGCAATTCCAGCAAGTGGAGAATCTTCTTTAAAATCTTCTGGCGTTACAGATACGATAATCGCACTATTTGCATTTTCTCCATCACGACTAGAATAACTCATTCCGTTTACAGCAAGTCTTCCTTCTTCAGAAGAAGCATTTACCACATATCCTCCAGGACACATACAAAAAGAATAGACACTGCGTCCATTGGAAGCTTTATAGGTCAATTTATAATCAGCAGCAGGAAGCATCTTTCTCTCTTCCATTCCATACTGTGCGAAATCAATCTGTTTTTGCGGATGTTCAATACGAACACCAACCGCAAAAGCTTTTGCTGACATAGAAAGTGATTTTCTTTCAAGCATAAAAAAGGTATCTCGTGCACTATGTCCAATTGCAAGAATAACCGTTTGACAGGGAATTCTTTCTTTTTCATTTACAATAACAGCCGATACTTTTGCCGATCCTTCTTTGTTCTCTAATTCTAAATCAGTTACCTGACTTAAAAAACGAACTTCTCCGCCATAAGCTTCTATTTGCTTTCGAATTCCTTTTACTACTTTTTGCAGTACATCTGTTCCAATATGCGGCTTATTCCAATATAAAATTTCCTTTGGTGCACCAGCATTTACCAATATCTCTAATACTTTCTGATTTCTGCCGCAGTTATCATTTACTAAAGTATTTAATTTTCCATCCGAAAATGTCCCAGCACCGCCTTCTCCAAATTGTACATTAGAAAAAGGATTGCAGATTCCCTCTTTCCAAAACACTGCTACCGTATGTGTGCGGGAGTCTACATCTTCTCCTCGTTCTAATATCAGTGGACGATAACCATACTCTGCAAGGAAAAGCCCACAAAATAAACCCGCTGGTCCACTGCCGATAATAATCGGTCGCTCTGTCAGAGTTTCCTTTTGACTATCTTCAAAAAAAGGAAACTGATAGTTCTGTTTTTTAACAAGTGTAATATTTTTCTCATTTTCGACTCGCTTCATTACACTTTTTTCATCTACTACTTCTACCCAAACAGAATAAACCAATTTTACCAAAGGTTTTTTTCTAGCATCAATGGAGCACTTTGCGATTTTCCATTCTTTTAACTGTTCTTGCCTGATTCGTAAAACAGATAAAATTTTTTTTTCTAATCTTTCTTTTGTATGATCGGGTTCCATTTTTATCTGTTGTATCTGTATCATAAAAAATATGCACCTCCTATGAACTATAAGCCCTTTCCAGCTAAAAAACCACTTGACCATGCCCATTGAAGATTATAACCTCCACAAGCACCATCCACATCTAAGATTTCCCCAGCAAAATAAAGTCCTTGAACTAGCTTTGATTCTAATGTATCTGCTTTCACTTCCATTGTATTTACTCCACCAGAACAAACCTGTGCCTGTTCAAATCCCCGATATCCAATCATAATAACAGAAAACCTTTTTAAACAACCTAAGAGCTGTTCGAATTGTTTCTCGGTTAAGTTTTGTTCTGTTGGTTTTATTTTTGCACATCGCAACAGATAAAAAACAATTTTTCGATTTAATACCCCTAATAGCGCTTCTTCTATCGTCTTTTGCTTTTGGTTTAATTGTTGTAAAAGAAATTTTCGACTTTGCTTCCAGTCAAGATCTGGAAAAAAATCAATTTCCACCCAAACAGACTTTCCTTTTTCAAATGCTCGAATTGCATATCGGCTTAATTGAAAAATCGGAATCCCAGATAAACCATATTCTACAATTTGCAGTTCCCCACGTTCTTGAAAACATAGCTTTGATTGAATAAAAAGCCGCAAAACTGCCTCTGTCCGAACTCCAGCCATTCCTTTTATTGCATGTTCCCCATAAACATCTTTTCCTTCAATTGGACAAAGTGCCGGAAGCGGTGGGATTAAATGATGTCCAAACTGCTTTGCCAAAGAATAGCCACTTCCATCGGATCCAGTTTTAGGTGCTGCCATAGAACCGGTACAAAGAATGACTTGATCACCATAAAAAACACGGTTATCTTCTAAAAAACAGGAAAATTGATTCTTTTTATTAACAATTTGTCTTATCTTAGCATTTGTCTCTACTTGTACAAAAAGTCGATCCAATTCTTTTTTTAATAGCAATAATACAGTAGATGCCTGTCCAGAAAATGGATAAAAATATCCATTTCGTTCCTTAAACTGCATCCCCAATTCAGAAAAAAAAGCAAGGGTATCTTCAAAAGAAAACTGTTCCAAAGCTGGTTTTGGAAAGGAGATTTGTTCCGTTCGATAGTAGGTTTCAAAAGGAAGCTGTACTCGATTTGTAAAGTTGCATCTTCCATTTCCGGTTACTAAAATCTTTTTTCCAAGATTTTCCTTTTGTTCTAATATCGTAACTTTATTTCCCAAACGGGCGGCTGAAATCGCAGCCATCATTCCAGAAGCTCCTCCACCTACTACAATTATTTTTCTTTTCTCTTGTACCATGCTATACCCTTTCTTTTTAAATTTTTCTGCTGTTTTTTCTAAATTTACAAATTTTGCAACCACTATTATAATATATCAAAAAGACAAACGCAAGGTTCAACTGCTATAAGATTCTAAAAATTCATAAAGCACTTCTAAATTTTCTATCGGATAACCACGCAAAATTTCTCGTTTTAAATTCTCTGGTAGTGTTTCAAACTTAATTTCTGTATAGGCATATAAGGAATCGTCCAAACTATTTCGGACAATGACACGCCCCATTTGTACATCTAAATAAAACTCATTTTCCTTCTCTGGCTCTTTATAACTTTTTCGAACAACAACGGCTTCTTTTGAAAAATCAATTAACTCTACACTTAAAAATCCATCTTTCTTTTCTTCAAAAAGAGCTTCTTCCATCATTTTTTCAAGATATTCTGCAAATTGTTTTCGGTTATTTCCAATTACTTCTGCTGGCATACGTTTTGTTTCTCGAATGGTTGTATTTTGATCAATGCGATATGTTTCCATATAATATAACGTATCCCTTGTAATTCGTTCCTCTGTCTGTACTACTGCATCCACAGTTTCTGGCAAAGCAACACTGGTTTGTACCACTTCACTTTTTTGTTCTTCTTCTCGATCCTGTACAAAATACTGATAACTATACAAATAAACTGCAATTCCAAGAAAGCCCGCCAAAAAAAGGCAGATAATATACACTCGCTTCATAAACTTCATCTCCTTTTGCAAAAGATCACCATTCTTTTATTCTAAGCTATATTATCTGCCAAATTATTCTATTTTATACAAAAAATGTAAAATTCTAAATTACAGCAAATGAAGTTTTTTCAAAAATATAACAAAACGTTCTCCATTTGGAATATTATAAAGATCATTTTCATTGATCCCCTTTAATACTAATAATAAAATTCCATATAAAAGAGTTCCGATTATAATAGAAATCAGAACAGGAAAAAAGAATTTTTCTTTTCCTATCGCTTTCTGAAGTCCAAAATAAATTCCAAATACCACTGCTCCCATAATTGCAGAACAAACAGTAGGCAAAAGGAATGTACGAATCAATTCCTGTCGATACCTTAATATCCGCCGAATCTCAAGCGCATTAAAAATACAAATTACCAATGCAAAAATAATATAAGCTACCATAACCCCATAGATGCCAGCATGAAGAAATCGAACAGAAAGTGCCAATAAAATCACATGTACTACTAAACCAATTCCAGCATGAATGACAGGTTTATTGACTTGATTAATTCCTTGTAAAATTGCATTTGATACTGTAGAAAGGGAATATACTACTGCTGCTACTGAACCATAGCGGAGCAAATAAATATCTGTTTTTTGTACATTTTCAAACAATAAATTTAAAATTGGAGTTGCTAGTACACTCAATCCTACTGCACATGGAATCGCTACAATCATTGTAAAACGAATGGCATAGCCAATTTTATTTACAACACGATTTTCATGACCGGCTGCCATCTCTTCACTGAAATCTGGAACAATCGAAGTCGCTAATGCGGTTGCAATTGCTACAGGAACCATAATTAAAATTTTATATTTATTAGTAAAAATTCCCCAACTAGCTGCTACTTCTGCTTCTGGAATCTTAAAATATCCTTGCATAATTCGACTAAATATCGCTGCATCCACAGAAGTTCCAATATTCATAATAATGGAACTTAAAACAATTGGAGCCGATATAAGAAAAAGAATTCTAGTAATTCTTCCATAAGATTCTACTTCTTTTACTCGATCTCTTCGAATCTGCTTTCTAATAATCTTTTTATAAATACTATAGACAAAAAGCAGAAAAAGAAGTGCTGCCAAAGCACCTGCACAGGTTCCAAGTGTACCTCCTGCTGCACCATAGGCCTCTGCAAAGGATTTTGTTCCAGTAACCAAATCAAATTTTTTTCCTTCTACAAATAAAATTGTTGCAGCTACTACACTGATAATGGCATTGACAACCGCTTCTAAAATTTGAGAAACTGCAGTAGGAACCATTGTTCCAGTCCCTTGAAAATACCCACGAAGAATTCCCATAATCGAAAGAATAAATAAAGTAGGGCCTAATACTTTCAATGCATAGGAACTCATTGGCTGATGGTTTAACGCACCAGCAATAAAATCCGCCCCAAACCATAATAATGCTCCAGTAATCGCTCCAATTACAACTGCTAATAACATTCCCGTTTTAAACACACGATACGAACTTCGATATCTACCTTCTCCGTTTTTTTCAGCAACCAGCTTTGATACGGCTGTCGGAAGTCCGTGGTAGGATAAAAGAAGCATAACCGCATATGGTTCATAGGCATAAGAGTAATATCCCATTCCTTCATCGCCAATCACATTCGTAAGTGGTATTCGGTAAACAAGTCCAATTAATCGGACAATAATACTTGCAATTGCCAGAATACTACCCTGAACAATAAAATTCGAGCGTTTTCTCTTCTTTTTCATTCCACAATCCTTTCTAAACGCCTATTCGATTGAGACTTTTCCTGCATTTTGTATAATACATACCCATGTTTTTCCAGGATTGAGCGTAATCTCCTTGCCAGACGTATCATAGTATCTTGTTACACCAAACTCTGAATCTTTCTTCCAAGTAATATCAATTGCTTTTCCGTTTGTAATATATTTTCCTTTTCCGCTTCCCGTTGTATAGATATAATAATAACCATCTCCATAGTCATAATAATCTACATTCTGCATAATAATATTCTTATAGGCAATTTGATTTCCCGTTTCTTTATCAACTTGTTTTGTTCCATACTGATAACGATAATAAAGACCATCTGACTCTTGATATTCAAACCACGGCTGATTTACTGCATAGCCTGGAGTTACTTTTTTTGCAGAGACTCCATCTTCCAATGTAACTTCTTCCTCTGAAAAAAGAAACTTTTGTTTATAATCAGAAGGATACTCTTTACGATATCCTTTCTTTTCAATTCCAGCAAGAAGACGATCTCCACTTGTATAACCATTGTGTGGTGCTACTCGGTCAGAACTTCGAAAAAATGTCGAACCTTCTAATTCTAATCCATTTAAGTTATCAATACTTGAACTATTTAATAAATCTTGTGCATAAATTGCCTGTCCCCAATGCACATAAACTGCATCAAATTCTTTTGCAAAGTAACAATAATAGAGACGACTGCTTCGTACAGAGCCAATTTTATCTAAATCATCAAAATTTTCATAAATTCCCATCAGCCGTGTAATTCCACCTTCTACAGGTGCTTCATAGATAATATCTGCTTTTTCAATTGCGCTTTGTGGAATCGCCTCTTTAATATTATTTAACATAATGGCGACTGGTCTGCGGTTGCCTTTCTCTGGATCGACCCATTCCCCAGTTAGCTTACTTTTTATCATACCTTCATGACTTATTTCTTCTGTACTCGGATTATCTCCAATAACCAAAGGTGCTACAGTTGTTGTTTCTTGTATTTCTTTTGCTGTTGTCACTTGTGTGGAGGTTTCATTCGATACCTTTTCATTTGTCCCGCAGCCAGACAGCAATAGAACTGTCGCCATACAGATTCCTGCTAATAGCTTTTTCTTCATTTTTTCTTCCTTCTGCAAATTTTTTATCGAGTCAATCCGATTTTTTGCAGAATTTCCTCCTGTTTTTTTTCCATTCTTTTTGCTTCGTTCTCTTTTATATGGTCATATCCAAATAAATGTAACATACTATGAGCAACTAAAAATCCCAGCTCTCGTTCCATGGAATGACCATATTTTTCTGCTTGTTCCATTACCTTTTCTACTGAAATTACAATATCTCCCAACAATAGTTCTCCTGTCTCAGGATGAAATGCATCGGCTGCCTCTTCTTCTAATTTTGAAAAATCAGATGGGGTGGAATATTCCTGCATAGGAAAAGAAAGTACATCGGTTGGACAATCTAACTTTCGTTGTTCTAAATTGATTTGCTGTATCATAGCATTATCAGTTAAAATCACAGTAACCTCTGCTTCATAAGGACAGGATTCATAATCAATTGCTGCCTCAATTACCTCTTCAATTAATGTTTGGTATAATATAGGAAGCAGAATCTCTGTTTCATAGGAAATTTCAATTGTCACAGTACACCTACCTCCTTTTTCATCGCCTCTTCCATAAGCTCTAATTCAATTTCTGTAATACCAGATGTTTTCAAGGTTCCTTTTTCTTTTCGGATTTTAAAAATTTTCTCTACCAATAGTTCTGGATCGGTTTCCTTTCCTTTTTTTTGGTTAAATTCCATCGTGCTTACAATCGTATCTGCCAGCATAACAATTGCTGCTTCTTTTGAGGTTGGAATTTTATAATTTACATTATGTTCTTCAATTAACCGAATAACCCGATCTAATATATGGTGCTCTCGACACAGAGAAACTCCTTCTGTAATATAGTCTTCACCATTTACCAGCTTTCCAATATCATGATACATTGCTCCTGCTTTTACTAATGCACGATCTGCATCAATCGAAGTAGCAACTCCTTCTGCAATTCGAGCTACTGTAAAACTGTGCTGATAAAGTTCTTGATTTGCCTTTAATTGTCCGAATAGTTCACTATTTTCATCTAACAATAAACTTTGTCCAGTTTTCTTTTTTCTTTCCTTTTTTAAAGCTCCTTTTTTTATCGATTTTCCAAAGCTATTCTCCACTTTCTTTTTCTCTTTTTCTGTTTTCTGAAATGCAATAGTTTCCATAGAAGCAAACAGTGGCAAAAGAAAAGAAAAGACGCCAGTTACTCCTGCTAGTAAGCCACCACTTATCATTGCAATGGACCATTCTGCTTCCCGATACATATAAAAACGAAATAGTATGGTTCCTGCTGCCTGTAAAAGAAATAAAATAAGAATGGCTCCTATTTTCTTTCCTACCAAATTAGAAGAAAAGAAATCTCTTAAAAAATAAATTCCAACTCCAGCTACCAACAGATAAAGCATTAAAAGCTCTCCTGTTTCCATTGTATAAAGTACTGCTGTTATTCCATAATAAACAGCGGCAGCAAGCCCTACCTCTGGTGTTAGAAAACTCCCTATCATAATTGGAGCAAATGCAATTGGTTTATAAAAACCATCAAATAGAAATCCTATTGTAATCAAAAGCATCATAATAAAATGAATCCCTAAAATTATTTTCCAATTATCAAGATATTTCTTTAATACATTACCATAAACAAGGCCCAACAATAAAGTAACAATTAAACTGGTAATCCATTCTTCTTGATACTTTTCAAAATACAGGGAGCCAACTAAAATGGTAACGAATGAAAGAATAGCCAATGCTGCCTGTAAAAAAAGATATCTTTTTGTATCATTACTTTCTAGTTCTTTCCTTTGTTCTCTCTCCATTTTTTTGTCTCTTTACATCCTTTCTTACCTCTTTTTTTTCGTATTCATCATATGCTTTTACAATCTTTTGTACTAATGGATGCCGAACAACATCCTGTGTGGTTAAATGACAAAATCCAATTTCTCCAATAGAAGATAATACATTTACAGCTACATCCAATCCTGATTGCTGACCAGGTGGAAGATCTTTTTGTGATAAATCTCCTGTTATAATTACTTTAGAACCAAATCCGATTCTCGTCAAGAACATCTTCATCTGAGCTGGTGTTGTATTTTGCGCTTCATCTAGAATAATATAGGCATTGTCTAACGTCCTTCCTCTCATATAAGCAAGTGGTGCAACTTCAATCAACCCTTTTTCTGTATTATGAAGAAAACTTTCTGCTCCCATAATCTGATATAAAGCATCATAAAGTGGACGTAGATAAGGATCTACCTTACTTTGTAAATCACCCGGAAGAAACCCTAGTTTCTCTCCTGCTTCAATTGCAGGACGAGTTAAAATAATTCTTCCAATTTCATTCTCCTTAAATGCCTGTATCGCCATTGCCATTGCTAGATAAGTCTTTCCTGTACCAGCAGGGCCAAGACCAAATACAATCGTTTTTTCTCGAATAAAATCTACATAATGCTTTTGACCAAGTGTTTTCGGTTTAATTGGTTTCCCCATTACGGTACGAGCAATAATCGTTTCATCTAATTCAGAAATTGCGCCTACTTTATCTTCAAATGTCAAAGCTAACGCATAGTCTACCTGTTGTTCTGTAATCTCTGTTCCTTTTTCTGCTAGTGCTATCAATTGTTCTATCACACTTTTTGCTCGCTGTCCAGCAAGATCAGCTCCAATAATTTTTATTTCTGCATTTCTTACAATCAATGTGACATGAAGGGTTCTCTCAATTTTCTTCATAAAGCGGTCATACTGACCAAAGATATTGCTGCCTTGGTCAGAAGGAAAATCAAGCCGTATTTCTGTAATTGCCATGTCGTTTTTATTCTCCTTCTATTCAATTTTGTAAAAGGACTCTTCGGTTTCTTCAAAAGAATGTTCTGTTTGATATTCCATTAAGGTTGTTTTTTTACCAATCTTTTGCTGTACTACAACAGTACCAGAAGCAACCGCTTCATTCTTTTCTATTGCTATTTTAACATCATTTTTTATAATTTGAAGTCCTTTTTCAATAAAATTTTGAAAATTTTGATTTTTTCTTTCCAAAAGTAATTGTTCTGCTTCCTCTTTGCTATATTCTCCTTGATAAATTGCATATTCTTTATAGTACCATTTCTCGAGCGAAATGGGAAGATAGAAATTTGCACCAAGTCGTACCTTTGACAAATCACAGATGCAATCAAAAGCCTCATACTGTACTGGAAGTACCCAAAGAAAAAATCGGTTATTTCCAAATGTCACCGCATAGCCATTTTTCTCATTTCCAGTATATTGTTTATATTCATAAAGATATGGTTGTTTATCCTGATAAGAATATAATACTTCTCCTAAAATATCTGCGTCTGCCTGTACATAGTCCCGACGCAGTTCGGAACCAAAATCATCTAAAATTACCACTTCAGAAGATACTAAAATCTCTCCTTTTTTTACAACATCTCCTTTTTTTACAAGTGGTGTTCCGCTTCTTGTAATAATCGAAGTAATCACTGCATCATGATCAGCAATCAGATCTGCTGCTGCTGGATTTTCTTCATGGTAGAACTCAATATCTGTATTTTCTTGAATCCGAATCAAAAGCCTGCTTCCAGCGATTGAAGCAGAAACCCAAGTAATATCCTCATATTGATTGCGAAGCAATCGTTCAATCTCTGGACAGGATACCCTGCCCTTATTCATACCACTTGACACTCCACAGTCTTCTAAATAATCAATTAATATATCATTTGAATAAATCTGATTTCCTTCTATATGAATTTCCCAAATATGACAGGAACTATAATATAAAATTAGAAAAAAGAAAAGAAATCCAATGATATATCCTTTTCGTTTTCGACAATTTCGTAAAAAAAAAGGAAATCCGCAGCGATTCCTAATCGATAGCTTTGTACTTGTCTTTCTTACAATAGAAAGCAGTTTTTTAAAATCGCTGATTAAAATAAACCCCTCATAAGCTTCTTCCACTGGATGAATTTCCCATATCCTGATATTCCTTGAAGCACAGATATTAAAGAATCTCTCTGGATAACTGCTTTTTATCCGAATTTGTAAATAACCTCTAAAATAGGCAAACCGATTTGATTCCATTTCTGTTCTCCCCTTCATTCCTATCTGAATACCAGTCCTGTTTCAAACAGATTATGTAATAAAAAACTAATAATAAGCAATTTCCGATATTATTCCCTTAATTTTCATTTCCTCACAAGTATATTGTACAATTGTTAAATTTCTGCCAGTTATTTTTAATTTACAATTTTTTGCCTGTAGTTTTATCTGTGTATCATCAAATTCAATAATACTTCGATAATTGCAGATATGAACCTCTCGATAACCTTTCATTGAAATCAGGACATCCCCGTAAACAATATCTCCCGGCATCTCAAGGGTGTCTGTCAGATATTCTGCCAGGACAGTAGAAAGTTTTTTCATCTGCTCATTCCTTTACGGGCGGTTTCCAACTTCTTTATACTATATGAAGCGAAAGAAAATTACATACCTGTTTTTATACGAAAAAAACTCCCGGCTTGAACCGGGAGTCCAGTTTTGTTGCTTCAGCTATTAGTTATATTTTCTCTTTCTAGCAGCTTCAGACTTCTTCTTACGTTTAACACTTGGCTTCTCGTAATGCTCTCTCTTGCGGATTTCTTGCTGAATCCCTGCTTTCGCACAGTTTCTTTTAAATCTGCGAAGGGCACTATCTAACGTCTCGTTTTCTTTTACGATTACATTTGACATAGTATCACACCTAACCTCCCTCCAGTTGTGAATTGTGCTAAATACAACTGTTTGGGTATTTTTTAATGCACTATTAAAATTATAGCATAGTTTTTTATTTCGTCAACTATTTTTTAATAATTTTTTCAGATTTTTTCTCCATTTTTCTGTTGCCAAAATGTTATCATGCTTCCACTCCTTTTTTTGCTGGAACCTTAATAGAACTCCAATAATTTTTCATTTATTTCATCTATGTTTTCTTCTTGTGCTTTTAGTTCAGAATATAATCCAATCTCACCAATTTCATCCTTATCCTTCCTTTTTTCTTCAATTATTTGAATTGCATTTCTTGAAAGGGTAATTCCATACAATCCACCGTATTCTTCATGCCAATCTTTAACCCAATAACTAGGCGGCATATTATAATGCACTATTCCTAAGTACTCAAAATTTACTTTGCTGATTCCAAGTTCTTCTTCACATTCACGTACAATACATTCTCTAATACTTTCCTCCGCTTCAATAAGTCCGCCAAATGTTTCCCAATCATTTCTCCATTTATGCCAACCCAGCAAATAATCATTCTCTATTTTCACAACAACTAAGGCATGATTTAAATTAGCAAATTTTCCTATAGCTTCATTTTCATCAATATTTATTTTTTCTATAATTTCTGCGCCATTCTTAGCTTTAAAAATCATCTGTCCCTTCTCCTTTATAACTTCTTATCTACTAATTTTATTTTACCACTTTCATGTTTCATTTACCACAAAAATATAGAGTATAGCAACTGCCATGCCCCACATTTCTTATTGTTCCAACGATTTTTCTATTTTGTGGAACACTACTATGATAATGCATCATTTCGTAATGTTTCATTTAAATTGCACTGTAAAAGACGTTTTCCTCCAATATAGTAAGCAAGTGCAACAAACAATGCGATAGCTATTGCAAATATCAGAATAGGCAAAATTGGTGCCTCAACCCAGAATACCATTGGATCTAAATAACTTGCAGTTACAGCAAACTGTATAAATAATAAAGTAAGAAAGAATGTAATTAATAGTGGTTTTCCTATTATTACAAAAGCTTCCATACTGAGCATTTCCCTCATTTCCTGTGGGGTTAATCCAATAGACATATACTGAGTAAATTCCCGTTTCCTCTGGCGGAGAAACCCTAATGTATTTAAGAATACATTCGCAATGCCAATAATGGCTAACAGTACACAAAACGCTCCTAAAATCACTTTCATTCCATAGATTAAATTGTCGTTTGAAAGCCTTTCTTGGATACGATTTTCACTTTCGATTTTATATTCCCCTACAAGCTGTGTGACTTCTTTTTCCAAACTGTCCAAATTGGCAAGACTTGCAGTTGTATTTGAAAGAATACGAATATAGCTATCCGATTCCATTTCGCATACCTGTTCTAATGTTTTGTTCCACATAGTAAGTGGAATAACATGTACAAGGGCATAATTTTCATATTCTTCTCTTAACATAGGAGCTGTCTGTGTATAAGATAAAATAGGGATTTCTACACTTTTGTCATTTTTATAAAATATTGTTGTTTGATTCTTTTCCGTTATAAAAGGAATATATTTTTTATAACGGAAATTGCTGTTTATACTATCCCAAATCTGATTTAATATGATTGCACCATCAAGGCTTGGTGTAATCTTAATTTGTGAACAAAAGTTTAAAAAACTTGTATCATCCAAAATAATAATTGGTACAGATATTTGAAACTGTCCCTCTGCCTTTTGTGCTCCTGTAATTGATTCAAACCCACCAAGTGACAATAATTCATCGCTTTGTAATCCTTCTGACAGAAATGTCATTGCTTTTGCCTTTTGATATACTGCGGCATCTTGTATGCTGGAAATATCCTGCAATTTATCGGTTAAACCAAAATCTGATAGTTCTGTGTCCTTCAAGGTTATCATAATATCCCACATATCCTGATATCGTTCAAAATAAGTGTATCTCGTACTGATATCAGAAAGAGTCATAAAAACAAGCATTCTAGAATGTTTTCTTTTTTTTAATAGTAAGCCGCCTGTATTTTGGATCGCTTCAATTGGGGTTATTTTACTTAATTTTCTTGCAGGTATCCACGCTGAAAAAAACACTGTCAAAACAGAAGCCAAGATAGTAAATATAAGTATAAATGGGCTGTAATGAAAGACAGATTTATGATGTTTTGATACATTTGCAGCAAAAATGTTGACTGCCTCTATTAATCCAGAACTGATAAAAATTCCTAATAAACTGCCTAGTATCATTGGTATTATGCTTAGGAGTACTGCTTCCTGCAATAAACAGTTTCTAATTTGCTTTGGCGTAGCTCCAATGCTTGCAAAAATACCAAATTGATGGATTCTAGCATTCATTGACAATTCAAAGGAGCCTCGAATGATTAGGATTAATGACAGCATTACGATAATTAGTATTGCCAAATACAATGCTAACAGCAGTGGCGGTGTTTTATCCTCTGGATCGTGTATAAAATATCGAGATAAAAACAGCGAATGGTATTGGATGGAATCTTTTTCTAATCCAAGCTGTTTTGAAATGAATGGCATATCACGATAAATATTTCGAAGATTTTGAAAATAAATATCAACCACAATTTCACCCTGTTTTGATAATTCCTTATTGATAACTGCTTTTTCTACATTTGCAAATTGGCACACCATAGATTGATCATTGGAATCAAATTGATCACAAACAATGCGCCCATGCCAGTCGCCTTCCTCCAAAATGATTTGTTCCACCTCATACATCCAGAAATTATCCAGAAATTGTAAGCTATACTGCATAGTAAGGACAAAAACATTGTAGCAACCAGAACTGCCGCCATAATTGATATACTAGATGCACGGTTATTTTTAATATAACCCTTCGAGTAATCTTTCCACATTCTGTTTACCTCCATTCATCACTGATAATCTTTCCATCTTCCATAGTTACAATTCGATCCGCTTCTAACGCAATTTTTTCATCATGGGTAATAAGAAGTATTGTCTGTTTTAAATTTCGGTTTGACAGCTTTAAAAGGTCAATAATTTCCTTTGAATTTTTCTGGTCAAGGTTTCCTGTCGGTGCTATATAGTTAGTAACAGTATGTGACCAAAACGTACACACAGAAAAATAAGGCGGCTGCCTGCCTTTTTCAGCCTGCAACCGCCTATTCTTACCAGCTTATTTCACTGTCTTTTACATATTCTCCACTGTCTACCCTCTGCTCTGCCGCTTCCAGCAGCTTCCGCTCTTCTGGTGTTAGTTTTGTAAAATCCGGGTCCCAGGCAAGCACCAGCCGCTTGATAAACTGGCTTGCAAATTCCTGTTCGCTCTCCGGCAGCATTTCCAGCATTTTAACTGATTCCTGTACTACCTGTGTCATGCTCTCAACCTCCATTCTATTTATAAATATCTCCACGGCTCCCGATCTCCATAACAATCAGTATTTCCACTTCTCCATCTTGTGTATACCGATAGATCACACGGTACTTTCCAACTCTTAAACGGTGTCTGCCGTCTTTATAACCCTGCATGGGTTTTATATCACCTTTGGGCGGCTTCTGTGTCAGTCCCTTGATTGCGTCCCTTATGGAATCCCTTAGTTTCTGCGGAAGTCCCTGCAAATACTTGACTGCCGCTTTATCATACCTGATTTCCATATGCGCCATTACCTCCTTTTCCTTTGATAATTCTATTATATACTTACGGAAGTATAATGTCAAGTATTTTTTATTCCTGATTATTCCAGAATCAAATCTTCCCCTGTATCCCTTTTATACTTTTCTTTTATAGCCGTTACCACATAGTCATTACGGGAACTATACCCCTGTTCTTTCACGATCTCTTCCAGGCGTACTTTCATTCCTTTAGGAAGCGTCATTTCAGCCCTATCATAATTTTTATCCCTATGCCTATTTTTTGCCGCCGTTGCCGCGGGTCCCCTGGGTATCGTCCACTTTTTTCCCTCTGTCTGCTGCTCTGCCATCTGCTTTCCCTCCTTATGTTTTGTACGCACCATTATACCATATCCTTTCTATTTACGGAAGTATACAAAATTCACAATCTTACGGAAGTATATTTGTCTATTCTGCCTATTGAATCTATACTTCCGTAAGTATATAATAACATCATCAAATGAAGCAAGCGGAGGTAATGGAAGATGAAAAAATTTGAGGTAGGCAAGCAGTACAGCATGACAAGCATTTGCAACCATGAATGTATCTGGACTTATACAGTTACCGCAAGGACGGCAAAAACAATCACCATCACGGACGGCAAAGAAACATTCAAGTGCCGAATCAATCAGAAAATTTCTGAATATTCCAATGCTGAAACAGTTTACCCCCTGGGACGGTGTTCAATGGCTCCCAGCCTAACAGCATAGTGCAATTACGGGACGGCTCCTCATAAGCGCGAACTTAACGAAGCAGTCCTAGTAAAACTGCTGAATGGAACGCATCATTTTGGTTTATCCGCCGCCGTTGTTTTTTTGATAAACAGCGAGTATATTTTTTATCTGTCAGGTCTAAAAATAGACTCATAAGCAGTCGATAATGACAAAAATGCTTTAATCTTGCATCAAGCCTGTTTTCCAGTTTAGCTCTTTTTAGCTGTTTGAGATGGTCAAGCTTTTTTGTAACACTTACAAGGAAAAGTTTTGACATAATCATGCCTGCATTCTTTTTTCAAATGTATACATAATCCATAGTTGCATGATTTAGTTCTTCGTCTGTTGAAAAACGGTGTTTGCTAATGAATTCCGCTTTGAACGTCCCATAAAAGCTTTCCATTGGGGAGTTATCATAGGGGCATCCCGCTTTACTCATGCTCTGCTGAATCCCTTCTTCTGTACAGTAATCTGTAAATGCCCGTGAGGTATACTGTGAACCTTGGTCACTGTGCAGCATCAGGTTTTTTGGATAATGATTTCTTTCCAGAGTTGCTTTCAGTGTCTGCACAGCCAACTCTGCATCGATATGGCTGCTGTTGAGG
The DNA here is from genome assembly GCA_910579865.1 of uncultured Lachnospiraceae bacterium. Lineage (GTDB taxonomy): Bacteria > Bacillota > Clostridia > Lachnospirales > Lachnospiraceae > MGBC114844. Next base: position 85,862 of record CAJTXA010000011.1, read on the forward strand.
GTTGCCACTACAGATCTGTCAAACAGGTCAATCATGCTGCAGTTATATCGCTTCCTTCCATCTTCCATAAAAATATAGGTAAAATCGGTACACCATTTTTTATTTGGCTTTTCCGCATGGAATTTCCTGTTTAGATGATTTTCAAACTTTTTATAGCAGTCCCACTTTTTGTATGTAGGCTTTTTTGGCGTCACTGTGGATCGGATCCCCAATTCCTGCATATATTTTAATACAGTTGTATTGCTCAAACTGATTTTCGCCCGCAGCAAATAAACCCTCATCATCTGGTATCCTGGATTTCCAGAGTATTCATGGTATATTTGTAGAATCTTATTTTTAAATTTCTCTTTCTTCTGTCTGTAGCCTACTTTCCTGTTCTTTTTATAATTGTAATAGGCATTTGGATAAATGCCCATCCGACGCAGGAGCCAGCGGACACCGAATTCCTGCTTATGCCTGTCAATAAACTGGTACTGTTCGAATCGATTTCCTTTGCGAAGAATGCGACCGCTTTTTTTAAGAATGCAATTTCCTTTTTCTGTTCCTCCAATTGTCTGCGGTTTTCTTCATAAAGTTTTTTTGTGTCATTTAAGTATGGGTCTGTTTCGCATTCTTCCTGGAACGCCCTTACCCATTTACGGACTGTTCCGTCACCTAACTGGTATTCTTCGTTTCGACTTTTTATCGTACGTCCTTCTTCTAAATACAGCTGTACGATTTTCTTTTTGAACTCTGATTCATAAATCTTTGTCTTTGGCATGTGTAACACCTTCCTTTACATTTATTGAAGTATACTACTTATTTCCTGTTTGGTGTTACAACTTTATTATACCAGATCAAGAACCACAGGCAATATACTGGCTCTGCACATTTCCTGCCCTGCGCAGCAATGCATGGATACGGTAATATAAAACCTCTAGTTCAAAGGGTTTTGTTACATAATCATCGGCTCCATATTGAAAACCAGAAATAATATCATAAGTGTCATTTCGAACAGTTAGAAAAATAATCGGAAGTTCCTTCCATTTTGAGCGTATCCATCCACAAAAACTGTTTTCCTCCCCATCTGGCATATTCCAGTCAATTAGTGCAATGCTTGGAATATGGTGTTCAAATGCTTTCTTTCCGCTTTCCAATGTTCCAAATATAGAAACCATATACCCTTTTTGACTTAGATATTCTTTTACAGCCATTGCAATCGTTTTATCATCTTCCATATAATAAATTTCCATTATTTTTTCATCTCCTCAATTTAAAGTATTTTTAATTATAGTCAGTGAAACGAATCAAATCAAGCCTAAAAAAACGGCATAGCCACTAAGACTATACCGCAATTATTCTATAAAATAGCATAAATTAAACTTCCAAAAACTCCTGTTCCAAAGATAACCTGTATTGCATTTAACCGATATCTCCGAAGCAGGTAAAATCCTCCTATTAATAATCCAAACTCTACTAATCGAAAATTTTCAATCGCAACCCCTTCTTCTCCAAACAAACCTAAAAGAAGAATGGATACTCCTGCTGAAGCAATTAAAGCAACAACTGCTGGACGTAATGCCGAAAGGACTTTTTGAACACCATTTAATTGACGATATTTATAATAAAAATAAGCTAATAGAAGGCAAATAAAAAAGGAAGGTAAAATACATCCTATTGTACAAAGTATTGCACCAGGAATTCCAGCAAGCCGTATTCCAACAAAGGTTGCAGAATTAATTGAAATTGGGCCTGGTGTCATCTCAGCAATTGTAATCAAATCCGTAAACTCTTGTAAAGTCATCAAACCATGTACCTCTACAATTTGATTTTGTATTAGGGGAATTGCTGCATATCCACCTCCTACACTAAATAGTCCAACCTGAATAAAACTAAAAAATAATTGTAAAAGAATACTCATGCCTTTGTAGCCTCCTTATTCTTTTCTATATTTTTCTGCATAGACAAAATCACATCTAAAATACCAATTCCAAGACAAACTAAAATAATCAGCATAGCACTAATTCCAAATACTGCTGTAGCTAAGAAAGAAACCACCATCATACTAATATAAAGCATCCGCTTTGTCCGATAGACATTTTTTGCTAAATTAAAAACTACATCAAAAATTACAGCCGCTACCCCAACACGCATAACTTGCAGTGCAGTTGCAATAGTTGGATTCTCTCGAAATTGTGTATAAAATACAGAAATAAGTGAAATAATTACCATAGGAGGAATTGCTGTTCCAAGAATTGCTACAAATGTTCCTGTAATCCCTGCCATTCGGTATCCAAGAATAACAGAAGCATTAATTGGAATTGGCCCCGGTGAAGACTGCGCAATTGCAGTAATATCCAACATCTCATTTTCTTCTAGCCATCCCAGTTCTTCCACAAATTTTTTCTTCATAAGAGAAACAATTACAAATCCTCCTCCAAAAGTAAATGCGCTTAAAGTAAATGTTGCCAAGAAAAGCTTCCACAGAATTTTAGTTTTCCTTTCCTTCTGCTTTTTTTCATCCATTTTTTCTATTCCCTCCATTTTTTATTTTTTGCTCCTGCTGTTTTCGTTGATAAGATAACTATAATATAAAATAATGATTTTGTAAAATAAGTATCCTTTATTTTATCATACATTTTTTTTATGATTTTGTAAATTGTAAAAAAATAAAAAGAAAGGAATTAACGATGCAAGATATAAAAATAGAAACCTTTATTACTGTTTGTGAATATCAAAATTTCACAAAAGCTTCTGACAGATTAGGACTTACTCAACCAGCCGTATCTAGACAAATGAAATCCTTAGAAGATTACTATGGTGTTCCTTTATTTCATTTTGAAGGAAAAAAATTTTTTTTAACACAAGCAGGAAAAACTTTATACCATTTTGCAAAAAATATGCAAAATGATGAAATGAAATTAAAAAAACAACTAAAAGAACCTGCTGTTTTTCCCTTACATCTTGGTTCTACGCCTACTCCAGGGGAATTTCTATTGCCAAATATCCTATCCTCTTATTTAAAGAAATATCCTACTCCAAATGTTTCTCTTATCATTCAAAATACTGAATTTCTTTTAGAACAATTAAATAATGGAAAAATTGATCTTGCTATAGTAGAAGGAAACTTCCCCAAAAAAGAATATGAATATGTCCTTTTTTCCAATCAAAACTATCTTCCTGTATGTGCTTTTCATCAAATTTTTCCAGAAACAAAATCCCAGATTCCTATAGAGAATCTACTTTCTCAAACCCTAATTATCAGAGAACCTGGATCTGGAAATCGAGAAATTTTAGAATATAGTCTAAAACGACAAAATCTTTCCCTGTCTGATTTTTCATCGATTATTGAAACGAATCATATCCAAGTACAAAAATCTCTGGTACAGCAAGGCTGTGGCATTGCATTTTTATTTGAAGCTGCAATTGAAGCAGAAAATAACTTTCAAAAAATACCTGTTTTTGGTTTTCCATTACAACACGAATTTAACATTATTTGGCGTAAAAACAGTTTTTTTCAAGAAACCTATCAGCAATTAGCTCAATATTTTCAAAACCAATTACAAAAAAAATCTTCATAAAATAGTTATTTATCAATAAATATCCTCTCGATAAATCCGAAGGATACTTCCTAAAAATGATCCAATAAACAATATTCCAGTTATTCCAATTCCAATGAAAAGAAAATCATTTCCTTGATTTATTTTTTCATACCTTGATAAATACAACAGGTGATATGGCAATAGCCATGGATCAATTTTGGCAAAGGATGTATTTGACAATACTACATTGACTAAGATAATACCAGCAAGTATACTAAATGGAACAAGCCCTCCTTTGGTTCGCAAAGCTAAATAAAGAAATGGCGTAATAACTGGATGAATGACCAGCAAAAAAAGAATCAGAAATTTTCCAATTAGAACTCGTATCCGAGAAACAGGCACTACAAAAATTGTTTTCCATGTTTGTTCGTTATATTCTCTTGTAATTAAAGAAATCGCAACAATAGCTAAAACCATAGACCCAAATAGTAACATAAGAAACATAATTGCATTATCATAGAGTGTAAATAAATCAAAGGAACGTTCGTTATCTAATGTAATATTTCGAAAAAAAGAACCAGATAAAGCTAAAATAGGACAAATCATACTTTCCAATATAAGAATTCGCATCACTTTTGAATGTTTTAATTTTAACCACTCACAAAAGATAATATTAAACAATGCTTTCCTCCTCCTTTTTCACCTGTTTTTTAAAATAATCTTATAATGTTTCTTCATAGACACGGATTTTCGTAACCACAATTTTATCTTCTACAAAACTACAATTAATTTCTCCTCGCCTGTCCATTTTCTCAAATATCCGCAATCGAGAGGCATCGATCACAATATAATCAAAGATTTGAAACTTTCGTTCTAACAATAAAACAGCTTTATGCATATCAGATACTTCAAATTCTACATAACTGCGATTCTTTTTACGCAATTCATTCAAATCAACTTCTTCTAATAGTTTTCCCTTATGCATCATACCAATCCAATCCGCTAATTGCTCAATTTCATTTAATACATGTCCTGACAATAAAATAGTGGTTCCCTCTTTTTTTAATTGTATTAAATAATTTCGAATTTCACAGATCCCAATCGGATCTAATAAGAGCTGCTGCTATACCCAGCCTTTGTTTCATTCCAAGTGAAAATTTCTGAAACGTTTTTGAAGCTGTTTGTTCTAATCCCATTAAAAATAATACTCGCTCTATACTGTCCTTTCGGTGCTGTCCACGCAATCGTGCAATTTTGCCTGAATCCGAAACCACATACAAAAACCTCATACCCTTCTTTTTCCAAACTATCCTTCAACAGCCGGCATAAATCCATATCATCCTCAATCACCAAGATCCTCTGTTTCATCTCTACTTCTAACCTCTTTCCACCAAAAAAGGGTTATCACAAAAATAAAAAAATATTTTATGTGACAACCCCACTCCACTTTTCATTTTATTAAATTACTGTATTTGCTCTTCCAATACCTTAGCAGCTGCTTCCAACATCGCTGCAATTCCTTCTGGTTTTTTTCCACCAGCTTGAGCCATATTTGGACGTCCGCCACCACCGCCGCCAACAAAAGAAGCCAGCTTCTTAATCAAATTCCCCGCATGTGCACCCTTTTTCATAGCACCTTCAGTTGCCATAGCAATTAAATTTACTTTCTCATTTCCCTGTGCAGAAGCCAAAATTACAACTCCTTCTCCAAGCTTATTCTTTAACTGATCTCCAAGATTTCGAAGACCATTCATATCCACATCGGAAACCTTAACAGCGAGTAATTTTACTCCCTGTATTTCTATTACTTGATCGATGGTATCTTTAAGTGCCTGATTTGCTAACTTTGCCTTTAACTTTTCATTCTCAGACTGCAAAGCTTTCCCTTCTTCTAGTATCGTTTCTAACTTCTTCCGTATCTGTGCAGGTTCTGTCTTTACAAGTTTTGCTGCTGCCAAAAGCTCTTCTTCCATCTTTTTATAATAATCAAATACTCCTTGTGAAGTAATTGCTTCAATTCTGCGTACACCAGAAGCAATTCCCGATTCTGATAAAATTTTAAATGCAGTAATCACTCCTGTATTCTTTACATGGGTACCACCGCAAAGTTCTTTGCTAAATTCTCCCATGCTAACCACACGTACAGTATCTCCATATTTTTCACCAAAAAGTGCTTTTGCTCCTGTCTTTTTTGCTTCTTCTAAAGCCAGAACTTCTGTTACTACAGAAAGATTTTGAGCAATCTGCTGATTGACGATCTCCTCTACCTGCTGGATTTCTTTCTTTGTCATAGCTGAAAAATGAGTAAAATCGAAGCGAAGACGATCGGCTGTTACCAAAGAACCTGCTTGTTCTACATGGGTGCCAAGCACACAACGAAGAGCTTCCTGCAAAAGATGAGTCGCACTATGATTTTTTCCAGTTGCAAAACGCTTTTCTTGATCAACTGCCAATGTCACCTTATCTCCTACAGAAAAAATCCCACTTTCAACTACCCCAACATGTCCTACACGTCCGCCTTTTAACTTAATTGTATCCAAAACTGTAAAAGAAGCCCCTTCCTTTGTAATCAATCCAGTATCACCTGCTTGTCCACCCATCATTGCATAAAAAGGTGTTTCTTCTACTAAGATGGTTCCTTCTTGCCCAGCTACCAACTCCTGCACGACATCACTTTCTGTTGTTATAACTGAAATGGAAGAAGAATGTGTCATTTTTTCATATCCTACAAATTGAGAGGTTATCTTTACATCAATTTTATCATAAACAGTCGCATCTGCTCCCATATAATTGGTTGTTGTATGTGCGCTTTGTGCCGTTTCTCTTTGTATAGCCATTGCCTTTTGGAATCCTTCTTTTTCAATTGTAAAACCCTTTTCTTCCAAAATTTCCTGCGTCAAATCGAGTGGAAATCCATAGGTATCATATAGTTTAAAAGCATCTTCTCCACTTAATACTTTTACCCCTTTTTTCATACAAACGTCTTCCATATCAGCCAAAATCATCAATCCCTGATCAATTGTCTTATGAAATCGTTCCTCTTCTACAGTCAATAATTTTAAGATATACTCCTGCTTTTCTTCTAACTCTGGATAGCCATCTCTTGATTCTGCAATTACGGTCTTACAAAGCTCTGCTAAAAATAATCCTTGTATTCCAAGCAAACGTCCATGTCTAGCTGCCCGCCGAAGCAATCTCCGAAGAACATATCCCCTTCCCTCGTTGGAAGGAATAATACCATCTGAAGTCATAAAAGTAACAGAACGAATATGATCCGTAATTAACCGGATGGAAATATCTTTTTTCGCATCAGTTTGATAAGTAACATGTGCTAATTCACAGATTTTATCACGAATTGCTTTCATAGTATCAATATCAAATACAGAATCTACCTCTTGCATCACAACAGCAAGTCGTTCTAATCCCATTCCGGTATCAATATTTTTACTAGTTAATTCGGTATAATGATGGTTTCCATCACTTTCAAATTGTGTAAATACATTATTCCATACTTCCATATAGCGATCACAGTCACATCCAACTTTGCAATCTGGTTTTCCACAGCCATATGAAATTCCTCTATCATAATAAATCTCGGAACAAGGACCACAAGGGCCTGCTCCATGTTCCCAAAAATTATCACAGTCACCATTTTCATCTCGATAAAAACGAGTAATTTTTTCAGCCGGAACGCCAACTTCCTTTGTCCAAATAGCAAATGCTTCTTCATCTTCACTATAAATAGAAGGATATAATCGATCTGCTTCCAATCCAAGTACTTGTGTTAAAAACTCCCATGACCAAGTAATGGCTTCCTTTTTAAAATAATCTCCAAAAGAAAAATTTCCAAGCATTTCAAAAAAAGTCAGATGTCTTGCTGTCTTTCCTACATTTTCAATATCCCCTGTACGAATACACTTCTGGCAAGTTGTTACCCTCTTTCTTGGTGGAATTTCTTGTCCAGTAAAATAAGGCTTTAAAGGTGCCATACCAGAATTAATTAATAATAAACTTTTATCATTCTGTGGGATCAAAGAAAAACTTTTCAGTTTTAAATGATCCTTACTTTCAAAAAATTCCAGAAACCTTCTGCGTAGCTCATTTACACCATAGTTCTTCACAATATTTCCTCCTCTGATTCCCTAATTTGGAACACTGTTTTTCTTACTGTCATTTCTATCTCTTAATTTTTTACCAGAAATAACAGCTACTACAATTACGGCTAATAAACCTACTGCCGCTATTCCATAATTAAATACTGCATTAAAAAAATTTATAAAATCCATAGATTTCAAACCTCCTTTAAGCTCTTTTTTCCTGTTTTGTTGTTCTATTGTTTTGTTATTTTGCAAAACATATTTTTATATTCTATAATAGTAGCATATCATTTTTATGATTGCAAGATGATCCTAGACAAAAGTTATATTTTAATCTGCTTGCATTCCTTCTTCTTTTCCTTTAAGATAAAACTAGAAAAAGGAAAGGAAACAAAAAAATGAAATTAGAACTACAACTGATTGGATTAGGACTTACTATTTATGTCTTTCTTGTTTTTCAATTTCTCTACTTTCAGAAAAAAAATCGAATCGAACTTGAACAAACACTCAAAAAGGAATGGGGAAATTTTTCTACAAAAGAATGGCACCCTTCTGATTGGGAACGTCTTACACATAGTTTCACTGTTTTTTCTCACACTATTTTTATCGATACAATCACTTGGAATGACTTTGAGATGGATGCTATTTTTCGCCAGATCAATCAAACTCATTCTTCAATTGGAGAAGAATATTTGTACTATCTGTTGCATACACCTGCTACAGAAAAAGAAAAACTAGAGGAACGAGAACATCTGATCACTTATTTTACAACTCACGAGAAAGAACGAATCGCTTTCCAAGTTCTTGCCGAAAAGATAGGAAAACAGAAAAAAGAGTCTCTTTATGAATCCTTATTTGGTTTCAAAGAAATACCTGTACTAAAGTCATGGAAGCATATTCTTTCTGATATTTTTCTAATAGGAAGTTTCTTATTTTTACTTGTCAATCCCATCTTAGGTATTTTTCTGCTTATTTTGGCATTGGCATATAGTATTTCTCTTTATTATAAAGAAAAGGCAAAAGTGGCAAATTCGATTTCCTGTTTTCAGCAAATCATACCTCTTTTAAAAGCAATCGACAAAAGAACGCTATTTCAAACAACAGAATTAAAACCCTATTTTGATCAAATGGCAGATGCACAGAAAAAATTAATTTCATTTAAAAAATTTTCTCTCCTATTTGGCCGAGGTTTCTCTGGTTCTCCAATTGATATTTTACTTGACTATGTTCGAATGTTGACTCATATCGATCTCATTTTATTTAACCAAGTTGTCATTCAATTTCAAATGTATAAAAATGAAATCTTATTTTGTATGAATCAATTTGGTTTTTTAGAAAGTATGATAGCAGCAGCTTCTTATCGAAAAGCTCTGCCAAACTATTGTATTCCAGAATTTTTAACCTTAGAAGGTCAAAAAAAACCACTAAGTATCAAACTCACGAATGTCTATCATCCTAGAATCGAAACACCAGTAAAAAATTCAATTGCAGTTAAAAAATCGGTATTACTAACCGGATCAAATGCTTCTGGAAAATCTACCTTTTTAAAAACAACTGCTATTGCAGCTCTTCTTGCACAGACTATTCATACTGTGCCAGCAGACCAATATCAAGCCCCTTTTTACCAAATTTATTCTTCTATGGCTATTCGAGATAATCTTTCTGGACATGATAGTTATTATATGGTAGAAATCAAATCTCTAAAGCGAATCCTTGATGCAAAAAAAGATACCATTCCTGTTCTTTGTTTTATCGATGAAGTTTTACGGGGCACAAATACAGTAGAAAGAATTGCTGCTTCCACAGAAATCTTAAAAAGTTTGTCCAATCAGCAAGTACTCTGTTTTGCGGCAACCCATGACATTGAATTAACACAATTATTAAAAGAAGAATATGAAAACTATTATTTTCGTGAACAAATCCAAAAGGAAGACATTTTATTTGATTATCAGTTAAAAAAAGGAATCTCTACAAGCAGAAATGCCATTCGCCTTATTCAGCAAATCGGATATGAGAAAAAGATTGTCGATCGGGCTCTTTTACGAGCTGATACCTTTTTAAAAACTGGAAGCTGGCGAGAAATTTAATGAAATCAATTATCTATAAACAGAAAAAAGCTGTCAGACTCTGCTTGCTGACAGCTTTCTAAATCATATTGACTCTTATTGATTATTCACATCTTCACTAAATAATAATACAAATCAATCCGCCACGGCTATCATTGATAATTTTTTGCATACTTTCCTGCAATTTAAGCTGACTTTCTTCTGTAATTACATGAATTTTTGCTCGTATACCGTCGTCTACAATCTCCTCTATTGACTTTCCAAATATATTTGCATCCCAAATACCACCTTCTTGTGTTTCCGCACTTTCCTTAATAAACCGAATCAAGTCATTTGCCTGTTCTTCACTTCCCACTATAGGAGCAATTTCCGTATGAATATTGGCTTTAATCATATGAACAGATGGACATTCTGCATTCATCTTCACTCCAAATTTATTTCCATGCCGGATTACCTGCGGCTCCTCTAATACAATTTCATCTTTTGAAGGTGCTACAACTCCATAGCCAGATCTTCGTACCGATTCCATTGCACTTGCTACTTTTTCATATTCCCGTTTCTTTCCAGATAACTCTTTTAATGTATGAACAAGCTGATACTCTCCCCGAATTTCGGTTCCACTCAGTTCGGTTAAAAGTTCATAATAATAAGAATCCGATGTACTAACAGCCAGACGAATACTTCCATCTGCCATATCCATTGCTTCCATTCGTATATCCGTAATATATTCACTATCAGAAAGCTGAGAAAATGCTGCTTTTGTCACATCTTTCATATAAGAAACACCTTGCAGCAACTTTTTCATTACCTGCAAAAGGGCCTGTTTTAATGGATGAGTAACTGGAAGCATTTCTGCCCATTTTGGAATTGAAAGTCCAAGTTCTGTAATTGGAAATTCCATTAAAATCAATTCTAATATCTTACGAATATCTTCTAATTTTAATTGTTCACAATTTAAAGGAATTACTGTAGACTGATATTCTTTTTCCATCTCCCGTACCAATTCTCTTGTTTCTTGCGAATAAGGCCGATTCGAGTTTAGAACAATTACAAAAGGTTTTCCAAGTTGTTTTAGCTCATTTACTGTTTTTTCTAATGCAGGCCTATAATTTTCTTTTGGAATATCTCCAAAGGAGCCATCTGCTGTAATTACCACTCCAATTGTAGCATGATCATTAATTACTTTCTCTGTTCCAATCTCCGCTGCCTGACTAAACGGTATTTCATAATCAAACCAGGGGGTTTTCACCATCCGTTCTACCTGATTCTCTACATGTCCTTGTGCACCATCTACCATAAATCCTACACAATCAATTAATCGCATTTTTACTTCAATATCATCCGAAAGTTTTACTTTAGCGGCTTCTTTTGGTATAAATTTAGGTTCGGTTGTCATAATTGTCTTTCCTGCTGCACTTTGCGGAAGTTCATCTCTTGTTTGATTTTTTACATACTCATCTTCCATTGCTGGAAGTACTAAAAGATCCATAAATCGTTTAATAAATGTTGACTTTCCTGTTCGAACTGGCCCTACTATGCCTATGTAGATTTCCCCACCTGTACGGGTACTAATATCTTGATATAAATCGAATGAATCCACAAAATCCCTCCCTATTTGTTTTCTACTTTTCTATAATATATGCACTAAGCTATTGTCCTATACCTCACACGCTTCTTTGCTCTGTAGAAACAAACCAGTTTTTATAGACCTTTCTTTTAAATCATTCCTTCTTTTACCAAAGCAGTATAATACAAAGTAATTGGCAGAAAGCTTTGTGCAAACCCTTTTGTTGCAGCTCCATTTGTTAAAACGGCATCTTCTACCAGCCGTTTTGCTCCTCCGGTATTTGGTATCGCTTCTCGAATGGTTCGTTCAAATGTCAACTTTCCATAACGCAGATAATCAACATTTCCGCTTAGTTCATAACCAATTGTCAAAGCCTCTAAAAGCAAGGTATTTGTTCCCAGGCGATTCAAACTAGGAAGTTCTTTATAATAAAACAATCCACATGGCAACATTGCATGTTCTATCAAATCATCTACTGTATCCAACAAAAGCTGTTTTAATTCTTCAGAAGGAGCAATTCGATAATAACGCATCAAACTACCAATCGCCACAGAGATCATAAATCCAACCCGTATTACTGTATTATCTGTATAAGGAGCCAGCCATTCGCCATATTCTTTTTTCCATACAAAAAATTGTTGAACAATCCATTCGCACTTTTTTAACCATTTCAAATCGTGTGTTTCAATATAAAGAGCTACTAATGTACGAAGTGCCCATCCAGTTTCCCGTGCATTGCTCTCTCCTGCTGTCTGATACATTGGCATTTCTAATAAAGTCAATACATTTTCTCCAATTCCAATTGCTGTTTGATATCCTCTTTCATCTCCTGTAAAATGATAATAGTCGAAAAGACCCTCTACCCACTCATGCGAGCAAACCATAACCCCATCTTTTACATGTCGTCTGGTATGTTCCCATTGTCCCCCAATTTGCCATGTTTCTTTACTATAGTGGCATACATCTACATCCATCCAATGCTGCGCTGTTACTAATAAATAATCCATAAAACGCCGTTCCCCTGTTCTGGCATACTGCATTGCACAGGCATGTGGAAAATCATATTCATTATTTCCCCAGACTAACATTCCTTTTCCACGTCCTTGTGTTGTATAATTCATATCTGGTGTATCTCCCCAGCACATCATACCATAACTTCTACCATGTCCATCACATTTTCCAATTAAAGCAATTTCTACATCGGGATTTTGTTTTTCTGGCTCTAAAAAAATATCCGGCATTACCTTTGCCTCTTGAAATACTTCTGGTCGAATATAAGGTCTATCCTTCATCTGATACATTAAACTTTGATGATCAATCTCGGTTAGGCTTTCCTTTGCAGAATGAAAATGTAGCAAAAATTTCTGTTCTCTTGACATTCCGCTTTCCATCTCTACAGACTGAACCCCTTCTGGAACAAGCCAAATAAAAATTCCAGCTTGATCTGCCCGAATTGCTTTTGGAAAATTTTGCTGTGCTTGATAAATTGTCGCACTTATCCCACCATCTGGCTCTGTTCGATCTGCAAAAAACGTCCCATAAAATACTTCTGCATAGTGTTCATTTGCTTCTTGTATTAAAGAATTTGCATCTATTACAAGTTCAACTGCTTCCCCATCTTTTCCAATTAAAAAATTAGTCTTATAATTCGAACGTCCAACACAAGTTCGCACGGTATCTGTTCCGATTTTGGCTTCAATCAAAGGAAGCTCTTTAATTCCTGTTGTTTGATAAATTCCATTTTCATAACTGCTTTTCTTTTGATCTCCACATCCTGTTGAATCTATAGGATCTATAGATTTCAATGAACTTTTATAAGAATGAAAAGCAGAAACTGGATTTTCTTTTAATGCTTCTTTTTCAGAAAGAACAGCAAATCCAAAAGAAGTAAGAGAAAGTAATTCTTCCGTTGTATTAATCAATCGAAACGCTACTTCAATATCTTGACTTTCTGCATAAAAATCTAAATTACATACAAATGTAATTCCATTTGTTACTCCTTTACAACTAATTCGAAGGTAAAGATCACCCACTTCTTTTATCGTCCATTTATCAAACCACATTTGATATTCATTCCCATTTCCATCTTTACAATAGGGACCAACAAATTGTTTGGCTTGATAAGTTTTTTCCTTTGTTTTTAAAGAAGAAAATAAATGGTTTGTATGATTTGAAATTTCTACTGTAAAAAATTGATTTTGAATGAAAAATCCCTCTTTAGTTTTTTTACAATCTAACATCACTTTCTCTGGCGTTTCTTTTGAATGAAAATCACAGGTTAAAATTTCTTTTTGATTTCCAGGTAAATCAGCAAGAAAGCGAAGCAGCATATATCGAATAGAACCATCTGCATATCGACTAGTTACTTTTTTTTGAATTGGAACTGCTTTTTTCTTTTGTAGGATCTGTACTTCATCCAAATTTTGAAGTTCTCCCTCTTTTACTGGAATAGCAATATAACTTTGTACACGTCTGTCATATCGATATAATTTATCAAATATAATCTCCATTTCTTTTTCTCCTTAAATTCTTTTTCTTTTTTCTACTTTTATCATAAATCATTTTTTCTGTATTTTCCTTATATATATTAACATTTCTACTATAAAATACTATTTTTTTGTCGATTGCGATTCTTTCTTTTTTCCAGTATAATAAAAGAAAAACCATTATAGGAGGTAATTTTATGTTTGTTTATAATCAAGATTCTGTACCAACTCCATGTGAACCAGGAGTTACAAGAAAAATTTTATCCTATTCAGAAGAATTAATGATGTGTGAAATTACGTTTGAAAAAGGAGCAAAAGGCAATTTCCATTCTCATCCACATCTGCAAATTACTTATATTGCAGAAGGTAGTTTTTCCTTTACAATAGGAGAAGAAACTAAAACTGTAAAAAAAGGAGACAGTGTTTTTATGCCAGCTAATGTTACACATGGTGTAACTTGCTTAGAAGCAGGTAAATTAGTGGATGTTTTTTCTCCAATGCGAAAAGACTTTCTTTAATATACATTGCAGATATATTGTAAGCTAAGGAGAAACTTATGGCTGATGAACTAGCTCGAATTGGATTTTTGTCAGCAATTTTAAAGCTAAATTCAAGTGATATAAAAGAAACCCGTCTTTTAAATACCAATCTTCGAAAATTACATGAAAATGAAAAACAAGGAATTCTTGATGTTCTACTATGGGCTAAATTCCTTAATGCAGAACGAAAGGAAGAATTCGATATGTTAGCAGAAAAAAATTCTTACATTAATCATGCCTATCAGCAATTACAAATCATTAGTCAGGATAAAGACAAACGATTGGAATATGAAGCTAGGCAAAAAGCCATTTGGGATCATAACCAACTTATGTTAGAAGCAGAACAACGAGGAATAGAACGAGGAATGGAACAAGGAATACATGCAATCATTCTAAATAGTTTAGAAGATAATCTATCAAAAGAAAAAATCTTAGATAAACTTCAACGATATTTTTCTTTAACAGAAGAAAAAGCCAAAAACTACTATGAACGATTTACTAGAAACGATGAAAACAACTAGGAAAATTATCAGTAAAAACAAAGGAATTTCGTGATATAAAGAAATTGTCGCACTGTATATAATTGTTCTATTATCAGTGCGACAACTCTTTAGAAAACTAATTTTTAATCTATACTTTTTTTAATTTTTCTCAAGATAAAAATAAGACTAATTCCCATTAAACTATGTCCAATTCCTGCAATTCCAGAAATGGATGCGTCAATTCCTTTTTCTAAATTTATAATTTCTTGTACTTGTATTAAGCCACGTATAAAAAACGCAAGTCCAGTAATATTTAACCCAATTTGATAAACAAGAATAAATTTTTTTATTGTTTTATCTGAGAAAGCAAATAGCTTTTCTACTAACATAAGAATAAGAAAAAAGAACATGCCAAGTAAAAAGTAATGTGTATGTAAAATGGACAAATTCGTTTGACCTGTAAAATGATTCAATTTTGTAAATTCTCGATAAAACACACCAAATATCATAGCTATAATTGCATAAAAAAAAGCGAAATTTGCATACCATTTTTCCAT
This sequence comes from uncultured Lachnospiraceae bacterium, assembly GCA_910579865.1. Taxonomy (GTDB): domain Bacteria; phylum Bacillota; class Clostridia; order Lachnospirales; family Lachnospiraceae; genus MGBC114844. The sequence goes on from CAJTXA010000011.1 coordinate 101,177, forward strand.
TATTTTCTCCTTTACTGTACAAATGCTGGTGTCCAATAGCTTTGATTATAGATATCAGTAAACCGATACATTACCCTAATTGCTCCTTCTCCTATCTCTACATTACTGATTGTCATTTCTTCTGTTACTGTCATCTTTTCTCCTAAATAATAACTGTCCTGATAGGTGCCATCATAAGAATAATAATCACAGAGAAATTCTAAGGTATCTCCAGATTGAAGTTCTGTTACACTTTTTGCTATTGTTTCGGTTTCATTATTTTTATAATTATAGCAAGCTCCCGCTATATACCCATATGGTGTTTCACTATCAAATACAAGTAATAAATCAACCTTCTGTCCATTCAGCAAAGCTGGTACTCGTCCTGTAATTGTATAAGAAGTTTCTTCTTCCATTGTATTGATATAATAATAGGCAACTGGCTGTCCATTAATTGCAATCCAAGTGTGATCGGTATCTCCAATTAATGCTCCATTCTCATCAAAAGAAAATACATTATCTAGCCCTAAATCGATATATCCTTCTCCATCATCATAAAATACATTTAATTCTAAACTTTGTACAAGATCCCATTGTTCTTCTTTTAATGTCATATAATGGAAACCATCTGACCCAATTTGCCACTGTAAAGTGGAAGGATCAAAACGGTTCTCAGCTAAATAATTTGCTATACTTTCTGTATAAAGTTCTCTATCCGATAAAAAATTACTATTAGAAGCATCTAATCCTGAAATACTACTAAGATCACCTGATAAAAAACTTCCCAATAGTTCTAGAATGGCAGCAGAAGAATCTGCTCCTGTACTTTGTTCTCCAAATAAAGAAGGAAATGGGGAAGCTGTTCCTCCTGCCGCTACCTGACCACTTACTTCTAAACTAGCAAATTCTTGAATACAACGGCTATATTCTTGATCCATTCCAATTTGTTGATACGTACGTACTGCCTGATCGACAGAAGAAGTTTTCTGATAAGGAAAATAAATCGACAATCCATAGGCGTTGGTCATATTAGAAGAAGTTCGATTATATTTTACTGTTCCAAGTACTGCTTCTGCTAAAGCTTTTCCTTCCTCTGTTCCCATATTGGAAGCTAGATGGACCAAATCCACTTGATCGATTTTCGAAGATTGTGCAAACTCTCGTGTATGATAACGTGCCTTTGAAACTGTCTGATACTCTTCCTGTTGTAATAAAGTACTGGTTTTTCGAGAGAATTCTGTTAATCGTTCTGGTAATGTCAATTCTAATTCTGCCAGATCAATAACTGAAAGAGTTGTCTTTTGTCCACGACATTTTTTTGCACAAGTATCTACAAAATCATCTGCTATCTGTTTTCCTAACTCAATCGTAGACAAGGAAGGATTCTTTCCCAAAGCAGTTAGCCAGTCAGTATAATACCATCCTACTCCTGGTTCCGTCTCTTCTGAAGCAATTAGATAGTCTCCATACTGTGTCAACATAAGTGCATTTTCCGCCGTTGCCATTAAGCAGGCATCAAAACCAATAAAATCAAATGTCATTCCTGCATTTTGCAATGCTTTACGAATCCCAGCCAAACTCATAGAGCCACTGCGAGGATATTTTTGATCATATCCATATCCACTAACAGAACCACCGCCATGATCCCAAAAAATAAGTTCATTTCGATTTGCTGGAAAATGCTCTTGACACCAATTTATAAATTCTGTCAAAGTATTCGGCTCGGTCATCGATACCTGTCCAGCATCTTTGACATGGCAGATTAATTCTCCATTTTTTACTTGATAAATCTGATTTGTTTGGTTACTTACTGTACGATTACGCCAACTAGTACAACCACCTGTATAAACCAATAAATTAATATTTTTTCCTAAATCCGCTGCCATCATTTCTTGTAAATCCGAGGTAGCCATTCCATAATTAGATTCTAAATCTGTTCCACACATATAAACCATAATGGTTATTTGATCATTTCCATTTCCTAAAATCTGTGTTCGTTTCTTTCGTGCTTCGGGAATCACAGAAGTATCCAATTTCCCTGTATTTTTTGCATTAAGCCAACCATTTGTAGAAGTATTAAGAGCATTTGGAAAAATGGTTTCTAAGCTTCCTTCTGCTGAATTGTCAGAATAAGTTGGATTATTTTCCGATGTATTTGGAAATAGGCTAAGTCCCCCTTTTCCTAAAAGTGCCGCTAATAAAACTAAAATCAAAATAAATGGACTTTTTCTTCCACCTCCTCCAGAAAAATCTCTTCGTCCAGCTTGTCCATCAGAATTTTTTTGATTGGAAGAATTATTGCTATTCCCTACCAGACCGTGATGTAGACCTTCCCCTCGCTTATGAACCCCTTGACTACTGCCTGTCACATTTTTTTCTCTTGATCTTGGTCTTTTCTGTTCCATTCTTATTTCCTCATTTCTTTCTATCATAATGCTTCTGCCTATTTTGGAAAATAATCTTAAGCAGATTTTTTGCGATATCAGTATAGCATATTTTTTCCAACAATGCGACAAAAAATGAAACAAATCGAAGAAAGAAAAATGTTTCTATCATCTTTCTTTTCTTCGATTTGTCTTATATCCTTTCTTTTTGTGCACTTTTTAATTTTTATTTATCTGTTTTTCTTACTTATTTCTTCCATTTTTACTCGATAAGCTTCACATACTTCTCTTGCCTTACCTATCCTATGTATTTCTCCCTTTTCTAACCAAATTGCATGACTGCAAAGCCGTTTTACTTCTTCTAATGAATGAGATACATATAAAAGAGTCGTTCCTCCAGAAAGCATCTCTTCCATACGCTGTTCACATTTTTTTCGAAATGCATAATCTCCAACAGAAAGGATTTCATCTACAATTAAAATATCAGGCCGAACCATAGTTGCAACGGCAAATCCAAGTCTTGCTTTCATACCAGAAGAATAATTCTTAATAGGAGAATCCAAAAATTCTTGCAATTCTGCAAATGCTACAATTTCGTCAAAATGTTCCCGCATATATTTTTCTGTATGTCCTAATACACATCCATTTAGATAAATATTCTCTCTTGCTGTCAGATTTTGATCAAATCCAGCTCCAAGCTCAATTAAAGGAGCAATGCTTCCATATACTCGAATTGTTCCTTTATATGGTTTTAAGATTCCACTAATGGCTTTTAATAATGTAGATTTTCCAGAACCATTCGCTCCTATTATTCCCCATGCCTCTCCCTGTTTTATTTGAAAACTAATATTTTTTACCGCTAAAAATTCTTGAAATACCAATTCCTTTTTTATTAACCGAATCATATACTCCTTTAAATTATCCACTTTTTGATTCGCTAAATTAAATCGAATTGTTACATGATTTACTTCAATTACTGTTCTCTGATTCATTTCTATTTCTTCCTTTTGTTTTGCACTTAAATATGTAAAATAAAGCGATCCTGATTTTTCAAAAACATTCCTGTTCCAAACACTAACATCACAATTGCTGCTATACAGCCTGCTATTACATATTCCCACTGTGGAAACGTTCCAATATAAAAAATATCTCGAAATTGTTTTGTATAATAATACATAGGATTAAAATATAAAATTGCAAAACGGACTGTTTGCGGTAAAGACTCAATCGGATAAAAAATTGGTGTTAAATACATCCATGCCATCATAACTGCATTATAAATATGCTGTACATCTTTAAAAAATACATTTGCCTGTGCTAAAAATAAACCAAGTCCTAAAGAAAATCCAAATATCTGTAACAAAACAAACGGAAATAACAAATTATAAATGCTAAATTTAGCTCTAGTTATAAACATAATAAAAATTAAAGCAACTAAATTAAAAAGCAAATCGATTAAGGTACTAACTACTTTAGAAAAAGTAAAAATATATTTGGGAACATAAGCCTTTTTTATTAGTGCACCATTTACATTAATGGAATGCATCGCCTGTGCAGTTGAGATTTTCATAAAATTAAACAATAACTGACCACAAAATAAATAGACTGGGAAATTGACAATATTTCGTTGAAACATTGCAGAAAATACAATAGTCATAACAATCATAGATAAAAGGGGATCTAAAACACTCCAAAAATATCCTAAAATACTTCTTCGATACTTTAGTTTTAGATCTCTCATTACAAGATGTTTTAATAAATCTTTATAATGAAAAAACTCTTTTAGTCGATTCCACCAAATCCTCATATCGGTCTCCCTTTCTAACTGATAATTCTAATCGAATAACTATAGTTTAACTGTATAAACTTCAGTTATCACAGACTCCCACTTCCCAGATTTTCTTAACATATGTTCTACAATATCTCTTACTGCCCCATATCCTCCCTTTATAGAGCTAACATAATCTGAACATGCAAGCACTTCTTTACAGCTATCGGCTGGGCATCCAATAAATCCCGCTAACTGCATTGCAGCTAAATCATTTAAGTCATCTCCAATATAGGCTAATTCTTCTTTTGCAATCTTATTTTTTTCCATAAATTGTAATAAAAACTGATATTTATCTTTTATTCCTTGATAAAGATAATCTGGTTTTAAATCTTCCATTCGTCGTTTTGTAGTAATGGACTCTCTTCCTGTTAAAATCATTATTTTCATTTCACAAAAGTGTAAAATTTCAAAAATAATCCCATCCTTAACAGAAAACTTTTTAATTTCTTTTTCCTCATCATTATAATAAATAGAACCATCTGTTAATGTTCCATCCACATCAACCACCCAAATTTTTATTTTATAATCATTTTTTTTTTTCATACATTCATTTCTCCAAAAATAGAAATCAAAAATTTTACGAAAATTCATGTTCTCGATAATATTGGTATAAAATTTTTGCCAATTCCCAATCCTTTTCTGTATCAATATCAACTGTCATATTATAAGCATCAAACCAATATGGATTTTCTCCAACCATATAGCCACATCGCTCAATACTTTTTCGAGTTAATATTTCGTTAGCCCAACTAATTTGATAAATAGGAGGAATATACTGTGAATATTTATGCCAATATCCAAATCCAAACCCAATCGGATTATGATTTTGATCTAAAAAATAATTTTTTAATGGATAAATCACATTTAAAGAATCATGATCGTTTCGTACTTCTTCCCATATTTTAAACATACTTTCATAATCTTGAAATAGTGGGTCCATTCCAGAACAATATAAAATATCATCTTCTCCTGGAACATCTTTACAAACATTTCGAACAACATCGACTGTATTAGTTGCCAGTTTTGTATATTTTTCTTCTCTAAGAATATAATTTATATTCCATTTTTCTGCTACATATGCAAAATCAGTTACTTCACAGCTTAAATAAATATCTTTTCTATCCATTACTTTCACTAATTTTTCTAATAAAATATCGGTTAAAGACATTTCTTTATAAAAAGGTCTATAGTTTTTATGTACAACCCTTGTAGAACCTGCTTTTCCTAATATCACTGCTTTCATACTAATTCACTCCTTCTTAAATTATCAAATTTTTTTGCTTTTTTCAAAATCATTTCTACATCAGCAAGTTTTAATTGACTTGGACCATCTGAAACTGCATGATCTGGATCTGGATGAACTTCTGCAAAAATTCCATCTATACCAACTGACAATCCTGCATACATAAGATATGGCACAAAATCTCGATTTCCAGATGTAAATTGTTTATCACTTCCTGGCTGCTGTACCGAATGTGTCACATCTAAAAATACTGGATAACCTAACTTTCTCATCTCGACTAATCCTTGCATGTCTACAACCAAGCGATTATAACCAAATGAAGAACCTCTTTCACACAATATAATTTTTTCATTTTTACAAGATAACATTTTTTCGATCACATTATCCATATTCCACGGAGCCATAAATTGTCCTTTTTTAATATTTACTGCTTTTCCTGTACGAGCAGCAGATAAAATTAAATCCGTTTGTCTACACAAATAAGCTGGAATCTGTAACAGATCTACTACCTTTCCAACTTCTTCACACTGCCAAGTTTCATGAACATCTGTAGTAACTGGAATTTGATATTTTTCTTTTATATCATTTAAAATCTCTAATCCTTTTTTCATTCCCACTCCTCTACCTGCATGTAGATAAGAACGATTTGCTTTATCATAAGAACCTTTAAAAATATAATTGATTTCCAATGATTCACAAATTTCTTTTAGTGTTCCTGCCACTTCATCGCACATCTGCCAGCTTTCAATTGAGCAAGGTCCACCAATAAATGTCATTTTATTTCCCCCAATTTCCATCACATCTTTTTCAGTTAATACAAAGGGTTTTATTTTTTCCATTTTTTTATAATTTCCTCCCATTCTTCTAATGTAATTGTCGTTCTTCTTTGTGCATAAGTTGTTTTTTGAATTTTTTCATCTAAATAAAACGAATCATTTTGTATATAATTCGTAGAAATCTCTTCAAATACTGCTCCTAAGATACTCCAAAACATGTGATCTTGTCCTCTTTCAATATGTACCATTTCTCCTGCATTTAATGAATACTCTTTTCCATCAATTTCAATCTCAAGATTTCCATATAATACATAAAAAGATTCTTTTTTAATTTTATGGTAATGGCATGGATATTTTTGATTAGGAAGCATAATAACATAACTTTTACAATAATCACGATTTACAATATTAATAAAAACTGCTCCTGTTCGTTCAAAATTTTCATTTCCACAGTGATGGTATATATTTACTATAGCTGATTTTGGCAATACTATCTTTGCGGCATCAAGAACTGAAAGTGCTTTATATAAATATTCTTTCTCATTCATCTTATCGTTCCTTCTTTCATTTGCATTTGGCTTACAATTAATTGAACAATATCTTCTAACAGTACCTTTTCCGTTTCATTTGAATACATCCAATCATATTGATTCTTTTGACCATACATAGCAGAAAGAGAAAAGCTCTCACTAATATGACAAATTAAACTTCTGCGATAATTCTTCTCTATATTAAGAGAAATTTTAATACAATCTGCCATACTGATGATATCTAAAAATCCACTACGAAGTCCAATTACAGCTCCTGCTTTTTCCAAAAAAGGAACACTCTTTTCATAAGGAATAAACAATGCCTTTGTATTCTTAACAGGAGGCTCTTTTGCTCCTGAAGAGTTTGTACATACACAGATTCCCTGTTCCATTAATCTTGCAGCCAATTGATTCCAAAAGGACATAGGAACCCCCTTCACGGTTTTTGCATAAGGTGCCAATAGTACTGTTTTAGATGGGATTAATTGATTTTCTTCAAATACTTTTTGAAGAAAATCAATATCTTCCTCAAAGACTGGTTTTGTAATTTCTTTTTCATTTACTTCCAAAATTGCTTGACTAAGGGAAAACCAATTAAAATCATGTAAACCTTCTAAATAAGATAAAATTCCAGTATGGCGGTAAAAAATATGATAATGCATACAATTTATATGAATCAAATTCTTTGAATCAAACATAAATAAATTAAGAATAAACCTCATTTCTTCTGTTGAAAATATAGCTATATTTTGTATATTAAAAAGCTCCGCTACTTTCTTGCTAGAAGAATTCCATACTCCAAAAACAGGAATTGAATTTTCATATTTTTTTGCATATCCTTCAAAAAAAAGAGCATACAAATAAGCATCTCCTGTACCAAATGCAGATAAAAACAAACGTGCATTTTCTCCATATTGTTTAATCATAATAGCATACAGGCGATACCCTTCTAAAACTTTATGAGAAAATACGTCTAAAATACGTATTGGACTATAACTAAGTAATTTCTTATGTATCTTTTCCTTTTTTTCTTTTATTTTTCTAGCAATTCTATTATAAGTATAATGACAAGTATATTTTAATCCATGATCTCTAATACATTGAAATCCTCTCCGAATCAATCGAAAACTTTTTGATATTTTATTTCTAATACGATTACGAATACGACCTTGCTCTTTTAAGATTTTTGTTTCATTTATTAATGCTTTAATTCTTTTATCACGTGGTTCTAAATTATAATGTTTATCTTGCTTTGCATAAACCATCAAACACTGATATGCTTTTTCAAAATCAACGCTTTCTAATTCTTCTGCAATCTTAGGAAGAAAATTGTGCAATTTTTTTCGTAGACCATATTCTACATTTAATTCATTTCCTTTTCGAAATAAATCTATATACAACTCTGCAATATCAAAAGGTCCTATATTATTTCCATCATATATTCGAAAAAGATAATTATAAGCATCTTTTAATCCCCATTCCCGTTCTTGTGAATATTTAATATAAGAACGTCCATTTGCTTCTTTCAAAAATTTTATAAATTGTTCAATTGCATTTTCTGTCAATCCTTGTTTTCTATAAAATCTACCTAAATAAAAATAATAAGGACCTTCACACAATATCTGATTTTGAGGAATTAATATAATTTCATCTTCTCTACGTAAACCAGAAAGTGCCGAAAAAAGAAATGATTGATTAATTGGATCTGACATAAGTAATTCTGCATTTTCTACAAGTACTTTTCGAAATTTATCATCTAAAATTATTTTTAATTTTTTAAATCCTTCAAAATTTAAATCATAATTTTTATATAAACTTTCTAATAATTCAAAATAACTAGTATAATCAATTTGTGCATCAATAAAATCAAATATTCTTGACATGCCAATTATTCTATTTTTCTGTCGTTTATATTTCAAGTCTTGCATTGTTAAATTATTATCTGCAACCATTTCTTCCTTATAATTTTCATATTCATATTTTGAAATTACTGGATAATAATTCGCTTTAAGAAAATTTGTATATATATAATCCATAACATAAACAATCTTTTTTGATATTTCTATTGTATAAGAAACTCTACGCTCCAAATGTGCCTGATCACAATGAATTCCTTCCGGCAAGTATTTTACAACTTCTCTATAATCTACATAACAGCCAGCATCTTTTGCATTATCATAATCTCTTTTTAATGCAACATTTTTACGCATCTCTCTTTGATCTTCACAATCAAATTCCCCTGCAATAATAATACCCTTCCCTCGTAATATGGCATCTATATAACATGAAATAGATGTTGAAACAATACTGAAACTACTGTCAATTAGCTCCTGTAAATCTATATGCTCATTTAGCAAAATAAGGTTATCTGGCAAATTTCCATTTGTAATTGTTTCTAAAATAACATAGAGATGTTGTCCATTTTTATGTGTTTGATTTTTTGTATCTTTTAAAAGCCATCGAGGTTTTACTACAAGATTATAACTTGGAAAATTTTCACAAATTTCTAGAAGCATATTAGCAACTTGATATTTTCCTTTTTCTCCAAAAGGAATATGTCCAGCATCAATATATAAGATTTGATTTTTCACTTCTATTTTTGTTTTTGGAGTATCATTTTTCGCAATTCCAATTGGCATATAAGCACAATCTTCTTTGCATCGTAAAATCCTATCCTTATAAGCAGTAAACATAAAATCTGCTCCGTCTGAAGGCCAATTATTTGATAAAAAATTATATGAAAATATATAGATATCAAAATAACATAAAACATTCATTGAATCTGGTCCACAAAACGCAACATCAAATTCTTTAACAATTTTAGAGGTTAATTTTTCAGCTGGATTTATAATTAAACCCATATGCTTAAACATGCGAATATCTTTTTCGTCCATAACAGTAGCAAAAATCTCAACTTCATGTCCTTGTTGAATCATCTCTTTTATTACATTTTCAAAAGATAAATTCGTTGAATCCATTGCAGAAACTACTAAAATTTTCATTAGAGTTCCCTCCCAATATATACTAAAATCTTTTTATCCAAATCATTTTTATTAACAAACAAAATTCCCTTTGTTTATCCAATAATATTTAAAGCATTTTATCTACAACAAACATCTCATCCATAAAAACATCTCGTTCTGTATTTACTGCTATAGCTGTATGTAATCCAGAAGGCTTTTTATCATTTACAAGAATCCTTTCTCCAAATGGCATTTCATAAAGGATTGCATCATATCGAATTCCCTGTGACAAAAGAAACGTTTCTGTTTTTTCTTTTAATTCAATCGAACGAGAAGTTAAAAATATCACTTTATCTTCGGCAGCTATTTGCTTAAAAAAGGAAATAGCTCCATCAAGAAGTGTATCTTCTCCATCTATTTTATAACCATTATGTTTTACAATTGTTCCATCTAAATCTAATATCCAAGTCTTTCCTAATGAAGATAACACGATTGTTTTTTCTGTTTCATTATACATTTTTTAACTGCTCCCCTATATATCCGCCTGGATGATTTTCCTTAAACTCTTCTAATGTCACACCTCTTCTCTCTGCCAATGTAAGAGCAAGAGCTTGTAACATAATTAAATTTACAGTCGTAGAATTATTAGGAACCATATTCCAGGGATCTCCTTCATGCATTAAATCCAAAATTAAATGTTTTGGTATTTCTTTTGCCAATGTACTTTCTCTACGAAAAGACAGAAGCCAAATCTCTACTTCTCTCTTTTTTAACAAAGAAGTTAAATAGACGGATTCGATTGTTTCTCCGCTTTTTGTAAGGACTATTACAAGATCCCCTTTCTTTACAGTGCCGAGATCTCCATGCACTGCACTATTGGTATTCATATAACTAGCAGCCATTCCTAAAGAATTCATTGTTCCTATAAATTTATCACAAACTGGTACATTTTTTCCCAATCCACTTACTACAATCTTATTTCCTTCTCTTAATGTTGCTTCACATTCATCTACCAATTTTGTAAACATTGCTTCATCAATGGATTCAATTGATTTTTCTATTGTTTTTAATAAATTTTTAAAGTATTGTTTCATGGAATACATCCTCCAAATAAAATAGTCCATTATAAAATGCACCACAAATTGAATCATAATCTTCCCATGCATAGGTAGTAAGAGAAAGCCATATAATTGCATGTAGAAAATGAATTTGAGAAGCTGTAACTTCTCCCTCTACAAAATGGAAAAACTCTTCTTCCATATCTTCCCAGCCATTTGAACTAATTTCTAATTGAACCGAATCTTCTTCTATATTTAAAGTAAAACATTTTCGATTAAAACAATCATAATTTCCCACAATAGAATAGTAAAGTTTTGCCCAATCATAAGCTGGATCTCCATATAATTCCGTAAATCCAAAATAGCCTCTTGGATCTAACAAAACAGGTGTTTGATCTTCTCGCAGCATAATATTTGAAAATGTACAGTCCCCATGGATTAGTTTAAATTCCATTGGCATATAGCAACGGCAAAGTTGTTCCATCCGTTCTTTTCGAAAAAAGACATTCTGGCATTGTTTTCCATTTATCCTAATAAATTCTTGTTTTGCAAATGGAACTAATTCTCTTACTTTTTCAAGACGGCTCCAAGTTTTTCCTATATAGGCTTCATAAACACTTTCATAGGAAGCAGGCATAACTGCAAGCATTTGTACACGTTTTAAGCAGTTTACCACCTCTTTTAGAATAGCTGTTTTTTCTGTCCGACTCAAATTTTGATATTCATAAATCGGTTTTCCATTGATATATTCCATTTTTAATGGATGATATTCCACAATTTGAGGAATATTTTTAAAATTTTGATCTGCTACCTTTTGATACCAAGCTACCTCACGTACAGCCAAATCCTTTCCCTGTTGATCAATTGGTTCTTTTACAAATAAATTTCCCTCTCGATAAACCTTATTAAATGGCCTGCATCTTGCTGTTTCTACTTTTTGATATTCAGAAAGTAAACCATATTCCTTTACATGATATAATGGCAAGCTTATAAACGCTATATTTTGTTTTGCCAGCCATCGCACAAATTCTCCTTCTTTTGGAACTTCACTTAAAACCGATTTTTCCTGAAAGAAAAACATGCCAGCTACCCCAAACTGATTTGAAGATTCTTCTAGAAAGATATCTTTTTCATATTTCCATCGACAAGGAAAATCTTTTGCAATTCCAATATAACTTCCCAATTGATCTGGCAGTTCGAAATCCTTCGGCAAAATTAAATCTGACCAAATCAATAAAAATGGGGTTTCTTTTGGAATGAAACAGATTGCTTTTTGTAATCCCGCACAGGTTCCACCCTCTTTTGTCGCACATACCATCTGATAATCCACAGTTGCAAAAGCTGCCAAATAGCGTTTTAAAACTTCATACTTATAATCTCCAATAATAATATACTTACTATCTGGATACTTTCGAAACAAATGAAATAACATTGGAAGATTCTCGATTGGCACTAAAGCTTTTGGCTTATTTTTTGTTAAATATCCTAATCTGGTTCCTTTTCCTCCTGCCTGTACAATAATATACTCTGGTTTCATCTTATACTTGTCCTTTCAAAAATTCGATTATCTCTATATCACTCCCACTATAGATTGGTGCATTGGGTCTTTCAAATGGATAGATTCGATAAACTCCAATTACAAAAACTTCTTCTTTTGTAGTCCCTCGTTTTCCAACTAATTTTGCAGCATTTCTGCCATTTGGTTCATCTAAAGAAGCAACCAAAAACCGTTTATCAAAATCATATAAACAATAAAACTGCATCAAATCTTCCGCTTTTTTCCGACTAAAAGAACAAACTTCTAAAATATGATCCGAAAAAAGCAAAGCACTTTTCTTTACCACAGAATCCTGCGTTAAAAGAATTGCATTTTTATACTTCCTTCTTTTTAATAATTCATCTAAATATAATAAAGCGAAATAGTTAATTTCTTTTTCACAGGAAGGCATCAATATGATAATCGTTTTGTCCCCGACTCCCTTTCGTTTCATCAGTTTTCTCCATTGCCACCAACCACGATATGCTGCAAATAAATTTCTATATAGTTCCCTCTTTACCATTTTCAAATGTTTTGATGTCGACATATAGTTCCCCTTTTAGATACAACCGGATAATGGTTTCAACATCTTGCATGGTATTTCCTGTTAGCTGATATTGCCATAATTTTCCGTTGTTTTCTTTTCTATTTTTTTGAATATTATAAAAATCATACATTGGATTATTTTTTGGATATAAAGCAACAATTTTACAATTTGATAAAGATACTAAATCCATTAATCCATTTCTTACTCCAATTAAATATCCACAATATTCTGCAATTTCAACAATTCGTTCTAATCCACACACCAAACGTTTTGTACCTCTAATTTCTTTTTCTTTATCAGAAGAAAGATTGGTAAAAACTTGATAACCATACTCCTTTAATCGCTTTGCAAGCCGTTCATAAAAATCAAGATCTAAGTTTGAAACAGAATGAGCCACTGGTGTTAAAATCACTGTTTTTCCCTTTATCACTCCACTGTGAATAACAAACTGTTGCAACTCTGCTTCTGAAATTGTTTTTTTTCTTTTTAACTGAATCTCATAAGTATGATCTAATCCTAAAGCAATCCGATGAATACAGTCTACTAATGTACATCCTTCTATTCTGCTTGGTGCTTCATATCCCAAAGTAAAATAATCCCCTGTATTTACAATTTTTACTTCTTTGTTATAGTATAAAATTCTCTGTCCTACTTCTGTTTTATTGCTTCGAAAGATAATCCATCGCCAAAATGGACTAATTTTCTTGACCTCTGTTTTTATTTCAAATGCAGAAAGCATGAAAAACCATCGTTTTTCTAAAAGCAACGTTATTTTTTTATTGTTTTCCTTTAATGGATCTAATACTGCTAAAGTAAAAATAATATCCCCAATATGGTTACATAAAATAATTTTTACTTCTCCTCTTTTTTTTAAACAACAAAAATAATAAGCTATCCCCAATGGAACAATAAAAAGATAAACTGCTACCTCCTTTAAAATGTCTATAAAAAAACAAAACAATATTTTTATCCACTTCATAAAAGTGATTTTTTATTTCCTCTCTTTCCTCCAGAGCTGTTCTGATTTTTTATACTGCAAAATCAGTTTCCAAAAAATTTGTTCAAATTGTCTGATACATTGAAAAGTTTCTCTCCAAGATTTCTTTACTTCAAATCCTTTTTTTATCTTTGGATCTACTAATAAAAGTTTCTTTTTTCCTGTATAAGCAGAAATAGGTGCTCCGATTCGGATCACTTTTCTTCCAAATGCTGGAAAACAATATCTTCCAATTGTAATTACCTGTCTTTTCACAGATTTTCTTTGTTTTTCCTTTTCTGGAAGTTCCTCTACTTCTTTCATTTGATAACCATATCTTTGTAAAGTCTGGTGTAATTGTTCTGCATCGACTTGTTGCAGCCATTTTGGTCCTTTTAAAAAATCTTGCACTGCTTTTACTGATAAAGTAAAATCTTTATATCGATAGCGAAATACCGTTGCATAGAATCGTTCACATAAAATATAAATTGCATCTAATAATCGATTTTGATCCTTATAGATTGCATTTGTAATCAATCGATTTCTCACATTATAATATTCTAAAATAGAACCTCGTTTGTTCTCAAACTCTTCATGCCATACTGCAATTCCATTAAAATAAATTGGTGGTTTTCCACTCCGCAGTGCATACTCTACATCATCACAATGTAAAAAAAACGGCATTGGATATCCATTTTTTACAATATGGCTTTTTGGAATACAGCAATACCACCAGCCAGCATAAGCTTGTTTTGTTTCTACTGGTTTTGCTATTGTTAGTACCTGTTCAAGCTTTCTAATATCAGTAAATTTATAAGGATTCGCAATCCATCCATCTGCCCAATCCTCTCCTGCTGCATGAAGAATATAAGGTGTATCTCTGCGAAACATTGCTCCGCCAAGAAAATTTTCCTGATATTCTGATTTTATAAAAGAGAGAACCGCTTTTGTGCGATAAAATGTCTCTGATTTTACTAATACATCATCATCCATTAAAACAACATGTGTTAATTCTTCTTGTTTCATTGCTTCCCACATGCCTCTTGAAAATCCACCAGAACCCCCCGTATTTTTATTTGAAATTAAAATAACCTGCTCCCCTTCTATCTCCTTCTGTTTTAAATTTCTTCCATTATCGATAATATAAATTTGATCAAACAACAATTCTTTTTCTTTTTTATTCCAACTTTTTATTTGCTGTATATTTTTTATTACTTCTTTTGGCCGATTATAAGTGCAAATAACTAAAGCCATTTTCACTGCTTTTTTATTTTTTTCTATTCTGGCACTTTCGATTGTTCCGCTTTCTAAAAGTGTTTCTTGTTCTGCTTTTACAGTAAGATAAAAATAAGAAATATTCGATAATGGCACGAAAAAGGAAATTTCTTGTTTCCCACAAAACGTTTTTTCTTTCAATAAAATACTCTTTTCTTTTCTATCTCTGCTTCCCATTAAGGCAAGTGTTCCCACTCCATCTATTATAACTCGAACAACTACTTCTTTTATCCTTGTGTACTGCTTCCACTTTTCTGCCAGAAAAATATTAAAATAAGTATCAAATTGAACAAATCCACCAGCAGAAATTTTTATTCCTTGTTTTGAACTTTTCACAGAAGCCTTTGTATGATAATAAAGCTCTGCAATTTTTGTATTCGCTTTTTTTGTCCAGAGCATATGCTGCAATACCATAGGTATCCTCTCTTTCCTTTTCCTTTCGTTTCTACTTTGCTTGTTTTACGATTCGCCATACGACTGCAGCAATTGGATAAAGAAGATAATTACTTTTTCTAAGTAACCAAAGCGAGTATTTTGGATTCGCTTGATAAGCAGCAGAACATGTCTTTTGTAATTTCTTTTCTATCGATACTAATTCCGATTTTGCACTTGTTCCAATTGGCAAACTAAGACAAATTTGCGCTTGATTTGCTTCCATTTTTGCAATTCCACAGGCCAAATAAGAAAGAATTTCTTTTCGTTCTCCCTCTAACTCTTGTTCCTTATAAAACTGCACTAATGACTGTAAAACCATGTAGTGCTGTAATCTATTTTTTTGCATATTTTTTATTGAAACACTTTGTGTTTGACTGCCTAGCCGATAACAATAAACAGGATAAGGTAAAATACAGATTGTTTGAATCCAGGGAACAGGAAATATGATATATTGCATATCTACATAAAAAGAATGTTCCGAAAGAACTATCTTATGCTCCTTTAAAATCTTAGTACGAATTGTCCATTCATGCATACGAATATGTATTTTATCTGCTATTTTCTGAAAAAAAAGAATTTTTTCCTTTGGAAATTTTTCAGTTCCTTCTACTTTTTTCTTCCTTTTTTTTCTTTTTCCATTTTTTTCTCTTACACAAATAAATGGCGTTACAACCAAATCACAAGGTAAATTCGATAAATTGGATTTTTGAAAAGCTAATTTAGATAATTTATATAAATAAGCATCATACGCTATTGGATCCACCCAATCATCTCCATCTACTACCTTCAAATAACTTCCAGATGACATCATAATTCCTAAGTTTATAGCAGAACCATGTCCACCATTTTTTTTATGAAATGCCTTTACAATAGAAGGATAACGAGCTGCATAATTATCGATAATTTCTCCTGTACTATCCTTTGAACCATCATCTATTACAAGAATTTCTGTTTTTTCTCTTTGTTTTGTTTGTAAAAGTGATTCTAAACAGTTCTCTAAACAATCTTCCACATTATATGCTGGTACTATAACTGATAAAATCTTTGCTTTTTTTCCCTGCATAACAACTAGTCCTCTTTTCTACAATCTGCGTTTTACTGCATGAAATAAATTTACAGCCAGAAAACCAATTGTCTTACCAAAAGAAAATTGTTCCTGTTTTCGATACATTTGATAGGTTCCAATCATTGCCTTTATTTTATTTGACGAATGGGAATTTTTATGCCTGCAATAAATAGATAACACCTCATCTAATCCATAAGCAAGATAACCCTGTCGTAAAATGCGCCACCATGTTGCAGTATCTTCTCTTTTACAATCTTCTGGCATAAATAAAAATTCCTCTGGAATTTTTAATCGATCTAACATAACCGTAATTGTAGATATTGTTGTATTCATTAGTGCCTTTTGATAACTTATACTTTCTGGTACATGAACGACTTTACCTGTACGAATTCCATTTTTATCCGCAAATTCATAACTAGTAAAAGAAAAAGCACAATCTTTTTGTTTCATAAATCGATATTGTTTCTCTAATTTCTCTTTTTCCCAATAATCGTCTGCGTCTAAATAGACCAAATATCTACCTTTTGCGGCTTGTACTCCTAAATTTCTTGCGGCAGCAGGACCACAAGTTCGACTATTGAAAAACAATTCAATGTGTTTTTTATTACCTAATAAATCTGTTTCACTTCCCATTCGATTCAACCAATTTTTTAAAATTATTCTACTGCTATCTGAAGAAGCATCATCTATCAAAAATAATTCCCAATTCGAATAGGTCTGTTCTTTAATACTCTGGAGTGTTTTTTCTAAAAAAGTTGCTGCATTATAAACGGGTACTACAATACTAATCAATTCTTCTACTACTTTTGGTTCACTTTTGTTCTTTATATCCAATTTGTTGCACACCCTTTTTCTATCCTAGTGTTATAACAGGTTTTCATAAAGTAATCTCCTCTATGAAATATAAAATTTTATGTTGAAAACTAACAAAATTTATTAATTTGACCAAAAAATTGACGGTTTATTTTTTGTATTTTCTTTCATTCTTACTTTATAAATAAAAATTTTATTGTTAAATTTACTATCTTTTTGACGATAGCTTTGACGGCTTATTTTTATTTTATAGAAAAATTTATTAACTTTTCTTACCCAAAAGATTTTTTACAATAAACAGGAAAACTTTTTCGATTCAATAGTTTAAATATAGATTTTTTTATAGAAAATTAGAAAGAAAAAAAGAAAAATTGACTAAAATCAATATCCTTACTAATAAAGAGTTAAATTTCAAAAATTGGTTTCTCTATCTATAAAATAATAAACCTTCTTATTTTTTGATAATTAGAAGAATAATATCTTCTGATTTTTAAAATCGTCAAAAAGCGTCATTCTTTTCAACAAAAAGAATTCTCTCTTGACAAATCTCTTAAGAAAGGTTATCATGTCAAACAGAGATATAACAACGGATAGCACGTTTTACGAATTATCCTTATGTTAAATCAAATTATATTTCATAGAGGAGATTACTCTATGAAAGCTTATTTTATAAAAAAAAGGAACATATCACTCTTTCTAATGATACTATACTAATATGCTCCCCTCTCAGCTTTGTGTTACTCCATGACATTTGACAAAGCGATTCGTCAAAATATCTAAAGAGGTAGTCACCTTGAAA
This sequence comes from uncultured Lachnospiraceae bacterium, assembly GCA_910579865.1. Classification (GTDB taxonomy): domain Bacteria; phylum Bacillota; class Clostridia; order Lachnospirales; family Lachnospiraceae; genus MGBC114844. The sequence continues at coordinate 119,389 of CAJTXA010000011.1, forward strand.
GGTAACTGCCCAATAAATCGGAGTTAGACGAGCAGATTATTTAGACCTCTTTATATAACAACTAAAAGCAAGGACATGATCTTGGCTGCATATTTTCGTCTCTGTCGCAAGGATCTTCTGCACACTTTTTTACCTTTATTATAAAACCAAGCCGCTTATATAAACGAATATTAGCCATATCTGTGGTGACAACACCAATAGATATCTTTTGATATCCCAAATCCTTTATTCTTGAATATACAAGTCTTACAGCAAAAATTGTGAAAAAAATTAAGGAATAACATTTTTACGCATTTTCTTTTGTCCCTGTTTTTAGAAGTTTGCCTCATATGCTGATCTGTATTTTCTCTTTGATAATTGTACAATCGCTTATATACACTTTTGTAGAAACTGCCGAAGTTGCAACATAGCAATACTTTTCTTAAAAAGGAGCTAATATGCTTATATCTACAGCGAAACGGAATAGAGAGGTCTATGGAGGGTCATATTTCCCGTCGGCACTTAGGCACTGTATTTTAGTGCCTTAGTGTCCGTTACGAGGAAATTCTAAGCGCAAGCGGGCCCAGAATAGACCTCTCTATTCCGTTTTGCGTCCGCATAAGAAACATCTAAGTATAAATCAATAAAAAGAACGATTACCTTAAGCAAAACACAAATAAAATATCGAACTATCCAATAAACTATATCTTATCTATATTTTTTCTTAATATAACCGTTCTTTCTTTTATTTTACCTCATCAATTGCCTTTCCAATATCATGACGATAATATTTATTTTCAAAATGAACCCATTCCACCGCCTGATATGCATTTGCTCTGGCTGCTTTCAAATCTTCCCCTTTTGCAGTAATCCCAAGTACACGTCCCCCATTTGTTACAATATTTCCTTCTGTATCAAACTTTGTTCCTGCATGAAATGCATAATATCCATCTTGTTCTGCTATCTTTTTAAGTCCCTCAATCACAAATCCCTTCTCATATTTTTCTGGATATCCTTTGGAAGCTAACACAACACAGACTGCCGCCTGATCCTCAAATTCTAGTTCAATTTCCGAAAGTGTTCCATCAATACAAGCTTCCATTACAGAAATAATATCATTTTTCATACGAGGAAGTACAACCTGTGTTTCTGGATCTCCAAAACGAGCATTATATTCTAATACACGAGGCCCTTTTTCTGTTAGCATCAACCCAAAGAAAATAATTCCCTGAAAAGGTCTCCCTTCTGCTTTCATTGCATCTACTGTAGGCTGATAAATATACTTTTTACAAAACGCATCGATTTCCTTTGTATAAAATGGACTAGGTGAAAAAGTTCCCATTCCTCCAGTATTTAAACCACGATCGCCATCTTTTGCCCTTTTATGATCCTGCGCAGAAGTCATAATCCGAATCGTATCTCCATCTACAAAAGAAAGGACAGATACTTCTGGTCCCGTTATAAACTCTTCAATAACAAGACGGTTTCCTGCAGAACCAAACTGTTTTTCCAACATAATAGTCTTAACTCCAGCTCTGGCTTCTTCTAAATTGTTACAAATCAAAACTCCTTTTCCTAGAGCTAATCCATCTGCTTTTAATACAATTGGATAAGAAGCAGTTTCTAAATAAGTAAATGCCGCATCTGCCGAATCAAATGTCTCATAATCTGCAGTAGGAATCTGATACTTTTTCATCAATTCTTTGGAAAATACTTTTGATCCTTCTAAAATCGCAGCATTTTTTCTAGGCCCAAATACCCGTAATCCTTCTGCTTCAAAGACATCTACAATTCCTCCTACTAATGGATCATCCATTCCAATTATAGTAAAATCAATTTGTTTTTCTTTTGCAAAAGCAACTAATCGTTCAAATTCCATTGCTCCAATATTGACACATTCTGCATATTCTGCAATCCCTGCATTTCCTGGTGCACAGTAAATTTTTTCCACCTTTTTACTTTGTGCTACCTTCCAAGCAATTGCATGTTCTCTCCCACCACTTCCAACAATTAAAACCTTCATTTCTTCTCTCCTATCTCTAACTCACCATTCGCAACCATTGCAATTATTTTTGGAAGTATCTTCCATTCTGCTTCCTCCATAACACGACGCTGCAAAACTTCTGGTGTATCTCCAGCTAAAACTTCTACTGCTTTTTGCATTAAAATTTCTCCTGTATCAGTTCCTTCATCTACAAAATGCACAGTAGCTCCTGTAATCTTTACTCCACGAGCAAGTACTGCCTCATGCACTCGCAAACCATAATATCCAACTCCACAAAAAGCTGGAATTAAAGAAGGATGAATATTAATCATACGTCTTTGATATTTTTTTACCATAGAAGTTGGAATCGCTACTAAAAATCCAGCTAAAACAATAAAATCTGGTGCTATCTGATCGACAGTTTCCAGCAATGCTTGATAAAAAAGTTCCCGATTTTCATAATCCTTAGGAGAAACACAAATGGCAGGAATTCCATGTTTTCTGGCACGTTCCAATGCAAAAGCATTTCGATTGTTACTAATTACCCCAATAATTTCTGTATTTAAAATTGTTCCATCTGAAATTCTATCAATAATCGCCTGAAGATTCGTTCCGCCTCCTGAAACTAATACACATAGTTTTAACATAAAGTAACTCCTTTTTCACCAGCTTCTATCTGTCCAAGTACAAAAGCGGTTTCTCCAGCTGCCTTTATCGCTGCAATGGTTCGATCGACATCTTCATCTGCTACACCAAGTACCATACCAACTCCCATATTAAAGGTATTATACATCATCTCTTCTTTTATATCTCCATCTCTAGAAAGCATCTGGAAAATAGCTGGCACAGAGTAACTCTTTTTCTCTATTATTGCTCGAACCCCATCTGGCAACATTCTAGGAATATTTTCATAGAATCCGCCTCCTGTAATATGGCTGCATCCCTTTATGGTAATCCCTTCCTCTTTTACTTTTCTTAAAGCCTCTACATAAATTTTAGTTGGAGTTAGTAATGCCTCTCCAAGTGTTGTGCCAAGTGAATCATAATGAATCCTTAAAGAAGTCTCCGTCATAGTAAATACTTTACGAACTAATGAATAACCATTACTATGTATACCAGAAGACTGAATTCCAATTAAAATATCACCTGCTTTTAATTCTTTTCCTGTAATCAAATTTTTTTCATCTACAATTCCAACTGCAAATCCTGCCAGATCATATTCATCTACTGGATAAAATCCTGGCATTTCAGCCGTTTCTCCTCCAATTAAAGCTGCACCAGCCATCTTACATCCCTCTGCTACGCCACTTACAATTGTCGCAATTTTCTCTGGTTCGTTTCTGCCACAAGCAATATAATCTAGAAAAAACAGGGGTTCCCCACCAGCACAAGCAATATCATTCACACACATTGCAACACAATCAATTCCAATTGTGTGATGTTGGTTTAATAAAAATGCTAACTTTAATTTTGTTCCAACCCCATCTGTTCCAGAAACTAAAATTGGCTTTTCCATTCCTTTAAATTTTTCCAAAGAAAAAGCACCAGAAAAACCACCAATTCCCCCTAATACTTCTGGTCGCATCGTTGCTTGTACATGCTTTTTCATTAGTTCTACTGCTTTATAACCTGCTTCAATATCCACTCCTGCCTTTTTATAATCCATCTTTTTTCCTCCTGCATTTGGTATTCTATTCTTATTTTATCACATTTCGTTTCAAAACACATCTTATTTTTCTTTATCCCATTCATAAGATAGCTTAATAACATCCCACTATATCACAAAACACTACTCAAAAATATCTCTTTGCCAATGATTATGTCATTTGTTTCAGATATTCACGATAACCAATTTCTTCTAACTTCTCTTTCTTTGCAACAACTCCGTCTTTTAATCCATCTTTATATTCTTTAATTTTATCCAACAACTCTAGATTCGAAGTAGCCAAGATTTCAGCCGCAAGTAATCCTGCATTCATAGCTCCATTGATTGCAACTGTGGCTACTGGAATTCCTGAAGGCATCTGTACAATGGAATATAAAGAATCCACTCCCCCCAAAGCCTTTGTATAGATCGGAACTCCAATTACAGGTAATGGAAAAATAGCTGCTGCCATTCCTGGAAGATGTGCTGCTCCTCCAGCACCTGCAATAATCACTTTAAACCCCTTACTTTCTGCCGTCTTTGCATAGTGAAAGAAAATATCAGGCATCCTGTGAGCAGAGATAACCGTAACGTCATAGCTGATTCCCAATTTATCCAAAATCTCACATGCCTTACACATAATTGGTAAGTCTGAATCACTTCCCATAACAATTCCCACTTCTGGCATATCAAATCCCTCTCTTTCTTTTTATAAATTAGATTCGTCAAAAAGATATTTTTGAGCAGTGTTTTATTATATAGGAATACTCTGTCAGCTTTTATTTTACAATACTGACAGAGAACAACTGTTAAATATTTAAAAGTTCTGTTCCTGGCAAAACAAATTTTCCATCAGAAAGTAACACAACCTTTCCCCCTTCTTTTTGACAACAGGCAATCTCTCCAATCTCCTCATAAGGAATTGTTATATCAGTATGACAATTAAAATAGGCTTTTTCTACTTCTGTTTTGCGAAGTTGGCTAAATGCATTTTCCTTAGCGATTACTTCTTTTCCATCGGGATTCCATATAAGAACCTCTTCTTCCCAACTATAGCAAGTATCTCCAACTGCAAAATGAGGCCCCATTTTCTCTACAATTAAAATTGGAAGTTTTTGTAAAATTCCATATTTTTTTGCCATAGCATAAGCTACGGTATTGGTTCCTATTGCAAATTCTCCAAGAGGAAGGGTTTCATGTCCTTGCATGACATGCTGTTTTATATAATTGACATTTTCCTTTTCAGTTTCAAAATTTTTACAAGAATACGCACTAATACAGCCATCTTGAAATTGAATTTCTAGATCTACAAATTTCAATCCACGCAGAAAAACTTCCTTTACATGAAGGATTCCATTTGTTCCAGCAAGCTTTGGGGAAGTAAACACTTCTCCAAGTGGAATATTCACATCTGCTAAACAATTTTCAAATCGAGTTTCTCGATTTTTGTCATTTAGTTCTGTTAAATTTACAATTAAATTAGTTCGATTTCCATTTGTTCCAGTAATTTGCACAAAATCACAAGCATCTAATACATCAATCAAATACTGTTGCACATTCTGATAGACAGAACAATCTAATGTATTAATTCGTATCGTTTCTTGAAAAATTTCCTCAAAATGCTCTCCAATTTCTGGTGTTGGAAAAGCAATTATTGTAAAACTGGTTTCCTTAGAAGGGTTATATCGTTCTGCTAACTGATTTTTCTCATTTTTAAAATCTACCATCCATTTTTGCTGTTTTTTAGAAAGTACAACACATTCTGGCTTACTTACTGGGTGAAATGGTTCCTCTCCAAATATTTCTAATACCGCAGGTCCTGCTACATTTCGAAAGTAAGAAGCATACTTTTCATAAATAACTTGTAAAATTGACATCTTTCTTTCATAAAATGCTTTATCAAAATAAAGTCCCTCATCTTGACAATGGTCATACTCATATTGTTTATTTGCACAAGTTGCAGTATAACCAACTCTTTGTGTCTTTTGCTTTTCTACGCTATGTAATCCATAACGAAACATCACTGGTTCTAATCCAAGTGTAGCAAATATTATAATTGCCTTACGAATCACACGTTCAAAACCAATTGGAAAACAAATCTGTACCACTTTTTTCTTAGAAAGATCTTTTTTCGCATGTTCAAACCCTTTTTGGTAACCTTCTACAAAAGTTCTAGCCATTTTTTCAATGGTTTCTTCTGAAAGCTGATTTAAAAAAGTAGCCATTTGAATTTCTATTTTGGTAATATATTCTCCATAGGAAAACAAATAGCGTAAATCACTCAAATCCTCCTCCAAAATAATTTTTTTTGCAAAATCAAAGGAAGGATCACATCCAGCTAAAATCCGCTTTGCATAGATTACATCACTATAATCACTTAAATACCAATAAACTGCATCAAAGATTTCCTTCTGATTTCCTTCCGTTTCAAATAAATTGTAAAGCTCAATTAACAACTCACAACCAGATACGACTTCCACAAAATTTCCTTCATAAACATCTGCAATTAATGCTCTAAGCTCAGTATAAACAAAAGACAATAATTGACCATATTCTTTTCCCAACTTTTGCACTGCATAAGTTGGATTTGCATAACTTTTCGAATATTGTTCTGGTAAAATATCATAATATAATTGTGTATTATATGCCTGATATTCTTCAAAAGAAAATTGCTTTAATTCTCCACTTTGTTTCTTTTCCATTAATTCTTTTATCTGTAAAAGAAATCCTGCCATCTGGTAAAAATAATCTCGAAATGGCTCTTTTATTGTATCTTCCAATCGAATCATTGTAATCCGTTCCATTGATAATTGATAACGTTCTTCTAATAATTCTTTTTCTTCTATTGTCATTCATTCACCCCATTCTTTTTATAAACCCAATAAAAAAAGCATCATCATACTAATTAATACTGCTGAATTTCCAATACTTCCTATCCATGAAAACAAAAAGAAAATCTCTTCTTCCTGAAAACTTCGAATTCCAAAATACAAACCATATCCAGAAAGAAAGATTGCAAGAATACCAAGTACACCAACTTCCAATCCTCCTTCCCCTCTATGCTGAAATGAAATCCAAATGGCTGCTGCACAAGCTAAAATAGCCCCAATAGCAAGCAGCGTAGAGAAAATTCCTCCAACTGACTGACTTTTATCAGAAAATTTATATTTTTTACGATTTCCACTATTTATTTTATTTTTCAATCGGCATCCCTTTTCCACTCCATTTTCTTACATACTGTGCCATCCAGAAGAGAAGATAACCAAGTATCCCTCCTATCGTATTTAAAAGTAAATCATCCACATCAAAACTTCCTACTTTATAAATAAGCTGTGTTGTTTCAATTACTAAACTAAATAGAAAAGTCAGGCAGGTTACGGTATAACAACTTCTAGTACGTATTGCTAAAAATGGAAGAAAAAATCCAAATGGCATAAGTCCTACTATATTTCCTGCTAGATTTAATAAAACTGCTGTAAATCCTAATTGTTCTCTATAGTGCCAAAATCGCCAAATTTCCTTAAATAATACCAAATTATAGCGATACGTTTTATTTATTTCTGTATGAGTTCGGCCAAACATTTCCGCAAACAATAAAAAATATACCAATGCAATTAGATAAACTAAAAAAGCTACCCAACCTGCCAGCTTCCATTCTCTTCGATTCACATTCTATCCCCTTTATCAAAATAATATCTTTGATTTATTTTTTAACAAAGAAGCTCCGGCAACAATAGATATAATTCCTGTTACAATTCCTGTTACCAAAAGAATGACCCCTATTGTAATACTTGCTGCTCCTGCCCTTCCCATTGTTTTATATGCTTCTTCTCCCATATTCCTACTCCCTTTCCGATTCCATACCTCTAACTGTTTTTGAGCTTGTTCTTTTTCTTCTTGATTTTCTAATTCTTTCACTTTCTACCACTTACTTTCTTACTTTAATGCACCATACTTTTGATAATAAGCATCAATTGCTGTTTTTATAGTATCATCGATAATGATCTTTCCTTTATATGGACGATTATAAAGATACTCCATCACTTCTTCCATCGTTACAATTGCTGTTGTCTCCATCTCATACGTATCCTGAATTTCTGCTAGTGCACTCTTTTCTCCATGCCCACGTTCCATTCTATCTACAGAAACTACCAAACCAATAATTTGAATATCGCCTTGTGCTTTTACAATTGGAAGTGTTTCCTGAATTGAAGTTCCAGCTGTTGTAACATCTTCAATAATCAAAACACGATCTCCATCACAGATTGGACTTCCCAGTAAAATCCCAGTATCTCCATGATCTTTTGCTTCTTTTCGATTGGAACAATAACGAATATCTACCTGATACAATTCACTAATTTCCATTGCTGTTGCAACAGAAAGTGGAATCCCCTTATAAGCTGGTCCAAACAATATATCAAACTCCAATCCAAACTTATCTTGAATCGCCTTAGCATAAAATTCACCTAATTTTTTTAACTGTGCACCTGTACGATAAAATCCCGTATTAATAAAAAATGGCGTCTTTCTACCACTCTTAGTAACAAAATCACCAAATTTCAAAACGCCACAATCCACCATAAATCCGATAAAATCCTGCTTATACTGTTCCATATGTCTATACTCCTTATTTTTTTGGCTTTTAACAGCCTATTTTACATTTTTATGTTATTTTACTTTCTATTATTTTTATTGGTTTGCAATTTCATCGTTTTTTAGTATAGCATTATCTTTTTTAATATTCAAGGGTTATTAATAACTTCTTTCATAATTTTACCTTATTTTAAAATATTCATTTCTTTTTCATAAGCCTTAAAAACATAAAATAAGTAAGATAAATACTAAATTTTTCACTTTGAAAACTTTTTTAGATTATTTCTAATTAAAAAATCTTACCATAGAAGTTATAAGACAATTTACCATTATATTATTATATTTCTATTTATAATTAATATTTAGAATAAACTGAAAAATTCTATGATAAACATATAGAAACATAATCTTTATCTAACCCTATCAACTTCTTTAAAAAGTTAATAATTTATTTTTATTTTAAAGAATAAAGAGGAAAAGGGAACAATTTTTACAACAGATAATACATTCTGCAAATTATTTTTACAGTAATAATAAAAAACAACAAAATATCTACTGTATTTCCAATCTCCATTAAAAATTGTTATTTCTTATTACAAAAAGAAATTTCCCTTGATAAATCTCTTAAAGTAGCATACTCTACGAAAACTCTATTTTACACATCCTACTAACTCTCCAATCTCATTTACCCCATGTTTTTTCATATACTGTTCTATTCCTTCTATAACTTCCAAAGTAGCAGTAGGGCAAAAGAAATTTGCTGTTCCAACGGAAACTGCTGTCGCACCAGCTAGTATAAATTCTATCGCATCTTTTGCTGTTTGGATTCCTCCCATTCCAATCATGGGAATCTTTACTGCATTTGCTGCCTCGTAAACCATACGTACTGCCACTGGTTTTATTGCTGGCCCTGATAAGCCACCTGTCTTATTTGCTAAAGCAAATGTTCTCTTTTCAATATCAATTTTCATTCCAGTCAATGTATTAATCAAAGACAACGCATCTGCTCCCCCTGCCTCTGCTGCCTTTGCCATATCTGCAATACTAGTAACATTTGGACTTAATTTCATAATAATTGGCTGTTTTGCACGTTTTTTCAATTCTTTTGTAATCGCTTCTACTGCTTTTGCATCTTGTCCAAAAGCAATTCCTCCTTCTTTTACATTTGGACAAGAAATATTGATTTCCATTAGATCAATTTCTTCTTCTGCAAGACATTCTACTACTTCACAATAATCTTCTGTTGTCTTTCCACATACGTTTACAATAATCTTTGTATCATATTGTTTTAAAAATGGAATATCTCTCTTTCGAAATACATCGATTCCTGGATTTTGCAGTCCAATTGCATTTAACATTCCACCATAAGTTTCCGCAATTCTTGGTGTTGGATTTCCAGGCCACGGCACATTTGCTACCCCTTTTGTCACAACTGCTCCTAATCGATTTAAATCTACAAAATCACAATATTCTGCTCCCGATCCAAATGTTCCAGAAGCTGTCATAACTGGGTTTTTTAATTCTACACCTGCAATGTTTACTTTTGTATTCATTAAAGTTCCACCTCCTCCGCATCAAAAACTGGCCCATCTTTACAAATCCGCTTATTATGTACATGGGAATGTTCATCTACTTCCTTTGATTGACAGACACAAGCCAGACATGCGCCTATTCCACAAGCCATCTTTTCTTCCAGAGAAATCTGTGCTGGAATTCCTTTTTCTTTTGCATAACTTTGTACTGCCCGAAGCATTGGTGTTGGCCCACAAGCATAGATCTGTTCTGCTTCAAAATGTTTTCCTTGAATTACATCTAATACATTTCCTTTGATTCCTGCACTTCCATCTTCTGTTGAAATAGAAACCGTTCCATACTGTTTTAATTCTTCTATCAAAAATAATTCTTTTCCATTTCGATACCCTAATATAATTTCTTTCTCTCCCTGCAGTCTTTTTGCAAGTTCCAACAATGGTGGAATTCCAATTCCTCCTCCAATTAGATATGCCTTTTTATGTTCTTTTAATCGATACCCGTTCCCTAAAGGCCCCATAATATCCAATCTATCACCACTCTTGTAAGAGGAAAACTCTTTTGTTCCCTCTCCCACAATCCGATAAACCACTCGGAGCCTGTTCTGTTCTTTTTCTACTTCACAGATACTAATTGGTCTTGGAAGAAGTCTAGAACCTTCTTTACAATAGATAGAAAGGAACTGCCCTGGCTGCGCAGCTTTCGCAATAGATTCTGTTTGGAACCAAATACTATAAATATTGGTTGCAATTTTATCTTGTTTTATAATAACTGCCTGTTCTTTCCATTTCCATTGATTCTCCATATCAACATTTTCCTTTCCATTTTATTTCTGTATCTCTATCTTTTATTTCGAAAGTGCTTCATTAATGTCAGTAATCATGTCTATTACTGCTTGACGTGCTGCATCTGCATAATGCTCCTCGCCAAACAAAGCATACTTTTCATTTTTATAAGCTGCAATAATTCCCCGAGAAGAATTTACAATAGCTCCCAATCCATCTTTATGGAAATAATGTACCAAATCTTGTGCTTTTCCGCCTTGTGCTCCATATCCTGGTACCAAAATATAAGTTTTTGGCATTAACTTGCGAAGAACTTTTCCCATCTCTGGATAAGTAGCCCCTACTACAGCACCAATATAACTATACGTTTCTCCCATATGTGCCTCTCCCCATTTGGCCACTTGTTCCCCCACTAATTCATACAAAGGTTTGCCATCAACCAGTTTGTCCTGAAATTCTCCACTAGAAGGATTTGATGTCTTAACTAAAATAAATAATCCCTTTTTTTCCTCTTTACATACATCTAAAAATGGCTGAACTCCATCTGTACCAAAATAAGGATTTACTGTAGCAAAATCCTCATTAAAAACAGAATATCTTTTATTTCCTATCTGTACTTTTCCTAAATGGGCTTCTGCATAAGCAGCAGAAGTTGAGCCAATATCTCCTCTCTTTATATCTCCAATTACTACTAATCCTTTTTCTTTTGCATAGGCACAAGTCTTTTGAAATACTTTTAATCCTTCCAGTCCAAACTGTTCATACATTGCAATCTGTGGCTTTATTGCAGGAATCAAATCAAAAGTCGCATCAATAATTCCTTTATTAAACTGCCAAGCTGCTTCCGCTGCCGCTTCTAACGTCTCTCCCATTTCTGCAAATACTTTACTGCAAATTTCTTTTGGAATATAATTCATCATTGGATCTAAGCCTACTACAATTGGTGCATTTGTCTTTCTAATTTTTGCTACTAATTGGTTAATCATTCTTTTTCTCCTTTTGCCTTTTATTCTATTTTTAACATTTTAGCATAAAGAAAGTATCCATTCAAGAAATCCCAAAAAATTATTTTAAAAAATAGATTTCCTTAAATAAATTAATTTTACTTAAACAGCCTTTGATATCGTTTTTTTACTTTATTATATTCCTCTTCCGTTACAGGTTCTTCATTTATAAAATAGGTAGTTTCCTCTATATGCTCTAATCCAAAAGAAAGACTCTGTTCTATCTCTCCCTCTTTGTAATCATAGATTTTTCTTTCTGAATAATACCCCCAAATCCTCCAAAAGTTCCACTTACATACTTCCATTCCACTACAAAACAATAGTAATATCAATAAAATATAGTTTATCATTTAGCCTCCACTTTTACACAATTTTTCTTAATAAAAAACATTTTCTTCTGAAATCACCTGATAATGTCCATCTTTATACTCTATAATAATGACATTGCAATTCTTCTGAAACCCACCTGACCAAAATTGTTCTTTTCCATGTTGCTTTACATACATCATAATTGCCTTATTAATGGCTCCATGCGCCACAATCATAATACGTTCCAATCCCTTTTTTTCTAATGGCTCAATTTCATCTTGCATAAAGCCCGCTGCTCTTTTTCCAGCATCTTCTAATCGTTCTCCTCCTTCTGCCGGAACATACAGCCCAGGTTCTTCAAAAAACTGATTTACCAATTTTCTTTCCTTCTCTGTCATCTGTTCCATAATCTTTCCTTCCAACACGCCAAACCCTATTTCTCGAATCCTTTTATCTTGAACTACGGTAATCGGTCTTCCAGCCATAATCCATTCTGCTGTTTCATAAGCCCTTTTTAACGTACTAGCATATACAACATCAAATCTTACTTTCCAAAGATTCTTTCCTGTTTCCTTTGCCAAACGCCGTCCTTCCTCATTTAATTCAATATCAGAAGTACCCTGAAGCCGTTTTTCCTTATTCCAAACAGTTTCCCCATGTCGTACCAAATAAATCTCCATTTTCTTATTCCATCCTTTCCCTTTTGTCTATCCTATCATAACACAATCCATTCTTATTGCAAACAAAATCATAAAAGATTCTTTACAGAGTAAAAAGACGGCACTTTTTCAGTGCCGCCCTAACAATTTTTCATTTTCATCCTCAACATATTCAAGAATATCCCCTGGTTGACATTCTAAAACTTTACAAATTGCATTTAATGTGCTAAAACGAACAGCCTTTACTTTTCCTGTTTTCAAGTAAGAAAGATTAACATTAGATATACCAACCTCTGCCGCTAAATCATTAAGCCGCATTTTTCTGTCCGCCAGCACTCGATCAAGCCGAATAATAATCATAATGTGTGATCCACCTCATCCTGCAAATGCACTCCATAATGGATGATATATGCAGCTACAATAAAAGCAATGCTGGGAATAAGTTTATAAAACATAGTCTGCCCTGTAGAAATGGACATTCGACCATCAGATACAAGGTTGATAAACCAGCAAATCAACGGTTTAATAAATGGAACAAAAACAGCCACTGAAAATTGGAGAAGCCCATAATAAAGCAAATAGGAGGAGTTTTGTTTTGTGAAAATTTGCTCTTTATTTATATTGGAAAATACACGGCTCAAAAACCAGAAAGCCAAAATCATAGGAACTACATGAACAGCATATATGAGAGAAAGTCCTATTTGAATTGTCAGCTCAATCTGATCATTGTCATTCGTCCATACATGAATATTATCGCCCAAATAAACCGTCATACTGCGGGAATGTGAGTTGTGATTTTCTTCGGCATAAATTGCTCGTTCAAATATTCCCATTTTTGTATGTAAACAAAAAGTTTGCCTTCCCATAAAACTAAGGATCGTACATAGAATATAAAAGCAGATTACAAAATAACAAGCAAATTTCATAAAACAAGCAGCAGGTTTCGCAAATTCTTTCTTTGTGAGTTTTTGAATGAATTTCATTATTTATCACCTCAAACTTATGATAGCAAAAAATTTCAAATTTGTCAATAATATTTTAATGACAAACATTAAATTATTATTGATAAACTTGATATTCGAAAGAAAGTCACTACTAAAAAATGGCGTACCTCAACTAAGCACGCCATTTTTTATTAATATAAAGATGTACTATCTATTGTTCTATTATCTAGCATATTTTTTACTCTGCTCTTCCATCAATTCTAAATCGTCAAAATAGTTCATCTTCATCGCTTTTCTTACCTCTGCCAAAGTCTGTGCTGCTCTTTCCTTTGCAACTTGACTGCCTTCCTGCAAGATTCGAAATACACCTGGAATATCCTTTTCATATTCCTTTCTTTTTTGACGAATTGGTTCTAATTCCTCCTGCATAATTGCATTTAAAAACTTCTTTACCTTTATATCACCAAGTCCGCCCCTTGTATAATGTGCTTTTAATTCATCCAAATTTTGATACTCTGGCAAATACCGCAAGAAATGTTCCTCCCTGCAAAAAGCATCCAAATAAGTAAACACCGTATTTCCTTCTAGATGTCCTGGATCAGTAATTTTAATATGCGTTGGATCAGTAAACATACTCATAATTTTTGTTTTTACTTCCTCTGCTGTATCTGAAAGATAAATACAATTTCCCAACGATTTACTCATCTTCGCCTTGCCATCAATTCCAGGCAGGCGAGAACAAGCCTGATTTTTTGGTAGTAAACTGTCTGGTTCTACTAAAGTTGGAGAATAGATAAAATTAAATCTTCTTACAATTTCCTTTGTCTGCTCAATCATTGGCAGTTGATCTTCTCCTACTGGTACAGTAGTCGCTTGAAATGCTGTAATATCAGAAGCCTGACTAATGGGATACGTAAAAAATCCTACTGGAATACTAGTTTCAAAATTTCGCATTTGAATTTCTGATTTTACAGTAGGATTTCTCTGCAAGCGAGATACTGTAACCAAATTCATATAATAAAAAGTCAATTCTGTCAACTCTGGAACCATAGACTGAATAAATAAGGTTGTCTTTTTTGGATCCAAACCACAAGAAAGATAGTCTAACGCAACCTCAATAATATTTTGTCTTACTTTTTCTGGATTATCCGCATTATCTGTTAAGGCTTGTGCATCTGCAATCATAATAAAAATTTTATCATATTCTCCTGAATTTTGTAGTTCCACCCGACGCCTTAACGATCCTACATAATGTCCGATATGCAGTTTCCCTGTTGGACGATCTCCTGTCAATATTACTTTTTCTTTTGGGATTACTTTTTTTACTTCTTGCTCTTCTATCTTTTCCTCTGCTCCTATATTTTCTGCCATTTTTCTTTTCCTCCAATTTCTAACTTCTTTTTAAATTTTTAATTTTCTCTTTTTTATAATTCTTGGATTCGAATTTCATCTAAAAGTCCCATTTTTAATTCATAGTAATCTGGCGTCATATCTAAATAGTGATTGTGTGGATTTTGCAAACGTTGTTCCTCTTCCCAAATCTCATTTTCTAATTGTGTATTGACATAATCTGCAATTTCTTTTAATGATTCTTCCTGATAGACACAAACCCCATTTAAAAAGATTGGTACTTGCAGTACCTTTGCTGTACAATGTTCAAAAAATCGATTTTTCCACGGCTTTATCGGATCGACATAGCGGACGGGTTTTGAAAAATCAATCTCTTCTCCTTTTTTAGCAATCATATCTGCTACTGCTTTTCCACTCTCATCAAAAATTCGATATACTTCTTTTCTTCCTGGATTTGTAATCTTCTCTACATTTTCTGATACCTTAATTCTTGGCTCAAACACACCATTTTCCTCTACTGCAGCAATTTTATAAACTGCCCCAAATACAGGATCTGACTTTGAAGTAATCAAACGCTCTCCCACTCCAAAACTGTCAATTTTGGCCCCTTGATTTAACAAAGAAGTAATTGTATACTCATCCAAACTGTTAGAAGCTACAATTTTACAGTCCTCTAGTCCTTCTGCATCTAATAGCTTTCTAGCTTTTTTGGAAAGATAAGCCAAATCTCCACTGTCAATTCGAACCCCTTTTAGTCGCTTTCCAAGCGGTTCTAGTACCTCCTTTGCTACACGAATTGCATTTGGAATTCCACTTTTAATCACATCATACGTATCAACCAACAATATGGTATTATCTGGATAACATTCTGCATACTTTTTAAATGCAGTAAATTCATCTCGATAGAACATCACCCAGCTATGTGCCATTGTTCCGCTTACTGGAATCTGAAACATTTGCCCAGCTAGTACAGTAGCTGTTGAACCAACCCCGCCAATATAAGCTGCTCTTGCTCCATATACTGCGGCATCCATATTGTGTGCACGCCTTGCTCCAAAATCAGAAACCCCTCTTTTTTGTGCAGTCTTTACAATTCGCTTTGTTTTTGTTGCAATCAATGATTGATGATTAATTTGAAGAAGAATTGCTGTTTCAATTAATTGTGCATCAATAAGAGGTGCAATTACAGTAAGAATTGGTTCATTAGGATACATAATCGTTCCTTCCCGAAATGCATAAATATCTCCTGTAAACTTAAAATTTCTTAGATAATCTAAAAAATCCTCTTCAAAAATTCGTTGCTGTCTTAAATATGCAATATCCTCATCGGAAAAATGTAAGTCCTGGATATACTCTATAATCTGTTGTAATCCAGCAAAAATAGAATATCCTGCCTGATCGGGATTGCGCCGATAAAATACATCAAATACCACTCGCACATTTCTATTTTCATTACGAAAATATCCATTACTCATTGTCATTTCATAAAAATCCATCACCATAGATAAATTTCGTTCTTTGCTTTGCCTAATTGCCATGCCTTTTCTCCTTGTTTTTTTAATTTTTCGTTTTATCATACATTGTTTTATGTTATCTAACTTTCTTCCTTTCGATAATTCGATACACCCTAGTTTACACTATAATAGAAAAAAAGTATATTGACACTCCCCATGCCTAAAGGCAGGGGATTCTTGGTGGCTTGCCAAATATATTGGCTGACCAGTTCATTTCGGAT
>CAJTXA010000012.1 GCA_910579865.1 uncultured Lachnospiraceae bacterium
CAACGGTACTGGTCCGCTTACCTGTGAGCCTGTCTTCTTTACTGTTTCAATAATTTTTCCAGCTGATTGATCTACCAGTTTGTGATCGTAAGCCTTTAATGTGATTCTCATTACTTGACTTGCCATAAAAAAAGCCGCCTCCTTTTCGCACTTTAAATCAGTACGACAAGCGGTGACTGTACACTTCTCCGGGTGTATCGAGCTCATTTTACCATTCTTTTACGCTCTTTTATCCTCTTCGATTTTTGATCCCGGTTGTTTCTACTTCCATTCTCGTAGATGTTAATTCGTACAGTGACTTGTCGCCAGTTTCCTAACTTGACATTCGCTCCACGGAAAACCTGCCACTTGGCAGCAACCTCACGCTTCCTCGCTATCATGCCACAGTAAAATATACTATACCTCATTCTTTTGGAAAATGCAAGTATTTTTTTTAAATTTTTTGGAAATTTCATTATAATTATAATCTCAACATTCATTCTTTTTTTCTTCTTTAAAAAATTTTCTAGAAAACTAATTGTAATATTTCGTAATAAATAGTAGCAAAAATAAAATATTTATTATATAATAATACTAATATAATTGACAAATAATCTTTTACTACATAATAATATAAAAAATATGAAAAATCATTTTACATTAACAAGGAATAGAACTATGAAAAAGAAAAAAATAAAAAACAGAAGATTGGCTTCTATCTTAAAACGCGAATTAAACATTATTTCTGAAAGACATAAAAGTTATTTATATCTATTAATTTTTATAGAAATGCTCTGCTCAGGATTTCTTCCTCTTCTTACAATATGGATTCCCAAAACTATAATTAATTTTATTGTGGATCAGCAAAACTATAATTATATTTTAAAAACATCAATTTTCTTGTTTGGATTATCTTTGGTACTTACCATTTTATCCCTATTCTGCAACCGACAATTTGATGGTGCCTTTGTGGAATTAAGAATGTTGGAGCTAAAGGATTTACATAAAAAATATCAAGATATCGAATATTCCCATCTAGAAGACGCTGCTTTTTTAGATCGAGCCGAGGCAGCAAGACAAGCATTATCCAATCCTACTGGATTTGAAGGAGTTTACCGTAATTTTATTCGTTTCTGTCCATATGTAATAACAATTTTCATCTATCTTATTTTTTTATGTTCTTTTCAGCCATGGATTGCACTGATTACTTTTTTTAGTACCTATTGTTCTATTTCTATCAACCGAATGATAACAAATTATATGGAACAAAATAGGACTGCATTAATAAAAGCAGAACGACAAAAAGAATATTTCCATTTAATCAGTTATGATGTATCCTATGGAAAAGAAATTCGAATCTTTTCTTTAATGAAAAAATTAAAACAAGAATATGAGAAAAAATCAAATCAATTTCTTAAGATTATTCATAATATAGCAAAAAAAGAATTTCATCTAGGAATAAAAGATATTTTTTTTGTTCTTATAAAAGATGGCATAACCTTCTTTTTTCTTATAAAAGGATATTTTAATCATAGTTTAACTTTGGGTGATGTCACTTTTTATATGGGAATGATTCTTTCCCTTTCTGAAATTCTAGAAAAGATTACATATTTATTCACCGAATGGATGGAATGTTTTGTATATACAGACGGATACTTTCAATTTATTGATGAAATCAATTTAACAAAAGAATCTGGAACCCGATCAGCAATTTCAAATCAGGAAACATTAGAAGTAGAATTTCAGGATGTTTCTTTCCGTTATTCCAAAACAAGTACATGGATTTTAAGACACTTTCATTTGAAAATAAAAAAGGGAGAAAAGCTGGCTATTGTAGGAGTAAACGGAGCCGGAAAAAGTACAATTATCAAACTATTGACTGGATTATTCCCTATAACAGAAGGAAAAATTCTTATTAATGGAATCGATCAAAAGGATTTTGAACGAAAAGAATATAGAAAAATGTTTTCTACTGTTTACCAAGAAGTCCGAATTTATGCAGCAACAATCTTAGAAAATATAATAGGAGATGCAGAAAAAAAAGAACGAGCCTTTGCTATAAAATGTTTAGAAACAGTTGGTTTAAAAAATATAATTGAAGCACTTCCCCTCCAATATGATACACCCTTACAAAAAATCATAGAAGATCAAGGAATCGAACTATCAGGAGGGCAAAATCAACGAATTGCAATCGCAAGAGCATTGTATAAAAATGCCAATATGGTTATATTAGATGAGCCAACCGCTGCACTTGATGCAATTGCAGAATCACAGCTTTACGAAACATTAAACCAATTAGTAGGAGAAAAAACTGCTATTTATATTTCTCATCGACTTTCCTCCACTATGTTCTGTGATCATATTATGGTTTTTTCAAAAGATGGGATCTTAGAATATGGAAACCATAAAACATTAATGGAAAAGAAAGGAGTTTATTTTGATATGTTTAAAACACAGGGAAAGTACTATCGAAAGGATACGAAAAATGAATAAAAAACAAACAGAAAAACTGCCAATCTGGTTGGTATTATTTTCTTTTATAAAACTATCATTTCAAGCTTATTGGCCTTATTTTGGAATTGCTGCCTTTAAAAGTATGATATTAACAATGCAAACTCTTTACCACACTGCTATTGTTTCTATCTTAATTGCCTCTTTAGAAAAAAGAAACCTTCGTCTGTGTATTTTAGTAGGAATATGTTTAACAGGGATTCATATGTTTTTTAGTTCTATTAGCAAATGGAGTATTTGTTTTATAAAAGTTCATCAGGCAAAATTACAGGAAAAAATAAATCATAAAATTTTTGAAAAAATGACCAAAATACCATACCAATATTTAGAGGATACCGAGTGTTCTGAAATAAAGCTGCGTCTTGACTTTATTAAAATACCATACCAATATTTAGAGGATACCGAGTGTTTAGATTTAATAGAACGAGCAAAATTTGCCATTACAAATGAAAATTGTCTTGATGTGATTCTTACAACATTTACAAATATTTTACAATCTATCTTGACTTTATTCGGTCTTATTACAGTTATTCTATTATTTGATGTAAAATTAATTTTTATCTTATTGATTGCAGCTTTATTAAATATATTTTTATTTGGAACTTTCTCAAGAACAAGATTAGAATTTTCAAATTGGAATCTAGATATTAATCGAAAATTTGTCTATTATACAAATACCCTTTTCGATTCGAAAAATGGAAAAGATTTTCGTACCTATCCAATCGGATCTTTTCTAAGAAAAAAATTTAATTGGTTTGCAGAAAAGATGGTAATATACTACAATCGCTATTTAAAGAAATCAGACCAAATCAAAATCGGAATGCAACTTATAAAATATATAGAAATTATCATGGTCTATGGATGTATCATAGAGAAAACAATAAGAGAAAATTTTTCTATTTCTTATTTTACATTTTATACTTCAACAGCAATGCGTTTTTCTGCAACTATTACTTCTTTTATTAATGATTGTATGAAGTTTTATGTAAGTTTACGTTTAGCTGTCCCATTAATAGAACTAATGAATATTCAAGAAGAAACCAATTATGGAAAAGGAATTTTATTAGAACAAGAAATAAAGACTTTAAAATTTGAACATGTTACATTTTCTTATCCAAAATCTTCTTCTACTATATTAAAGGATATCAGTTTTGAAATCCATGCTGGCGAAAAAATCTCAATCGTAGGACTAAATGGTGCTGGAAAAACAACATTAATAAAATTATTATGTCGTTTATATCGGCCAGATAAAGGGGATATTTTATTAAATGATATTTCCATTTATGACTATGATTACTTCTCCTATCAAAATAGGATTAGTACTATTTTTCAAGACTTTAAGTTATTTGCTTATTCTCTGAAAGATAATATTACAAATGACGGAACAAAAGAACAAGCCTATCACTTTGCTTGTAAAGTAGGGTTAAAAAAACGAATCGATTCTCTCCCTGATGGAATACAAACTTTATATACCAAAACATTTGATGAAACTGGAATTGAATTTTCTGGAGGGGAATCCCAAAAAGTTGCCCTTGCCAGAGCATTTTGTAAAAAAGCAAGTCTTATTCTATTAGATGAACCTACCTCTGCATTTGATCCATTAGCAGAAGCAGAATTTTATCAACAATTTAATCAATTAGGAAAAAATAAGACTGTTATCTATATTTCACATCGAATGTCATCTTCTATTTTTTGTGATAAAATTTTATTAATTGAAAGTGGAAGAGTCGTTGACTATGATACTCATACTAATTTAATTCAAAAAAAGGAAAGTATGTACTATAAACTCTTTATGGAGCAAGCGAATCGATATAAAATCTCTGAAATTTAAAATAAATGTCTATACAAAAAAGAAACCATAAAAATTTTCTATATTTTAGTAAATTTTATGGTTTCTATCTTCTTATTCAACATTTATCCCTTTTTAATTTTTACCCTTTTTGAATTTCCTTCTTATACTTCGCAAGCTCTTTCTGATTTCCATAGATAAAATGTCCAGGCAATATCTCATGCCAAACTGGTTTATCTGTACTATAATCATGCATAGAAGGATCATAAACTAAAAGCTTTTTCTTCTTTTCTACTTCAGGATCTGGAATTGGTACTGCTGAGAGCAAAGCCTTTGTATATGGATGCAATGGATGCAAAAATAGTTCTTCTGCCTCTGCTAATTCCACAATCCTTCCTTTATGAATCACTGCAATCCGATCGGAAATAAACCGAACTACTGACAAGTCATGTGCAATAAATAGATAGGTTAATCCTCTTGATTTCTTTAATTGATTCAATAGATTTAAAACCTGTGCCCGAATTGAAACGTCCAGTGCCGAAATTGGCTCATCCGCCACTACAAACTCTGGCTGCATAATCAATGCTCGTGCAATTCCAATACGTTGCCTTTGTCCACCAGAAAACTCATGAGGAAACCGAGAAGCAAACTCTGGCAAAAGTCCAACCTCCCGCAATGCTTTCTGCACCATCTCAGAACGTTCTTGTGGAGTTTTTCCAATTCCAAAATTAATCAACCCTTCTGAAACAATATACTCCACTTTTGCACGCTCATTTAAAGAAGCCATTGGATCCTGAAAAATCATCTGACAACTCTTAATTACTTCTCGATCCAATTCCTTTGAAATCTTCCCATTGATTTTTCTTCCTTTATATAAAATCTCTCCATTTGTAGTTGGATTGATTCGCACAATCGCACGTCCGATTGTGGTCTTTCCTGAACCAGATTCTCCTACTATCGAAAAGGTTTCCCCACGGTAAATATCAAAATTGACATCATCCACAGCTACAAATTTTTTTCTTCCCTCTCCGAACGTAATCTGAAGATCTTTTACCTCTATCAATTTTTCTCTTTCAGCCATAGCTCTATCCTTTCGCTTTCATTTTAGAGCGCAGTGCCTGTATCGCTTTTGGTCGCTCCATCTTTGGCGCTCTTGGGTCTAACAGCCATGTTTTTGCTTTATGGGTTGCTGTTACATCAAAGTATGGTGGGGCTTTTACAAAATCAACCTTCATTGCATATTTATTTCTTGGTGCAAAGGCATCTCCCACAATTTCATTATAAAGATTTGGAGGGGTTCCATCAATCGTTGGTAAATCTTCTCCTTTTACGCCAAGCTGAGGAAGTGCAGATAACAACGCCCAAGTATAAGGATGCCATGCATCATAAAAAATTTCTTCTACTTTTCCAATTTCTACAATTTCTCCAGCATACATAACAGCTACTCGATCTGCAACATTTGCTACTACACCCAAATCATGTGTAATATAAATTACTGTCATATGAAATTCTTTCTGTAAATCCCGAATTAACTGTAAAATTTGTGCTTGAATTGTTACATCCAATGCAGTAGTTGGCTCATCACAGATTAAAATTTGCGGATGACAAGCTACCGCAATTGCAATTACAACACGCTGACGCATCCCCCCCGA
Source organism: uncultured Lachnospiraceae bacterium (assembly GCA_910579865.1). Lineage (GTDB taxonomy): Bacteria > Bacillota > Clostridia > Lachnospirales > Lachnospiraceae > MGBC114844. The sequence goes on from CAJTXA010000012.1 coordinate 5,932, forward strand.
AAATTCATGTGGATATTGATTATATCTACGTTCTGGATCTGGAATACCAACTTTTTTTAACATCTCTAGTGTTAACTTCTTTGCTTCCTCTCCTTTGATTCCCTGATGCAATTCAATCGATTCTTGAATCTGTGCTCCAACTTTTTTTAATGGATTTAAAGAAGTCATTGGGTCTTGAAATACCATTGCAATCTTTTTTCCACGGATTTTTACCCACTCTGCTTCTTTCTTATACTTTGCAATATCAATTCCTTCATATAAAATAGAGCCATTGATAATTTCACCATTTGCATCTAACATTCCGATAAAGGATTTCGTAAATACTGATTTTCCAGAACCAGACTCTCCTACTATTGCTAATGTTTCTCCCTCGTATAAGTCTAAAGAACATTTTCGAATCGGCTTTAGTGTCCGTCCACGCAAATGAAAACAAATCTCGATATCTTTTGCAGATAAAATAGGTTCTTTTGCCATGTCTTCTCCCCCTTATACGTGATTTCTTGGATCTGCTGCATCCGAAAATGCATTTCCAACTAAATAAAAAGTAACCGTAATTAATGAAACAATTAGCGCCGGAAATACTAGCAAATATGGATAATCCAAAAAATATCCTCTAGCATTTCTAAGCAAAATACCAAGTGATGGTGTATTAATATCTAAACCAAGCCCTAAATAGGAAAGAGTGGATTCCAATGCAATGGTAGAAGGAATCGAAAGAGATAATCTCAAAATAATCACACTTAACAAATAAGGCAATATATTCTTAATTAAAATTCGGTGCAGTGGTGTCCCCAGACAGCGTGAAGCAAGATTATACTCTCGGTCACGATACATCATAACCAAATTCCGCACATTTCTGGCCATTGGAAGCCATCCAAATGCAATTAATGTAATTGCCATAATTATAAAACTTTGTCCAATCATCAAAGCAACCAATGTCATATAAATAATCGTTGGAATATTATTAATAATATTATATACTTCTGTAAACCAACGATCTAACTTACGGACATATCCCCAGACACATCCGATTGTTACACCAACAATACATTCGCCAATTGCTACCAGTGCAGCAAGTTTAATTGAAATCTGAGAAGAAAACCATACTCTTGACCAATAATCACGTCCCAGATTGTCTGTTCCAAACCAAAATTCCGAATTCGGGCTAATAAACGCCTTAGATGAATCCGGCTCCATCGTAATATCATATTTGGCAATCTTTAGTGCAACAAAAGAAAAAATTAATACCAAGAAAAATATAACCAACAAAGTAACTGCTGCCTTTTTCTTAAAAAAATTTTGAAGTACTGATTTCCAATAAGAATAATCGGAGTATCCGATACGCTCCGCATTTTCTGCGGAGTACTCAGTAAATTCAAATAATTCGTCTTCATTGTTTTGTGTCTGATTCATATTGTTCATTACCGAGTACCTCCGTTTCCTGTTAATTTAATTCTAGGATCAATCAACATCATAAGTACATCACCTAAAAATACTCCTAAAATACCAAGTGATGCATATAATGCGACACATCCTTGTACTACATTTGTATCATAACGTGCAATTGCATCGGTCATTAAGGCTCCCATTCCTGGTACAGAAAAGAAACGTTCTACCAAAAGAGAACCGCCAATTGTCAATAAAAAAGAGGCTGGCAGATATTGTGCAAGTGGCACAAAAGCATTTCTCAATACATGACGAATCATAATCTGTTTTGTTGTCAACCCTTTTGCTCTTGCCAGTTTAATATAATCCTTATTAATTTCATCTACCATATAACGTCTAGTCCAAAGTGCATATCCTGCTATTGAACCCATGGAAAGACAAACAATTGGAAGTGTAATTGATACTGGATTTCTTGTAGAATAAAGTGGTGGAAGTCCTAATACTCGTGAACCAAATACTAGAACCAAAGAATAAGAAACAAGGCTTGGAACAGAATTTACAAATATAATATACGCTGTACCAATTCCATCCACAAATTTATCCTTAAATCTCGTTTGAGCAATTCCTAATAAAACACCTAATACTAATGAAATACCTAGAGAAATAACCCCTAGTCGCATGGATATTCCCATTCGTGTTGCAATTACTTTTGTTACAGCTACTCCGCTTTGAATTCGTCTAGAATCTCCTAAACTGAATTTTGTTATCAACTGCCTATAAAAATTGAATAACTGCTTTGGAAGCGGATCTAGTAAACCTGCCTGCAAAAGCTGTTCTTGCTTCTGTTCTTCTGTAAACTTCATCAATTGTTCTTCTGTAAAATAATAATCAATAGGAAGCATACGCATGAGCAGGAATACGATAGTAACTACAATCAAGACTGTTACAAGAGATTGCAACAGTCTTTTAATTGTATACTTTAACATTTAATCCGTTGGTCTGCCAGCTTCATAAGCGGCTTCAAATGCTGCATAGTCATCTGCAGTATAGGCAACTGTAGATGTCTCCCAATTCTTATATTTATTAGGCTGAATACCAAATGGTGCATTTATTGTACTAAAATGATTAATTCTTGTAACCTTAAAGTTGATTTGATTAAAAACAGGAACAAACAGCGCATGATTTATCATAAACGCTTCTGCCTCTGCAAAAGCAGCATATCTCTTATCTAAATCATCTGTAATTTTATCTGCCTCTTCTACTAAGCCAGTAAATTCCTCAAATACAGCTTGTACATCTGCGGAGGCATCTGGAACGTTCTCATAATACTGAGCATAAAATGCATTGTCACCTGGATAAACCATTTGTCCTAAATAGTTCTGTGGATCCGCATAATCAGCTCCCCATCCATTGATAAAGAAGGATTGTAATCTTGGATTTCGAACTTCTTGTGTTAAATTAGAAACATAAGTTCTAATATTTAACTGAATAAAATCATCTCCAAAACATTGAGAAAATACTTTCTTCAATACTTCTGCAGCATCTAGAGAAGTTTGACTACCAGAAAGAATAAAGTAATCTGCCTGTACAGGGAAAGTTACACCCTGTTCTGTCAATTCTGCCATTGCCTGTGCCTTTGCTTCTGCAAACTTTTCTGCATTTAATCTTGCTGCTTTTCCTTGTCCATCAGAACGATCCGTGGAACCATGATCCAATAAATCGGTTACTAATGTAGTATAGTCTGTACCATCTGAAGTAAAACATAAACCTCTTCCAGTAAAGGTATCTAACGTTTGTTTATTTGGATTTAAAGGATTCGATCTTGCCATATACTCTGTAAAATCCAATCCATAATACCATGCCTGACGGAATGCTTCATTTGAAATTGCTGTATTCCAATTGGTATCATCTGTTCCATCATCTTTTCTCTTATTGTAGTTAAAATGTACTACATAAGCATATTTACTTGGGTAAGTTTCTACCAAATTGTTATAATATTCGTGATTTGGATCATTATAAATTGTAGAAAATTGGCTCTCATTTAAACCAACAGCATCAATTTCTCCTGCCTGATATAACTGATAACTTACATCTGATCCTTCAACCATCTTTACTGTTACACTATCAAATAATGTACAATCTTTATCCCAATAAGACTCGTTTTTTTCCATAACTTTTTCATTATTATAGATAAAGCTTGTTAAGCGATAACATCCATTATACCATAACTGATCATTGGATACTTCCTTAAATCCTTGTGGTGTAATCTGCTCAATCATGGCTGCAGATACTGGATATAAGCAATTATAAGTTGCTACAGAATCAAAATATGGCTTTTCTGTTATACAATGATAAATTAAAGTATAATCATCTGGTGCTTCCACTCCTACTATTTCAAGGAATTTTGTCGTATCCAAAGCCATTGCCTCTTCTGTTGGAAGTGATTTTGTATAGTCATAATATTCCTTTGCTCCCGAAATTAAATCAATTGGCATAGAAGTATTATTTGCATCATTCTTTGCTGCATTTAACACCCACTCCAATCCTGTAATAAAATCTTGTGCTGTACAATCAGCCATTTTATTTCCATTGACATCTACCCAGGTAACATCATTACGAAGCTTAAAAGTCCAAGTAAGACCTCCATCTTCTGTTCCCCACTCTGTAGCAATCGCTGGAACCAGATTTCCATATACATCACATGAAAGTAAACCATCCACCAAATTTGTCAGCACTTCTGATGTGGAACCAGTCTGTGTATAAAGCCAGTTTAACGTTTCACATTCATGAGAACCTTGACTTTGTGTCATAACTAGATCTTTAATCGGTTCTCCTCCATTATCCACTACAGGAGCTTTTGGTGTACTAGAATTATCAGAAGTAGTTGTTTCTGAACTACCAGAAGTTGTTTCTGAATTACTTCCACCAGAGGTTGTTGTCTGATTTGTTGTTGGATTCGTGTTGTTATTTGGATTTCCACCACAGCCTGTAAGTGAAGAAATCGTCAGAACAGACACTAACGCCATAGCTAAAATTTTGGATTTTCTCATTCTTCTTCCTCCCTCGTTATTATTTTAGCAACTTTATGCGTAAAATTTGTAAATGTCGAAATGAATCATGGATTATATGTCTAAATTGATTGGCTGGAAATCTAAGGACCTTCAAACAGTACATATAAACCCTAGAAAGCAAAAAGCACATACTTAGACTGTCTCTAAGTCTAAATCTGTGCCCCTTCACAACTTACTATGAACATTTACACTATGAAATTTTAACATGATAAAGCATATCTGTCAAGCGGCAATCCATTATTTTTTTCAAAGCTATTATACCAAATTGTTACACTTTTACCTAGAATAACACCTTTTGCTAATTATTTATTCTATAAAATTTTCGAAAATTCGAATTATTTCTTATATTCTATAAACTTATATTTATAAAAAATCTTCCATATCCTTCAAAATTAATTTTCAATTTTTAAAGGTATATTGCGTATTAAATATGTATATGTTATAATATGACAAATATCAAAATAACTACTATTTCTATACAATACGAATCAAAAAAGAAAGATAATTTGAAGGAGACCATATGAAAAAATATATCAAGCCATATATGATACGTCCTATTTTATATAAAATTATAACAAAATTTTCAATAGGTCTAACATTATGTTTATTATGGGATCGATTCCTAAATAAAGAAAAATTATACAGTATCTGGGAATATCCATTTTTTCTTACTGGTTGTATTCTACTATCTGGAGTATGGTTTTGTTATCTTAAATTAGATCATTTTACTATCCACCATCTTTTGGAACGCAAACAACATCCTTCTAAAAAACACCATGCTACAAAATCTATGGTCGATTTTGCAGATGAGAAAATAATCTCCTTTGATGAACTTACACCTAAAGAGCAGACTATTTGTAATCTATGTTCCAATTTAATTACAGGGATTCTTTTTCTTCTTCCTGCCCTTATCCTTCTACTTTAACATCTTTCTCTGTAAAAATACCCCCTACTAGATCCTTCCTCTTTTTAAATCTAAAATAGGGGATTTTATTACTTAAAATTAGGATTTAATAAAACAATAAAGAACTTATCTTCATAAATAATATTATGTCCTGTATCTAGCAACATCTGCTTGTATGTTTCTTGGTTTTTATCGTCAACTGTAATTAGAGCATATTTCGCATTTTTATTCTCTTTTCCTGCTATCATATAATTCAAACCACATCCTGCTGGCAATGTTAAATACATAAAATTTACTGTTCCATAATGTGCAACTGTATTTTCCCAAACACTATTATCTTTTGATATTTCAATTACTTCTTCCATCTGTTTTTTTTCTGCCAAAATAGTGTCTGTATATTGTGCAATAGAAGCTCGTTCATCTACTATCTGGCTATAATACCCCCATATACTGACTATACTTAATAAAGATATTAAAATAAACCCTTTTTTATCAATCCGATTTTCTACAAATATCAAAAATAAAAGTGCCATTATAAGTCCTGTATTAATCCCTCTGCACAATGTCCATCTGCTTCCAGTATATAGCATACAATATCCAAACAAAAATCCTGCCGTCACCCATAAAGCTAAAATATAATAATTCTTATTACCTGTGAAGCAATCTGTCTTATCTATATTTTTTAATAGACGGAGTAACACTACCATTAAATAACATAAAAATAATAAATAAAATGAAAAAAACCAAAATAAAATAGTATCCCCATTTAATAAATTAGGAAAATCCACAGTTGCCAAGTTATTAAAAAAAAGATCCAATACATAACAAATTCCATGATACCACCCTTTATCCTTTATTGTTTGAATAATTTGATGAATCGTAGATGTTGTATAGGGAGAGCTAGTTAATGAAACAAAATGATTAGCTGAAACTGTAGTCAAACCTGTTATGATAAAACTAATCCCTGCACGTAATAAAAACTTTTTCTTTCTAAAAAAAAACCAGCAAAATAATGGAACTACTAATGAAAAAATTAAGTAAACAGTAATTGCATAATATATAATTATAACAATTATTATTGTTATAAAAAAATCCTTTCCAGAAAATTTTTGATTCTTCTTTTGCGATTTCTGTTCCAGCCAAATTAATAAAGCAGTTAAAATAATCCCAAGTGAATAACGTAATCCTTCTGACATAGATGTCATAGAATATCCTATTGCAATTGTTAAACAAATATAAGTTCCAATTAACCATACTTTTTGCTTTTTATCTGGTTTTGTTAAGATTAAAAATATAAATAATGAAATTGATAAAAAAGTCATGTTAGCCAAAGCCATAGAATATAAATTCCATCCAAAAATTTTTCCAAACAAGAAATAAGGCAAAAGCGGAGTACCCCCCCATGCTGCCCATTTTCCAATTACTGCATGTGTTCCATTATATCCATAATATCCAAATGGTTCTCCATATTGAATCATTGTATTTACTTGATTCCACCACCCAACTTCATCATTCCAAGCAGGAAGTAACATAGAAAATCGCAATTTATAACCATTCAAAAATAAAATAAATCCTACCACTAAAAATGGCAATAAAACAACTATTACATTTAATAAGTAGGCTTCTATTTTATTATATCTTTGTTGTTCTTTCATTTTTTCTCCTTAAACCAAATAAAAATCTTCTAAAATTTCATACCTTCAACTGTAATCAAACAAAAAATATAGTAACACCCACACAACAAATGAAATAATAATACTACTAATAAAATAGAATTTTTTATTACTTGTCTTTTATCATTCATTTTCATTTCTTTTATATCGTTTACAAAATAAATCAACACAACCATCCATAATATAAAAGTGGATAATGCTGACGCCCATCCAAAATTGCCATGATATTTTCTTCTTCCATTTTCATATAAAAGAGCATATTCCAACCATGCCATTCCCTGATAGCATATACTTAATTGAATATCCATTTTCTGATATACTTTTTTTATATTCCATAATAAATACAATATTGGAAAGAAAAAAAGTAATAATAAAGAAATCCATACATTTGGAGAAAAATATGATGGAACTTCCAACCAGCTAATACCAATCCCCTCTGCAGAATCTCCTTTATAAAAAGACGCTATAAATTGATACATCATTAAAAAAACTCCGGGAACAAAAGTAAAACATAAATAAATATATTGTTTAAAATTTCGAAATTTATCTTTTATACACAAAATAAGCAAATACCCCCCCAAACCTGGAATAAACCCTTGTATAAAAGAAGGTTTTGCTAATACACTTAAAAAAATAAGAATTGATAAAGTAATATATTGTTTTCTTTTTATTTCAATTTTCTGTTGTATACTAGCTAATAATTTTAATACCATAAAAAAGCAACAAATAGCAAATGGTTTTACTACTAAACTGGTTGGATTATGCCAAATATTAGGGGTTCCCTGACCCAAATAAATTTTCTCATTATACCAAGGAATATAAAGTGGCCCTACTAACAATAAAATAAAACTAATCAGTTCTGACTTTTCCACATAATAAATCTTCATAATTTTATTAATAAAACAATATATCAAAACATTTATTAATGCGCTAACAATTGCTACTGCATACTCCATAGGAATATATAAGATTTTAGAAACTAATTTTATAAGAATATGCCACATAAAATATGGGTTTTCATTTAAAAAATAATCTACAATAGATCCTAGCTGTATTTTATCTGCAATAATCATATGAGAACGATAATCAGAACCCTGTACTACCAACTTAAAAATGATAGTATAGGTGATTGTATATAAAATAACCGCAAACATTAATCTATAAATTAAATTTTTTTTCCCTTCTAATTCCATTTTAAATTTCCCTTCAAATTAACAACATTTTATGCTCTTCAAAAAATGAAGAGCATAATTTTTCCCTTTTATTATCTTACAAAAAATACGAAACTATAGTAATTAAAACTCTATTTTATACTTTGCTAAAATTTCAATCCCTTTCTTAAAAGAATTAAAATCAATAATATCATCTGTATCCATCATAATATCAAAAGTATCTTCCAAAGTACCAATTAATCCCATATGTCCAACGGAATCCCATGCTACAATATCTTGATATTTTAAATTTTCTAACTGTTCCTCTGCAATTTCAAATGTTTCCATAAATATCTTTTTGTACTTTTCTAAATTTGTCATCATAAACTCTCCTTTTCTTTTTCAACTATAAATCACTGCTAATTTTTTATATGCCTCCATCTACACGAATAACTTCTCCTGTTACATAAGAACTTAAATCGCTTGCTAATACCATTACCATATTTGCTATTTCCCTTGGCTGTGCTGATCTATGTAAAGGGCATCTTTCCATAATTTTAATATAATCTGACTCTGACATAGTTCGAATTAACTTTGTATCAACAACTCCTGGTGCTACTGCATTTACACGAATCCCATAATCTGCAAGCTCCTTAGCAAGCGATTTTGTCATTGCATTTACTGCACCTTTGCTTGCACTATATATAGTTTGTCCTCTATTTCCATCAAATCCAAGATAAGAACTTATATTCACAATGCAGCCTTGCTTTTTACGCACCATCTGTCTACTTACCAATTGTGCAAATTGAAGCTGTGCAAAAAAATTAACATTAAATAGCTCATACGATTTTTCCATTGATATCATAGGAAGAAGTGCATCATAAGCCATTCCAGCATTATTAATTAAAATGTCAATTTTATCCTCTTCTTTTTTTATCTTTAAAATAGTCTTCTTCATCTGTTCATTATCTGTCAATTCAAAATAAACTGGCCTGATCCACACATGATTCTCTTCTGCAAGTTGTGTTAAATAAATCTCAAATTCATCATTTTGTGTTCTTGCACATGCCCAAATATTGGCTCCATTTTCTGCAAATACCTTCACTGTAGCATAACCTATTCCACTTGCTGCCCCTGTAATAATCGCATTTTTATTTTGAAGTATTCCATATTTATGCTGCATGTTCTGTTACCTCCAAATTCTTATTCAAAGGCAACCACTCTCTTTTTATCATATCAGCTGAAAAGTACCCCCCCGAAATTGATTGTCCATTTTTTCATCTTCCTTTCTAAATTGAAGAATTTTATCTTTTATCTGATTTGCAATTAAACCACTTTGTTCTAATTGATAACGATAACTTCCCGATTTTGGAAAAAAATCAGGAATCCCAATATTTAAAAATGGGGGATGTGTTCCCTTTTTTGCAACATATTCTGCAATTATGCTCCCGAGTCCTCCATATACACTATGTTCCTCTACCACAACAATCATACTATAGTTATGAATTGCCTGATCAATTACTTTTGTATCAAGTGGTTTAATTGTATGCATGTTAAAAACACTACATGAAATTCCTTCCTTTTTTAATAACTTTGTTGCTTCTAATGATTCATATACCATAGAACCTGCTGCAATTAAACAAATCTCCTTACCAAATTCTAATTCAATTGCTTTCCCAATCTCATACGAATAATCCTCCTGATATATGATTGGTGTATTCACTGGTCCTGTAAGGCGAATATAAGTTGGATCTTTTGTTTCTGATACTGCCAAAATACATTTGATTACTTCCATACAATCAGCTGGAGAAATTACAACAATATTAGGAAGTGCACACATCAAAGCTTCATCTTCTATACTCATATGTGTTGCCCCTAAAATACCCGCTGCAAATCCTGCTGTCAATCCTATCAACTTTATTGGCAATTTCATATAAGACATATTTACTCTTACTTGATCTGCGCACCTAGAGGTCGCAAAACTTGCATATGTAGTAACAAATGGAAGAAATCCTTCTTTTGCCAATCCTCCAGCTGCTCCAACCATATTTTGTTCTGCAATTCCAAAATTATAAAGTTGATCTTGATATTCCTTTTTAAAACGTTCTAGCCCAGAAAAAAAACATAAATCCGCAGTCAGCATTAATATATTAGGATTTATTTTCGCCAATTCTAATGCTGCAGCTCCAAGCGCACCACTAGGTCCTAGTCTAGACCAAACACGTGCATTTCTTGCTGAAAATTCGATCATACTATACAACACCTTCCAATTCTTCGATTGCTTGCTTATATTGTTCCTTTGAAATTCTAGAATTATGGAAACGCCAGTCTCTTTCCATAAATGAAATTCCTTTTCCTTTTATTGTATTAGCCAAAATCACAAATGGCTTTTTTGATTCTATTGTAAATACATCTAATAATTCTTCTATACAATGTCCATCTACCTCACAAACATGCCAACCAAAATCACGCCACTTCTCTGCAATTGGCTGCATTTCCATTACTTCTTTCGTATCCCCATCATATTGCATTTGATTCTGATCTACTACTGCCACTAACTGATTTAATTGAAAATGAGATGCACTAGCTGCCGCCTCCCAGACAGAACCTTCATTACATTCCCCATCTCCAAGTAAAACGAATACTCGAGAAGAAAGATAGTTTTTTCTTTTTAACGCAAGAGCCACCCCTACACCAAGAGAAAGACCCTGCCCTAAGCTTCCACTGGCAAATTCAACACCAGGTACACCATGACAAGATGGATGTGCCGTTAGGTGAGAACCATCCTTTTTAAAACAATACAATTCTTCTTCTGATAACATTCCAGCTTGCACCAATGTAGGATATAAAGCAAGAGCAGCATGTCCCTTACTTAATATCACACGATCTCGTTCATCCCATTTTAAATTTTCCAATCGAAATTTTAAAGTCCCAATATACAATGCGGCCAATATTTCTACCATAGAAAGACTTCCTCCTAAATGAGCACCAACGCCTCCAACAGCATAGGTCATTTCTATAATATTCTTACGGATCTGTGCAGCAGCCTTCTTACACTTCTCTATTCTTTCTATCTGTGTCATACCATTCCTCCATCTACTCGTATCACTTGACCTGTAATAAAAGATGCTTCTTCACTTGCTAAAAATGCAATTACCCTAGCAATTTCTTCTGGCGTACCAAGTCTCTCCATACTACAGGCTGCCATCATACGCTCTTTTGCACCAGCCTCTATAGAAGCCCCCATATCTGTATTTAACAACCCAGGAGCAACCGCATTTACTCGAACTCCTGTTTTCGCTAACTCACAAGAAACTGTTTTTGTTGCAAATGAAAGTGCTGCCTTGCTGCTTCCATATGCAATATATCCTGCTTCACTGTCTATTCCTGCTACTGAAGAAACATTTATAATACTTCCACTCTTTTGTCGTACCATGTATCTAGTAACAAGTTGCATCAATAATACTTGTGAAAAGAAGTTAATTTCAAATACTTCTCGAATCGTCTTTAATGATGTCATACCTAGCAAACCCCCCCATGCAACTCCAGCAATATTCGCTAGTATATCAATTGTTTTCTTTTCAGAAATAATTCCTTTTATAGCTTCTTTTATCTCTTCTTCCTTTGTAAGTTCAAAATAGACTGTTTTAATCCATATTTTATTCTTATCTGCTATTTCTTTCATATCTTTTTCAAAATCAGCATCTGGTTTGCGTGCACATGCCCAAATATTTGCACCCTTTTCTGCAAATATTTGCACTGTTGCTCGGCCTACCCCACGACGAGCACCTGTAATAATTGCATTTTTACCTCTCAACATACTATTTGCCTCCAACCTTATTTGCATTTTTATGTCAATACACTATATTGTTGAAATTAGAATTCCTAATAAGATTACTATAATACCTGCTAATTTTCTTTTACTAACAGATTCCTTTAATATAAAATAACTTAATATTGTCACCCAAATATATCCAGACGCTTCTAAAATAGGCCCCAATGATAAGGGAACTCCTCTATAAGCCAAAATTGTCATAAAGCTAGAAAGAAAAAACATTCCATATGCTATAATTACCTTTCCATTTATATATTCTTTCCATTTGTTTTTATAAGAAAGGTTTGCACTTATCTTAAGTAATATCTGTGAAACAGAAGATATAAAAACAGAACTTAAAAAAATTAAACTATACATTATTTTTCTTCCTTTTTTACTCCATCATTTGATACAACAAGATATACTCCCACTATAATTACAAGTGCTCCTAAAACTTTTTGTATTGTTACTTCTTCTTTAAAAAAAACAGCTCCCCATATAATTCCCCATACTACAGTTATCGCTTTATTCGCATAAGCAGTAATAAGAGAAATCCGTTTTAACAGCTGCTGCCAAACAATCGCATAGAAAAAAAGATTCCCTATTACTACTCCATATAAAAATATAAATTCGAATGACATAAATTGCTTTTGAGAAGCTATTTTAGATGCAATTCCCAATATAGAATACACAGCTAAAACAATATGTAAGACAAAGATCAGTTTAAGCTGTTTCATGGTCATCCTCCCTAAGATTCCTTGTCAATTCTCTTATCACATATTGAGGAGCATTATTGATACTAATATAAATTCTTCCTACATATTCTCCAATCAGTCCTAACATAATTAAATTCATGCCGCCTAAAATCAGCATAATTGATATAATAGAACTCCAGCCAATTACAACATCTACATATAAAAATTTACGTACTATGGTTATAATCGCATAAGCAAAACCAATCAACGCCAAAATACTCCCCATATAAATACCAACTTCCAATGGTTTTACTGAAAAAGCAGTAAACCCATTAATCCACAATAATAATAATTTTTTTAAAGAATATCCTGACCTTCCATACATTCGTTCTCTATGATGTGTTGGAACACATGCTATCTTATTTGTTGTTCTTAAAAGTAATCCGAATAGATAAGGATAAGAATTTTCATATTTAATCATCTCTTTTATTACAAAACTTCTGGCTACATAAAAACTACTTGCATGAAAATCCTTTGGTTGATGCAGCATAACTTCCCCCATCTTTTTTGCCATCCAAGTACCAAAACGGCGAAACATTGTCTGTTTAATTTCAAAATAATAAGCATAAACTGCATCATATCCTTCCTCTAATTTATCAATCAACTGATATAACTCATCAATTGGTGTCTGTCCATCATCATCTAATGAAACAATATAGTCTCCTGTACAATAATGATAGCCAGCTAATAATGCAGAATGTTGTCCAAAATTTTTTGCTAAACAAATCCCTTTTACTTTCTTATTCTTTCTAGTCAATTCTTCTATCACATTCCATACATTATCTGGAGAACTATCATTTACAAGAATAATCTCATAGTCATCGATTTCCCGTTGTTTTAATACAGCAAAAATCTCATTTACAACAACTTCAATTGTATTTTCTGAACCATAACAGGGAATTACAAATGAAATTTTCATGACTTATCCTTTCTCTACTGTGCAAATATTTTATGAAACAAAATAAACCTTTCTAGACATTTCTTCTACCAAATTATAACCATCCCATATCAATGTAAAATCCGCAGTTTTTCCCATTGGAACAATACGATCGACTCCCTCTACTCCTCTCTCAATTACCCAATCTGCTAATTCTTTTCCATTTCCACCTAAATAAGACAATGTTTGAAATTTTTTTGTTATCACTACTTCTAAATCCTGGATTTTTTCACTTTGATATTCTAGATAACTTCCACCTGGGCAAGAATAACACAAACTATCTGTCTCTAATGTTGCTAATTCCATCCTACAGATTAAATTGTCTTTATCAAATATAATTTTTGTATTCTCTTTTTCAATTGCTGCTTTACAAGCCATTGTCAATTTATCTATTGCAATAATAGGCTCTATCTTATACTTTTTTGAAACCTGATTATGTATCATACTCCAAAATAATAACTTCGCTTGTGCAACTGTTTCCTCTTTTCCAATCCAATAGATTAAATGTGGAGAAGAACAAGCATTTTGATCATATAAATAAGTATCATTATAAAATTTTTGTGCCACTTCATTCCAATCTTCTATTTCCAAAACCTTTTCCGCATATATAACACAAGCTGACTCACGATCTGCAAACACAACCTCCACACATCTTGGTTGTATCCTGCTTTTTCGTATCTCTTCTACTGTATAATCTCCACCCCAAATTACCCGTATATCGGACAAATTAGAAAAATAATCATTGATTTCCTTATTATGATTATATTGAACGATTCCAATATATTTGCCAATCGAAAATTTATTCTGATCGATTACTTGTTTTATTAAACGGCAAATTATCGTTGTCTGCTTAAAATCTTTTGTAGAAGCCCGTACTACACAAGTATTACCAGACAACAAACCTGCTACTAATGTATATGCAAAATTAATTGGAACATTGGAAGGTGCAATATGAAAACTAAAACCTCGTCCAATTCGATACTCTTCCTTATACTCCTTTTTTATCTTTTCTATATTCGCTTTTCTACAGAAAAATCCAAATGTAATAATATCTGGATAACTTTTACATTCTTTATCTCTTCGAATCGCATTTGACAATTCATTTAAAAAATCACACACTTCTTTGTCAAAAATTTTTCGCCCAGGTAATCGCTTCATCTCTTCAAAACTTTCTATATCAGAATAGAGAATCTTTAAATTAGGAAAATTTAACTGCATAAGTATCACTACACCCCCTTATTTCTGCATTTTTTATTCTTCCATTGATTTTAAAATATTTTCCTTTTCGTCCACATGGACAGTTATCTTCCCCCAAAATCATTCCACTATCTTCTGTTAGCAAAACATGTCCCGGATAGGATTTTGGTAAAACAGAAAGAACCTCCATAATTCCTTCTTCTCCTTCCTCCGCTATCGAAAAGTCAACTCCTCTCCGAATAATTACATCTGAAAAAACGGAGGTATGAAGATGCCCATACTCACATTCCATATAAATACTTCCTGTCTGTTCCACCATTCCGTAATAATCATATACTCTCTTTATTCCACAAACAGATTCTAAATTTTCTTTAAATTGTTCCCGAGAAACGGATTCCGAAATCAATTTTTTCCATCCACCACCATGAATCAAAACCCCATTTGATAGATCAAGATGAAAACCAGTTCTTACAAGTTCACGATAAAAATGCTGCCAAATCATAAATGTAAAACCAAATAAAAAAATTGTTTCTCCTTTATGTACTTCTAAAAATTTTTCTAATCCCTCTATATCTAATTCCATCTTCTCATTTAATGCATAAATTTTATCCTTTGCAAAAATAGAAAACCCAAGAATCCCTGCCCCTCGTGCTGAAAACATCTCTCGATTCTTTAACAATGCAGATGTATCTAATATAATCATAGGAAGTCTCTGCCTTCCAATATAAGAAGAAACAATTTTTGTTAATGCTTTTGTTTGATTTGAAGAAGTTTCTTTATCCAAATAAATCTTTGAAACTTCTTGTCCAGAAGTTCCAGATGAAGTCATCGTTTTTATAATATTCTCTTGTCTCACACTTTTTAAATCATATTCTTTAAATAATCGGACTGGTAAAAAAGGAATATCATAATAACTTGTCACCTGTTCTATATGAAATCCTATCGCATCTAATATATTTTTATAAGCCTTACAATTTTCATAATGGTATTTTGTCAAATCTACTAAACAGCCTGTTAAAAATTGCTGTTTCTCTTTCTTGTCCATAGAATAGGGAGGAATCTGCAAAATTTCACTATACTCAACCATGCCATATCTCCTATTTATAATATTTTTCCAATTCTGTATATAATGTTTTTCCTGCATTATTTTTAGGAATTTTTTCTAAATATTGTATTTTAATTCCTACCAAATTTAGATGAGTTTTCTCTATAATATAATTTTTTATTTCATCTATAATAGAACTATCATTTACAAAAAAATAAAGCTTATCATCTATCCCACCACTTGCACAATCAACCATTTCAAATTTTGCTTTTACTAACTGTTCTAATTCATCAAGATTGACTCGTTTCCCAAACATTTTCAAAAACCTTTTTTTTCGACCAACAATATAGTAAAATCCATCTGTATCTCTTTTTGCCATATCTCCTGTTATCAAAATTCCATTTCGTTCATCACCTTTATTTAAATCCCCACGATTTTCTGCATATCCAAGTGTAACGTTCTCTCCATAATACACTAATTCTCCTACTGTATTTTCTTGCTCAACTATCTTATTATTTATGTCTATTAATTCAAATCTTCCTCCAGGAATGGCAATACCCATACTTCCATACTTTTCAAGTGCTTTTTCTGCTGGTAAATATGCCATTCTTGCAGTTGCTTCTGTTTGCCCATACATCACAATAAACTTTTTATTTTGTTCAAGTGCATATTTCGCAAACTCTTTATGTAATTCTTCTGACAGTTTACCACCAGCTTGTGTCATAGTTCTTAAACTTGGTAAATCCATACGAAAAAAGCGTAACTTTTTCAACATTTCATAAATATATGGAACACCTCCAAATGATGTAGCCTCTTGAGCTTGAAAAAAATTCCAAAATTCTTTTTGCATCAAAGACTTTTCTGTTAAAAGAATAGTTGCTCCTACATATAAATGTGAATTGATAATAGATAATCCATAAGTGTAATTCATTGGAAGTGTTGTTATAGGACGCTCTGTCTGATCCAATTCTAGATAAGATACAATAGATTCTGTATTTGCCTTTATATTAGAATAGCTTTGTCTCACTAACTTTGGACTTCCTGTAGAACCAGATGTAGTTAATAAAAGTGCTAATTCTTCAAACAATCTTTCTGATGAAGAATAGTTTGTTTTAAAAAGAGTATATTGATATTCCGAAAATACTTTTTCATAATTTGAAAACAGTTCTTCTTTTTCAGATGGAAGCCATATATACTCTGGTTGATAAATTTCTAATAGATGGTATAATTGATCTAAATCTAAATCTTCTGTAATCATTACTGGTACTATTTTTGCCTCTATCATTGCAGCATAACCTGCAAACGAACCAATTACATTTCTACAAAGATGAAATACAAGTGCTCTTTCACATATTTCTTTTAATTTTATTTCTAAATCATATAATTCTTTATAAGTTATCTGATTTCCATTATCATCTATTACTGCTACAGAACTTATATATTTTTTTAAATCCCATATCATATTGCTATATCACTCCCATCTCTTTAATATACTTTTTTATGTTTCACATATACATAGGTAACTTCTCTAAATTGAAATCCAGCTTCTATATGCATCCTAACCGCATTAGAATTATTTGTACTAATATAAGTAGAAATCATTTTCCCATTTCTTTTTTTTGCCTCTATTAAAGGTTTATAAATATATACTGCTCCAAAAACATTTTTTTGATATTCTGGATAAATTCCTGCTAAGAAAGGATAATACACATTATCCTCAATTTGTTTAAAAGTAAAAAATCCAATTTTCTGATCTTTATATAGATACTGAAATAGTTCACTGCCTTTCTTTTGTTCGTCTTCAATCCATCCAATATATCGATTCGCTGCCTGAACATCTGAAAAAAATGGATCCAGATAAATTCGATCTGTATAAAACATTCCTTTCTTTATTTTTTTATAAAGCTCATCTTTCTCACTCTCCTTCATTGGTTCATATTGAATCCTTTTATTTAATCTTTCTACCAATGGAGAAAAAGTTAAATTTTTCAAATTATGTATCACATGAATGGATGTCTCTATATAATGAAATCCATTTTTTTCAGCCAACCACATTAAATCAATCATTCCAGCAGGAATTTTTACCACCTGATATTCGGTACAAAGTGTTTCTAAAGCTGTCTGTACTTGACTTACTGTATCAGAAATTTCTATTGTTATTTCCGTTGTATCTACCCCTAAATTTCTTTTTTCCCAAAATGCGTCCACAATTTTCATATCACAGTTTCCTTTTTCATAATTTTCTATCCTCTAATTATAAAATGTAAGGATTTTACTAATAATATAATCAATTTCTCCTTGTTGTAATCCATAATACATAGGCAATCTTAAAAGTCGTTCACTCTCTCTTGTTGTATAATTATCTTCACCTGAAAACCTACCATATTTTATTCCTGCTGGTGCAGTATGAAGTGGTATATAGTGAAAAACTGCTAATATCTGATTTTCTTTTAAATATTGTATTAATCTTGTTCGTTCCTCTATATCCTTTGCTTTCATATAAAACATATGTGCATTATGAACACATCCATCTGGAATAGTCGGCAGTTCTATTTTTCCTATACTTTGAAGTGGTTGTAATGCTTTATAGTATTGATTCCATAACTCTAACCTGTTTTCATTAATTTTATCTGCACACTCTAATTGTGCATAAAGATAAGCTGCATTGATATCACTTGGCAAATAAGAAGAGCCACAATTCACCCAAGTATACTTATCTATCTGTCCCCGAAAAAACTTACTTCGATTTGTTCCTTTTTCTCGGATAATTTCTGCATCTTCAATATATTTTTCATCTCTAATAAGAAGTGCTCCACCTTCTCCCATAGAATAATTTTTTGTTTCATGAAAACTAAAACATCCAAAATCTCCAATCGTTCCTAATGCTTTTCCCTTATAAGAGGCCATCATTCCCTGCGCTGCATCTTCTACTACTGCTAAATGATATGTCTCTGCCAGTTCCATTATCTTATCCATTTCACAGGATACACCTGCATAATGAACCGGAACAATTGCTTTTGTTTTTTCTGTAATCGCTGCCTCAATCAAATTTTCATCCATATTCATGGTATCTGGCCGAATATCTACAAAAACCACTTTTGCTCCACGCATTACAAATGCATCTGCGGTAGATACAAAAGTATAAGCTGGCATAATCACCTCATCCCCCTCTTGAATATTCAAAAGGATTGCTGCCATTTCTGTAGCATGAGTACAAGATGTTGTTAATAAAGCCTTTTTTATTCCTGTTTTTTCCTCTAACCATTGATTGCATTTCTTAGTAAAGTCACCATCACCGCAAATTTTATGGTTTTCAATTGCTTGTTGAATATAGTCTTTTTCTTTTCCTACATATGGCGGTATATTAAAATGTATCACCTTTTTATCCTCCCCTATTAAATCTCTATATCATCTTTGGTTTTTTTCTTACTTCTCCATATCTTTAATCCTAATACCAAAAAAGAACTAATTGTCACACATAAACCTGCTTTTAATCCCGGAGTTACATAATTTAATTGAATTTTATGTGTTCCTTTTTCTAACATAACTCCCATTAACATTGTATTTGCTCTTTGTAAATCTACCTTTTCGCCATCTATATAACAAGTCCATCCTGTACTATATGGAATTGAAAAACATAGAAATTTATTTTCTGAAACGGTAATCTCTCCATTAATTTGATTTACACCAACTTCTATATTTTCCAGCGCTTCTTCCTTCCGTTCTTCAATTAAACTTTCTAGGTCATCAATTGGTCTTGCATATATCTCAATATCTTTAAGACCATAAATTCCTTTCTTTGGAAATATAATCTCACAATTTATCTCATCTTCTTCCCATGTCCCCATATACACTAAAACATTATCCATACCTGTCCAATAAATATCATTTGAATTTCTTAATGTAATACTTTTTTGCTGTTCATAAAATTTTATTTTCCAATTTATAGCCTCTGACGTTACTCGATCAACATTAGTTCCTATTAATTTTACATAATATTCTGCTTTCTTAGAAACTGTTGGTATACTTATATTAATGCTACTATTTTGACTATTTGATATTATTTCTCCCTTATCCACTTCCCACTTCAAATCTTTATATACAACATTATTTATTTTTAATTGATTTGCTTTTCTAAAGTCTAATTTAGACTCTTCTAATTTCATATTTTTTTCATGAATTAAAACAGAATCTAACATTGCATATTGTCGATCAATACTATCTAAAGAATAATATTGCTCCTCAGTCATATATTTATCATAGGTAAATGCAAGTGGTAATATATTTTGACTTTTATAAACACATTCTCCCTCACTAGATAAATTTTTTTCATAATTGGCTGGAACTATCAATGACTCTTCATTTTGTACATAATATTTTGTAGAAAAAAGCTGTAACAATGCATTTCTTCCATCTAATCCTGCAAATGCAACTTTTATCGAATACTTTGATATTTCATTGTCAAAAAGAAACTTTTCCATATATTCAGTTAATTGAGAATATGTAATAGAAGTAGGATTTCTATATAAATACATTCCCCAATTTCCATTTTGATAATTAGTTTCTCCATATTCAATTCTATAAAAACTCTTATCTCGAATATTTTTAACAATTTTTACACTTGAATCTAATACTAAATTCATTACTTGGCCTCTATTCCCAAACTCAGAAGCATAATTTGCATATTCTTTGTCATATCGTATATAACCATTTAATGCAATATTAAATAAAATCATTATTATACATCCTGCCTTATAAAACCACGTTGTTCTTGTTCGAACATCTACTAGCAAAATTCCAATATATGTAAAAAGTAACATAATAATTTCATAGGATAACCATTTCTTATGATAATCACCACTTTTAAATATTAAACCGATATACAACAATAAAATCACAAATGAAACTATTTTATCACAAGAAGTTAATTCTTTTATCTTTGGTAATGCAATCGCTACAATACATGCAAGAATAAAACTATACGCATAAGACCAGCGATTATTAATCACACTAAATCCACTTGTTATAAAGCCAAATGCTGGTATAAATAAACATAATGTAAATACAATTAATTGTACTTTCCACTTCGTTTCTTTTGTTTTTAAAAACAAAAAAATAATGCAAAAAAAAGCAATAATTAAAGCATTTATTCTTATCCAATATCCAGGATATGCTACTTGTGAAAATATATAAGGAATTAATTTTTCACCCCATCCATTTTCATAAAACAACAACTCGTCCCATTTTACCTCACTTCCTGTTCGGTTACTTTTCAAATATACAACCATCGCTGGAAAAAGAATAACAGCTAAATAAACAAATCCACAAAAATAATTTTTAATAATTTCAAAAACAACCTTCCAAAAACTCAAAATTTTTTCTTCTTTCTTTCCAAAAAAGTAAGAAACCAAAAACCAAACACCAAGTACAACTGTATAAATATAAGTTAAATACCAACTACTTAAAAAACTAATCGCAATTAGAAGTGAAAAATATTTTGCTTTTTCTCCATGCATTAGTTTATCTATATTCATACATGCAAGTGGTAACATAATCAATGACATAAGAAATTCAGGATGACGAATTCCTGCCCATAATGTATAACCAGAAAAAGTATATACTAAACTTCCGCACAATGATGCATAATTATCCCACTTTTGATAATTACAATAAACTAAAAAAGAAAAACCTACCAAGTAAATTCGAACTACTACTAATATATTATATAAATATTCTGTATAACCGGCTTTAACAAACACACTAAGAAAATTTAAAGGTTCGTATCTTAAAAAAGTAATTACATCCATACCAAAACCAATATTAAAATCATACATTGGAATTTTTATCTTACCTGTATAAAACAAATTCTGAATACTTTGTCTTATCATTCTTCCTATATATTTCAAAGTACTTACATATAATGGTATTGAATCTGTTTTCCATACAAATGATTTTTCATCACGCAAAAATATATAAAATGCAAGTGGAAATGCTACTAAAAATATCATACTATAGTATAGGTATATTTTATTTTTTTTCATTTTCATATCATTTCTCCTTAAAACAATCACCATTTTTTAATCAGATAAATATTACTTTTCCTTATACTATAAATATCCCAAACATTTTTATTAACGCTTACCAAATATTACAAGTAATACTTTTCGTAGCTTTTTAACTACTTTTTTCCCCTTCAATCGTTTACTATAAAAACTATATGCTTTCTTAATTGATTTTGAAGATTGTTTAATTGACCAATTTTTATTTTTAGTAATAAATTTTTTTCCACAAAGAATACCAAAAACATCTTTCCATCTCATTGGTGGTGCCCATGCAATTGGTTCTTTATAAGAACTAACTGCATCTTTTAATCCTGCAAAATATCTTATCCATATTGGATCATTTGGATTCCGATGAAAATAACTTAAACCAAAATCAAATAATGCCCTGTTAATCGCTTCCTCATTCTGAAACTCTAAATTTACATAATTTTTAGCAAAATAAGGTAAGTATTTTTCTAACGCTTCATGTAATTCTACATTATTTTCATTGGGAACAAAAACTGGTTCTATTCCCTTATCTGTTTCCATATAATTCTTCACTGATTGATATGGCAAATTTGCAAAAATATTTTCTATAAATACCAAAGAAAATGTATTACCTGTAAAATTATAGCGTATCAAATTTTTATGAGTTGGATAAATACTTCTTGCATAATAAAAAATATTATCTTCTACTTTTCTCTGTATATCCCACAATAGTTTCGCCAAACAAGTTTGTGTATAACCTCTTCCCCAAAATTCCACAAAAGCATATTTTTCAGAAAAATCTATCTCTTGAAGTAAATATTTTTGAACATTCTTACGCTGTTCTTTTGCAATATCCAATAAATAGGAGCAATACCTTTCTGATGCACGAAAAACTTCACGAATCATAGGCATCATCTTAGGTGAAATCTTTTTTTCTTTTTTAAGGTAACTTAACTCTGGAAATAATTCTATAAACAGTTCATCTGTTAATGCAGAAGCTTCCAGCAAATGTTTATAGTCATTAATATCAACAAAATTACCAAAATTACTCCAAAATTCTTCATCTATCGAATCAATAAGAGACGGAATTCGCCAAGCTTTCCTAGAACCATAAATATACTTTGTTCTTACTTTATAATTTTTCTCTTCTATAATGGTATCTGCTATACGTTTTAAATGATAACCATCTCTCGAAATAAAGTATAAACAAGTAATCCCCCGTTCTATAGCATGATGAATTACCCAATTTATATAAGGTACAAAATAAAAGGAAACCTGTCGAAATGCAAAATGTTCAACCCCAGTATATCCATTTGGTTCTGTTCTAATATCAAGCATCATTTTGCATACTTGATATGCATCATAACTATGAATAAAATCAAGAATCTTTTTTTCAAATGTATTGAATGTTTTTTCTTTTATTTTTATTGTTTTAATACCAAGTTTCTTAGGCATATCAATATCTGCTTTTTGGTTATCTCCATAATGAACCCAACTACCAAAGTTATAATTTATCTGATGATATACTTCAAGAAATAATTTTTTTGTAGTTTTCTGATTTCCACTTTCACTTGATAAAAACAATGGAAGTTGCTCTAATATTGGATCTGCCTTCGCCAATAATTTCTTAATAAATTTTATTGGAAGATACATATCACTAATTAATACAACTGTTTCTTTTTTCTCAACAAGTTCTTTTAAAATACTTATATTTTGTTCAATAGGAATAGAACTTTTAAATTCTCCCTCTAATTCCCATTCTTTTAATAAAGTAATCTGTTCCTCATTTAATTGATATACATTTTGCATATGTTCAAATATCAAATCAAATGTAATTTCTAGTCTATCACTATTTCTATACAAGGTAGATTTGTTGTAATACTCACGTACATCCTTTTCACACCATGGACGAACCTTAAAATAATTTTCTTTTAAATATCGTGGAAATTCTATAGAAGATTCATTCATTTTATCTTGCACATACCAAAATACTCCTATTGGAAGAAGTGTACTTCGTCCAATCAGTGTATCAAAAATATCGAAACTATATAATGTAGGAAGTTCTTCCTTATCATCTATTGAAAAAGATTTCGCCCTATCTACAATACTATCTAATGAATAAATATCTGCATATTCCCAAAATAATTTTTTAATTCGTTTTAATTCTATGTCATAATTTTTATTCGGATAATCTGCTATTGCTTTCAATAAATCGTTAAAATCTGTACAAATCGTTCCACAAGTCATTTCCATATAGTCAAGCGCAAAATCCGTTATATTCTCCTTATTATCATATTCAAAAATATAACGAATAAAATGTTTCACATTACATGCAAGTAAATCATAAAATATAGAAGAATAATCTATAATAGCAAGGTCAATTTTATTGAATATTTCATATATATCATTCGAATTATCCCAAAAAATAAGTTGAGGACAATGAAAATACAATTCTTTAATATTATGATATTGAAAATCATTCTCCATTTTAGGATGCAATTTAAAAATTAATACTATATCATTTTCCTTAAGACATTCTATTAATCTCTCTATTTGAGGAATCGCATCTACAAAAAAATTAGTTAAAGAATTTTTTCGATAAGTTGGTGCATAAATAGCTATTTTTGTATTACTTGAAAGATTTTTTCCTTTTAAAATATTATGATCATAAGTAATAATTTCCTCTTTAAAAGCACAACAAGGATATCCGCCTCTCACTATTTGAGTATTATCCAAATTACATTGTTCCATAAAATGTTTTTCCATAAGAGGAGATGTTACAAGAAAAAGCTCATTATTTTTATAAATCTGCATATTTTGAATATACTTTTTTGCAATTCTTTCATTTAATACTCCAGAATCAATGTACTTTTCAATTGTTTTACATCCCACACCATGCCACAAATTCAATATTATGATTCCCCTTAGATATTCTTGAAATACCTCTTTTCTTTGATCTACCACATATACGCCAGCTTTTTCTCCAATTTTTCTTGCATATACAGACTGAAAAAGATATGCCTGATAACCAAGCTTCCTAATATACTGCATCGATTCTTTATTATAGCAAAACCAATATGGTGTAATTTCTGGTCTATGTTTTATAATATACAAAAAAAGCCATTTAGGATTCCCGCTAAAACTCATTCCAGAATTAAAAATCCATATATTTGTATCTCTCATCATGACATACTCCCTATTTCTCCCGCAAAATAGTTACGGTTTCTTTTAATGCTTCTTCTAATGTATAAGCTGGTTTCCAACCAAGCTGTTTTAACTTTTCAGAATCTAATAAAGCTATTGTTGCTTTCGAATACCCAAGTGCTTCTTTTTTTTCTGGTTGTTGGAATATTACTGTCGTTCCCCCAATATAAGCTAATAAATTTGCCAATTCTTTTAAACGAATATCAAAATTCGGATCAGCTATATTATACGCTTCTCCATCTTTCCCATAACATAGAAGATAAAGCAAAGCAGACACAACATCTGGTGTATAACAATAAGAAAAAAATTGATTACCTTCACTTTTTAATACAATATCTTCGCCTTTTACTGCATTTTTAATAAACTGTGCTAAAGCTTTACTATCAGAAGAACGCATAGTAGGACCGAACACACGACAAATTCTTGGTATTACAATATCTATTCCATATTCTTCTCGATAGGCTTGACATAAAGCTTCTCCACATCGCTTTCCTTCTGGATAGCCTGCTCGTAATATATTACAGTCTAAATAGCCACAATCCTTTTCTAAAAAGCGATCATAATCACCTCTATTTTCTCCATAAATTTCTACTGTTGAGAAAAACAATACTCGCTTTGTTGACATTATTCTTGCCCATTCTAATACTGTTCTTGTACCAATTACATTTGTCATAATTGTATTAATTGGTTCTGTCGCATAAGCATTCGGATGTGTATTACTTGCACAATGAAAAAGATAATCTATTGGAATTGTCCACTTAATTGAAGTAGCAGATTCTTGATTAACATCACAAGAAATAAACTCAAATTGCTCTGAATCCCAATAGTCTTGAAAGCGCTTCTTTGCCTGTTCTACAGAACGTCCAACTGCATAAATATGAATCTGATCTCCAAATTCTCGGTTCCGTTTCATAAAAACATCAACTAGACAAGTTCCTATCATTCCCGTAGCACCTGTAATCAAAATTCCTCGATTTTTTATTTTTTCCCATTCAATAGGAATTTTACTAATTGCCTCTATACTCTTTTCATATAGCAAATGATGAAGAAACATCCATTTTTTCCTCCTATCTTTTATGTAAATCTAACTCTTTTCTACCAAATACTTTTTCTAAAATTCTTTCTGTTGCATGACCATCGCAACTACTCATAAATCTATTTTTATAAGCTTGAATTTTATTAATAATTATTGGTTCTATTTGTTTCATTTGTTTGATTTGTTCAAGTAACTCCTGATTTGTCTTACAAATTGGTCCAGGTGCTAATTCTTCATAACAAAAATAAAATCCTCTCCAATCAAAATACTCTTCTATATCATACGCAAAAAATATAATTGGTTTCTCCAGTAAGGAATATTCAAATACTAAAGAAGAATAATCTGAAATACAAATATCACTAACACATAACAATTCTTCTATACTCATTTTAGAAGTCATATCCATACAAAAAGCTCTTTTTTCCTGATCAATTATTGGAAGCTTTTTTACAAGCGGATGATGTTTCAGCAATAATACATATTCTTGTCCTAATTCCTTCGAAAATAAAGTAATATCTAATACATCTGGTGTTTTCGCCTCTGCTACACTTCCACGATAAGTCGGGGCATATAATAAAATCTTTTTGTTCTTTGCAGAAGGCATTAAATTCTCCAATTTTTCTTTTGCCTTTTTATAAAATTTTGAACGAAAATAAATATCACTTCTACTTACTCCAATTGGCT
Source organism: uncultured Lachnospiraceae bacterium (assembly GCA_910579865.1). Lineage (GTDB taxonomy): Bacteria > Bacillota > Clostridia > Lachnospirales > Lachnospiraceae > MGBC114844. Next base: position 32,818 of record CAJTXA010000012.1, read on the forward strand.
GAATAATCTCTTTCTGTTTTTCTAATCCCATTGCTTCTGCAAATGCAGAAACTACTTCTGGACTGCTTACTGTAACTAGAGAATAGTTTTGATGAATAGGATATTTTTCCAACTCTATTTTTGAATCACCAAATAATAAATCTGCTGTACTATATCCAAATTTTTTAAATGCTCCACATCCATGCCAAACTTGAATCAATTTTGTCTCATTTCTCAATGAAATTGTATTCAATACAGGTATGGAATCATTAATAAAGATATACTTCGCATCTGCTATATCTTTTAATAAAAAAAAGTTCCGCATCACACGATTTCGTCTCTTCTTATCTAATCCTAATAAAAAGTGTTCTTTTATTTGATAGGTATATTCTTTTTTTAATAAGTTATAAAGCAATTCAAAACTATTTGAAATTTTAGGAAGACGTCCCTCTACAAAAATAACTTTATTTTTATCTACTGTCTTCCAACTACAACAACGATAAAAAAAAGGATAACATATTTTCATAAGAAGAAATTTTAAACTAGAATGAATCCACCTTTTTCTTTTCTTTTTCTTCATTTTATTTCCTAATCTACTTTTACAAACTTATGTTTCTTTACTTTTTTATAATAAATTAACCTCTATTTTTTCAGTGACAATTTTTCATACTAAGTAATGCCTTAAATAGCTCCAAATCCTCTTGTGTTGTAATTTTAATATTTTTATCTGAACCACTAGCAAAATATAATGTTTCACCTAAATCTACCATCATAGTATTTGTATAGGCAGAACCATAAATTCCTTTTCCTTCTGCAAATGCTTTCTGATAAGCCCATAATAATTTTTGATAAGGATACGCTTGTGGGGTAGAAACTCGCCTTAAAGTTTCTCTTGGAATATAGGCTTCTGTTCTTCTTTCATCTTTTTTTACAAAAATCTGCTCATTGTATGGCATAGAAGTTACTGCATTTCCATACATACGACAAGTAACAATCACATCGGAAAGAATAGATTCCTCTACTAATGGTCGTATTCCATCATGAATAATGATAATATCCTCTGGCTGACAAACTTCCTTTAGAGCATAAACTCCATTTCGAATCGATTCCTGTCCAGTTTTCCCACCATCAACTACCCATTTCAACTTTGTAATTTGATTCTGCTTTGCATAAGCTTTTAAAATATCATGCCATCCATCAATACAAACTGCTAAAATCCCATCTATCTCTGGATGTCTTTGAAAAGCTTCTAATGTATAAATAATTAAAGGTTTATCATTAACTGGAATAAATTGTTTAGGAACTTCTTGCTGCATCCGTGTCCCTACTCCGCCTGCCAATATAATTGCAATATTCATCTTTCCTTCCTCCCCTTTGTTTTTTCTATCTTACTCTTCTGTCCTTTCTTTTTTATTATTTCATATTTACTTCATAAATTCCTCGTACGCCTGCATCACCTGTTTTGTCTCTCCACGCATCCGAATTTGTCCATCATGAAGCCATAATAGCTCTTGACATAAGCTTTCCACTGTTTCCTTTGAATGAGAAACCAATAACACGGTTCGATTTTGATCGGAGATCAATTCTCTCATTCGGTTATAGCTTTTCTTCTTAAACTTTGCATCTCCTACACTTAATATCTCATCAATCAACATAATATCTGTTTCTAATACTGCAGTAATGGAAAATGCTAGTTTCGAATACATCCCACTTGAATATGTTCTTACTGGTGCTTCAATAAACTCTCCTAGTTCAGCAAATTCAATAATTTCCTCTATTTTTTCCTGAATTTGTTCTTCTGAAAATCCCAATAGCAATCCAGAAAGCAAAATATTCTCTCTTCCAGTTAATTCCTTTTCAAATCCCACTCCAATCGAAAGTAAAGAAACCCGATTGCCTTTTAAATCAATCGTTCCACTGTCAGGTGCAAAAATTCCAGCAATTGCCCGCAATAGTGTAGATTTTCCACTTCCATTTCTCCCTATAATTCCTAAAATACGCCCCTTTTCTACTGAAAAGCTCACCTGCTTTATTGCTTCAAACACATCCTCTTTCTTTGGCTTTCGTTGGAAAAAATTTTGTTTAATTGAATACCGTTTCAAACTTCGATAGGCAATACATAATTCCTTTACTTCAATCGCATTTTCCATTTAAATCACCTTGATATAGCTATTTTCATTCTTATAAATCAAACGAATTCCTACTACTACTAATAATAAACTACCTATTAACCAAAACATTAGCCACCCACCCTCTAAAGTCTCTCCATATAGTAAACTCCTGCGCATACCAGTAATAATAAATGCCATTGGATTATACTTTGTCATCCACTCTCCATAAGGTGCAGGAATTCGGGAAGACACTTGATAAAAAATCCCAGTTAAATAAAAAAGCAATCGTAATCCAATACTTATTACATTTGACAAATCCTCTACAAACACTCCATAGTGCAAAAGAAATGTAGCGCATCCAAATGTAAATAAAAAAAGTAAAAATACAAACGGAATCCAATCTAAAACCCTCCAAGTTACTGGAACTCCAAAAAAAAGCATCATAAAAAACACAACTCCGAAAGATAAAAACATCTTAAATCCATTTACCCATATTCTGGTTAAAATCAAAATATATTTAGGCAGATAAACCTTTGATACAATCTCTTTATTCTTTTTCACCAATTTAATACTTTGTGTTAAGGTTCGATGAAAAAAATCCCAAGCCGATAGTCCAATAAAAATAAAAATAGGAAAATAAGGCTCCGAAGCCTGAAATACTGTTCCAAATATAAAGGTATAAATTAACATAAAACAAATGGGATCCAAAATCCACCACAACCAATTTAAATAAGAACTTGCTACTTCTGCTTTTAATTGGGCTTTTGCAGACACGATTGAATATTTTCCATATTTTTTTAAATCTTGACGCAATCGCTCCTTCATCTTTCACTTCTTCCTTTCTTTTGAACTTTCACTAATTCCATCCAATCCAAAATCCTCTCTGTAGCATGACCATCACAAGCAGATAAATAAGTTTTACAACAATCTCTTTGTGCTAATTGTTCTTCTATAGAATAGGGTTGTGTAATTGCTAAAAGTAATTCCTCTTTTCTTTGCGCCCAACGAGCCGGAAGTGTTCTTAAATCGATATAAAATCCTCTGGTTTCTTGATAAGTTTCATAATCTGGTACAAAAAATATCACGGGTTTCTTAAATAATAAAAATTCATAAAAAACCGAAGAATAATCTGTAATCAAGCAATCTACAGCTGGCAATAACTCCATTATCTTTTGCTGCTCTTTTTTCTTTTGTTTTATATGAGGATGAAAATGTGATATAAAATAATAATTTTCCTTTAGCTGTTCTTCTACCTCTTGTATAATCGTTTCTCCTACCACATAAGGTTGAAATGCTCTTCCTCGAAATGTAGGTGCCCATAATACAATCTTCTTTCCAACTGCTTCTGGATAAAGAGAAAAAAATTTTCTCCTACAGCTTTTTTGATATCCTTCCTTCCAAAAAATATCAGTACGGCTTACCCCAAGTGCTTGAACCTTTTCTTTTGGAAGTCGCATTGCTTCTGCCATCTTTTCCCTGCAACTTTCCCCGCTTACTGTTACTAAATCATAATTTCGAAACAAATTTCCATGATAAACTGCTGGAATATCATCTGTTGTAGAATAACCACATTTCTTTAATAAACCACAAGCGTGCCAAAGCTGTATCACTGTTGTTTCCTTTCGTTTCCTACAAGAAGCAACAGGAAGAAAATAGTCACAAAGAATCACATATTCTGCTTGTGCATAAACACGCATAAAAGAAATCATCTTTCCAATTCCTTTGATTCCCCTTTCCTGAAAAAAAAATGTCTTTACATAATAACCTCTTTTTTTTAATTCCTGTGAAAAAAGAAGCATACTTTCTGGCATCTTTTCCTGATGAGAATCTGCTAAAACTACAAATCTTTGTTTTATGTTTTTTCTTTTCTCAATCTGATAAACGAATGGAAGCACCCCATACTGTAATAACATTTTTCCATATTGCCGTATCCATAACTTAATCTTAATCATATCCTATTCTCTTTCAGAATTCTTTTAAAATACTTCTATCCTTCATACTACCAATACCTTTTTGCACTAAAATACAAATGACTTGCAGTATAAGTCAAAGCAGTAATTTTTCGTAATCCAAGATAACGGTATACTCCATAAGTCATCTGTATTGTCTTTTTCTTATCTCTTGATTTTCCATCAGCTGTCAACCTTGATTTTAATAAAGGCTCATTTACTCCATATGCAGCCTGATACTTTCTTACAATACGTAACCAAGTCAAATAATCCTCATGAATTTCATCATGTTCCATAGGAAATTCTTTTCCAATCTCTGTTTTTATCAATACAGAAGAGCAAGGGATTACATTTGTCCATAATAGACTTTTCCAAGTCACTTTTTCTGGTACAGAAATCCATTTATCTTTTGGTTGTCCATTTTCATAAAAAAGTTCTCTTCCGGTATAACAAAAAACACCATTTGTTTGTTTTAATCGCATTAATTGCTTTTTCAACTTTCCCTCAGCCCACCAATCATCTGCATCCAAATATGCAAGATACTCTCCGTTTGCTATTTCTATCCCTTTATTTCTAGAAGCAGATACACCAAGATTTTTTGCATTTCGAATATAAGAAATAGGATACTTTGCAGATTTTTTTAATTCTTTTACAATCTCTTCTGTCCCATCTATCGATGCATCGTCAATTAAAATAATCTCCAAATCCACATCCTGCTTCAAAACGGATTCAATTGCACAAGCTAGATATACGCCACAGTTATATGTAGGAATAATTACAGATACTTTTTTCATCTTTTGTTTCCCTTTTCACCTTTACTCTGTTTATTATTCAGTCAGCAAACATTCCACTCTTTTTTATTCTTTATGTTATATTTTTTATTTCTTAATATAATAAATGCTATCCCCTTTATTCTGTCTATTTCTACACAAAAATAAACTCTGTCTGCGTTAAATATCACATTTTTTATTTATATAATATACCTCGTCTAATTTTATAAAAATACCCCATCTCTGCTTGACATAATAGCCTTTCTTATGTAATTTGTCAAGAGTGAATTCTTTTTGTAACAAAAAATGACAGATTTACATAATCCCCCTAAAAAAAGAATAAATACCAAAAAACTACACAAAATATAGCAAAATATAAATTCTATAAAAAATTTGAAAGGTTATAATTTATGAGTTCAATCTGGATAAAAGATACTACTTTACCCCATTTTAATCCTCTAAATACCAATATAAAAACGGATGTTCTGATTCTAGGAGGCGGCATCTCAGGAATTCTATGTGCATATTTTTTACAAAAAAAAGGAATTGATTATATTCTGGTAGAAGGCCAAACTATCTGTTCTGGCATCACCAAAAATACAACTGCAAAGATCACCTCTCAGCATGGTCTAATCTACCATAAACTATTAAAAACAATTGGATTAGAAAAAACGCAATTATATCTAGAAGCCAATCAAAATGCAGTAAAGAAATACTTTGAACTTTGTAAGAATATTGACTGTGATTTTGAGAAAAAACCTTCCTACGTTTATTCCTGTAATAATAGAAAAAAATTAGAAAAGGAAGCGGACGCCTTAACTAAAATAGGATTTCCTTTTCATTTCGCAGAAACGCCCTCCCTTCCATTTCCTACTGTTGGTGCAATTTGTTTTGAAGATCAGGCACAATTTCATCCTCTTAAATTTATCTCTCAAATTGCACAAAATTTAAACATTTACGAACACACCTTTGTAAAAGAACTTACAGAAAACCTTGCTATTACAAATCAGGGGAATATTTCCTATCAGCACTTAATTGTAACCACCCATTTTCCAATTGATAACAAGCACGGCTTATACTTTTTAAAAATGTATCAACATCGTTCTTATGTCATTGCTCTTAAACATGCAGCACAATTAAATGGTATGTATATTGACGAAGCAAAACAAGGACTATCTTTCCGTAATTATAAGGATTTTCTTTTAATAGGCGGTGGCTCACATCGCTCTGGTAAAAAGGGCGGAAACTGGCAGGAACTTCGCACATTCGCAAAGAAATACTATCCTCTTGCAGTAGAAACTTTTCATTGGGCAACACAAGATTGTATGACATTAGATCAAGTTCCTTATATTGGCCTTTATTCAAAAAATATGTCGCAATGTTATGTAGCAACTGGGTTTCAAAAATGGGGAATGACTACCTCTATGTTATCTGCTATCCTTCTATCCGATCTACTAGCAGGAGGAGAAAATTCTTATACCTCTGTCTTTCGCCCATCTAGAACGATTCTTAGACCTCAGCTATTTCTCAATAGTTGGGAAGCTATTACAAATCTGCTTACTATATCAAAAAAACGATGTCCACATCTTGGATGTGCTTTAAAATGGAATCCTGCTGAACATTCATGGGATTGTCCTTGTCATGGTTCTAGATTTACAGAAGATGGTATCCTACTTGACAATCCAGCAAATGGAAACCTAAAACAAAAATAAAAAAAGGAGCATATTTTTTATGAGTAATCATTTAAAAGACCAAAATAGTCCCTATCTTCTACAACATGCCAAAAACCCTGTAGATTGGTACCCATGGGGAGAGGAAGCCTTTTCTAAAGCAAAAAAAGAAGATAAACCAATTTTTTTAAGTATTGGTTATAGTACCTGTCACTGGTGTCATGTGATGGCACAGGAATCTTTTGAGAATACAGAAATTGCATCTATTCTAAATCAATCTTTTGTTTCCATTAAAGTAGATCGGGAAGAAAGGCCTGATATTGACAGTGTTTATATGTCTATTTGTCAAGCACTTACTGGCAGTGGTGGCTGGCCTATGAGTATTTTTATGACTGACAAGCAGAAACCATTTTTCGCTGGAACTTACTATCCCCCTTTCTCACATTCTGGCATGATAGGATTTGCTGACTTGCTTCTTATGATTTCTGATCAATGGAAGCACCAACGCTCTAAGCTTATTCATTCTGCTGAAAATATTTTCACTTATATCCAATCACAAAGTCACAAAATAATTTTGACAAAAGAAGAAACCTTAACATCCACTTGCAAAAAACTTACAAAATTAGCGGCAGACTCTTTTTCCCAAAGTTTTGATCATAAGAACGGGGGATTTGGAGAAGCACCAAAATTTCCACTTCCCCATAATCTGATCTTCCTTATGCTTTACTCTAAGCTAAATCAAGATCACTCTGCATGGGAACAGGCAAGCATTACTCTAGAAAAAATGCGGCGAGGAGGAATTTTCGATCAATTTGGTTATGGATTTTCACGTTATTCCACTGACTCCTCTTTTCTTGTTCCTCATTTTGAAAAAATGCTTTATGACAATGCTTTACTTCTTCTTGCCTATTCTATTGCCTATAAAATTTCTGGAAATCCGATTTTTCTAGATACTGCTAAAAAAACCGCAACTTACATTTTTCGTGAAATGACAGGAGAAGAAGGAGAATTTTACTCTGCCCAAGATGCAGACAGTGAAGGAGAGGAAGGAAAATTTTATACATGGAAGAAAGAAGAAATCATTCAACTTCTTGGAGAAAAAATAGGACATTCTTTCTGTGATTATTTTGAAATAACAAAGAATGGAAATTTTGAAGGAAAAAATATTCCAAATTTACTAAATGGAAATGAAATTTTAGACAAATGGGAAAAAGAAAAAAATCTTATCTATTTCCATCGAAAATCCCGATTTGCTCTTCATATGGATACTAAAATATTAACCTCATGGAATTCTCTTATGATAGCTGCTATGTCTATTCTCTATCAAGTAACTGGTCATTCCTCCTATCTCTTTGCAGCAAAACAGGCTTACCACTATCTGGAGAATTATTTAATTGATGGTAAAATTCTTTCTGTCAGTTATTATAAAAATCCTTCCAAAAAAGATACTCCTTTTATAAAAGGCTTTTTAGAAGAATATGCCTATTATACTTCAGCACTAATCTGTCTATATCAGGTCACATCCGATGCAGAATATTTAACACGTGCAGAAGAAATCTGTCTGGAAACCATACGTCAATTTGAAGATTCAACCTCTGGTGGATACTTTCTATATGGTTTGGAAAATCCTATTCTTATTACCAAACCAAAGGAAACCTATGATGGTGCTTTACCAAGTGGAAACTCAGTTATAGCTTATTGTCTTGTACAGCTTTTTTCTATAACAGGAAAAGAATTTTATCAAAAAAAAGCCAAAAAACAACTGGCTTTCTTGTCCTCTGAAGCCCAACATTATCCTGCAGGATACAGTATGTTTTTAATTGCATCTCTTCTATACTCCTATCCACCCAGCCAAATAACAGTCGTGTTATCCAAACAAGATACAAAAGAAACCATTCTCCCTCAGCTTCCTCTTTATGCCAATATAAAAATTTTATCTTCTCCTACTAAAGAATATCAGCTTCTTCATAAGAAAACTACCTACTATATATGTAAAAATCATACCTGTCTGCCACCAACAAATCAGATTCCATTTGAAATTACAGAGGAACCCTTTCTGCCATAATCACATAATTTAAAGAAAAAAGGTTTTTCTATGGCAAATACAACCTATATACCTGTAATAGGTACAATTGTAAATATAAGTAGAGGAAATGACTGTTGCAGTCAAATGATGTCTGTCCGTACGGAAACTGGTATTATAAATTTTACCATTCGTGCAGAAACCCTTGTTATTGACAGCAGACAACTTCGTTCTGGTATGCAAGTGGCTGCTTTTTATGACAGCAGCCTTCCAGTCCCTATGATCTTTCCTCCACAATATCAAGCTCAGATCGTCACTGTAATTGGACGAAATGAAAACGTTATGTTAAACTTTTTCGATAGAAATCTTGTTGCATCAGATGGTTCTTTGCGTTTAAATCTTTCACGAAATACCATTATAAAAACAGTCAATGGGCAAAGTGTAACTTGTAATCTTGGAAACCGCTTTTTACTTGTCTACTATACAATTACCACCGCAAGTATTCCTCCTCAAACTACTCCAAGAAAAATTATTCTATTTTGCTAAAAACTTTTCTTTCTATCAAGCTGCTGGATTTTATCGTTTTTTCTTTTTATTTTTCATCCAGCAGCTTAATGCTACTTTATTTTTTGTTTGAGAAAATAAAAAAATGAATACCCAATTGGGATAATTATCATAATTCCAAAAAGAAGAAAAACCATCCAAGAAGGTGCAATAATATGCAAAAATGCATCTAGAATAAGAAGAATTCCACAAGGTACCCAGATCCATCCTGCCAGTCGATGTGTACGATTCCAATTTTCTTTATCCTGAAGCGTCCATGGTACTTTTATTCCTATCACATAATTTTGTCTACATTTTGGAAGATAATTTCCAGTTATCACAAAAATAATCCCTATAAAAAATTCAGTAAAAACTCCTATATTGACTGGATAAGAAAGTGCATAGCCATAAATACAACTTCCACAGACTAATGACACAACGGGACAAATCCAAAATACTAGATGAATAATTTTATTTTGAATATTCTCTTGTTTTTTATCAAATAAAGTAGTTAATGTACAAACAATATGTGTTATTAAACAAAAAATCGGTAATCCAAATACCACAAAACTTTTGCTGCTCCATCCATTTGGTATACTATTCCTATCAAAATGTATTGCTACTCGATCTGGCAGTTGTTTCCATAATACAATTCCTATTATCATTGGAAGTACTGTTACTATACTTGTTACTAAAAAATATATTTTATTCTCTCTCCACTTTTCCATCTCCCATTTCTCCTTTCAAATTCGATAACCAAATCATAACTTCTTCTACAATGGAAATATTTAATTCATAAAAAATAAAATTTTTTTCTCTCTGTTCATAAACTAACTCTGCTTTTTTTAAAATATTAAGATGGTAAGATATCGTTGCTCCTGCCATATCAAAATGACTTCCTATTTCTCCTGCTGACAATCGTCCTTCTTTTAATAAAACTAAAATTTCACGTCTTATTGGATCTGATAATGCTTTAAATGTTTCCGCAAAGCCCAATTTTATCCCCTCCTAATCTATTTAGAATATTATCTAAATAGATTATAAACTATTTCTATTGCATTTGTCAATCTGTATTTCGATATTCTTCTAAATACCAATTTTCTTAATAAAGGTTTACATTGTCTTTATTTTTGCTTTTATTCTTGATACAAAAATATTTTATAATTTTACCAAAACTCCTGTACTTTTCCAAAAAATATGTTATAATTAGGAAAATACCTATACTAATTGTTCTATTTTATATTGTTTAAAAAATACAAATGACTTTCGAATTCATACCAATTACAAATTCAATGGAGGGTTAACATGAAAAAATTAATAACAAGTGTTTTAACAGCAGCATTACTCTGTACAGCAAGTATTGGTACTGCAAATGCACTTGCAGTTACTAACAATTCTTCTGTAGACAATGCCAGCATCTATAGTTATCATTCTATTAACTGCTTATATACAGATGCAAATGGAGACGGGATTTGTGATAATTGCCAGTCAAACGGTTCTTATGCACATGCAACAAATTGTATTTATATGGATGCAAATGGAGATGGGATCTGTGATAACTGTCATACTCTTACTGGATATTATCACTCTGCTAATTGTACCTATACGGATCTAGATGGCAATGGAATCTGTGATAACTGCCACATTAGTGTTTCTTATTCACACTCCGCTAACTGTAGATATATTGATATAAATGAAGATGGGATCTGTGACTACTGCAATACCAATTTTGCCAACCATCACTCTTCAAACTGTCGTTATCTAGATGCAAATGGAGATGGCATTTGTGACAACTGCAACTTTGGTACTTCCGCCTATCACTCTGTTAATTGTGCCTATGTAGATATAAATGGAGATGGCATCTGTGATAATTGTTACATTAATGGTTCTCATCACCATTCCTCAAGTTGCGTCTATACAGATTTAAACAACGATGGATTCTGCGATAATTGTTATGTAAGCGGTTCCTATCACCATGCTTCTAATTGCAATCATATCGATTTTAATGGAGATGGCATTTGTGATAATTGCAATGCCTATCATGCAAATCATCACTATGCAAGATGTTCCCATATTGATGCAAATAGAGATGGATTCTGTGATAACTGTTATATAGGAGGATTAAATACAACAACATATCGATCAAGTCATGGTTGTCATGGAAGAAGATGTCACTAAAAAATGGCTGGCATATTGCCAGCCGTCTTTTCTATATTAATTCTTATTTTTTCTTACATATGTTCTATAAATTGTTCAATCGACTTTACCTGCACTGAAAGTTTGAGCCATTTTTTTAACTGATCAATTTTTCGTTCTGCTAAAATCTGCTGTTTCACATCCATAGGAACAGTTCCATACTCTTCTAAAATTTCCAAAATAGATTCTGCTCTACCTTCCAGCCGTCCTTTTATTTTTCCTTCTTTTCTTCCTGCATTTAATATAATTCTCGCTTCATGATTCAATACCTTTCCTTCCATAAGCTCAACTCCTTTCTAGTTTTATAGGTATTTTTTACTTTCTCCTATCTTATCATATCTCCTTTATACTGTCCAGATTTACTATTCTAAAATTTTCTCTCCTCTTTGGTAAATTGAAATTCATCTCTCGCAATATTAATATAAATTATTGAATCTAATTATCTATACCATTTTATTTCTGTTAAAATAAATTAGAAGATATTACAATGAAATTACACTGATTTATCAAAAAAATCGATAGGAAAAATTTACCATAACAAAACTCAAATAAGATTTTTATTTAGCTCCTAGTTAATCTTTTCTTACAAGAACATTTAAAAAACTCTCCTATTCTTATTTTGAATAAACCATCTCCTATCTTCTTTCACTTGAAAAATACTCGAAAGCAATTATAATTATTATAAGTAAGGGGAATTTACAAACAAAAACTTGAATCGCAAAAATAAATGATATAGGAGAAAACTATGACATATATATTAGAAAATAAAAAATTAAAAGTAACAATTTCCAATATAGGTGCTGAACTTATTAGTGTATATGACAAAGAAAATGCTGTAGAACGGATGTGGGACGCAAATCCTACTGTCTGGAACCGCCATGCACCTATTCTATTTCCTTTTGTTGGCAAACTTACAAATAATCAATACCATTACAAAGAACAAGAATACTATATCAATACACAACATGGTTTTGCAAGAGATATGGAATTTGTCTGTATCTGTTCCAATCAACAATCAGTTACACATTGTCTAAAAGCAAACCAGACCACAAAAGAAATTTATCCATTTTCTTTTGAATTGTATGTAACGCATAGTCTTGATCCAAAAAATGAGCGTTTATTAAATATTCAATGGGAAATTAAAAATGTTGGATCAGAAAAAATGTATTACTCTATTGGTGGTCATCCTGGTTTTCGAACTCCTTTAAAGACAGAAGAAACTCGAGAAGACTACTATCTTGAAATTCCAAATAAAAAAGAACTAGAATACCTGCTTTTAAATCCTACTACAGGTTTTGCTGTTACAGATAAAAAATTTACCTTAACATTAGAAAATGGATTCTGTCCAATTGAAAAAAATATGTTTGATAAAGATGCTCTTATTTTTGAAAATACACAAATAGAAACGATGCGAATTGCAAAGCCAGATAAAAGTCCTTATATTACAGTAACATGTAAAGGATTCCCATATGTTGGTATCTGGTCAAAGCCAGAAGGAAAATTTATCTGTTTAGAACCGTGGTTTGGTCGAACAGATAACGATGGATTTTCTGGGACATTGGAAGAAAAACCTGGAATACAAACATTAGAAAAAATGGAAACAAAAGAAATTGGATATCAGATAGAATTTCATAAATAAAAGAAAACCATTTTTCTTTTCCCCTTACTTTTTAAAAGTTCTATTCTAATACCCTTTTCTTTTCTACTCATTATCCTATTAAAATATCCTTAACGTCTTCGAAGTTGAAACTGTTGTACCGATACTTTTAGTTCTTGTGCTTGATTTCGTAGTTCCTGGGCAGTTGAAGCAGATTCTTCTGTTGCAGATGCATTGGTTTGTACTACATCTGATATTTGTTCCATTCCCTGTTTTATCTGACGAAGGGATTGTGACTGCTGAACTGCAGATTCTGCGATCCGATCTACCATCTGTGTCGATTTTTCTGCACTGACAACTACTGCCTCTAATGCCTTCGTTGTATCAGCTGAAAGCTCTGTACCATGCTGAACCAAACTCATTGAGCTTTCAATTAATTCTGTAATATTTTGTGCAGAAGCAGAACTTTTATTTGCCAAACTCTGCACTTCATCTGCTACAACTGCAAAACCTTTTCCCGCTTCTCCAGCTCTTGCTGCTTCTACAGAAGCATTCAGCGCTAAAATATTTGTTTGAAAAGCAATACTTTGAATCGTCTTAATAATTCCTCCAATCTGATAAGAAGACTTAGAGATATCCTCCATCGCCTTTGTAAGTTCTATCATCTTCTGATCACAGATTTTCAACTGCATTGCCGATTCTATTGAACATTTTCGAGCCCCTTCTGCATCTTCTGAAGTTTGATCTACTTGACTAGATATTTCTTGAATACTAGCAGAAAGTTCTTCTACCGCAGATGCTTGTGCTACTGTACCACTTGATAAAATCTGCGCACCAGATGCCATTCGATCCGCTTCTACAGATACCTGCTCCGCTGTCAGATTAATCTGGAAAAGAGCATGATTTAAAGCATCTAAAATCTGACTCATTGCATTTTGAATAGGTTTAAACTCTCCCCGATAGTCCATATTAATACTTAAATTCATATTTCCTTTTGCCATTTGCGCCAATTTATGATCAATATCTTGAATATACTTTTTTAACTCCCGTTTTGTTTCATAAATTGATTCTACTAACATTCCTATTTCAGAAGTATCTGAAGTCAAAGCAAAATCAGCAGAAAGATTTCCTTTCGAAATCTCTTTCATCTGATCTCGAATTTTTACGACTGGACGCAATACTCTAAAACGAATCACAAGCATATTGATCAGTTGTATCACACCCACAAATAAAAATGATACAACCATACGAACTTTAATATATTCTGTTAAGTGAGTCAATGTGTCTACCCGATTGGAAGTTCGTTCTCCTAACATAGTAAGAAACTCTTCTTTTAAAGCATTAATTTTTGTAATTGATGTATGATACTCTGTTCCATATACATAGCTAATTGCATCTTCTCGATTTCCTGCCTGTACCTCTTTCATAGCTTCATCTTCCAAAGGAACTAAATAATTTGAAAGCGCAAACATCTCATCAATCATTGCTTGTTCTGCTTCTGTAATCCCAATTTCTTGCATGGCTGCTATACCAAGATCTCGATTCTTTAAATGATTCACTTCATTCCAATAGTTATCATAATGTTGTTGATCCCCAGTTGCAGCAAATCCTCTTACTTCATTTGTTAAATATGCTGAACCATTCATAAACCGATTCGCTTGATATGTTAATTCAAACCGTTCCTCATGTGCCTTATCTAATAGATTACTTATCTTTCCATAATCAAACAACGAAAACACCATAAATACCAAAGCAAGAATCGTAATTCCATTTAAAACATAAGTAAGTACCGACTGGTTTATTGCTTTTTTCATTTTATCCTCTCTTTCTAATTTGTACACTTTTATAAAATTTCTGTAAGTTTCAACTATAGTTTACACAAAAAAACATAATATTTCAACTATATTATACAATCAGAATTAAAATTCATAAATTTCCCAAAAATATAAAACAAACAGAAATAAAAAATAACCAGTGACAGGATTTAACAGATATGATACAATTTATTTAAACTTTAAAATAAGGGGTATACTATATGATTGATCATGAATTTTTTCAAGCATTATCTGAATTAATTGACAAAAAACTAGAACCAATTAAAAATGATATCCAAAATATAAACTCCAATCTTCAAAAACTTCAATTACATATTGAAAATACAACAGATAGAAATCTCCAGCTTTTAGCCGAAAATCATCTCTCTCTTATTGATAAATTAAATCAAGCAATTAAAGTATCTGATAAAACAATTCTTTATGAAATAAAAGTAAACTATTTAACAGAAAGAGTAGAAAAGTTAGAACAAGAAATAAAAGAAATCAAAATGAAAACAATATAGTCATTCCCTATAATCTTTACATAGAAAAAAGCATATTGTCATTATCCTACAATGATGATATGCCTTTTTCTGTTTTATCTAATTTTTAAACCAAACAAGATAGATGAATCGCACAGCAAGGAGGTAACTCTAATACCACGCAATTTCCTTCTATTTTACTTTCTTTCAATCTTTCCTTCTTTACACACTCTGGATTTTCAAATGTATTTTTATCATGAATATCTCCATGTAGCATTTCAATATATAACTCTTTTGGTATCTCTTCTCCAAAATGAATGGTTATTGTATTCCTCTGATCTGCTAAAAGATTTGCTGCTGTTATATGTATTTTTCCATCTTTATCTATAGAAGCACTTTGTGTTACTTCTGGAATTTCTCCTTGTTCTGTTTCAATTTTTCCACAATTGATACTGCTTTCCAATAATTCTGCTCCCTGATGACACTGATAAAGATCAAATACATAATAGGTTGGTGTCAATACCATAGCAGCACCCTCTGTTAGAATCATCGCTTGTAATACATTTACCATCTGAGCAATATTTGCCATTTTTACTCTTTCACAATTTTGATTAAAAATATTTAAATTAATTGCTGCTACCATAGCATCTCGCATGGTATTTTGCTGATATAAAAATCCTGGATTTGTTCCTGGTTCCACGTCATACCAAGTTCCCCATTCATCAATCATCAATCCCACTCGTTTTTTCGGATCGAAAGAATCCATAATTCCACTATGCCTTTGAATCAATTCTTCCATATAATAGGTTTTTTTCAATGTTCGATAGTAATCTGCCTCTTCAAATTGAGTCGCACTTCCCTTCTGATCCCACGTTTCATTTGGAAGTGTATAATAATGAAGAGATAATCCATCCATGTAATTTCCTGCTATTTCCATTACTTT
Source organism: uncultured Lachnospiraceae bacterium (assembly GCA_910579865.1). GTDB lineage: Bacteria > Bacillota > Clostridia > Lachnospirales > Lachnospiraceae > MGBC114844. The sequence goes on from CAJTXA010000012.1 coordinate 48,895, forward strand.
TCTTGTCCAATTATAATCGTCTGCATTTGCCCCGCAGGCAATTTTTTGAATCTTTGAGCCATAATTTCTAACATAAGTCTGATAACGTCTATATTCATCTGCATAGTATTCTGGACGCATATTACCCCCACAGCCCCAATTTTCATTTCCTACTCCAAAATAATCTATATGCCATGCATCTTTATGACCATTTGCCTTTCTAAGATCTGCCATTGGTGATGTTCCTTCAAATGTCATATATTCCACCCATTCTGACATCTCTTGTACTGTTCCACTTCCCATATTTCCATTAACATAAGTCTTACATCCTAATTGTCTACATAGTTCCATAAACTCATGTGTTCCAAAACTATTATCTTCTACCGTTCCTCCCCAATGTGTATTAATCATTTTCTTTCGCTTCTCTTTTGGTCCAATTCCATCCTTCCAATGGTACTCGTCTGCAAAACAGCCACCTGGCCAACGAAGCACTGGAACTTGAATTTGTTTTAATGCCTCTACTACATCTACTCTCATTCCATTCACATTCGGAATTTCTGAATTTTCTCCTACGTAAATCCCACTATAGATGCATCTTCCAAGATGCTCTGAAAACTGTCCATAAATTTCTCTATTAATCTTACCAAGTTTCTTCTTTACATTTATATAAATATCTGCCATAATTTTCTCCTTTTTCCAATAGCGAATCCACTTTTTTGTATACTTTATTCTTCTTTTGCTGCACGAATCAAAAAGGAAAATATAATATCCTGCTCTCCAGAAATATGATATTCCTTCTCTACATCAGCTCCCCAACTATTTATTCCACCTACTCCACGCACTGCTCCCAAAATAGAAACTACCGTTCGTCTAGCGAAAGGCAATTCTTCTTGATGTGTTGCATTTTCCAACTCTTCTGCTGTATAAGGAATACAAGAAAATGCAAATGCTCTTTCAATAGCAGAAAAACGTATTCCAAACAATTCTTTTTTGGATTTTTCATCTTCTTTTACATTACTCTTTACTGTATTACGATAAACTTCTAACCACTGTGTTTCCATATGAACATTACAATCTTGTGGTACAAGATATGGTGTAATTGGCAATCCTTTTATGGTATAGATTCCAGGTTTTCCTCCTGCCATCCGATCTGGATAAGTCTCCTTTGACAATCCTTGATAACGATAAAAAACTGCTTTTGTAGGAATTTGAAACCGCATACCAAACACAGGAAGCTCTGGCAGCCCTTTCTTTCCATAATAATGAACATTTACCCGAATTTGCCCAATCACATCTACTTGATAGCATACCTTTACTTTTGTAACTGGCACAGTAATTGTTTCATAAATAAAAGAAATCTCTACTTGTTCTGCACACTCCTCTATTCCATACCGATTATTTTCTGGTGCGATCGGCAAAGGAATTTCTTTTTGATCAATCGCTATCTGAATCCCACTGCACTTTTGAAATAAATCTGCTGCCATCCACATACCAGAACGCAAATGAAATCCGCTTCCTCTATCATTGTCTGTAAGTGCACGCCAAAAAGTAGGATGTGGTTCTCGGTAAAGCCATTCTTTTCCATCCAAAACCATAGATTCCATTCCCCCATGACTATAGGACCAAATATAGTCAAATGTCTTCCCTAGATCAGAAATTCCATGCACACCTAATGTTACATCTCCATATACTACATGCAATTTACTCCCTTTTTCCAAGTTCTTCTTATTTTTGCCGATGCAGTCCATAATAGTATCTTACCTCCTGTAATGCTGGTTTTTCTGTTCGATCTGCAAATAAAATTCCATTCCCCGAAAACTCATAATCAGATGGTCTATCATCAAAATCTCCACCATAACGTAATACTTCTTGTCCTGTTATTTCGTCTTTTACTAAAATCGCTTGATCGATAAAATCCCAGATAAATCCACCTTGATATCCCTTATAGCGATCCAATAGTCTTATATAAGAACCCAATCCGCCAAGTGAATTTCCCATATCATGCATATATTCACACAATAAAAATGGCTTTTTCGGATTTTGATTTAGATATTGCTCGATTTTCTCTGGTGTTTCATACATCCTACTTTCTATATCTGAAATTTGATCCACATATTCTCTTCGATTCGCTACACCTTCATAATGTACCAGTCTACTTTTATCTTTCTCTTTCAAAAAACTCTGCATTTTTACTAAACAATCTCCTGCATAAGACTCATTTCCCAAAGACCAAAATAAAACAGAAGGATGGTTTTTAAACATTTCAAAATTACTTCTTGCCCTATCAAGAACAGCTTCCTGCCACTGCAAAATACTTCCCGGTACATTCCAAGAAGGCTCAATTACTCCCATCTTTTGCCAAGAACCATGACTCTCCAAATTTACCTCTGCCATAACATAAATTCCATTTTGATCACACATCTCATACCATGGTATCTGATTTGGGTAATGACTTGTTCTTACCGCATTAATATGATTCTCTACTAATACTTGCATGTCAAATTCCATATCTTGTATAGAAATACAGCGCCCGCTGGAACAATTCCATTCGTGGCGATTGATACCATTGATAATAAGGCGTTTCCCATTTAGTAAAATAACACCATCCTTTATTTCCAATCTGCGAAACCCAACTAAAATTGGTATATATTCTATCTCTTGTCCATCTAAATCAAATATTGTAATTTGTAATGTATAAAGATAAGGATTTCCATATTCCCAACGCACAACTTGTCCAATTTTTTCTGTTTTTAAATTAATCTGCTGTTTAAAATCTTGTCTCTTTTCCCAACAAACTTTTCCATCTGTATCTACTAATGACAGTTCTATATAAAATTCCTTATTTTCTTCCTCTTTGCTACATCTCAATTCAATCCCTATTTCTCCAGTTTGATTATCTTCTAAAAGTACTGGTTTTACCCATACATCTTCTAAATGGCAAGAAGGGATTCCATATAATGTTACATTTCGAAAAATACCAAAAAAGCGAAAGAAATCCTGATCCTCTAAGAAAGCTGCTGTACTTCGTTTATGAACCTCCACTGCAAGAATATTTCCTTTTTCTCGAATATAAGGAGTGAGGTCAAATTCAGAAACAGTAAAACTATCTTCTGCATATCCAATAAATACTCCATTTAACCAAAGATACATCGCCTGTTCTACTCCCTCAAAACAGATATGCACTCTCTTTCCAAACAGCTCTGGTTCCAGATCAAACTTTGTTAAATAGGAACCAACTGGATTATACTCTGTCTCACTAAAGCTCTTCTGGTCTGGTGTATATCCTTCTAAACTATAAGCTGGCCTTCTAAAAATATGCCCTTCCCATGGATACATGGTATTAATATAATGTATTTTATCAAATCCTGCCAACTCAATATGCATTGGAACTTGTATTGTTCCAAATGTCTCTAAATCAAAATCTTCCTGAAAAAAATCTTTTGGACGCTCACTGGCATTTTTAGAAAACCGAAATTTCCATTTTCCATTTAGAGACTGTTGCCACTCATTTCTTCTATTTTCCTTTTTTTCCTGTTCAAATGCCCTTTTACTTTTATAAAACTTATGATCACTATGTGCAGCTACTTGATTTACTCGAAATACTTCTGGATCATCTAACCATCGAATCTCTGCCTCCATTTTACTCCCTCTCTCCAATAAAATCTATTCCTTTAAAAGATATATCTATATCCTATTATGATATATTTAAAAAAACAATGGAAAAAATCTTCTGATTTTCATTATAAAAACCAAGATATGCCATCTTTCCTTTTACTTTTTAAAACAATTCTATAAAAAAAGGTGCTTGGACTACACCATGCACCTTTTTTACTTGCATCTATTTTTCAATCGAAAGATCTAATTCCCGAATAATCTTTCTCAATTTTAAAATCATAGAAGGGGCTACGGAAAGTTCATCTACTCCCATTCTTAAAAATGTTTCTGTAAGTTCTGCATCTGCTCCCAACTCACCACAAATTCCTGCCCACTTTCCATATTTATGTGCACTCTCTACCACAATCTGAATCATCTTTAAAATCGCTTTATGATGTGGATTATAAAAATCATCTAATTTTTCATTTTGCCGATCAATTGCCAGCGTATATTGTGTTAGATCATTTGTTCCAATACTAAAGAAATCAACCAACTTTGCAAGTTCCTCACTTATCATAACTGCTGCTGGTGTTTCAATCATAATCCCTTGTTCTGGTACTTTATAAGGTACTCCCTGTTCCTCTAACTCTTTCTTCACTTCCTCTACAATTGCATAAATCTGTTTTACCTCATCTGTTGAGATAATCATTGGATACATAATTGATAGATTTCCAAACATAGCTGCTCGCAATAAAGCTCGTAATTGTGTTTTAAAAATATCTGGCTGTTTTAAGCAGATACGAATTGCCCGATATCCTAAAGCTGGATTATCCTCATTTCCAAGATTAAAATAATCCACTTGTTTATCTGCTCCAATATCAAGTGTCCGAATAATTACCTTTTTACTTGCCATTGTCTGTAGTACTTGCCTATATGCCTGAAATTGTTCCTCTTCGGTTGGAAAATCATTCTTTCCAAGATATAAAAACTCACTGCGGAATAATCCAATTCCTCCAGCATCATTTTCTAAAACGTATCCTACATCACTTACGCTTCCAATATTTGCATAAATATTCACTGTTTTTCCATCCAGTGTTATATTTTCTTGTCCCTTTAGATTTTGCAGAAGTTGTACTTTTTCTCGTTCCTCTTGTATCTTCTTTTCTGTTTCCACACATACTTCTTGAGAAGGCTCAAAAATCACCTTTCCCTGAAATCCATCTACAACTGCCATCATACCAGTTTGAATCTCTTCCAAATTCATTGGCACACCAATCAACGCCGGAATATTCATCATACGAGCCAAAATTGCTGTATGAGAGTTTGTAGAACCATGCACTGTAACAAATCCAAGTATCTTCTCCTTATCCATCTGCACAGTTTCACTTGGACTTAAATCATCTGCTACAATGACAGAAGGGCCCATTGCACTTAAATCGGTATCCCCTTGTCCACTTAAGTTTCTTACCAACCGTTCTGAAATATCCTTTACATCCGCTGCACGTGCCTTCATGTACTCATCATCCATACTAGAAAACATCTTAGAAAAATTATCCCCAGTTACCGCAACAGCATATTCTGCATTTACATTCTCAGTAAGAATCATATTATGTATTGCTTCCAAATAATCATCATCTTCTAGCATCATCTGATGTACTTCAAAAATTGCAGCATTTGCTTCCCCAACTTCTTTTACTACTTTATCATATAATTTTTGCAATTGTTCTTTTGCCTGCTCCCCTGCTTGTTGAACCCGTTTAATTTCTTCCTGTGTATTTTCAATCCGAATACGTTTAATTTGGTAATCTTGATTCTTTAATACAAGAACATTTCCCATTGCAATTCCCTTATAAACGGATTTTCCACAAAATTCCATCATAACATTTTCTCCTTCCCATATTTCTTAGCATAAACACAACCAGACTTAAAAAGCCTGGTCGCAGTCTTTACCTATAAATTCGTTTCAAAGAAATTTTTTACCCCTTCTAATGCGGTATCTTCATCAGCACCCTCTACCTCTACTTCTACTGTTTGTCCGCACTTTACACCAAGTCCCATAACTGCCATCAATTTTGTAGCCTCTGCAGACTTTCCATTTACACGAATTGTAATTTTACTTTGATAATTCTTAGCCTCTTTTACTAAAAGCCCTGCTGGTCTTGCATGAATCCCAATCGCATCTTTAATGGTGTACTCAAACTTCTTCATTTTTTTAGTTCCTCTCTTTCTATAAAATATATACAATATTATAAACGCTTCTACTCAATAAAACAACTAAAATTAATAAAATTTTATCACAAATTTTTCAAATCTTCGTACTACATTACTTTATTCTAAATTTTCTCCATTTGATGCAATTACCTTTTTATACCAATAAAACGACTTCTTACGATATCGTTTTAATGTTCCGCTTCCATCATTTGCACGATCAACATAGATAAATCCATATCGCTTTTCCATTTCTCCACTAGAAGCACTTACTAAATCAATACATCCCCATGGTGTATAACCCCAAAGTTCTACTCCATCCTCTTCCACAGCTTGTTTCATCGCAACAATATGCGCCTTTAAATAAGCAATTCGATAATCATCCTCTACAGTATAAGAACCTTGTCCATCTTCTATAAGTGTATCTTTTGCTCCCAAGCCATTCTCCACTATAAAAAGTGGTTTTTGATAACGGTCATATAAAGAATTCATTGTAATTCGAAGCCCTAATGGGTCAATTTGCCATCCCCATTCACTAGACTTTAAATATGGATTCTTTGTTCCCTTAAATGCATTTCCAATGGTTTCTCCTACTCCTTCCTGTGTTGTAATACATCGGGAAGAATAATAAGAAAAACTAATAAAATCTACTGTATTCTCTGACAAAATTCTCTTATCTTCTTCTGTAATTCCCAAATCCAATCCCATCCGTTCAAACTGCTTTTTTGCATAATTTGGATAGTATCCTCTTGCTTGTACATCGATAAATAAAAGATTGTTTCTTTCTTTTTCTTTTGCTGCCCATACATCTTCTGGCAAAGAACAATATGGATAGTATTCTCCAGCCGCCAGCATACACCCTACCTTATTTTTTGGATCAATCTGATGCGCAATTTGTGTTGCCCATGCACTTGCCACTAATTCATGATGTGCACTTAAATATTTTGCCCTTGTCTGATCTTCTCCTTCTTCAAATAAAAGTCCTGCTCCCATAAATGGCAAATGAAGAATCATATTAATTTCATTAAATGTAAGCCAATATGTCACAAGCCCTTTATAGCGTGTAAAAAGGGTTGTTACAAGTCTTTTATAAAACTCAATCATCTTTCGATTCTTCCAACCACCATACTCTGTAATTAAATGCATTGGACAATCAAAATGTGTAATCGTAACTAATGGTTCTATTCCATACTTTTGACACTCTAAAAATACATCTTCATAAAACTTAAGTCCTTCTTCATTAGGAACAAGATCGTCTCCATTTGGATAAATACGAGACCACCCAATCGACATACGAAATGTCCGAAATCCCATCTCTGCAAGCATCTTAATATCTTCTTTATAGTGGTGATAAAAATCAATTCCCTCTAGTGCTGGATAAAAATATTCTTTATCTAGTTTTGTCATATGCTTTAGTCCTCGCATAATTGCTGGACGATCAGAACCAAAAGGAATCACATCCACATTTGCGAGCCCCCTGCCCCCTTCTTTATAAGCACCTTCACATTGATTTGCAGCAGTAGCTCCACCCCATAAAAAATTTTTACTTAATGCCATCGAAACCTTCCTCCTTTTATCATAGATAGAGTGCCATTCCAAAATTTAATCTATGGCATGACACTCCAATTTTAAAATAAAATCCTTTTAGCAGACTACCTTCATAATAGCTTCTGCTTTTTGTATTTTTCGTTCTTCTCCAACAATGACATCTGCATAATCTGCACTATTTGTTACAATTACAGGTGTAACAATCTCATACCCTGCTTTTTGAATTCCTTTTAAGTCTACTTTTAATACAGGTGTCCCCACTTGAACAGAATCTCCATCTTTTACTAATGCCTCAAAATATTGTCCATTTAAATTTACCGTATCCAATCCAACATGAACTAATACTTCTGCACCTTCCTCTGATAAAAATCCAATTGCATGTTTTGTATCAAATACCATCTGCACAGTTCCATTTATAGGAGATACAATCGTTTCTTCTTTAGGAATCACTGCCATTCCTCTTCCCATAATCTCTTGTGCAAATGTTGGATCACTTACTTTAGAAATTGAAACTAACTCTCCTGTAGCTGGAGAACAAACTGTAATTGTCTCAGATTTTACAGTAGTTCTCTTTGTAACTTCTTCATTTGTTCCATCTGTTTCCTTTAAATGTTTCGTTGGTTCTTCCTGCTCCTTATATAACATATAACTTGTTGCAAATGAAACAACAAAAGCAATTGCTGCTCCAATACAGGCATGAATCAAATCTGTAAATCCATTTCCTCCAATATATCCTGGCAATGTCATAAGTCCAGGAGAGCCTCCAGCATAATTCTTTACTTTTAACAATCCCACATATAGTCCACCTGCAGCACCGCCAATACAAGCAGAAATCAAAGGTGTCTTAAACCGCATATTAATACCATACAGTGCCGGTTCTGTAATTCCACAGACAGCGGTAATTCCAGCTGAAGTCGCCAGTTGCTTAATTTCCTGTGACTTTGTTTTGATTGCAACTGCAAAAGTGGCGGCACCTTGTGCAATATTGGAAGATAGATTTGCTGGATATACAATTGTATCATACCCAGTTGTCATACGATTATTAATACCAATTGGGATAATTCCATAATGGGTTCCTGTCATAACTAATAGAGGGAACGTACCTCCCAAAACCAATGGTACTAACCAGCTTACATAAGTATTTAAAAGATTGACTCCATTTGCAATCCAACTTGCAACAATATACCCAATTGGTCCTAATGCCCACAATGTAATAGCACCTGAAACTAATATTGTCAGCAAAGGCTTTGTAAAAAATTTAATTGCTTTTGGTGATACTTTATCTGCAATTGGCTCTACAAGCGACATAAACCAAACAGATAAAATAATCGGAATTACAGAAGAAGAATAACTTGCATTATAAATTGGTACAAAAAATAGGCGAATTGCTTCTCCTGATTCCTTTGATGCTGCTACCATATTTACAAAATTCGGATGTAATAAAATCCCCCCCAGCATCATTGCCATATATGGATTACAATTAAATTTCTTTGCAGCCGAATTTGCTAATAAAATAGGCAGAAAATAAAAGGCGGCATCTGCCATAAAATTAATTACTTGATACGTATCACTGCTTGTATTGATTAACTTAAAAGCAGTCAATACAGCAAGAACTGCTTTTAACATACCAGCGGCTGTAATTGCAGGCAAAATTGGTGTAAAAATACCTGTAATCGTAGCAATAAACCGTTCTCCTAGGCTTTTCTTTTCTTCTGGCTCTTGACCCTTTTTCGTTTCTGTATTTGCCAAATCACATACTTCTGCAATTGGTTTATATACATGATTGACGTCATTTCCAATAATTACCTGATACTGACCACCATTTTTTACAACCCCTAATACTCCTGGTGTATTCTTTAATACATCTGTCTTTGCTTTGGTATCATCTTTTAGAATAAAGCGAAGACGAGTTGCACAATGTGTCAATCCAGTCACATTTTCTTTTCCACCTACCAGACTTAATATCTTGGTTCCTAGCTCTTGATAATTCATCTCATGGCCTCCTTATGCAATTTTTCATAACACTTTTTTCATGTATGCTTACTTTGCAGTAATTCGATGGATATGGATGGCTAAATACATCATTTCATCATTTGTCAAAAGTATCCCATATTCTTTTCGGATATATTCATAAACTTTCATCACGCAGGCAAAAGCCTTTTTATACTGATTTTTTATAGTTGTAAAAAAGACTTCATCTCCGTCATCAATTTCCTGACCAGCAAAAACACGCTTTAAAAAAAATTTTAGATGTGTAATAAAACGCTCATAATGAATCGAATTTTCATTTAATTCTACATTAAAATGATATTTTACGATATTTACAATATTCTGAATCATCTTCATCATCTCTTGGGTTTGTCCAATCCCAATTGAATCCATCCCAGCATTTACAAAATGCAACGCTATAAATCCTGCTTCATCGATTGGAAGCTGTATTCCAGTACGCTTATAAATCATCTGCAATGCTTCTACTCCAATTAGATATTCATGATTATAAAATCGCTTAATCTCCAATAATAGTGCATTACGAATTAAAAGATTCTTTTTCATTCTTTCTAAAGCAAAGCTAATATGATCACATAGAGTTAGATAAATGTTCCCACTTAAAGGCTTCCCTAAAGAAACACTCGCATAATCCACAATTTCATTGGTAAGCTGAATATATTCCAATGGCATCTTAGATAAAATCTCTCCTAACTGATCATACTCTTTTTGGTCATTCATTGTATAAATCTTTTCAATTTTAGCCGTATCAACTGGCTCTCCGACAGCTTTCTTAAATCCTAGTCCACATCCCATAACCAGAATTTCCTGTCCTTTTTCATTTTTTGACCGAATAAGATTATTATTGATAACTTTCTCAATCAACAAGGCTATCCACCTCCATCCAGGAAATTAATATACAAAAAAAGCTATATTAATTCCCACTACGCAAAATTGCTAGTGTACAAATTAGTATAGCCTGCATTACCAGTAACAATCTTTTTTATACAATCAATATTTTAGCATATGATATAAAAATTGTCAATCATTTTCTTTATTCCTTGTGGATTTTTTTTCTATCTGCTTTTTTATTCTTTTTATAATTGTATAACTTTACCAATAATATTTCGCTAAAATATTGCAAAACTCTTAGCTCCATACTATTTTCCTCCTCTTTCATACTTTTCATACTATAACATAAATTTCCTATAACTGTCAAATATAGTAGGCTATATAATATAGGTATCTTATATAGAAAGGTGTTATATAAAACATATCAATTTCTGTTTTATATAACACCTTTTTCTAACATTATTCCCCTAGTCCACTCTCAATTAATGTTACTATTTCCTTTAAATCTGCCTCTTCATTCTCTCCCTCACATTGTACCTCAATCTCTGTTCCACATTTTATCCCAGCAGCCATTAATTTTAAAATATTTTTTACTGGAATTATCTTTTCTCCTATTACAAGCTGTACATTTGAACTGCACTTCTTGGCTGCCTGCGTTAATACTCCTGCTGGTCTGGCATGAAGTCCTGATTTATTCTTTACAATAACCTTCTGTGATACCATAACTTCTTCTCCTTCTTTTTAATTTATATCCACTCCAAAATGTTCAAACAATATTTTCTCTGCCTCTGCACTCCACATCCCCCGATTACGTTTGCAGGCCTGATCCAGCTTTGCAAATAATGGATTGTTCTTTCCTAATTCTTCAAAATCTTCAATTGCTGTTAAAGGCATATTAAACTGTGTATAAGTTAGTTTCTTTCCCCCAGGAATCTTTGGAAGATTTAATGTTGCTTCTGCAATGCTGTCAATTCCGCCAACATGTGTTACCATAACTGCTGGTTCAATCTTTCCTGCTGCTGCAAGCTGATTTGCTTCTATCAAATCATCATTATTTCCACCTGTTGTTCCAAGTATATGGGTACTTGTATAATGGGCATTGTAAAGATTAATTTCTGCCTTAAATTGATTATCAGTTGGCCCAGCAAAAAAATTCATACAACCATCAAACGCCAATAGCCGATCTCCCATCTCTGCCACTTGTCGATTTGGTATATATACAAATACATCATCATATCCATGTCCTTCTGTGATTGCCAATAATTCCTCAATTGGATTTTCCATTTTGGCAGTATTAACATAGAAAAGATCAACTCCATTTTTTTTCGCCTGTTCCTCAGAAATCATCTCTTTTGCCCGTGCAATCCGATCATCACTTACATCTGTTACCACAATACGCTTTGGTCTATTTTCAAATTGGATTCCATAGCTGACTGCTCCAAGTCCCATTGGACCACATCCACCCATAATTAAAATATTTCCATCTGTTTTTGTTCCCATTGCATGATCATAATTTCTTTTATTAGTATGATAATTAGCATGATACCCACCAATAATACAACTCATTGGTTCCCCAAGAGAAGCCTCAAAAAAACTATCTCCATTATAATCCATCAAACATCCCAGTTCCATTACCTCATGAGGAATAATGCAGTATGTACAGGCACCACCAAAAAACTCATAAGAATAACCTGGAGACGCTAGGCTTCCCTTATAATTTAATGCTGGTTGTTGTGCAAACTTTTGTCCTGGTTGAAACTGGTCCTGCCATTTTGCTCCTACTTTTACAATTACTCCTGCAAACTCATGTCCAATAATAATTGGATTGGTATCAATATTTTGTGGTGCTCTTTTATGTCTCTTACCCTGTTCTACTAACTTATAAGTAGACATGCAAATACTATCACTGATTACTTTAACTAAAATCTCATCTTCTTTTATCTCTGGCAATTCAAACTCTTCTAATCTTAAATCTCTCTCTCCATACATTCTGACTGCTTTCGTCTTCATTTTTATTTCTATCCTTTCTCTTATTAATTTTTTATTTTATTGTTTCTATTTGTACTTGTTCCATTAAAGAGTCAACAACATCTCGTGTAGGAGGCTTTGTTCCAATTGTCGTTACTGCTCCAGCAGAAACAGCCATGCACATTTTAATTGTATCTTCAATTGACATTTTCTGATCCCATGCATAGGAAAGTCCTGCTACCATAGCATCTCCTGCTCCAACGGTAGAATGAGCTTTTACTTTTAACCCTGGACACCTTACCTGACAATCTTTTTTTAAGAAAATAGCCCCTCGTTTTCCCATAGAAACCGCTACCATATCAATTCCCTTTTCCATTAATTTCTCAGCAATTAAAACTAACTCCTGCTCAGAAGCAATATAATCCATAGTAGCATATTGTTCTAACTCCACTCGATTTGGTTTAATCATATCTGGTCCAGCCTCTAAAGCTTTTGCAAAAAGTTCTCCATCTGCATCTAATAAAACTTTTGCACCTTTTCGATGGACTCGTTCTATTATTTTTCCATAGATATCTTTTCCTACTCCATTTGGCACACTTCCAGCTAATACAAACAGAGTTCCCTCTTTGGCATATCCATCCAGCTTTTCTAGCAATGCTTGAATATCTGCTTCACTCACGGTAGGACCTGGTTCATTTAATTCTGTTAATTCTCCTGTACTTTCAAAAACTTTTGTATTTGTTCTAGTCTCCCCACTGACCTCAATAAAATCATTTTGAATCTGCCATTCTTCCATTACACTTTGAATCATTTTCCCAGTATTTCCAGCAATAAAACCAGTAGCAATACTTGTTCCTCCTAATTCATGAATTGTTTTTGAAACATTAATTCCCTTTCCGCCAGCATCTAATTCCACATGTTTTATCCGATTCAATCCTCCACACTCTAGCCGATCAATATCTACTGTTTTATCAATTGCCGGATTCATTGTTACTGTAACAATCATGCAACCTTTCCTCCTTTTAACATCTCATAAACTTCCTGTGCACTGGCTGAAACTAAATGTTCCATAAAATCATCTTCCAAAGCCATCTCTGCAACAACAGATAAAATTTTTAGATGTTCCTCTCCCACTCCCGCAATTCCAATTACAGCCTTTACTTGTTCTCCATCCCAATCTGTTCCATCTGGAAAAACCATAACTGCAATTCCAGAGGCTTTAATCTCTTTTTTTGCCTCTTCTACTCCATGCGGCAAAGCTAATTCATTTCCCATATAGGTAGAAAAACTTTCCTCTCTTTTTACCATAGCATCTACATAAGACTGATTGACATATCCTGTATCCACTAACATCTGCCCTACTGCACGAATCACATTTTCTTTCTTATCTGCTTTGCAATTAACCTTTACATTCTCTTGATATAAAAGTTCTAATTTTTTTTCATTGTTTTCTTCTTTCTTTCCTTTTCTTTGAAAAAACATCATCGTTCCTCCTTATATTTTGATTGCATTTTTTCATATTTCAAGTTTTCTTCTTTTCTATGATATTATTATAACTATATTACAACCTATTTTTCAATTGAAAGAAGATAGGGTTTGGCACCATTCAATAGTGTCAATTTTATTTTTATACAAGGGTAAAAGTAAAATTATCTATAAAAAAAGACAGTACGGTTCTTGTAACTAAAACGATACTGTCTAAATAAATCTATTTATCTTATACTCGATTTAAATATTGGTTAAAAAAGATTCGAAGATGTTCAGAAAGTCTTATTTTTATTTCTTCCTTTTCTCCTTTTATAATTGTATCTAAAAATGTATAATCTTCAATTAAAACACTACTAATATATCCAAGTATCTCACTATTCACTCGAATGTTTTCATCAATAGGAAGAAGCATAACCAATATTACTTGTACTCCTTTAAAATAAGGATTACAAAAAATTCCTCGATCTTTTGTAATACAAACACTAAAACTTGGACGAACGACTCCTTTCGTTCGTGTATGCAAAAGTCCAAATCCAAACTCTGCAAAAATCTGACTTCCTAATTTTTCTCTATGTTCAATATCCTCCTGAATCATCACCTGCTGATCCCGATAGGGTGACATTTTTTCTGAAATAGCAATCACTAACTCTTCAAATGTTAGATTATTACTTACCTTAAAAACTTCCATATAGCGCAAAATAGTTTTAATCTGCATTGCTAAAATATTTACTTGTTCTAATTCTATCATAAATCGTGTTTCTTCTTGTTCTTTTTTTGGAATTCGCTCATAATAAAAAATCTTTTGTCTAATTTTTTCAATATCTTCATTATTTAATAATGGATTTACTTGTATCACATCTGCATCTATGCCTGCTGACTTTAATGCAATGCTGCTAACAAAAAAATCAATCTTTCCTGCGACATATGGCGTAATATCATTTTGGCCATATGTTTCCATCTGTATTCGCTCCCGAAATATTTTATCTAGCTTTGTTAACATTAGTCTAGAAATCCCAATTCCGCTGGCACATACAATTCCTACTGTTACTCGACGAATATTTTCCTTTTTTCCTTCCATTCGCACCTGTGCTGCTCCAAAATGAATCGTTAAAAATCCCACTTCTGTTTCTGGAATAGGTTTATTTACCCATTGTTCCAACACATCTGCTGCACGTTTACTGCGTTCAAAAATATCTGGATAAGATTGTTTTATATCTCCCAATACAGGATTGGCAATCTTCATATCATATAATAAACGTACAAAAGTAGGCTGTAAATGCGCTAATAACCCTTGTATAAAATCATTATCTTGTTTAATTTCAAATGCATGTTCACTATCATAAGCATTAATCATTTCATTTACTAATTCTAGTAATTCTTTTCGTTCTACTTCAATTGTTTTCTGCCCATCCCATTCAATTCCCTGATGTTTTGCACCTTTAATATGAAGACAAATATACATGGTTTCAATATCTGGTATCTCTAAAATAAATTCTTCTTCTAATCGTTTTACAATCTCCTCTGCTAGTTTGTACTCTTCATCTTCTCCTATCTGACTGCGCCAATTATCTTTTTGTTCAATAATCTCATTTTTTAAAATACGACTCATAGCAATGGAAATATGAAGCACCAAGCCAATATAAGAACTATCTGTTAAAGTCAACATTCGCTTATCCTCTATTTTTGAAAGACAATTTACCACCTTCTTTAAAATAGTTTCATTTAAAACTTGTCCCATGCTGCTTCCATAAATTGCATGGATTTCTTTTTCTGTTTCCTTCATTTCATAAGATTCTCGTATCATCTGTGTATCTATATTTTCTTCAATAAAAGTTCGAATTGCCCTGCGATAGTCTTTCTCTGTTCCATTTACTTCAATTCCACTTCCTGGTTTTCTTATTACAATAAGATTCTGTTCCTTTAACCATCCCTCTACTGCTTCCAAATCTGTACTAATTGTTGCTTCACTTACTTGAAACTGACTAGCATAATAAAATAATTTTTTTAACCCCTTATTTTTTAAAATTTCTAAAACTAAACGTTTTCTTCGCTCCTCTCGATTACTAACATCATAATTATCTTTTTGTTTTAGCTCTATTAGCAATTTCCGTTTGTCTTCTTCTTTCCCCCCAATCCATACCCCTTTCCCTGTCTTTGTTTCAAATGTAATCTGATACTGTTTTAAACTAGTTCCAATATATTCTAGTTCACGCTGCACCGTTCGTTTACTTACACCAATCCGCTGCGCCAACTCTTTTACAGAAATAATTCCTCCTTCTTCTAACATAATCATCAAAATCTGTTTTAAACGTGGGGTCAGATCCATTTTTCCTTTCCACCTTTCCTTTGGATTTCTTTTAGAATAGTTAGATACTCCGTCTGATTTAATAAATTTTCTATTGTATAGACATCTGCTTTTATCTTCTGTATGGTCAACTCTTTAAAATCTTTTTGACAAATCACAATCTTTACATCCTCTGGAATTTGATCGGCTGCATAAGCAGCAACCTCTATTTCTGTAATATTCAGTTCTTTTAATTTTCTGCGAAATAGAGCTGCTCCTATTGCACTAGACCCTACTCCTGCATTACAGATTACACCAACTTTTTGTACCATGTTATCCTCCATGTTCCCATATAGTATTGTTTGTTCTTTATATTTTCTACCGTTCTCCTGTTTTTCTTTTTTCTGCATTTGATATTTTAATTTTTCTTGTAATTTTAAGATAAAAATAGCAGTAACCGCTGATACTATAGCAGATACAAAAATTCCCAATACCACTCCAATCATATTATTCTTTGTACTTAACAACAAAATAACTACAATACTTCCTGGCGAAATCGCCCCTGTTGCAGCCGCATGAAAAATAGAAAAACACAAGTTACCTGCTGCCCCTCCTCCAATCAATGCAAAAATCAGCCAAATATTGGAAAGTACAACGGGAAAATAAACCTCATGTACTCCTCCAATCAATTCTACAAATATAGATGATAAGTATTCATTTCTTCTTTCTTTTTTGCAAATATAACAGGCTAATAAAACCCCAAATCCTGGCCCTGGATTTGTTTCCAATAAAAATAAAATTGATTCGCCAGTTTGTTCTGCCTGCTGTATACCAATAGGAAGCAAAATCCCATGATTTATACTATTATTTAAAAACAATACTTTTGCTGGTTCAATAATAAAACTAAGTAAAAAAATCAAATGATGTTCAATAAAAAAACTAATTCCCGCAAAAAATATTGTTATTACTGCCGATAAAAATGGAGCAGCAATATAAAAAGCAAAAACAGCTAATATACTTCCTGTTATTGCTATTGTTATATTACGTATCAGCATTTCTAGTCCACTTTTTCCTTTTTCCATAAATGGCTCTAGTATCTTTTCCCAAAGTATTCCGCAAATAGGTCCAAATAACATAGCAAATAAAATACTACCTCCTGCATCTGCAAGAAGCATCCCTGAGGTTGCCATAACTGCAATTACACCGCCACCATAAAATTGATTTAAATTTTCTTTTTTTCCAGAATATTTTCTCTGGTTTCCTGCTGTATAAGCAATTAAAGTTGGAATCACTATCTGGTAAACAAACTGAGAAATGGCATAAATATTCTTATTTGGTATCCATCCGCAATCGCCAAACACTACCGATAAAATACCTACAAAAATAAATATGCCAATATAATCCATTATAATTTTACTATAAAATTTCCCAAATCTGTGTATCATTTTTTTCATTCTTTGCCACCTATGTAACATATAATCGTTTCTTTTATAAATATCGTTATTATAACACAGGCAACCTTTTATTTCTACTATTCTCTTATCTTTTGCAAATCAGAAATTAACTTATCATACTCTGGTGCAGAAAGGAAATTGGTAATCAAAATTAATTTTGCATTTGGATTGCTATGTGCAGCACGCTCTCCAAGCTCTTCATGTGTTACTACAATATTGATATCTGCTGGAATAGAAGACACTGGAGTATGAATAATGCTAACATCTGTAATACCTGCTTTTTCCACTTTTTTCTTTAATACTGTGGCTCCCATTGCACTTGAACCCATTCCTGCATCACAAGCAAATGCAATTTTAATCTTATCTTCTTTTTTTATTGTATTTCCTATTCCTTTTGCTTCTGCTTTCATACTATTTTTCTGTGCAGTTGCTTCTTCTAAACTAACATCCTTACCTGCAAACTTTAAAATTGGCAAAGCAATTGCTAATGAAACTACTGCAGATATAAGAACACCAAGAATCAATCCTAAATAGGAATTTTTTTCACACATCATTAAAATAGAGAGAATACTACCTGGTGATGCTGTTCCAGTCAACCCAACATCAAATATTGTAAATACTAAAATTCCAGCTGCACCTCCTGCTATAGTAGCTGCTAAAAGCAATGGATTCATCAATATGTATGGAAAATATATTTCATGAATACCTCCAAAGAAATGAATAATCACTGCTCCTGGTGCAGAAGTTTTTGCGCTTCCCTTTCCAGCAATACAATATGCTAAAAGCACACCAAGTCCTGGTCCTGGATTCGCTTCTAATAAAAGAAAAATAGACTTGCCTATTTCGTTTACTTGTTGAATCCCTATTGGTGATAAGATTCCGTGATTGATGGCATTATTTAAAAATAACACTTTAGCTGGCTCAATAAAAATACTTGCCAAAGGAAGCAAACTATGATCGACAAAAAATCGAACTCCCATTTCCATCACAGCATTTAATGATGTTACAACTGGTGCAATTACAAACATAGCAAAACATGCTAAAATTGCCCCAATTATTCCTAATGAAAAGTTATTGACCAACATTTCAAATCCAGCTTTTACTTTTCCTTCTATTGCCTGATCAAACTTCTTTAAAATCCATGCGGAAAATGGTCCCATAATCATTGCACCAATAAACATTGGAATATCAGAACCTACAATTACCCCCATAGTAACAATTGTACCAATTACACCTCCTCTATGATCTGCTACCACTTTTCCACCTGTATAAGCGATAAGAAGAGGAAGTAAATATTTTGACATCGGTTCTACCATTCTTGCAAGAGTTTCATTAGGAAACCATCCAGTTGCAATAAATAATGCTGTAATTAGTCCCCATGCAATAAAAGCTCCTATATTTGGCATAACCATGCCACTTAATGCCCTTCCAAAAACCTGTACTTTCTCTTTCATTGATTTCACACCTCACCTTTTTTTATCCATCTATTTACACGTAATTTGAGGTATGATTGGCCAATCAATCCCTTTGATACCTTTATTATAACCAGTCCTTCTCTCTTTTTTCAAGCAATATAAAAGTGAATTTGACACTAAGTATTAATGTCAAATTCACTTTTTTTCTATTCTCTAGAAGCTAATCGTTGAATATGAACTGCCAAATAAGCAACTTCTTCATTGCTAATTCCTTTATTATACTCTTTAATTATATGTGTTCTTACTTTTTCTGCACAGGCAAGTGCCTTTGGATATCCCTTCTCCATCTGTGCATATAAAAAATCATCTGAAGAATCCAACATTCGATCCGTAAAAAATCGTTCTGCAAAATATTGCATATGACTAAGGAATCGAGAATAATGGATGCTTTCTTTATCTGGTTGACAGTTCATAAAATATGTCACAAGTGTAATCACTCTTCCAATTAACTTTGCTGCCCGCATAGCATCATATTGCACTTTTTCTTCCTTTTGTGCATTTACAATATGAAAAGCAATATTGGCTGCTTCCTCCTCTGGCAGTACAACCCCCCCAATTTCTTGTTCTACAATTTCTAACGCTTTTTTTCCAATCTGATATTCCTTTGGGTAAAATGTCTTTAGTTCCCAAAATACTCGATTTGTAATTATCATATTTTTTCGAAACCGTTCTATTGCAAAATGCAAATGATCAGTCAATGCCAAATAGATATGTTCATTCAAGGAAGTATTGAGTTGCTGTTCCGCATAAGCTACAATTTTTTGTGTCATCTCCAAATAACCAGCAGGAATCTCACTTAGTAACTCTGCTAATTGATTCCGATCGGTTTGAGATAACTGTACAAAAATTTGACTATCCTGCTTTATTTCTACTGCCTCTCCTGGTCTTCTACCGTAACCGATTCCTTTCTCTAATACGATAAACTCTTCCTCTTCATCAGCTACTAATATTACACTAGAATTTAAGACCTTTTTAATATACAGCATCTAGAACCCACCTTCCTGTATGATTATGCTATTCCTTTTTCTTAAATACTGGACTCCTCTTGAGACACAGGCACATGAATTTCAGCTCCATTCGTCTGTATTACCTTCTGATACCAATAAAAACTATCTTTCTTACTTCTTTTTAAGCTTCCATTTCCTAAGTCATCCTGATCGACATAGATAAAACCATATCGTTTACTCATCTGACTAGTAGAGGCACTAATTAAATCAATCGGAGCCCAACTTGTATATCCCATTAATTCTACTCCATCATCAATTGCCTTTTCCATCTCAAGAAAATGTTGCCGAAAATAATCAATTCGATAAGGATCATGAATCGATCCATCCTCTTCTACTGTATCTCTAGAACCAATTCCATTTTCCACAATAAACAATGGCTTTTTATACCGATCATACAATTCAATTAAAGAAATTCGAAGTCCCACTGGATCGACTTGCCATCCCCATTCGCTAGAAGATAAATAAGGATTTTTCACTCCAAGAACGGTATTTCCTGGTGTACGCTCTGCATTTGGATCAACCGATTCTGTCATACTCATATAATAACTAAATGACACAAAATCAACCGTTCCTTCTTTGATAATTTCTAAATCTTCTGGCTCCATTTGAATCTCAATCTTTCGTTTTTCTAAATCTCGTAAGATCATACGAGGATATTCTCCAAATACCATCACATCGGAATAGAACATATTCTCTAAATTCTTCTTCTGTGTAGCTGCTACATCTTCTGGTGCACATGTACGAGGATATGTCATCAACTTCGTTAGCATACACCCCATCTGTCCATTTGGTACCATCTTATGACAAAGCTTTGTTACAATACCTGCAGCTACAAATTGATGATGAAGTGCCTGATAACAACATGGAATTTCTCCCTTCTCACCACAAAGTTCTGGAATAATTCCAGCTGTAATAAAGGAATGACGAATTATACTATCCACCTCATTAAAATTCAGCCAATATTTCACATACTCTCCATAGTGTTCAAAACAAGTGCGACTAAATCTTACAAAATAATCCACTACTCTGCGATCCGCCCATCCATTATATTTTAAACTTAATGCTAATGGCATTTCATAATGAGAAAGTGTTACTAATGGCTCTATTCCTAAACGTTTCATCTCTTGGAAGACACCTTTATAAAATGCAATTCCTTCTGCATTTGGTTCCTCTTCCTCTCCTGTTGGAAACAGTCTAGTCCAAGCAATCGAAAGGCGGAAAACTTTAAATCCCATCTCTGCAAACAATGCTAAGTCTTCTTTATAATGATGATAAAAGTCAATTCCTCTCCGTTTTGGATAGTAAGTATCCTCTTTATCCTGCATAGCCTCTTCGATCTTTTTACGAGATATTGTAACATGTGCTTTATAATCTTTTACATCTACATTTGGCTTATAAGTTGCTACATCGTCCACAGACCAGCCTTTTCCACCTACATTCCATGCACCTTCTATCTGATTTGCTGCTACTGCTCCACCCCATAAAAATCCTTCTGGAAAACTCATATTAATCCCTCCTATCTCTTAAGTCCCATAATAATATCTCCACACTTTATCATTCCTTCTGATGCTTTATTTAATTGATAATCTGCCGAATTTGTAATAATTACCGGAGTCACTACATCATATCCCTCCTTTTTTAATGCAGCTAAATTAAATTTCATCAAAAGTTGTCCTTTTGTCACTTGATCCCCACTCTTTACTTGAGGCTCAAAATATTTTCCTTCTAATTTTACCGTTTCTAATCCTACATGTAATAAAACTTCTGCTCCATTCTCACATACCATAGAAATCGCATGTTTTGAATCAAATACCGTATCTATTTTCGCATCTGCTGGAGCATATAATTCCCCTTTTTCTGGAATTACAGCCATTCCATCTCCCAAAATCCCTGCTGAAAATACTTCGTCCTTTACCTGATCAAGAGCAATCAATTTTCCATCTAATGGACTAACTATTGTTTTATTTTTATCAATTCCTTCTGGTGCCTTTGAATTTTCTACTTTTTTCTCCTGATAGAGAAGCAAAGTTGCCACAAAAGAAGCTCCTAAAGAAACTCCAAATCCAACAAACGCCCATACAATATTCATAGAATTTGCTACATCCACGAACATAGCCATCCCCGCAAGTCCAGGTCCCATAGCTACAAACGCTTTCAAATTACCTAATCCTATTACCAAACCTCCTATAAAACTTCCTGCTACTACGCCTGAAAGAACACGCTTATTTTGTAAAGTAACACCATATAGAGCTGGTTCTGTAATTCCAAAAATAGCAGAGATACCTGCTGAAATAGCAGCTGAACGCAAATCAGTATCCTTTGTGCGAAGTGCCACAGCAAAACATGCACCACCCTCTGAAATATTATGTGCTAAAGATGCTGGCATATACAAAAGCTCTTCTCCCATCTCTGAAATAGAAGATACTGCATAAGGAACTAATGCTTTATGCATACCAGTAGCAATCATAAAAGGAAGAATCGCAGCCAAAAGTGCTACAGCAGCCCAACCAAGTTTATTATATAAGAATAAAATTACTGTCGTCAATCCCTGTCCCACTGTATAGCCAAGTGGTCCAAGAATTAAAAGTGTAACTGGAACTACTACAGCAAAACAAACCATAGGAACAAAAAATACTCGAATAGGTTTTGGAGAAATCTTTGTTACATATTTCTCTACATAATACAAAAATCCAACGCAAAGAATTGCCGGAAATACCTGCGAACTATAAGCAATATTTCGAATTTCAAATCCCCATAAACTTGCACCGCCAGCTATAAAAGAAGTCATTCCCGGAAGAATCAATGCCCCTACAGAAGCTAATGCTACCAAACGGTTACAATTTAATTTGGTAGACATTGTAACTGCTACCATAAGTGGTAAAAAATAAAGTGCTGCATCTGCTGCATAATAAAGTACTTGATACCATCCTCCAGAAGAATCCATTACTTTCATCAAAGTCAACAAAGATAAAAAAGCCTTTAAAATACCAGCACCAGCAATTGCGGGAACTAACGGTTGAAAAATACCAACCACAAAGTCTAACACCATTGCTCCAAGCTCTTTTTTTTCATTTTGTACTGTTGCACCTGTGCCATGAAATGTCCCTAACTTTAATAATTCATCATATACTTCAATTACATCATTTCCAATTACCACCTGACATTGATTTCCACTGCTTACAACTCCCATTACTCCTGATATTGCTTTTAATGCTTCTTTATTTACTTTTCCAGAATCGACAATTGTAAAGCGAAGCCTTGTAGAACAATGTTCCAAATGAGAAATATTCCCTTCACCGCCTACCTGCTTTAACACTTCTTTTGCAGTATTTGTATAATTTTTCGCCATTGCACTTCTCTCCTTTTTTAATCCTTTCTTATTTCTGCTGCTATGATTTTGGCCAAAATCAATCTGTCGATCAACATTCCTCTTTTTACCTGTTTCTGATAACATATTCATTTTACACATAAAAAAAGATCGATCAAAAATAAACATAATAATTATGTTATTTCCAATCGATCCTGCCTGCATTACCAGTAACATGTCTTTTAGATTAACCTTATCATACTGAAAATAAATTAAAAAATCAATCACAAAAAGATATAAAAAAAAAAATTTTTTTTAGTAATTTTTCACAAATATGTGATACAACTTTATCATCTATCCTAAATATTCCTGTAATACTCGCATACACTCCTTTATATCAAGAGGTTTTGGAATATGAGAATTCATCCCACACTCTAAGCATCGCTGTGCATCGTCTGAAAATGCATCTGCTGTCATCGCAATAATTGGTAAATCCCGATCACTTCGATCCAAATTTCGAATCGCTTGTGTTGCTTCATAGCCATTCATAACTGGCATCCGAATATCCATCAAAATTGCATCATAAAATCCAATATTTGATGCTTCAAATTTTTCTACACATTCTTTTCCATTCTCTGCTCGTTGTAATTCCAAGCCAAAAACAGAAAGAATCTCATAAGCTACTTCCCAATTAATATCCATATCTTCTGCAAGGAGAATGTGTTTTCCAGTAAAATCTACTTCTGCTTCTTTTTCTTCTGCTTCTTTTGTATATCCTTCTGTATACTGTTTCAATCGTTCATATAAAGTAGACTTAAATAATGGTTTTGAAATAAACCCTTCAATTGATGTCTCATTTGCTTCATCTTCAATATCATTCCAATCATAAGCGGAAATTAAAAATACTGGTATATCCGATCCAACACGATTACGAATTTCACGTATGGTTTCCATACCATCCATATTTGGCATCTTCCAATCAATCAGAACAAAATGATAGTCATCATTTCGGTTATGTCGTTCTTCTATCATCTCTATTGCCTTTTTTCCATCCAATGTATAATCTGCATGAGCACCTAATTCCTCTAAATTAGCTACTGCACTACAACATAATAATTCATTATCATCAACAACTAAAATATTCCAATCTGGTAATTTCATATCTTCTTCATGTATCGTAGCTTTTTTTAGATCTAATGCCACATGAAAAGAAGTTCCCTTTCCATGTTCACTTTCCACTTGAATGGTTCCGCCCATCAATGTTACAATACTTTTTGTAATTGCCATTCCAAGTCCTGTTCCAATAATTTGACGTACTTGATCGGTTTCCTCTCTAGAAAAGGTATCAAAAATCTTCTTCCGAAATTCTTCTGACATACCAATTCCAGTATCGACTACAGTAATATGGGTACATACATACTCTTCTCCTAAACTTGATGGCTCCTGCATCATATGAATATCAATTCTTCCATTCTCTGGTGTAAACTTTACAGCATTTGATAAAAGATTTAGCAATACTTGATTTAAACGAACTGCATCACAATAGACATCTTCTGATAAGATAGGTTTTATAAAAATATCAAAATACTGATTTTTTTCTTTCACCTGCGGCTGCATAATATTAACAATATCATCCATCGCTCCACGTAAAGACATTGGAATCATATTTAATACCATTTTTCCACTTTCAATTTTTGACATATCTAACACATCGTTAATCAATCCCAATAAATGTTTACTAGATAAATGCACCTTTCGTAAACAATCTTCTACACGAGCACTATCCTGTAGATTTCGTTGTGCAATTTCTGTCATACCAATAATTGCATTCATTGGAGTACGAATATCATGACTCATACTAGAAAGAAACTCACTTTTTGCTTTGTTCGCATGAACTGCTTCCTCTCTTGCCTGATTTAAATCTGCCATTTGTCGTTGTGAAATTCGATAATACAAAATAAAAATAATGCACATTGTACATAAAATAATCGCTGCTGAACCAACCATAATAAATGTACGTAATCGATCTAACCGACTAATTGAATAACGCAATATACTATTTGGCATTGCAGAAATTAAATACCACGAAGAATTTTCTGCAAGTGGTGAGCAATAGAGTCTTTTTTGTTCACCATCTATTGAAATAACAGTAGAATAAATTTCCCGTTTTTCCATTGCAGAAAATAACTCCTCTGCATATTGATCTGCATCTTTTCCATTTAATTTTTCAAATCGATCTACAATTCGGTCAAAATAGTTTCCTCGATAGGCATCTGCATTACGAATAATAAAATTTCCTTTTTTATCAATAATATGGGAATATACAACTGCATCATTTTCATCTAAAAAAAGATTCTGATTTAAATATTCCATATCCACTCCTGCCAATAATGCAATACTATTTTTTCCCTCTGCCATAGGATAAGTAACTTCTTTTCCTAGAATTAGAATCTTTCTTTCATCCTCTGCCTGTCCTTGTGTCACTAAATTGCCATCTGTTTTTAAAGAAGCTAATACCTCTTCCATCTCAAAAATCTTGATGTTTTCTCCATAGACAGCTTCAACTGTTCCATCCTCTGCCATAAAACCCAGATAGATAAAATTCCGAATCTCTGCACTTAACTTTAGTTCTTCCAACAGCTCTTCTCCATATTCCATTCCTTCTGGTGGCGTCCGCTTGACAATTCCCTCTAACTGCTCCAATCGTAAACTAATAATTGCCCGAAACTTCTGCTGAATCTGCTGGTTCACTTCAGCCATATAAGTATTACTAACTTCTTGAATAGACTCTTCCGTCTTACTACCCATAAAAATAGTTAGACAAACAAATACCGCTATACATACAATAACAACACTAACTACACTATGTGCAAAAAAATTGATTACCTTTTTATCCATTTTCTCTCTCCATCGTTTCAAGCGTTCTATTGTATACTCTATGCACTATGTTTTTCAATACATTGTATAATTTCATTTTGGATTGGTATAATTTCCATCAAAATCTCTCTTGCTTTTTCTGGCTGACCAGTTCGAAGCAAATTTACAATTTCTGAATATGCCTTATAAACTGGCGTAATTGACAAATTTCCTGCGGTTCCTTTAATCGCATGTGCAATTTCAATTGCTTCTGTACAATCAGTTGCATCAAAATCTGGTGCAATCATTTTCGCTTTCATTGTTTTTACAAATGTACCTAACAATCTCTTATATAATGTTTCATTTTTATTTAATCGTTTTAACCCATCTTCCACATCGACTCCCAATTCTTTTAATTCTTCTAATACACCCATCTTAAAAACCTCCTCCTGTTTTTACTTTCATAAATTAAGACACAGAAATATACCTTCATACATCCCTATGCCTTAATTTGCCTATTGTTTAATATTTCCCAAATCCATCTTCAAGAGAAATTACTTGTTCATTCATATTGGATAAAGATGACGAATACATCGGTGTACTCTTAAAGGAGGACATCGAATTAACAGCTCCTAACTGATAGATTGAAAGCATCTCTCTCATCCGAGAAGCCTGATTGGATAATTCTTCACTTGCCGCTGCACACTGTTGACTAGTAGCCGAATTGGTCTGTACAACCTGTGAAACCTGTGAAATTGCCTGTTCAATCTGTGCAACTGCTGTTGCTTGATAATTGGAAGATTCTGCAATTCCATTGATAATTACTTCACTTCTTTGTACTACTTTTGTAATTGCTTCTAATGCCTTTGCTGTATCATCTGCAATTTTTGTACCAGTTCCCACTTTACTAATAGAATCTTCAATCAACTCTGCTGTCTCTGCTGCTGCTGCTGCACTTTTTGCTGCAAGACTTCTTACCTCTTCTGCTACAACTGCAAAACCTTTTCCTGCTTCTCCTGCTCTTGCTGCTTCCACTGCTGCATTTAATGCAAGAATATTAGTTTGAAATGCGATGTCATCAATCACCTTAATAATTTTAGAAATACTTTCTGAGGATTTATTAATATCACGCATAGCGGAAATCATATCTTGCATCTGTACATTTCCCTGTTTTACTTCACCAATTGCCTGAACTACTAAACTGGCAGCAGAATTAGCTTCTTCTGCATTTTGTTTTGTTTTTTCTGCAATCTCATCAATAGAAGCTGTAATCTCTTCAATAGCACTTGCCTGCTCTGTCGATCCCTGTGCCAATGCTTGACTTGCACTTGCTACTTGAGAAGAACTAACTGTTACTTGAGAACCTGCATCACTAATATTGGTTAAAGTATTTAAATTATCTTCTACTAATTTCTTCAATGAATTTCCTAATAAATCATCTGAAGAATTTGGTACAACTGTAACCATCAAATTTCCATTTGAAACTTCTTCTGCAACTTTTGCTTGTATTTTAATATTTTCAACTACTTTTGTATACTCATCTACTAAATCTCCAAATTCATCATTATTCGATTTTTCCAATTCTACATTCACATGTCCCATAGCAATCTCTTTTGCTGCATTTGATAACTGTACTATAGAACGTTCAATTAATGCAATTAAATATAATGCTATACCAAATGTAATAATTCCTGAGATTACTACAATTCCAATTGTAAATAAATTTGCATTGCGAACAAAAGTTGTTGAATTTTCTGCAGACTCTACTCTTCTTGTAATCATATTGCCAATTGCCACATTTAGTATCATAAGTATAATCGGTATCATAAATCCCAGAGCCAGTTTTGTTTTTACCTTCATATTTTTCATTGTTCTTCCCTCTCATTCCTCTTCCAAATTGATATCACTCACTTGTTCAATTACTGACATATCGTCATCATTCAACAATTTATCTGGATCTAACAATAACTTTACAGAATCCCCTACTTTACCGATACCATATACATATTTGTTATGTGCCTTATCTCCACGTCCAATTGTAGGTGGAGGCAAGATATTCTCTTCTTTAATCTCCACTACCTCTGCAATCTTTTCTACAATCAATCCAACCACTGTAGACTTTACGCTAATTACAATAATACAGGTTCTATCATTGTATTCAAATGGTTTTTGCTTAAACCGCAAACGTACATCGATAACAGGAATTACTTTTCCTCTTAAATTAATTAACCCTTTAATATAATCCTCTGTTTCTGGAATTGCTGTAATTGTCTGAAATTGAATAATCTCATTTACATATTGAATTCGAAGACCAAAATATTCATTTCCAGATTTAAACGTCATATATTTTCCCTTTTGTACATCATGTTCATCTGTTTCTGTTGATATCTTTTTTACGTCGCTTGTCATACTAGACACCGTTCCTTTCTATCTATATTATTCTACCAAACCGGCAGGATCTAATATCAAAGCAATGCTTCCATCGCCTAACTGTGTACAGCCTGACAAGCCCTTTACTTTTTTGATATAGGACGGAATCGGCTTTACTACAATCTCTTGTTCCCCAATCAGCTTATCTACAAAAAGACAAATCTTCTTATCTTCTACCTCAAGAATCAGCATAATTCCTTCTTCTACCGAACTTTCGTAATTGCTCATGCCATACCATTCTCCTAAACGGAGTACTGGAAAACAATCTCCACGAATCATAATATATTCATCTCCATTTGGCTCATGAATCATCATTTCCTCAGTCACACGAACAAATTCTTTAATTACACCTGTTTCCAATACAAATGACGAACCTCCCGTTTTCATTACAATTCCATCAATAATTGCCAGCGTCAATGGTATCTTCAAACTCATAGTACTTCCAAATCCTGCTTCGCTTTCAATATCTAACATTCCACCAATTGCCTGAATATTTTGTACTACAACATCCATACCAACGCCTCTTCCAGAGTATTCGGTAATCTGCTCATTTGTTGAAAATCCTGGTAAAGTAATAAATTGATAAATTTCTTTATTTGTATAAGATTCAATTGGTTTTTTCTCATCCAAAATTCCTTGTTTTCTTGCTTTTGCAAGAATTTTATCCCTGTCAAGTCCTTTTCCATTATCCTGAACGCTAATCCATACTTTACCAGCTTCTGTTCTTGCCATTAACGTAATTTTTCCCTTATCTGGCTTTCCACTATCAATTCTCTCTTGATTCGTTTCAATTCCATGATCAACTGCATTTCTTACTAAATGCATCAGAGGATCAGAAATATGTTCAATAATATTTTTATCTACCTCTGTTTGCTCTCCAACCATCTCAAATTCAATATCTTTTCCAAGTTTCCTAGATACATCAAATACAATACGATTCATCTTTTGGAACGTATTTGTCAAAGGAACCATTCGCATTGACATAATTACATTTTGTAAATCAGTAGAAATCTTAGCAAGTTGAGCCGCAGCTTTATTAAAGTTCGCAAGATTGAGTCCAGGAACTTTCAAATCAGGATTTTGTAATACCACTGACTCTGAAATAACCAATTCTCCAATTAAATCCATTAATTGATCCATTTTACTTACATTTACACTAATAAAAGATGCTTTTTCCGTTTTTGATTTATCTTTTGCTAGTTTCTTCTGTTTTCCTGGTTCTTTGGACTTAATAACAAAATCACCAGGAGCAATCTGTGGCTTTTCTGTTTTCTTTTCTGTTTCCTCCACCGTTGCCTGTGCTCGTGCTTCAATCACTTCTACACTGGAATCTAAATCAATATGAAGATCTCCATGTCCTCCAAAGTCAAAACCTTGCAAAAATTCTTCTGCCTTACATTCGAAAATCTCTACTTTCTCAATATCATATCCTTCACTAATTACTTTACGAATATCCTCTTCACTGCATTGTGCCTGCAGTAACATACGAAATCCATCCTGCAAAATTGTTTCTGAACTACTTTCATCTGATATAATATCCTCTGGAGAATATAATAAATCTTCTGCAAGTTCTCTTAATGCATAGACGGTTTTATAGGCATGAATATTTGCCATCTGTGTTCCTGGAAAAAAGGTAATATAGATTTTATAAAAGCGACTTGCACTTGTTGCAACTGGAGCAATATAGAACTGTTTTGGTTCTACATGCACATTCTCTGGTGGAGGTGCTGCTCCTTTTTTCTTTGAACCATTTTTAATTCCTTCCAAAAATTTATCCAGTCTTTTAATCAATTCACTGGCATCTCCATCCACAGCATCGCCGTTACGGATTTTTTCCATCTCATTTGATATAAAATCTTCTACCTCCAATACATGTTCCACCAGTTCTACATGAGGTACATTTTCCGGATGAGACTCTCTTAAATAGTAAAAAACATCCTCCAATTTATGTGATACCGCCGTTATATTGTCAAACATCATAATACCAGAGGAACCTTTAATTGTATGCATGGTTCTGAATATTTCATTTATGCTGTCTTCATCAAAACAATCTGCATCCTTTTGCTCTAAAACAATCTCCTGAAGCTGTTCTAGCAACTGCTGATTTTCAAACAGATATATTTCCAGCATGTCTTCTGTGTTAAATTCTTCAGCCATATCCTTCTCCTTTCCTGCATATTCCAGTCTGTTCTTCTGTTAAATCAAATTCAACTTTTTTAACGCCTGCTCAAATCTTCCCTGATCAATTGGTTTTCCAGAATAAATTGTACAGCCTAACTCAAATGCCAGCTTTACATTTCTCTCTTCATTTAAAGCAGTTGTCATAATCACTTTCACTGCTTTCTCTTCTGGAACATTTCTTTGCTTTTCCAAATTTCGAATTCCTGTTAATGCCTGATAACCATCCATAACTGGCATCATAACATCCAAACAAACCAAATCATAAGGCTCATCGTCTTCTAAGGCCATCATAAACGCATCCACTGCTTCCATTCCATCGACTGTTACATCACATTCACCATACTTTGACAGAAAATTTACCATAAATTTTCTTGTTACAAAATCGTCTTCTGCTAATAGAATCTTCATACTTTATCTCCTCTACATTTTATTTAATAATGCATATGTTCTTCCTGCGATGTCATTCAATTTCTCCTGATATTCCACCGCCCCTAGATCATAGGCAACTTTTGGCATCCCATATACTACACAAGTCGATTCATCCTGTCCTATTGTTCTGGCTCCCGCTTTTCTCATAGCCAGCAAGCCCTTTGCTCCATCACCACCCATACCAGTCAAAATAATTCCTACCGCATGAGCTCCTGCTACCTTTGCAACAGAATCAAACAATACATCAACAGAAGGACAGTGGCCATTTACTTTTGGTCCTTTCTTTACTTCCACCTGATAAGCTCCATTTACCTTTACTAAATGCATATGCATATCTCCACCTGGTGCAATCAGTGCGTGTCCGGGTAACACTCGGTCTCCTGTACGAGCCTCCTTTACCTGAATCCGGCACTGATCATTCAATCGTTTTGCATACATCCCCGTAAACCCAGGAGGCATATGTTGCACAATCACAATTCCTGGAATATCTGTTCCATAATTCTTTACTACAGAAAAAATTGCTTCTGTTCCTCCTGTAGAAGCTCCTATTGCTACAATTAGATTATTTCCTTTTACTGAGAGATATTGTTGTTCTTGTACCATTGTAGCTTTTTTAATATTTCCAATCTTAGCAGTAGATGCAATTTTAATTTTTACCAAAAGCTCATTTCGAATAAAGTCCTGTAACTGTGTTCGGCTAGATACAGCTGGCTTTGCTACAAAATCCACTGCTCCTGCATTCATTGCATCAAACACTTTATCGCTTAAAGCACTAATTACTACAACAGGAAGCGGATATTGAGGCATTAGCTTTCTTAAAAATTCAATTCCACTCATTCTTGGAAGCTCTACATCCAATGTCATAACATCTGGTTTATGTGCCAAAATTGCATCTCTTGCTTCAAATGGATCTTTTGCAGTTGCCACCACCTGTATTGCAGGATCTCTGCTCAGATTTTGTACCAACAGTTCTCGAAATACGATAGAATCATCCACAACTAACACTCTAATCGGCCGCATCTTTTATTTTCCTTCCTTCTTTCTAAATATTGACGGTTGGATAATCTGAAATGGCGTACTGTTTCGATCTAGCGTTTCTGTTGTTCCAATAAACAAATAACCGCCCGGTTCCATACTATCATATACCTTTTGAATCAGTGCTTTCTTTGTCTTATCGTCAAAATATATCATCACATTTCTTAAAAAAACAACATGTAATTTTTTCTTAAATGGAAAAGGATCCATTAGATTAAATTGACGGAAGATAACTTCCTTTTTCAAATCACCCTTTACCATATACTGCATCTCTCCAGCAATTGGAGTAAAAAAATGTTTCTTCCATTGTTCAGGAAGATTTTTTAGTTGATCTGCAGTATAAACTCCTGCAATTGCCTGCTGTAACACCTTAGTAGAAATATCTGTTGCTAATACTTTTGTATCCCATTTACTATGTTCCATACCAAAAAAATCTACTAATACCATCGCAATCATATAGGGTTCCTCACCAGTAGAAGCTGCACCACACCAGATACGTAAATCCCTTTTATTGCTTTCCTTTGTCTTTAACCAGGGAAGCACGACCTTTTTTAAATAGTCAAAATGTTCAAATTCCCGCATAAAATAAGTATGATTTGTTGTCAGAAAGTTAACTAACATTTTTTCCAATGTACCTGAGCGATCTGCTTGCATTGCATCTAAATATTCATTAAAATTTTTCCAACCATTTGATCTAATGTAATTCTCCATACGGCCATTGATAATTACTTTTTTCTGACTTAAATCAATTCCATAATGTTGTTTCATATAAGTGGAAACTCGAATAAATTCTTCCTCTGTTATCACCTTTTCTTCCTCCTGGTCTAACATAATTGGCGTGATATCTTACAGCAAATTTCAAAAATATCTGGATTAAACCGAATACCAGATTCCTTTCTCATCTGATCTAATGCTTCCTCTCTGCTGTAACCTATCTCTCCTGTCAATACACAATAAGTTGACATAATAGAAACAATCTGTGCTGCAAGTGGAATTTCTTCTTGTTTCAAACCATCTGGATATCCACTTCCATCCCAATTTTCGTGATGATGACGGGTAATATCAATCGAAGTACTAATAAATTCATTATAATCATTATTGACATGTAAATCCTCTAAAAGTTTCGCTCCTATTTTGGTATGATTCTGAATAATAGAAATCTCTTCCTCTGTTAGTCCTGATCTTTTTTGCAGTATTTCCTTCGAAATTCCAATCTTTCCGATATCACAAAGCGGTGCTGCCAACTCAATCGTGTCAATAAATGTATCGGATATTTTATCTCCAAATTGAAGAGAAAGTTGCATCCCCTGTGCCAATATTTGACAATTATATTTTAATCGTTCAATATGTTTTTCTCCATAACTTGAATTTTGTGAAGCAATATTAGCCAATGCATACAAAATATTCTTTTTCTCCATCTCCATCTGCTTTAACTGCTCATTAACCGAAACTTGTAATCGCCGATTTAATTCCACAAGCTCATGTTTTGCTTTTAATAACCGAAGATGTACACCAACACGTGCCTGTATAATCTCTGGAACAAATGGCTTTGTAATATAATCTTCACCCCCTAACAAAAATCCCTCTACAATATCCTCTGGATTATCAAATGCTGAAATAAAAATAACTGAGATATCCTTTGTTTTCTCATTTCCTTTTAAAACCTTACAAAGTTGATATCCATCAATTCCAGGCATTGAAATATCAGTTAATATCAAATGAGGTGATAATTGTGGTATTATCTCCAAAGCTTCTTCTCCACTCTCTGCCAAAGTAGGGGAATATCCCATATTAATTATAATATCTTCTAAAATCAACCGATTTGTTTCCATATCATCTACAATTAGAATTCGTTCTTTTCCTGCATCCATTCTCTGAAATCTGCCTCCTTTCTTAATTTTCTTATACATCGATTAATAAAATATCTACCATATTTATTTTACTTCTATTACTTTTGTCAATTCCTTATATTCTGTTACTACTTTATCATAATTTTCTTTTTGAATTGCCATCTTTAACCGCAAAATTAATCGGCTGATTTCACGTGGTGCTCCTTCTGTCAACTGCTTTACTGTTTCCATAAACATCTCCGCTTTTTCCCAGTTTTCCATCTCAACACAAAGAATTAATTTTGATAAGGTACGTTTAAGATTTTCCTGATTTTCTCTTGTTCCATATTCTTTCACTGGATCAAAATCTTCGTTACTATCTCCAATTCCAAAAGTAGCTGACAAGGCAGATTGTTTTCTATCACTCTCTTGAAGCAGTGCAATATCTTCCTCTGCTACACCTACCCAAATTGAAAAAGAAAAAATACTTCCTTTATTCTTTTCACTTTCTACCTCAATTCTTCCACCCATCAATTCCACAAGCTGTTTACAAATATTCAATCCTAAACCAGTTCCACCATATTTTCTAGAAATGGAAGCATCTACCTGAGAAAAACTTTGAAATAATTTATCTTTATCTGTTTTATCAATTCCAATTCCTGTATCTGAAACAATAAAAAACAACTCTACTTTATCGTTCACTTGTGCTGTTCGAAAAATTTCCACAGTAATCTTTCCTAACGCTGTAAATTTCAATGCATTTGACAGCAAATTATTTAAAACTTGCACAATACGTAATTCATCCCCAATAATATACTCTGGCACTTGAGGAGACACTGTCATAAAAAATCCCAATCCTTTTTCTGTAATCTTATTAATATGCTGTGCCTTCACATAATCTAACATATTCCGAAAGTGAAATTTACATAATTCAAACGTAAACTTTCCTGCTTCTAATTTGGAAAAATCAAGAATATTATTAATAATTTTATTCATATCTCCACAACATCGTTCTATAATCCGCAGACCTTTTTCGGTTCGCTGCTCAACTTCTTCACTTAATAATTCTCTTACATTTCCCAATATTCCATTTACTGGCGTTCGTAATTCATGTGTTACATTTGCCACAAACTCAGACTTTACTTTTGCTGCTTGTTGTGCTTCCTGCCTTACTTGTTCAATTTCTCTGCTTAAAAATTCTTTTTCCAATATATCATTGGCCATGCATATATATGTATCTTTTAACTCTTCACTTAATATTATTTTTGCTTCTACTGGAAAACAAGTATTATTCTTCCGATAAGCTACTATATTCTCAACTTTATCCTCAAATACAAAATCTGTTTCAAATCCATCCTCAGAATTTTTGAACGTGTTAGGAAAAACATCACTGATGTTCTTACCATATAAATCATTTTCATATTCTAGCTTTTCTCTTGCTATCGTATTCCCATAAAAGATCGTTCCTTTTTGATCAAACATAAGAATCATCTCTAATGCTTTTTCCATAGGAAAGATATCGCTTTCCTTTCGTTCCATATTATTCCTCCTCAGGCCAAACTCAAAAGAGGGCAACAAAAATAAATATTTTTGCTGCCTTGCTATCTGTTTCAAATATCATAAAAAATTAAACATTTTAATTACTTCCACAATATTGAAGAACTCATCTCTGGCAAGCTCAAAGCATTCCAGTACATCTGGTGCAAATTGACCACATTCACCTCTTAAAATCATATCAAATGCTTCACTATTGGAAAAAGATTCCTTATATACTCTTGGACTTACTAATGCATCATATACATCTGCAAGTGAAACAACCTGTGCACTAATTGGTATTTCATCTTCCACAAGATGATCTGGATATCCTCCTCCATCCCATCTCTCATGATGATAGCGGCAAATTTCATAACAATAACGATAAAAATCACTTGCCTTATCCCGATAACATTTTTCTAACATATCACATCCAATCGTAGTATGCGACTTCATAATCTCGTATTCTTCATCCGTCAAACGTGATGATTTTAACAAAATAGCATCTGGAATCCCAATCTTTCCAATATCATGCAATGCTGATGCACGAATAATTTCCTCCATCTGTTCCTCTGTCAAACCATACTTTGGAAAATAACGCATTAGATACTTTAACAATATTCTTGTAAAATATTTGATTCGTCTAGTATGTTCTCCTGTTTCTGCACTTCTAAATTCTACAATAGAACTTAATGCTTCAATCATCAATTCATTTCCCTTACGAATTTCTTTTTCCTTTGCCCGAATCGCACTTTCTTGTTCCTTTAGACGAATCTCCATATTACGTTTATTTTGATAGAGTTCAATAATATTTTTACTTCTTCTTTTTACAATATGTGGATAAAACGGTTTATGCATTACATCTGCTACCCCATAAGAGTATGCCTTATCCTCACTGTCTCTTACTGTTTCGCTGGTAATCAAAATAACAGGAATTCGATCTAGCAAGTTATGTTCCTTCATATAATCCAATACCCGAAACCCATTTAAAATAGGCATTACAATATCCAACAAAATTAATACAATATTATGATTTTTTTCAATTTCATAGATTGCATCCTGACCGTTCGATGCTTCAATCGTTTCATATTCCTCACGAAACATTTCATTCAGTATCGCACGATTCACTTCTCCATCATCTACAATCAATATCTGCTGTGTTTTCATGCCCTCTCCTCAACTTCTTCTTGTAAATAAAGAATTTTTCTTTTGCTACTAAAATACCATTTTTCCGTATAAATGTCAATAAGTTTATTTGATTGATTCACCTGACACATTTTGTAAAAAAATAGATAATTTTTTATTTTTATCTACCTTTCAAAAGCAGTTTCTAAATATTCTAAAATTCCCTTTGCTAAAGTATCTGCCACCTTCTTCTGATAGTCCTCTGTACATAAAAGTTCTGCCTCTTCCCAATTAGAAAGAAAACCACACTCTACAATAACAATAGGACAAGATACATTTTTTAACAAATAATAATTATCATTTGACTTTGCTGTTCTTGTTTTTGTTGGTTTTAATCCTTCTATCAAACAGTTTTGCAATGTTTCTGCAATCTTTTTTCCTTTTTCTGATGTTACATAATAAAATACCTGTGGTCCACTTGCACCTGATTCATGGTAACTATTTTGGTGAATACTAACTGCTAGGATACAACCACTTTTTTCGATAATCTCACAGCGTTTTCTCATATCAGCAAGTTTTTTATTGGAGTCCTCTTCCTGATACAATCCTTCCTCATTCTCTCTTGTTAAAACTACAGTAATTCCTTGTTCTTCCAACGCAGTTTTTAAATAATATACAATTTTAAGATTAATATCCTTTTCTAGTATATTATTTACTGCCACTTTACCAGAATCCATTCCGCCATGTCCAGCATCTAATACTACCACACTCTTTTGTTCTGCTGGTGCCACAACTGCTAAAAGTTCTGATCGTTCTGCTAACAAAGAGACTACTATTAATAAAATCAATGCTAAAGCCAGCTCCCACTTTTTATCGCTCACATTGGCTCCTATAGAAATGTTTTTAACATTTTATGCACTTAGAAAGTCGCCTATTCTTCTAAAATAACCCTATTATCCAAGCAATAAAACTATCTAATATTTGAAATACAATAGAAAAAACTCCCCATAAAAAACTGCAAGACGCCCATAATTGTATTCGAAAAGTCCATGAAAAAGAAACTCCTATCCCTATTTGATAAACAGAATATAAAATAAGAAAAATGAACCCAATTGTAGAAAGAACAACTCCGATATAACCAATATAAGTTAATTTCCCTAAATCTTGTTGTTCTATATCCTTTGATAACTGCATTTTAGTAAAAAGTTTCTGATAAGGAGTTTTTGCATAAAATGCCCGAATCCGCCAATGCTTCACCATACGATATTCACATGCCGTACTTAAAAGTATGTAAACAGAAACTATATAAAAAATTGTTTCTATTATTTTTAAGACAACTTGCATTTACTTCACACTCCACTATTTTAAATAAGATTGAATCACTTCCCAAATTCTATTTTCTGCCAAATTTAGACTCCACTCAGCTACCCCAGCTAACTCATAATCTCGAATTAATTTCATCTTTAATCCAATGGAAGTTTCATCCTCTACCCAAACCATATATTTACAGCCATCTGACATATATTCTCCATAATATTGTCCTAACTGTTCATTCCAAGAAGGACTTACTCCATGATTTTCTAAAAGTTGTTTTGCTACAGCCATTGATACTGCCTGACTACTTAGTAAATAACGTCCAAATTCAGAAGAGGTATCCTCTACTAACACTCCAGGATCACTTTCTGTTGCTAAACTAGCTGGCATCTGTTTAAACACTCTTGTATAAAATGGAATTGCATTAATTACTTTATGAGCTGGAACCTCCTTTAAGGTATTTACAATTCCATCTTCTACAAATCCAATGGAAGCAGTAGAACCATATTCTGCCATCCCTGCGTAGTGTTCATCATATCCCATAATAATAATATAATCTGCTACAATTCCCTGTTCCTTCCTATTATAATGGGCACTAGAAGCAGTTGGAACATAATTATCAATTGACAACACAATCTGATTTCTCCGGCAGGCAATTGACAATTCCCGAATAAACTGAATAAACCCTTCTTCTGCATCAAAACTAAGTGCCTCAAAATCTACATTAATCCCATCTAAATTATATTCTAATGCATAACCAATTAACTGCTGAACCAAATATTCCCGACTAGTCATATTCGAAACAGCCCGATATGTACTAGCCTCATAAGTCATATTTTCTACTAATCCCCAAACCTCTAATCCAAGATTATGAGCTGTATTCACATAATCTTTAGAGGCAAGAGAAACCAATGTTCCATCATCTGCAGATAAAAAAAACCAAGTCGGTGCTACTACGTTTACACCAGATACTCCATTCATAGCAGATGCTATTGTAGTTCCATCACAACTTCCTCCAATCTGATGAAACGCAAGATTGATCTTATTTTCTCTGGAAATTGAAGTATATTCTGGTTCCTGATATCCCCTTTGATTTGTCAAAAGTTCTTGTGTTACCTCTCCAATACAATTTCTTTTAATATATCCCTGAAGCCCGTCCATTGTCTGCACGCAGCTCCAATCCTCCATTGCATCCTTGAAAAATAATCGTTCTCCTTCTTTTACTTCTTTTAAAATCTCACTTTTAATCCCACCTCGTACTCTTACTTGTGTATCTTTTGTCACTGTCACATAACTTGTATCTTCCCATCTATAATACAATAATACTCTGTTTGGTTCCTGATAAACTTCATAATAAAAATCTGCATATTCTTGTGCAAAGTCCAACGATAAATAAATCTTCTCTTCCTGCTTTAAAATCACAGCAAAACCATTTTCTACTATTTCCCCATTGACTAAATAAGAGGTTTCTCCTATTGAAAACTTATAAAGATCAAGAGGTGTAGTAAATACCATCTGCCCAACAGAATCATCCCAATAAAACCGACTGCTAATTCTATCTTGAATCAAAGAAAGTGGCGCATAATACCGTCCATCTTTTATAATTGCCCTCTCCTCAATTTGTTCTCCCTGCATTAAAATCACAACTTCTTCTTTTCCCACTCCATAATATTCATATAAATCTGCTTTCTCCTTCGTTGGAGTATACCGTTCTACAATTTTTACTCCTATCAAAGCAGCTCCAGCAATCATAATCAAAAATAAAGTTACCATCCATTGTATCAATCTCTTTTTCATTTCACCCTCCTATGTATATCAATACCAAAACACTATAATTCTTGTATTAATATAGCACAATCCGTCCCATATCGCAAGACGAAGAAGCTGTTTTCCAACAGCTTCTCCTGATTATCCAATTATCTTATCTTGTTATCATCTTAAAAATCGTTTCTATC
Source organism: uncultured Lachnospiraceae bacterium (assembly GCA_910579865.1). GTDB lineage: Bacteria > Bacillota > Clostridia > Lachnospirales > Lachnospiraceae > MGBC114844. Next base: position 88,732 of record CAJTXA010000012.1, read on the forward strand.
AATCATCTAAATGTATCAAATAAAAAATCTTAATCTATCTTATATCTGCTATCCTCCTTTTTAATATTTTTCGTTTTTCTATTTTCTTAAATCAAATGTTACTCCGTCTATACAACAAATAACTCTATCACTCTTAGAAAAGAAAAAACCACTGGCTATTGATTTTCTTCTATCTAAAATTACTATCCATAGAGGGGAACTGCCACTTATTATACATTCGGAATCTGCACAAAATTACATCTTAATGGATTATACTCTGTGCAAAAAGTACTCTCCATATGTGATTATATTTTATTTCTAAACCATACTTACGATTATTTTCTTTCAGATTTCTTCATCTTCTTGATAAAATCGCACTAAATTTTCCTCTAAAATCTGTCGCTTTTTCTGATTTTCTGCTGTCAGCACCCGTTTTACTACATTTGGGTCCCAGCGACTAATTGTATAAACATTTTTCTTTACTGGATAGGTATCTTTTGCTTCCACTTGCTCCTCATCTGTATAAATAACAGCATAAACCAATGTATTTTCATAATAGTCATAATCTGCTTTTACACTGGCAAGCTTCAATATCTCTTCTTCTGATACCTGAATCTCAAGCAAGCCTTTTGTTCCATATTCCTCCTCCCGCTGCAAAGTAAGTACCTTTTTTTTCCCTGTAACAATATAGTCTTCCCCATTTTCAAAATGTACTCGAATATCAATAAATTCCCCCTGATTCAACAGCTCCGGAATTCTGATATAATTCAATTCTAGCCTTCTCTGATCCTCTGTTGGCAATACCTGTTCTGCAAAAAGAACTTCTGATAAAATCATACCTTCTTTTGCAGAAATTCGTATTTGCCTACCTAGCATCTGTTCTAATGAAACTGCCTGCATCTGAGATAACTGCCCATTTATTTCCACTGCTGTTACATCCTGTTGCTCTAAAATATCCCCACGTTCTTTCTCTGTATTTAGAATATAAACAACACTCTGCTCCATTCCCTCCTCTTTTCTGTGATATTCTTCCACCTGCTGGCGGACGGCTAAATTCTCCATAGAGAAAAATACCACAGTCCCAAAGAGTGGCAAACCAGTTATCAGTGCACCAGCAAGTCCGGCTAAAATCAGATTCTTTTTCCTCTGTCGAATCCCTGCCAATTACTCACCTTCTCCCTGTTTGTAATAACGACTCATAAAACTTTATATTTTCCCTTCGAATCTGAAAGGGATCCATCTCACAAGGCATCTGCTTTAAATAAATCTGGTAACGTTTTTCCATCTCCCTAATATCTTCCCGAAATCCATCTCGTACCACAAAACACCAACTTTTTCTCTCTTTGTGCTCTCTTGTTTCTTCCATAAACCTCTCAAAAGATGGTAACTTCCATTCTCTAAGAGAAAGTACAACAATACAGATCTTACAACTTAAAAAACATTCCCATTGTGTTTGAACTGTCTTACCAAAATCTAAAATTAGACACTCCTGTCCAGAAGCCTGCATCTGCCGAATTTCTTCTATACTAACCTGTTTTTTATAACAAATTCTTCGAATCCAAAACTCTCGATTTTCGCTTATTTCTGGCAGTCTTTCATATACTTGCTCTAATTTTGCAAAAGCCTGACTTGTATTACACTCTGCTACAGTAGTATGCATCCGTTGTCGTCCAGCAACATAAGAAGCAAGAGCAATTGCAAGATGTGTTGCTCCACATCCAGATTCAGTTCCCCAGATACCTATTGTTTCTCTAGTTTTCTGCGTTTTCCAGTCCACTTTCTCCAAAAACACCACCTTTCTTTTTGCTGTTTTTCTCCTGAAATACTTTGATAAAGTTGTGAAAAAAACCGTTCTGCTCCCTCATCTGGTTTCTGGTAATTTAAAAATACTGGTACACGAAAGCAACTTTTCTTTCCTTTTTTTAAAACTTTTCGATATTCTTCTGAATCAGAAAAATTATAAAGCCATATTGGTTGCTTTGTTTCTAATAACAGCTTTTCTTCTTTTTGTTCCCAAGGCTTTACTCCCAAAACCAAAATACAACTGTCACTTTTTTCATATTCTTCTTTCTTTTCTTCTGTTAGTACACCAAAATCTCTGATTTTTATATCACATCGAATTTCTGGTTCCTGTACCATATTATAATAATAGGGAAATGCTTGAAAATGCGGAAACTGAATTACTCCATTATCTGTCTTTAATTGATATGTATCTGACATACTTTGAACTGCTCCTGAATCGTTTTCTTCTTGATAAAAAACTTGAAATCCTCGCTTTCCAAGATATTCTGCAAATGCCAGACTAATGTGAGTTGTGCCAATTCTTCGAATTGAACCAGCAAATGTAATAGTAAGTGAAATCTCCTTATTATTTCCAGTCCGTTTTTGAAACAACTCTTCTGCTGCCTGTTTCATTTCTTCCATTGTCTGATAGCGTTCTTCTTTTTGATGCTTCATTGCATGTTGCATCCATTCCTTAATTGACAATGGCATTTCTTTTTCCTCAGACAGTTCTGTTTTTCCCGGAGTCTTTTGATAAAACAGGAAATATAAAATTGCTCCTACTGCATAGATATCACTTTGCTCGCCTGCTTCTCCATAATATTGTTCTGGTGCGGCATAACCAAGTGTTCCATGAAAATAGCTTTGTGAGTATTGTTCTCCCTTTTTTACTGCATTGCCAAAATCGACCAATGCAACCTGCCCTTCTTGTACAATAATATTATCAGGCTGTAAATCTAAATACCATATAGAAAGTCTATGAAGATAAAGCATAATTTCAAGTAAAGAAATCATAATTTTACCAATATTTTCCAAATCTAAACTTTGTTTATGGATATAACTAGAAAGAACTTCTCCTTCAAAAAATTCTTCAATCAAGTAATAATATTTTTCATCCTTCTGGATATCATATAAAGTGGGAATACCAGGATGTTTTAGAATTTTTAGAATTTCTGATTCGTTTTGAACGACTGATTGCGTCCTATTTGAAATTTCTATCTGCTTGACTGCTACCGAAATTCCCATGGTAACATGACTGCAACGGTATACCCTGCTAAAACCGCCAATACCAATCTGTTCTTCTATTTTGTACTTTCCGAACAAAAGCTGGCTGTGCATAAAACCGTTACTCTTTAACTTATCAACCGTAATAACCTCCTTTCTTACATGAATGTGTAGCAATTACACTTACCTGTAATAAGGAATTTCACTTACTGAAAAGATAATAGCATACTTTCCTAAAATATGCAAGATATTTTTTCGACAAATTGTGATTTTGTCTTTACGGACATCAGAAATTAGAGTATAATAAGACAAAACTAAGGCAACGCCGCAAAGCAGGGAGTGATGAACATGAAGATCGAAAAACTCAGTGATACTCAAATTCGCTGTACGCTCAACAAAAATGATTTAGCCTCTAGGAAAATCAAAATCAGTGAACTCGCATATGGAACAGAAAAAGCAAAAGATTTATTTCGTGATATGATGCAGCAGGCATCTTATGAATTTGGTTTTGAGGCAGATAACCTTCCGCTTATGATAGAAGCTATACCTATGTCTTCAGAATCTATTGTTCTTATTATTACCAAAGTAGAAGATCCAGAAGAATTAGACACTCGCTTTTCCCGTTTTTCTCCTTTTTATGATGGAGAAGAGGAGGACGACTTTGATCAATATAGAGATTACGACTATGATTTCGAGGATGCTTCTTTTCATCCTGCTGAAGAAATCGATTCGGATGGGTTCCAGCGGCTGTCTGATATTGCAGAGGATGTAACTGCTCAAGCAAAAAATAATGCAAAAGATAACTCTTCCAATATCCGTATCTTCTCGTTTCCTGATTTTAAATCAGTAGAACGAATTGCATATTTATTAAAAGAGCTTTATTTTGGAAAAAATACTTTATATAAAGACGAAAAAAACAATACTTATTATTTGGTATTGATGCGTTCTGAACACAATACAAATGATTTTAATCGAATTTGCAATACTATATCTGAATATGGGCTTAGAATTCCATTTACACGGGAGAGAGAATCATTCTTTGTTGAACATTATCTGCCTATGATTAAAGTATCCGCTTTACAAATTCTTGGAGACATATTATAATACTAGGCAAAGTAATAGATAATTTTATGATACAATCAGGAGGGCTTTCAAATGACACAAATTACTAAGGACATGATTATTGCAGATATTATTCAGGTGGATACAAATTTAGTTCCAATCTTAATGAATTCTGGAATGCATTGTATTGGTTGTCCATCTGCTCAAGGAGAATCTTTAGAAGAAGCAGCTATGGTGCATGGAATTGATGTCGATCAATTAGTTGATGTTCTAAATGAATATCTTAATACAAAAAATTAAGAAGGAAGGCAGCTTTATAGCAACATATAAGGTTGCCTTTTTTCTTATCCTTTAAAATTCCAAAATAAAAAACAGATATTTCCAACAATATGGTAATTTATTCTACGTCTTGACGTGTATACAGTATTCATATATAATAACAATCGTAACACAAAAAAGAGTTTCCGATGTTTGATATAAAAATCTAGGAGGAATACACAGATGAGACCAGAATGGAAAGATTTCGTTAGTGGAAAATGGGAAACAGAGATCGATGTCAGAGATTTCATCCAGAAAAATTACACACCTTATTTTGGCGATGATACCTTTTTGGCTGGTCCTACAAAAGCCACTACAAAACTTTGGGAACAAGTTTTAGAATTATCAAAACAAGAAAGAGAAGCAGGTGGTGTTTTGGATATGGACACTAGGATTCCTTCTACCATTACTTCTCATGCTGCAGGCTATCTGAACAAAGAGCTTGAAAAAATTGTTGGTTTTCAGACAGATAAGCCATTTAAGCGTTCCCTACAGCCATATGGCGGTATTAATATGGCAAAAGCAGCACTTACTACAAACGGATATCAAATCGATCCAGAAATAGAAGAATTCTTTACAACTCATCGAAAAACTCATAATGCTGGTGTGTTTGATGTTTATACTCCAGAAATGAGAAAATGTCGTTCCAATCATATTATTACAGGTCTTCCTGATGCCTATGGACGTGGGCGAATTATTGGTGATTATCGTCGAGTTGCTCTATATGGTGTAGATTTATTAATTCAGGATAAAGAAGAGCAGAAAGCTACTACCCCTGCTGTTATGATGGCAGATGTAATTCGAGATCGGGAAGAACTATCAGAACAGATTAAAGCTTTAAAAGAATTAAAACAATTAGCAAATATCTATGGTCTAGATATTTCTAAGCCAGCTTCCAATGTACAAGAAGCTATTCAAGCTCTTTATTTTGGCTATCTAGCAGCAGTTAAGGAACAAAATGGAGCTGCTATGTCACTAGGGCGTACTTCTACTTTTATCGACTGCTATGCAGAACGTGACTTAAAAAATGGTACTTTTACAGAAGAAGAAATTCAGGAATTTATCGATCATTTTGTTATGAAATTGCGACTAGTAAAGTTTGCTCGTACACCGGAATATAATGCTTTATTTGCAGGAGATCCTACTTGGGTAACTGAATCGATTGCTGGTTTAGGAATTGATGGTCGCCCTTTAGTAACAAAATCTTCTTTCCGTTATTTGCATACTTTACACAACTTAGGAACAGCGCCTGAACCAAATATGACTGTATTATGGTCTACTCAACTACCAGATAACTTTAAAAAGTTTTGTGCAAAAGTTTCGATTGAAACTTCCTCTGTTCAGTATGAAAATGACGATTTAATGAGGGTCACACATGGTGATGATTATGCAATTGCATGTTGTGTATCCTCTATGAAAGTTGGAAAAGAAATGCAATTCTTTGGAGCGAGAGCAAATCTTGCTAAATGTTTATTGTATGCTATCAATGGTGGTGTAGACGAAATTACTGGAGTTCAAGTTGGGCCAAAGTTTCGACCAGTAGAAGGCGATTATCTAAATTATGAAGATGTATTCGAAAAATATATAGAAATGATGGCATGGTTAGCGGATGTCTATGTCAATACTTTAAATGTGATTCACTATATGCATGATAAGTATTGTTATGAACGACTTCAAATGGCACTACACGACAAAGAAGTGATTCGTTACTTTGCTACAGGTATTGCAGGGCTCTCTGTTGTTGCAGATTCCTTATCTGCAATTAAATATGCAAAAGTAAAAGTAATTCGAAGTGATGTCGAAATTACAAAAAAAGTAAAAGATCCACAAACAGCAAAAATAGAAAAAAAAGTAATTGGTGTAGCTAAAAATATCGTTACTGGGTATGAGGTAGAAGGAGATTTCCCTAAATATGGAAATAATGACGACCGAGTAGATGAAATTGCGGTAGAAGTCGTACGACGATTTATGAATATGATACGAAGCCATTCTACCTATCGAGATGGGATTCCTACCACCTCTATCTTAACAATTACTTCTAATGTCACTTATGGCAACAATACAGGATCTACACCAGATGGCCGAATACAAGGAGAAGCATTTGCTCCAGGCGCCAATCCGATGCATGGACGTGATTCTCATGGAGCATTAGCATCTTTAGCCTCAGTAGCTAAACTACCATTTCGGGATGCACAGGACGGAATTTCTAATACCTTCTCTATTATCCCTGGTGCTCTTGGAAAAGATGATAAAGTATTTACTAATCATTTGGATCTAGACTTAAATAATAAAGATTTATAAAAAACCTAAATGATCTTATATAGAAAGAAGGATTCCAATGAATGATAAAAAACTAGTTCTAGAGGAAGATATTGTAACTATGCTAGATCAGTTTATGGCAAAAGGCGGCGGTCATATGAATGTAGATGTAAATGATATTCAAAACTATCCAATAAAACAAATAAAAGAAACAAAATCCTCAGAATGTAATTCAAAACAAATGGCATGTCAAGTTCCTACTCTAGAAGAAGGACTTGATCTAGAATAAAAGGAGATAATTAATATGGCAGTAAATGAACAACAGATTGATAACTTAGTAGCAATGTTAGATGGATACGCAACAAAAGGCGGGCATCACTTAAATGTGAATGTTTTAAACAGAGATACTTTACTAGATGCACAAGCACACCCTGAGAAATATCCTCAGCTTACCATTCGAGTATCTGGTTATGCAGTAAACTTTATCAACCTTTCCAAAAAACAGCAAGATGAAGTAATTTCCCGTACGTTCCATCAAGCAATCTAAATCGTTACACAATTAGACAAAACAACAAGCTTCCACATAAGACTAAAAATATGTTCTATCTTATGTGGAAGCTTGCTTTTTTTAATATAGGAGGACTTTATGAATGGTTATATTCACTCTATCGAAACATTTGGTACGGTAGATGGACCTGGTATCCGTTATGTGGTTTTTCTACAAGGCTGTCCTATGCGTTGTCTATATTGCCACAATCCAGATACTTGGACTTTAAATACAGGTCAGCAAAAATCAGTAGAAGAAATCTTAGAAGATTATGAAAATTATCGGCCTTTTTTATCTGGTGGTGGTCTTACCGTTACAGGCGGAGAGCCTTTGATGCAGATTGACTTTTTAATTGAGCTTTTCGAAAAAGCAAAAAAACGTAACATTCATACTTGTTTAGATACCTCTGGTATTGCTTATCAGGCAGACAATCCAGAACAAATGGCAAAATTTGATCGACTAATAGCAGTTACGGATCTTGTTATGTTAGATATCAAACATATTGATCCCAAAGAGCATAAAAAACTTTGTAAACAACCAAATGCTCCTATTCTAGACTTCGCACGCTATCTTGACCAAAAAAATGTTCCACTTTGGATTCGTCATGTAGTAGTTCCTACTATTACAGATAACGCCGCTTCTCTTCGACAATTAGGACTGTTTCTTGGAGAACTTCGAAATCTTAAAGCACTTGATGTACTTCCTTATCACACTATGGGAGTTGTAAAATATGAAAATCTTGGAATGGAATATCCTCTAAAAGGAGTGAAAGCTCTTACAAAAGAACAAGCTCAAAAAGCGAACCATATTGTACTTGCCGCTATTCATGAAAAACGGGAACAGTTACGAGCAGAGGGAAAATTGTAATAAATTATTCTCTTATTTCCACTATTTTTTACTTGTATATTTTACGATTTTGTATTAAAATACCTATATATCTGATAAAGATGTACACTATTAAAAAAGGAGGATTTGTACAATGGCATATAAGATTAATGATAATTGTGTATCTTGTGGCTCATGTGAAGGCGAATGTCCAGTTGGCGCTATTTCTGAAGGAGATGGCAAGTACGAAATCAATGCAGATACTTGTATCGAATGTGGCGCTTGTGCAGCAGCATGTCCTACAAGCTCAATTGAACTTTAATTTTCAACTACTTACAAAAAGGAAAGCCATTCTATTAAGAATTTACATTAATAGGATGGTTTCTTTTTGTCAGAGAATGTCGCTTTTTTACGATTAGCTTTTCTTGTATTCCACTTTTTTCATGTTAAAATAGAGTTAAGAAGTATATTCTGCTCTTCCTCGAATGGGACAAACAGTGGAAGAATGAAAGATCAAGGAGGCACATATGTCAGAAAAACGATATATTATCTCAGATGCTTCAAAACAAGTTGAAGTAGAAGCACATGTATTACGATATTGGGAAGATGAATTAAGTCTAGAAATTCCCCGCAATGAAATGGGGCATCGATACTATACCGACAAAAATATTAAGCTCCTAAAGAATGTTAAGTACTTAAAAGAACAGGGATTCCAGCTAAAAGCAATTAAAATGATCCTTCCTGACTTACAAGATGCAGATGACAATATTTTAGATGTAGTATTAAAAAGAAAGGACGAGCTAAATAATAAAGTAATGGAAGAAGAGCATCTTTTAGAGAATTCCTCCACTGCAATCCTTTCTATGCAAGAAACTACCTCTTCCTCCCAAAATTCGTCCGTTACTCCTGTAATACATACCACTAGCGAAGAAAAAATGCAGCAATTTCAAATTATTCTTACAGAAATTATAGCAAATGCAGTAAGACAAAACAACCAGGAGTTAGAGCAAAATATCGAAGAGCGAATCAGTAATACTATTTTGAAACAAGTAGATTATCTGATGCGTACAAACGAAGAACGAGAAGAACTACGCTTTAAAAAGTTAGATGAAACTATCCGTGCTGTACAAAAAGAACGAATGGAACTAGCTGCAACTAGTGAATTTACAACCTATGAAAAACCAGTCAAAAAAAAGAGAAGTCTATTTAGTAAAAGAAAAAAATAGACTCTTATTCTTTCTTCTACTACAACAAAAATAGAACAAACCTCTTTTTTACATATCCACTATAAACCAAATACTATATTCCTGTAGATAGGCAAAATTATTTTATTATTTTTTAATATATTTCTGTATAACAAAAGGATTCTATTTCAAATCCTTATAATAGAATCCTTTTTTGCTTTCTTTTATTTTCGATTTGCTGGTTCAATATTAATTACTTTCCCTTTAATCTTCGCATCCTGCATAGCCTGCAAAACACTTTTTGCATGTTCTCTAGGTACTTCCACAAATGTATAACGATCGTACATATCAATTGTACCAACTAGTCTTCCTGGAATTCCAGTCTCTCCTGTAATAGCACCAAGAATATCGCCTGGACGGACATTTTGTTTCTTTCCAATATTAATAAATAAACGTACCATTCCTTCTTCCGCCCCAGTATCGCCAAAGTCAAAATATTCTCCAATCGCATCATATTCATCTGTATTTTCTGTTCCTAATGCCATTTTAAAAAGTGCTGCTGCCATATCAAGCGCTGTAAAATCTTCTTCATTTAATCGTTTCTCTAACATCTCTATCACAGAGGTTAATTCTTCTTCTTGTACCATATTTCGAATCTGATCCATAATTTTATCATATTTTGTATTTACCACATCATTTAAAGAAGGTACTCTTTGCAATACAATCTTTGTTTTGCAATATTTCATAATATCACGCAATTTATAAGCTTCTCGGCCTACAACAAAAGAAAATGCCATTCCTGTTCGTCCTGCACGTCCTGTTCGCCCAATCCGATGCACATAATATTCATCATCTTGCGGCAAGTCATAATTAAATACTGCTTCTACATTATCTACATCAATTCCTCTAGCTGCTACATCTGTAGCTACCAAAATCTCTGTCTTTCCATTCCGAAACCCATTCATCACTCGATCCCGTTGTGACTGTTTCAAATCTCCATGTAATCCTTCTGCAAAATATCCTCTATTTTGAAGTACTTCAACCAATTCATCTACTTTTTTCTTCGTATTACAAAAAACCAAAGAAAGTTTTGGATTATAAATATCCAATAGCCGTGATAATACTTCATCTTTATTTTTCTGCTTTACTTCATAATAATACTGTTCAATATTTGCTACTGTTAATTCCTTTTTCACTACTTTAATTAACTGTGCATCTTTTTGATACTCTCCTGCAATTTCTAAAATTGGTTTTGGCATCGTTGCAGAAAATAAAATTGTCTGACGTTCTTTTGGTACATCCTTTAAAATTGTTTCAATATCCTCACGAAATCCCATATTTAGCATTTCATCTGCTTCATCTAAAATCACAGTATGTATATGATCAAACTTCACTGTCTTTCTTCGCATATGATCCATTACTCGACCAGGTGTTCCAATCATAATTTGTGTTCCTGCTTTTAACGAACGAATTTGTTTTACAATATCTTGTCCACCATAAATCGGAAGCACTTTTACTCCATGCAGATATTTTGCTAAATGCCGAATCTCATCTGCAACTTGAATTGCTAACTCTCTAGTTGGGCATAATACAATTGACTGAAGTTTTTTTTCCTTTGGATTAATTTTCTGTAAAAGTGGAATAGCAAAAGCTGCCGTTTTCCCTGTTCCTGTCTGTGCCTGTCCTAACACATCAATTCCTGTCATCTCAATTGGAATTGCCTTTGCTTGAATTGGTGTCGCCTCTTCAAAACCCATATCAGTAATTGCACGTAAAATTGGTTCTGCAATATTTAATTCATCAAATCTAACTGTTTCCATTCTTTTAGCCTTTCTTCTCTTATCGGTTCCAAACTTTTCCCGTACTGTCCTGATGTCACTCCTAAACCGCAAAAAAAACGCTCTTTTACCAACAAGATAAGAGCGTATATTTCTATTCTTATGAAAGTAATAATCACAATTTGGACAAAACGCTACAAAAAATAGTGTATCATACCAGTTAGATAAAAGTCAACTATTTTCCTTTACCTTCTTAATAAGTATCTAAAAAATGGTGTATTACTCCATTTTGTTTATAAGCAATTATAGTATTTAAATTTACATTTTCCACACTTCGAAAAATATTCATCTCTACATTTGGATTTTGTTGATGAAGTTGACGAATCAGTTCCTTTGTTTCCTTTCTTTTAGACAATCCCTCCTTATTTTCATAAACACAAGCTTCTGTAAATCGACAAGCGCACTGGATAAAATGCAAATTATTGGCATTTGCCCATTTTATAATATCCTCTTCTCTTATCAAATACATTGGTCGAATTAATTCCATTCCTTTAAAATTTGTACTGTGTAATTTAGGCATCATGGTTTGTAATTGTCCGCCATAAGTCATTCCCATTAAAATAGTTTCTATTACATCATCAAAATGATGACCCAATGCAATTTTATTGCATCCTAATTCCTGTGCATTTTTATATAAATATCCTCGTCTCATACGAGCACAAAGATAGCAAGGATTACTTTCGATGTTTACAACTGAATCAAAAATATTCGTTTCAAAAATATGAATTGGAATATTTAATAATTTCGCATTTTCCTCAATTCGTTTTCTGTTTTCTAGATTATACCCTGGATCCATTACTAAAAAAACTAAATCAAAAGCAAATTTTCCATGTTTTTGTAACTCTTGAAATAACTTAGCCATTAACATGGAATCTTTTCCTCCAGAAATACAGACTGCTACTTTATCCTGCTCTTGTAAAAGATTATATTCTTGTATTCCTTTCACAAACTTTCGCCAGATCGATTTGCGATAAGTTTTAATAATACTTCGTTCAATATTTTTATATTGTTCTTCCATAGATGTCCTCACTCTCAAAATTCAGATATCTCTTCGCTAAAAATGGCTATGTGTTGCCACATAACCACTTGTATCATATCATAATTCCCAAAATAGTCAACTTTTTTTCAAAATTTTCTTTGTCTTGAAAAGTAAATATTTCAATCAATATACAAAATAATTTTAAATTTCCTATTGCTTTTTTCGAATATCTATTATAATATAAACATATACTTAATATAGTTTTAAAAACTACATGTCATAATATAATAATTCTAAAACATAATAAGGAGGAACACTATGAACAAAGCGATAAGTAAAGGGATTAAAGATCCTGGTAGTGCAATTACTCATTTTATAGGTATGGTAATGGCTATATTTGCTGCTACTCCACTTTTAATGAAAGCTGGAAAAGAACCAGATAAAATCCATCTTATATCACTTGCTGTTTTTATAAGCAGTATGATCTTACTTTATGCTGCAAGCACATTGTATCATACTTTAGATATTTCTGAAAATGTAAACCAACTTTTAAAAAAATTAGATCATCTTATGATCTTTATATTAATAGCTGGAAGTTACACTCCAATTTGCTTAATTGTCTTAAGGGGAAAAATCGGGCTTGATCTTTGTCTTCTTGTATGGGGAATTGCTTTATTTGGTATTATTCTAAAATGTTTTTGGATCACTTGTCCGAAATGGTTTTCTAGTATTTTGTATATTGCAATGGGTTGGATATGTGTTATAGCATTTACTCAAATTATTCATGCCCTGCCTCCAAAAGCATTTGCTTTACTATTAGCTGGTGGTATCATTTATACAATTGGTGGTATTATTTATGCTTTAAAACTACCCCTTTTTAATTCTAAACATAAAAATTTTGGTTCACACGAAATTTTCCATCTTTTTGTAATGGGAGGAAGTGTGTGTCATTTTATTATGATGTATTTCTACGTAGCATCTATGCCAATTCATTAAACCTCTTAACATTAAAAAATCCAGCCAGATATAATTCTACCTTATCTGGCTGGCATTACAACTCTTCCATATAAATGTTTTCTCCAATCTAATTACTTACTTTTTATCCTAATTTTTAAGCTTTAAAACTCCTACTCACTGCCATTGTATAATAAGCTGCCTGTGCATCACTACCATAAAAGCTTACTTTATTCTCCATAGATTTTGATAGAGAATCTTCATTGTGCTTACAAGCTTCCTTCATTGTTTCCGAAAAACTAATCTTTTGTTCTTCTTTTGTTCTATTAAAAGAATCCTGTTGAGACATCTGTTTATTCATTGGACCAATTCGATTTACTCGTTCAATTGTTCTAATACTAGAAATTCGATTCAACATATTGTACCGCCTCCTTACTTATTTGACGTTTACCATTTATTTCCTCCTGTTATTCTATATATCGGAATTTTATTTAGAAAATTTAGTACTATTGACCTATTTTTTTTATTATTTTTATCAATTTTATTTAAAATTTTTTTACTTTTTTGATTAACACAGGAATAATATAAAAAATAAAAATCCGCTGAAAACAAACGTTCCTTTCTTCTCAAGCGGATCTTTTCCATCTTCTATTCATGTTTCCTCTTATTCATCTCTAATAATTTGATTTGCATTTACTAATTCTGCCAAACTTTCTTTTACTGTTCCAGCCGTTACTAAAATAAGATCGGCTGAAGCTGCAATTTCTTCTGTTGCTGCTGCTAAATTTTCAATTCTCGTATTGATATTCCCTACTGTATCCATTAACTGAATCGTATCTTTTAAAATCACCTCTGTTGAATTTAATATTCGTTCTTGACTTTTATTGCTTTGAGTAGCAGTGTCACGTGAATTAGATGCCAAATGATTGATTTCATTTGCTACAACTGCAAAACCTCTTCCTGCTTCACCAGCCCTTGCTGCCTCAATACTAGCATTTAATGCTAAAAGATTGGTTTGAGAAGCTATCGAAACAACAGCTTCATTATTTTGTGAAAGCTCAGAAAGTAATTTATTAATTTCTGTCATCGCTTGATTTAAGTCATCACAAAAATTAGAAATATGGTGCATATCTGCTGATATTTCAGAGCTTTCTTGTGCATTACTGCTATTTCCAACTGCCATATCATCTACAGCTTGATGCAAAGTAACAAACTGTTGATTAATTTCATTTACAGTTCGAATAATTTCTTCTTGTCTTCGTTTTTCTTCATTTTTCTCTTCTTCGATTTTTTTTGCAAGTGTAAGTGCACGTTCTCGTTCAATTTCTACTTCTCGTTTCATATAATAGATACAATTTTCTTTTTTATTATAACCATTATAAATCGCTATTGCCATTTTTGTACAAGTTTCATACCCACAACAAGAACAATTAATATGTTGATCTTCTTGTGTTTTCTTTTCCATACTATAAAAAATCTCTCTTAATTCTTTTTCAGAAGGGATCTTATAGGTACATTTTCCAGATAAATCTTGATATGTTCTTAGATAATCCTCTAGTCTTAGCTTTGAAAATTGTCGATTTAAATTTCGCAACCGTTGTTTTGGAGTCATTCTCTTAGACCAAGCACTTCGTAAATTATTCTTTTTTGATGCCTCTCGAATCTCCAAAAGTTGATACAATGCATAATCTGTTTTTGCCAATTCAGAATTTGTTGCTGTTCCACAAAGACATCCATTTGCACAATTAAGTGCATCAATAAACAAATATGGTGTTTTTCCTTTTGCAATTTTTTCCTTATTTTCTTCTAAATATTCATAAAGATGCTTCTCTCCCTCCACTTGCCGAATAAAAACACTCTCTCCCAAAAACCAATAAACATTTTCTTTTAATCCTCCGGGAGTAGGATAAATGGAACCCAATCCATATTCAACTTCATCTGAACAAAGACTTCCTGAAATATGATGTTTTCTTATATACTTCATCAAATATTCAAATGTAACATTGTATTGAATCATACCTCGATTCTGTGGTTCCTCCATTTCCAGCTTTTTTGCAATACATGGACTAATAAATGCAAATTTATCTTGAATTCCCATTTCTTTTCTGGCATAAATTGCTGCACACATCATTGGACTTTGAACTGGAAACAATTTTGGAATAAGTTCTGGTACATATCGTTCAATATACCCCACTACTGCTGGACATGGTTGTGAAATTCCTCCTCGAAATTGATTTTTCTTAATATAATTTAGATATCCCCAAGTGGTAATATCCGCCCCAAATGATACACTAATCATTCGGTTTACACCAAGTTTTTTTAATCCTCCTAATACAGATTCATATTCTTCTTTATAATTCGCCTTAAAAGATGGTGCAATCAATAATGATATTTTTTCTCCCTTTGCAAGATCTGCAAAAAACTTTTCTGTATCATCCTTATACTCTCTAGCTCCATGCTCACATACATCAAAACAAGCACCACATGCAACACATCGCTCTCCATCCACATCAATCCTATTTTTTCCATCAATTTCGTGAGAAATACTCGCTCCTATGCAACTACAGGTACTGATGCATTTATTACATCCTATGCATTTCTCATTTGTAAATACCAATGATTGTTTTTCCTCTTTCATATATAAACGCCCTCCCTGCTTTTATCCATTGTCTACTATAAACTTTCGGTTTCATTTTATAATATCTATCGATTCTCCTCTTCTTCTTCATTGCCAAATGCGCCCATATATTCCCGTCCAGATATCTTCTTTTTATCCCGTTCTTCTTCTATCATACGTGATAACATCTCTTTTACCTCTATAGGATTCTTAATCGATTTAATATCAAATTCTGGTGATGTCTTATCTGAAGAACAACAATGAATTGTACCAAGATTAAAAATTCTCTGTCCTAAACTTCTCTTCAATGTAATATCCATAATTCGATAAAGACGTATTTCCTCTTCATTCAGATTCAATATTCCACTTTGCACCAAAAGTCTATCCTCTGTTAGACGATAAACGGTAAAAGAAAGCGGCAATCCAAACAAAGTACGTTTTCTGTCTTTCCATACATATTCTAGCTCTATCTTTTCCATTTTTTCTCTCCTCCTATAACAAAAACAGCTTCCAGTTCCCTTTTATAAGAACTAGAAGCCATTCCTCTTGCATTAACTTTTTACAGCATCTTATGAATCATATCTAATACTTCTTTTCCAAGCGCTGCTGATTTTTCGTTTGCATTTTCTAGAGAAGTTCCTTTAATTCCATAATAAAACTTCACCTTTGGCTCTGTTCCAGATGGTCTTACACACAGCCATGCATCATCTTCCAAATCATAATATAATACATTGGAATTTGGTAAACCAGTAGCTGTTGTTTGACCTGTTTCCATATTACGGATCACATCTTTCTTATAATCCCTTGCAGACAATACTTTATATCCACCAACTTCAGCAGGAGTATTTTCACGCAATGTATTCATAATATCCTGAATTTTTTGAAGTCCTTCAATTCCCTTTAAAGTAATGGATTTTACATCATCTTTATAGTAGCCATAACGATCATACATTGCAATCATAGCATCCCATAATGTCATATTCTTGGTCTTATAATAAGCAGCAGCCTCGCAAAGTGCCATTGTAGCAACAATTGCATCCTTATCTCTAGCATGTGTTCCAATTAAGCAGCCATAGCTTTCTTCAAATCCAAACAGATACGTACCTTTTTTGCTGTTCTCGAATCCTAAAATTTGCTGTCCAATAAACTTAAAGCCTGTCAATACTTCGATTAATTTTACTCCATAATATTTTGCAATTGCATCTGCCATATTCGTAGTAACAATTGTCTTAATCAATGCTCCATCTTCTGGAAGTCCTTGTAATTCCTTAATCTGTCCAATCTCATAATCAGCAAGCAGACAGCCTGACATATTTCCAGTTAATGTAATATATTCTCCGCTTTTTGCATCTTTTACATATACTCCTAAGCGATCTGCATCTGGATCAGTCGCAAGTACTAAGTCTGCATCCTTTTCCTTTGCCAATTTTAAAGCCAATTCAAATGCTTCTGCTGCCTCTGGATTTGGATAGCTAACAGTTGGGAATTCTCCATCTGGCAATTCCTGCTCTGGTACAACATAAACATTTTCAAAGCCTAATTCCTTTAAAATTCTTCTTGCTGGAAGATTTCCTGTACCATGAAGTGGAGTATAGACAATTTTAATATCTTTTTGTACCTCTTGAATACAGTCAAGATGACGAACCTGCTTTTTTAACTCTGTAATGTAAGCATCATCAATTGCTGCACCAATTACCTCATAAAGCCCAGCTTTTTTTGCTGCTTCTTTATCCATAGTTTTTACGGTATTATAATCAGTAACAGCCTTTACTTCTGCCATAATACCACTGTCATGAGGAGGTGTAATTTGTGCGCCATCTTCCCAATATACTTTATAACCATTATATTCTGGTGGATTATGACTTGCTGTAATATTAATACCTGCAATACAGGAGAGTTTCCGAACTGCAAAAGACAATTCTGGTGTAGGACGAAGACTTTCAAATACATATGCCTTAATTCCATTTGCTGCTAAACAAAGTGCTGCTTCATCTGCAAATTCTGGCGACATTCTTCTGGAATCAAATGCAATTGCAACACCTTTTTTCTCACCGCCAACTTTTAAAATATAATTTGCAAGTCCCTGTGTTGCTTTGCGAACAGTATAGACATTCATCCGGTTTGTACCAGCTCCAATAATTCCTCTTAGTCCTGCTGTGCCAAATTCCAATTCTGCATAGAAACGTTCCTTAATTTCGTTCTCGTCCTCTTTCATTGCCTCAAGTTCTGCTTTTGTTGCCTCATCAAAATACGGATTTGACAACCACTCCTGATATAACTCTTTGTAACCCATGTTCTTTTTACCTCCTGATTAGTTTTCTGCCAGTGCCGGGAAACTATAATATGAATCTATCTGGTCACTGGTTATATTAACGGTATATGTCTTAGTAACATAACCGTCTTTTTTAAGAATAATCGTATGCTCCCCACTCACCTTTGTCAAGGTAACTGGAACAGTTCCGATATAATCACCATCAAAATATACTTCTGTTTGTGATGGCTCCATAATATGTATCTTGTATGCCGAAACATCCCCTGATGAAACAGAAGAAGGAGACCCTACTGTTGTTTCTGATGAAAGAGATGTTGTAGATGTCATTTGTGCTGTACTTATTGTTTCTGTATTAGAAGTGGTATCTGTGGATGGAAGTGTCACTACTACTGTTCCTGGCTGATCCATACTAGAAGTTTCTTTTGTCTCAGAATCCGATTCCTGTCCACTACTTTCCTGTTCCTTTGCTTCTAGTGTTATTGTCTTTTGTTGATAGGACTTCTCTATCTGATATTTTTCCGCAAATGGTACATATCCATCTGCTTCCACTCGAATTGCATAGGTTCCATAATCAAATGTTGCTACCTCTTTATGATTCGTTTCCTTCCCATTTACATACAGTTTTGCATTTTCTGGTTCAATCTTAAAATTGACTGTTCCAATTTGCCTTGCTTCTGCCACAAATGATCGAATATCCACTGATAATTCTTCGTTTTTCTCCACCCAAATCTGTTTTTGTCCTTTGGTGCTTCCTTTTGTCACTTCCAGTGTATAATCACCTTCTGGCACAACTACTAACATATTTGCTGTAATTGGTTTTGCTATTTTGCCAATTGTTAAAATTCCACCTATAAAAAGTTCCTCATTTTCCAAACTAACATAACCATGTCCTTTTGTGACTATAATAGAATATGCTGTGGTGCCACGTCCCTTTATTGTCAATTCATCTTGATCACTAATTTCAATTGGTTCGATCAGTTCTTCATCACTAACAATTACAATACTACTTTCATATTGATAAAGATACGAACCTGCCTGAATTGTCTTATTTGTTCTATCCATTGTAAACTGCGTAATCTGATTCAGTTCCCATGAATCTGGAGAAATTGTTACTTCCTTTACTCTACCATTTTTTCTATCATATTCTAAATCAATCAGTTCTCCTATCTGTATCTGTGCCATTGAAATTCCATCCCCGTATTTATTCTGTACCAATGTACTTATACTATAAGCAAATGTGGTACTTTCACGGGTATCAATATTTAATACAGTAATATTTTTTACTTCCGTATCCAATGCGGTTACTACACCTGATATCATTAAATTATCATTAATTACACTTGTTTCCTCTAAAGATTCTATTGTCGTTTCATCTGTATATAGAAAAGGCAATGATGTACATCCACTTACTCCTAATAATAAAGTTAATGCTAACAATAACATTCCCCATTTTATAAAAATAGAACCATTTCTACTTTGTATTCGCATCTGTTCTTTTTCTCCTATCCTCTGCTGTCCCTTCTCCACCCCTTAAAATTTCTAATCTCTTTCCTTCTTTCTTTATAAGGCAAAATTCCCTTTTGTAAATTATATCACACTTTAGTCCCTACGTCTACTTCTTAGTCTTTTTGTTTTGCTCGCATTTCTAATAAAAACTGTTGTTTTTCTTCCTCTTGGTGAATTACATTTGCCAATTTATCTACATCTTTCTGGGATATCCAAGCTTTATTACCATTATAATAATGATTTACAATCTTCCAAAATTTTTCAGGATAAGATAACATAGCAAATAAAATAACTCGTTCTCCTTCTTCTAACTTTCTTTCCCTCTCATATTCTTCCATCATAGAAAATCCCAATCGTCTTTCCCAATTACATTTTTCCATAATTTTTCTTAAAAATAAATAGAAATCCATAATTTGAAAATTATGATTCATATGCTCAAAATTTACAATACTCATTCTGCGCATCCCCACCATAATATTATGCTGATTATAATTTCCATGACAAAGAATTCCTTTTTCTTTTGTTTCTTTCTTTCGTTGTTCATAATCCGATTCTTCTAATAAATTTAAAGCATATTCTCCCTGTCTATAAAAATGTTCAAAATGTTTTAAAATTGCATACTCAAACTCACTTTTCTTTCGTCTGTTCCGTACAAAAGTACGAGCTCGTTTTAACTCCTTCTGATGATGAAACAATTCTTCTCGTAAATCTGCTTCCCCTTCCTGTGTCCCACTCTCTGCAACTTTAGAAGAAATATGAATAAAACCTTTATGGAGCTTTGCCAAACTTCTTACTGCTGCCAATACCTCCTGTCCATTTTTTACATCACATTCCCTTCCATCAAACCAATTTTTCAATACATAGCCAGTCCCATCTGTATCAAGTGTTAAAATCTGCCCATTTTTATTTTTTACATAAGTATCTGTACTAATTCCCTCTTCCGAAAGATAATTTAATACTTTATCCTCTAGTTCTAGACGTCCTAATGACCCCCGAAACTCCTTTAGTAACTTGATTCCCTCTTCCGATTCACAAAGAATCGCTCCTCTTGTTCGTATACTTTTTGTAATTGGCAATTCATATTGTTCATATACTGCCGTCAGTTTCTCATTCCCCACCGTTATCCCTCCATAAGACTTTTTCTAGGAAGCTATACCGCCATCTATTTACTTCAAATGATACCAGAACTTCCTGTCCTTTCATCTTATGAATTTTAGTCCAAGACTATGTGTAATTTTTTTCTGATCCTTTTTTAACTTTTTTTATTAAGTTCTTTAAGAATTGCAAGTAATTTATCCTTTCTGTTTTTTGAAGGCTCATCAAGAACTTGATAAAGGAGCTTATTTAATAACATTCCCATTTCTTTTCCAGCCAAAATTCCTTCCTCCATTAAATCCTTTCCTGTAACTGCAAGCATTTTTAAAGAGATACAATCCCCTCGTTTTAAAATCAAATGAGAAAGATACTCCGTTTCATCTAATTTCCTCTCTTCTCCAATCCCTTCTATTTCTTTTTTTGCTTTCAGTTCTGCCCTTTTTAATATAAGATAAAATAAATAAATCTCTTCTCCCATTTCATAAAGGGCATAACGAATTTTTCTTTCTTCTGGTTCCACTTCCTTTGGAAAATATTCTATTAACTTTGAAACATATTCAACTGTATGATTATCAAATTTCAATCCTTTTAAAATCTGTTCACTCTCACTTGCTCTTGTACAAAATGATAAAAAACCTGCCCAACGCAAAATTGCATTATCTGGTAAATATTTTAAAATTCGAACTACTTTATTTTGTACTTCTTCTTTACAAAATTCTTCTGTACCAGGGAGTGCATACCGAAAAAGACCAAGCTGATATACCTTTACAATACATTCTGGATGAATTGAAACTAATAACTTATTTAATTCTACTTGAATTCGCTCACGACTTACTTTTTCCAACGTATCAGCCAGATCACCTATCGCATGTTCTGTCTTTTCTTCAATTGTAAATCCTAACTGTGCAGCAAATCGTATCGCACGAAGCATCCTCAATGCATCCTCTGTAAAACGCTCTTTTGCATTACCTACACAGCGAATTAACTTTCTCTTTAAATCCAATATTCCAGAAAATTCATCTATTAATCCACTTTTTTCATTATATGCCATAGCATTAATTGTAAAATCACGCCGTTTTAAATCCTCTAATAAACTTTTTGTAAATATCACTTTCTTGGGATGACGTCCATCTTCATATTCTCCATCAATTCGATAGGTTGTTACCTCATATCCTATGTGATGAAGCATAACCGTAACTGTCCCATGCTGTAATCCAGTATCAATTGTTCTTTGAAAGATTTTCTTTACTTCCCATGGCGAAGCAGATGTTGTAATATCCCAATCTCCAGGGACTCTATTTAAAAGTGTATCACGTACACAGCCTCCCACTGCATAGGCCTCATATCCTGCTTTATTCAACTTTTCGATTATTAGCTGAACATCCTTTGGCAACTTTATTTGAATCATCTTTTATCACTCCTATCATTTACTAGACCAACTTATAACTTATATTTCTTTATAAAAAAAGAGAGGTGCAAAAGCACCCCTGTTTTCTAGTAAGCTTTACCCCAATACACCATAACTTTAGCTGGCTTTCCGCAACAAACACAAGTCGTTCCAATTGTTTCCTGTTCAAATGGCATACAACGAGAAGTCGCTGTTGTGTCCTCTTTAATCTTGTTCTCACAAGCCTCATTTTTACACCACATCGCTTTTACAAATCCTGGCTTATTTGCAATTGCATCCTTAAATTCTTCATATGTCTTTGCTACAGATGTATGTGCATCACGATGTGTTCTAGCACGTCCCAACATTTCTTTCTGCATAGCATCTAAAATTTCACCTACTCTGTGTTCCAATTCTTCCAAAGATACTACAATCTTTTCTCTTGTATCACGACGTACTACTACCGCCTGATTTGCCTCTATATCCTTTGGACCAATTTCAATACGAATTGGAATCCCATGCATTTCCTGTTCACTAAATTTCCATCCCGGACTTTTATCTGTATCATCCACCTTTACCCGATAACCAACTGCCAATCGTTTCTGTAATTCATATGCTTTGTCTAAAACTCCTTCTTTATGTTGCGCAATTGGAATCACCATAACCTGTATAGGAGCAATCTTTGGCGGCAGCACCAATCCACTATTATCTCCATGTACCATAATAATTGCACCAATAATTCGAGTAGACATTCCCCAAGAAGTCTGATGTACATACTTTAGCTGATTATCTTTATCTGTATATTGAATTCCAAACGCTTTTGCAAATCCATCTCCAAAATTATGGCTTGTACCAGACTGCAAAGCCTTTCCATCATGCATCATTGCCTCAATTGTATAGGTTGCCTCTGCTCCAGCAAATTTTTCTTTCTCTGTCTTTCGTCCCTTAATCATTGGAATTGCTAATACTTCCTCACAAAAATCGGCATAAACATTTAACATTTGTTTTGTTCTTTCTTCTGCCTCTTCTGCTGTAGCATGTGCTGTATGCCCTTCCTGCCATAAAAATTCCATACTCCGCAAAAATGGTCTGGTTGTTTTCTCCCAGCGAACAACAGAACACCATTGATTATATAACTTTGGTAAATCACGATAAGAATGTACAATATTGGAATACAAGTCACAGAATAGCGTTTCCGAAGTTGGCCTTATGCAAAGTCGTTCTTGAAGCTGCTGCCCACCGCCATATGTTACCCATGCAACCTCTGGTGCAAACCCTTCTACATGATCTTTCTCCTTTTGCAATAAACTTTCTGGTATAAACATAGGCATATAAACATTTTCCACACCAGTCTCTTTAAATCGGGCATCCATCTGCTTTTGAATATTTTCCCAAATTGCATAACCATTTGGCCTTAAAATCATACATCCTCGAACACTGGAATAATCAATTAATTCTGCTTTTTTTACAACATCTGTATACCATTGAGCAAAATCCTCTTCCATTGAAGTAATCGCTTCTACTAGCTTTTTTTCTTGTGCCATAATTTCCTCCCTTTCTATCATCTTCTTTTTTATTCCAATAAAAAAGGCTTTCTATCCCTATAAAATCTTACAGGGACCGAAAGCTCGGCGGTACCACCCTATTTAATAAAAAATCAAATAATCAATAAACTCTATGTTCAATTATAAGATCCTTTATTCTCTTATCAATCCGCTAACGCCGGATATACGCTATATTTTCATATAGGACTCCAAGGCAGGTTCCAAAATCTTTTTGTCAGAATCTCACACCAAATAATTCTTTCTCTGTAGACATTCCAATCTTGTACTATCCCTTTTCAATGCCAATTTATTTTTCCATAATACCCTAGAACATTACCTTTGTCAAGCATAAAAACAACAGATAGCGCACTTCATTCTCTATTCTCTTTCTCTGTCTTATATGTTTCATAACGCTTCTTTGCTTCTTCCTCTGTATCTCCAAAAAGAAACTGATAATACTGTAAAATATTCTCTTCCCAATCTAAAACTAATGGATAAGTAACCCCATTATATTCTTCTGGATCTTCAAAACATCCATCAATTGGAATTCGAAATTTTTCCATTGAACTTGCTCGCTTTTCTACTACACATTCTAAAATTTGAGCAATTTGCGTTTCTGATACATTTGTATTAATATATTTTAAGCAACTCATGGATAATGTCATTAATTCAATTGGATTTCGATCAATATAAGTATTAAATATTGTATCCATTACCAAACGATGTCGTTCGGTTCGTCCATAATCATCATGCCCACTAGTGGATGTTCTTACATATCGTACACGACAGTATCCCAAAACTTGGTTTCCATTTAAGTGATTCATACCAGGCGAAACATTTCGATTATCTGGATTTGAAATATAATTTGTTGTATTAAGATATTTCGCCTCTTCTGTCGTCAATTCCAAATCAATTCCGCCAATTAAATCAATTAGCTCTTCAAAATGTTCAAAATCAACCCATGCATAACCATCAATATCAATCATATAATTATTTTCAATTGTTTCCCACAATAATTCTACTCCGCCAAGTGCAAACGCCTGATTTAATTTATTATCACGATATCCTGGTATATGAACCATTGTATCACGCATTAAAGAAGTCAATTTTATTTGCCCTGTCTCCATATCAATTGAAGCAATCATCATTGTATCTGTATTCTTTGCTCCTCCAATTCCCTCTACTCCATAAATTAAAAAATTACGTACTGGTTCATCCTCGTCATACCATGGATCTGGTTTTGTCGTTTCTGTTTCTACTTCATCTATTACTTCTGTTTCTTTTTCTTCTGGTTCTGTTTCTATCTCAACTGCCTGATAAATATATTTTGCTGCATACTGATAAAGGAATTTTCTTCCTGTTTTTGTTCCAAATAAAAATCCTGCAATAAGTAAAATTAAAATAATCACAGCTAAAAACGTGAATCCAATTATTTTTCCCAGTCCTATGGACTGTTTTTTCCTCCGAGCCATACGATTTTATCTCCAATCTCCTTTCCCAAAAACACATAAACAAGTATACTATTTTCTGTTAAGTTATACCATTTTCTCCAACTATAGTCAATCGAATTTTGTATTTTTTTGTATATTTGGGATAGTATGTCTCTTATTTTATTTCCATATACAATTTGAATCAGAGAAAACTATATTCTCTGATTCAACTATCCAAACTTTTTCTCTTTTTTAATTTTAATACCGTTTAATTTTCTTAGAAGGTGTTTTTTCAAATTCTGTCTCTCTTACAGTCAACCGATAAATCTTTTTATAAGCTACTGCTTTTTGATTATATTCGTCAATTAACTGCTGTAATGTACCTTGTATATCTGAAATTTCTTTTTTCTTTATATATTCATAATCTGGAAAAATTTCAGCCTCAATCACACCATCTTTTTCTCGAACTAAAACTTCTTGTACAATTCGATTCTCGCCAAGTTTATTTTCTAACTCCTCTGGTGAAACATTTTCCCCATTTTTTGTAATAATTAAATTCTTCTTTCTTCCTGTTAAAAACACAAAACCCTCTTGATCTACATAGCCTAAATCCCCTGTTTTTAACCATCCATCTTCCAATGTTTCTGCTGTTTCATCTGGCATCTTATAGTATCCAAGCATAACACTGCTGCCACGAACCCAAATCTCCGAATCTACTACCTTCGCTTCACAATTTGGAATCAACTGTCCAACTGACTCCTTTTTAATATTCCAACTAAGGCTAGTACTAATCACAGGAGCACATTCTGTCATTCCATATCCTTGCAATATTGTAATCCCATAACTATTAAACAAATCAATATAAGCTGGATTTAAATAAGCTCCGCCACTACAAATCGTATGTAGTTGTTCTCCAAATACTTCTTTCTTTACCACTTCCTTTGGTAATCCAGCTACTTCCTCTAATTTTTTAGCAAAGGTTTCAATCATAAGAGGTACCATTAAAATCATATTTGGTTGAAATAACTTTATATTTTTTGCTACACGCAATAATGAATCATTTATACAAATCACACTGCCAAGCGAAAGCCCTTTTAAAATATCCATACTAAGACAATAAGCATGATGAATTGGAAGTACAGAAAGCACTACTGTCCGAGGTGGGATCTTCATATCTAAACAAGTTGCATCCTCAGCTAAATTCCGATGAGTCAGCATAACTCCTTTGCTTTTTCCAGTTGTTCCAGAAGTAAACATAATTGTAGCCAAACTATCTGGATTCAAAGCCGAAGTATACTTTCCTTTATATTGAACGAAAAGTTGGGAAAGCGAAAGAATCTCCTCATCACTTTCTTCCTTTTGCATAGAAATAATATACTTTAATTTTGGACATTCCTTTTTTGCAATTGCTATCACATCCAAACGTATTTCATCAATTACTAATACAGTGACATCTGCCCGATCGATCAGTTCACACATCTCTACTGCTGGAAGGGAAACATCTAGTGGAACAGCTACACTTCCACTATTTACTGTGCCAAAATATGCAACTAACCAGGCATATGATGTCATTCCAGTTATCGCAATATGGTTTCCCTGCTCTTTTAGTCCCTGCAAAATACAAGAAAAACTTTCACTGTCTTCTTTTAGCTGTGTATAGGACTTTGTTTCAATCGTATCCCTTCCTATTTTATAACGAATAGCATCCTCTGGTCCATATAATGCTTCAGAATCTACCAAAATATCACGAATTGTACTTGCCATTGCACTGTCCTCCCTATCTTTCCAAATAAAACAATTGTTCTTAACCAGAAATTTTTTCCAAATACTCAACGGCTTCTTGAACAGTTCGAATATTCGCTGCTTCTTTCTGATCAATCTCTACATCAAACTCCTCCTCTAATTCTCCTAACATGCTCATAAAGTCAAATGACGTAAATCCTAAATCCTCCATAAAGCGAGATTCTGGAACAATTTGTCCTGCTTCTACTTCTACATAATTTCCAATCAACTCTACTAATTTTTCAAACATAATCGTAATAACCCTTTCTTTTCCTTATCTTTCTTATACTAATTTTAATTACACCAATTTAATAATTTCTCCTATTGTAAGATTTGGTTTTTCAATCCCCTTAAACATAATCTTACAAATATAATAATAAAAGAATTCCAATTTTTCTCTAGAAATCGCCTTAATCTGATGTTCAAAATTAAAATCAAGTCCATTATCCTCTGGACGATGCATTACTGTAAGATACATTGCTTGTGTAGTTGCACCATTTGGATACCATTTTGTTTTATAATGGATATCACCTAATTTATCCAAACCTTTTTCTTTTAAAGTCATTGGCTGATAAGTTAAAGACATCGGTTCATAGGTCTGTCCTGGTTTTGTAGGATATGTCTTTGCTCGGTGTGTAAAATATGCAACAGGATCATAATTTGCATGACGAAACAATTCATTTTGCATATCTCTAATTTCATAAATTCCTTCTAAAAATGTCTTTTCTTCACCAATGATTGTTCGAAGAGGAAAAGAATGAATTCTTGTTCCACCTGATTTCTTTTCCTTTAAAGTCGCCCTCCGTGCAATCGCTGTATTGATAGAAACATCGTCATTTCCATTCATCTTTTGGAAATAAGTACGTAATCCCATTAATAAAAGACAAGCCAAAGAAATATGATATTCTTCACAAAAATCCATCAAGCGTCTTGTTGGCTCTTCTTCTAAATGAAAAATATCCAATTCAGAATCTACACTATCTGTTGCGTTAATTGCTGCCCGCAAATTTGGATTTTTATCTCTTTTTCTCTCTTCCTCTAGTTTCTTAGAACCATCAACCCCATTGTAAATTGGCTCCGACTGTTCAATCAACTTTTCAAAAAATTCTGTATCTTTTTCCTTTGCCCTTGAGCCTTCCTCATAAGCTAAATCCTTTTGTAGCTGTTCAATATAGGAAGCCATTTCTTTTGGATATGCAACTCCCTCATACTTTGCATTACTATAAATCTCAATAATATCTTTCATAAAACAAATTAAAGATTGTGCATCCATTGTTAAATGATCAACCAATAGATAAACTCCGCTAAATCCATCACAAGTTTTAATCATTACTATTCGATTTTGAGGTTTATCATGATGATCGAAAGGAACTTCTGTCCAACTTCTCATTGTCGCTTCTGCTTCTTCCATTGACTGATTTGAAAAATCCACAAATTCAATTTCTCTTTCTTCCTCTTTTACTACATATTGATACCAGTTTCCTTCCTTATCTTCTGTAAAGCGAAGCCGCATGGACTCACATCGTTCATATGCTTTATAAATCGCCTGTCTTAATACATCCCAGTCCAATTCCACCTCAATTGTTAAACTGGTTCCAATATTTAATACCTGTTTTTTTGGACAAAAATTCAAATAATAAAAATGAAATTTCTGTGCTGCAGTTAATGGATATACTTTATATCCCTTTCTTGTCTTCATAATCTTCCTCTCCATTTCTATCGAACTTTCTTTTATTTATTATCCTAATCAATTACCTTATCTATTAATTTATTTAACGCCTGCTCATAAGCCTCCATATCTTTATAATAACTCTCTGCATGAGCTGCACCTTTGACAATCAATTTTGTTTTTTGTGAGGCACAATTTTTATAAATCTCTTCACACATCTTGGATGGTACAAATGTATCTGCATCTCCATGAATCAATAAGATTGGAATATTTGCCTTTCTTACTTCTCTTTTTGCATTACATTCATCCATTCCATAACCCGCCTTCTTTTGATTTATCCAATCTGTAATAGGAATTAATGGATACGCAGGTAAATGATACATACTATGCAAAACATGAGTAAAGACTTCTTTTGGTGAAGTAAAACCACAATCTGATACAATTCCTTTTACTTGTTCTGGCAGCTTCAATCCACTTGCCATCAAGACTGTGGCGCCTCCCATAGAAATTCCATGTAAAAGTATCTGAACATCTTCTCCACACTGCTTTATTACCCAATGAATCCAACGAAGTGCATCTTTTCTATCTAAACAGCCAAACCCAATATATTCTCCTTCACTTTTTCCATGTGCTCTTGCATCTGGATGCAGCATACTATACCCACGTTTTCTATAATAATCAGAAATTCCTATAAAATCACTCATCCCATGGCTAGTATATCCATGAAAGCAAATTACTACTTTTTTTTGCTCCTTACCTGGAAAATAAGTAGCATGAAGCTTTAATCCATCTTCTGACTGTATTGAAATCTCCTTATGTGGTTGTGCTAACAGACTTTCCTTTCGAGCCTGAATCAATTCCATATACTGGTTCCAATCTGTTCCTGCCATTTTTATTGTTCGTTCCACTTTTGCATTATTTCGTTTCATTGTACGTTGATAAAAATAAACAGCCTCTCCTATCTGTGCTGTAGCAAGAATACCTGCTAAAGCCGTCATTTTCCCCAATTTACTCATAAGAAATGCCTCCTTCCCCATATAAATAACAACTTCTATTTCTTCTTACTAGCAATAAATTCTTTTAACTTTAATGCCTTTTCAATATTTCCCTCTACCTTTAGCTTTTGTAAAGTAACTGCCAAAATTGGATCTAATTTACCAGAAGCTATCTTCATTAATACTTCAGCAGAAGCAGTAAACATCGCATCCCGATCATAGTACTCATATGGTTCTACATATAACTTTCCCTCTTTTACTTCCACATAAAAAATACCACCTGCTTCTCCTTCAATATTAAATTGATATGCCAGATGCTCTGTAATATCGCTTACATCCGCATCCATAAATTTTCCCTTTACCTCTGCAAAAAAATCTGCATATGTCATATCTAAATTCTCCTTTATCATTTTTATTTTCGACCGATGGTCGTATGTTCTAATAATTAAAATAACACTTTTTCGACTATCGGTCAATATATTTTCCCCCAAAATTTTTTAAAATTTCTCTACTTTTTTATAAAATTTCCCATCTTGCTTCCTTCTCAATTTCTGTTATAATAGTTCTATTATAGATGCATATTATTATTTTCCGGCAGCACAGTATAGGTTTTCCAAAAGCTGCTTCTCTTATCCAGCAACTGATGGCCTTCACTGTTTCTGCATTATTTTGGAAATAAAACAGAAAGGTGGTAATTATGCCAAATCAGTTAAAATACAATCAAATCCTAGATGCGCTTCAGACATTACTAGAAAATAAAAACATCCAGACTATTTCCGTCAGTGAAATTGCGCAAACTGCAGGAATTGGAAAAGGAAGTATCTATTATTACTTTCCCTCAAAAGAGGCGATACTGGAAGCACTTATCACACGCAGCTATGAAAAACCTTTAGAAACAGCAAAAAACTTGGCAAAGCAAACAAATATCTCACCATTTATTCGAATGGCGATGATCTTCCAGGCCTGTCGAAATTCTTCTTCTGAATTTCTCCGGCATGGCTCCTCTGCTTCCGCCATTAGTTCACAGGAAAAAGCATACCTCCATCAAAAATATCTTTCCCATATGGTTTTAGAACTAAAACCAGCTCTTACTGCTATTATTACACAGGGAATTGAAACAGGAGAGATTCACTTTGATTATCCCTCTGCACTTGCTGAAATTGTATTAATTGTTCTATCTATCAAATTAGATAATACTTTAATTCCTTCTACCACAGAAGATATTGAGGAAACGATATTAGGACTAATTTCTCTATTAGAAAAAGGAACAGAAAATCCTCCTGGTTCTTTAAACTTTTTAACTACAATGGTAGAATCAATATAATAAATATAAAAAAAGGAAACCTATGGAAGACTATCATATACTAATTGTGGAAGACGAAGAAGCCATTCTTCATTACCTAAAAGAAGCTCTTCTTCTTTCTGGCTATCAAATCTCTGCTGCCCAAACTTTAGAAGAGGCAAAAAAAATACTCTTTTGTAATCCTATCTCTACGCCAGATTTAATTTTATTAGATTTAAATTTGCCAGATGGAACAGGATTCTCTTTTTGTGAAACAATCTGTTCTAAGTATCAGATTCCAACTATCATTCTAACAGCATTAGATGAAGATGCAGATATTATTCGGGGCTTAGATTTAGGAGCTGATGATTATGTTACAAAACCATTTACACTTGCCGTTTTGCTTTCTCGAATAGCAGCCGTAATTCGGCGTTCCAAACAGACTCCAAAAGAATCTGATATTTTGCGTTGTCAAGATATCACTCTTAATAGAAAAGATATTTCTGTTACTTTTCAGGGAAATCCGATTGAACTAACGGCTGGAGAGTACCGCCTTTTAGAATATCTATTAATTAATAAAAACCGTACTTTAACCAGAGATATGTTACTATCACACTTATGGGATGCAGAAGGCAAATATGTAAATGACAACACTCTTACTGTAATGATCAAACGACTGCGTAGTAAATTTATATTAGAATCAGGACAATTGATTAAAACAGTTCGTGGGATTGGCTATAAATTGGAGGATACTTATGAAAACTAGAAGCCAAATTAAATTAGGCTTTTTTATTCTTTTTTATTTTACTTGTTTTTTCTTGTTTTGTAGTTTGATCATTCGCTTCAATGAACGTCAATTCTATCGACGTATGGCAGCTGTTGTAGCAGAATCAGAAGAACCTTCTAACACTCTTTACGCTTTAAAAGAACCCTCTAAGGAAGCAATTTCTTCTGGAATTTCTATCTTAGAGCGTTATGGGTACGATGGCCATCTGCTGACTTGGAAAGAACGGGCCATTGTACTTCTTTTTGCTTTATCGACAATCTGCCCTCTTTTTGCCATTTTGTTTTTTTCTCAATATAAACATACAAAATTTCGAATACAGGAATTAACAAAGTATCTAAAGCAAATTAACAGTGGAACTTATCCATTACATCCTTATGAAACAGAAGACGAATTTTCTCTCTTAGAAGATGAAATTTATAAAACAGTTTCTGCTCTTAAGGAAAGCCACAATAAAGCCGTTTCTGCAAAAGAAAATCTAGCAAAAAATATGGCAGATATTTCTCATCAATTAAAAACTCCACTGACTTCTCTTTCTCTTATTGTAGAACTTATGCAACAATATACAGAAAAACCAGAATTAAAGCAACTTACAGAACAAATGTTAAATCAAACGGATCATCTTCGTTCTCTAGTAATTTCCCTATTAAATCTCTCTCGAATGGATGCTGGTATATTACAATTTATCCCAAAAGAAATTATAATAGAGGAACTGCTTTTCTCTGCTGCTGAACCTATTTTACCTGTTTTAAAAGAAAAACAGCAAACATTTCAAATGCAGGGAAATCTGGATTGTTCTCTATTTTGCGATATAGGATGGACGATAGAAGGAATTGGAAATATTTTAAAAAATTGCAGTGAACATACTCCAAATAAAGGTTCCATTCTTGTTTCTGTTTTTCAAAATCCAATCTATACAGAAATTCAAATTGAAGACAATGGAGAAGGATTTACACCTGTGGAGCTTCCTCATCTTTTTGAACGATTTTACAAAGGAAAACACAGTGCAAAAGACAGTATTGGAATTGGACTTGCACTTTCAAAATCTATTATTGAACGTCAAAATGGTGAAATACGAGCTGAAAATCGTATGGAAGGTGGTGCTCGATTTCGAATAAAATTTTATAAAATATAAAATTATAAGCCAAATGTCACGAAAATGTCATTTGGCTTTTTTATAATAAAAAATAGAAATAAAAACCAATTATAATTTTTTAGGAAAGGATCGCTAATATGGAAATTTTACGATGCGAACAACTTACCAAAACATATGGTACCGGTCAAACAACGGTAAAAGCACTTGATCAAATTGATTTATCTTTAAAAAAAGGGGAGTTTACAGCCATTATTGGTACATCTGGTTCTGGAAAATCTACTTTACTTCATTTACTTGGCGGAGTAGATACTCCAACTTCTGGTAAAATTTTTATTGAAGATACCAATATTTCCAGTTTAAATGAAAAACAACTTTCCATCTTTCGAAGACGGAAAGTGGGACTAGTTTATCAATTTTATAACTTAATTCCCACCTTAGATGTACAACAAAATATTCTACTTCCTATGCTTTTAGATGGGCAAAAGCCAGACTTTGCCCATTTTCATGAATTGGTAGATATTCTTGGTCTTTCAAATCGTCTTTCTCATCTACCAAGTGAACTTTCTGGTGGGCAGCAGCAGCGTACTGCAATTGGAAGAGCATTAATCTATCGTCCTGCTCTTTTACTTGCAGATGAACCTACTGGAAATCTAGATCGAAAAAATTCGGAAGAAATTCTTAGCTTATTAAAACTCTCAAATAAACGTTATAAACAAACCATACTTCTTATTACTCATGATGAAAAAATTGCACTCGAAGCAGATCGTATTATTACTATGGAAGATGGAAAAATTTTATCCGATGAATCCCATCTTAAAGACCTTTAGGAGGTGAAAAAATGAAACTATTATTACAATATACATTTCACAATATCTGCAAAAACAAACGTACTTCCTGTTCTATTTTTATTGCGGTTTTTCTTTCGTCTATCTTACTTAGCACTGTTTGTATTTATGTCTATTCCTGTTATCGATGGAGAAGTGATTTAGAAGTAACTTATAGTGGAAATTGGCATGCTGAATTAGGAGGAGATATTACTGCTGATCAGCTTCCCTTTATTGACTCTTATCTAGAAATTGAAAAAAGTATGATAAAAGGACCTTATCAAATTGTAAAGCTGCCCTCTACTTCCCCTCTCCCTTACTTACTTTTGCGAAATGCGGATCAAAACTATTGGGAAGAAATGGCAGAACAATCTTTTCTTTTAGAAGGACATACCCCGCAAAAACCTGGAGAAATTGTTGTAGCAAAATCATTTTTTCTAAAAAATCCACAATATCAGGTGGGGGATACAATTACTTTACCTGTTGGAAAACGACTAGATAAAGATACTATATTGGATGTAGAATCGAAACGAGAAGGAGAAATTTTTCAAGAAGAAGGGAGCATTACTTTTACTTTAGTAGGAAAATTGGATGTTACTACTTCAACTGTTACACCTGGCTATTATGCTATGGGATATCTCGATCGTACTGCTATTGAAGAAAAGGAAGAAATTGTAGTCTATGTAAAATTAAAAAATATCCGAAAAACTTATCAAGTTATGCCACAACTAGCTGATTCTTTAGGAATTCCAAAAAATGAATATGGCAGTTATGAAAATCACTTTCTTTACCATACAACTTTACTATTGTTAAATTTTGTCTTTCCTCCAGAAACCAGCTTTCAATTTCACCCAGAATATTTTCAAATTCTTCTAATTGGAATTTTGATTCTTTTGGTTGCTTGTGCATTTATTTATATTATACAAAACGTTTTCTCTCTTTCTGCCCAGCAAAAGATGGTACAGCTTGGAATTTTTCGTTCAATTGGTGCTTCCCCAGCTCAGATTCGTTTTGTACTTTTGTCAGAATGTTTTCTTCTATCCATTGTTCCAATATTTTTAGGACTGTTGATTGGATATTTTTTTACAAAGTTTACACTACAAATCTATGTACAAATACTTGGAGACCTTATCACATATCCAATTTCAGTGCAATGTTCTTCTTTTACTATATTAACTGCCTTTTTGCTTTGTCTTGGCACAGTATGGATTTCTGCATGGATTCCAGCTCGCCGTACTTCCCGAATATCTCCTATTGAAGCAATTCGTGGAAAAGAGTTACAGATCATCCATAAAAAATCAAAAAAAACTGGCTTTCTCTTTCGTTATTTTGGAATAGAAGGTAATCTTGCTTCTATCTCTTACAAAGCACATCATAAGGCTTTTCGCAGTAGTACCAGTGCTCTATTTTTTTGTCTTCTTTTAACTACTGGCTTTCGTTGTTTAGTCGAAGTTAATAATTTTAATTCAGAAAGAAATAATTATGCTCAAACTTATAATATCACAGGTCGATTACAAATGGTATCTCCTGTTCCTTCCGAATTAGTAGAAGAAATTCAACAAATAGAAGGAATTCAAGATATGATTTGGTATTGTCAAACAAATGTCGCTTACTGGATGTCCGAATCGGAGGGAAGTCAAGAATTCCAAGAAAAGGGAGGATTTTCAGCAATAAAAAATCCCGAACTTTACAACCTTTATCAAGAAAATGGAAAATGGCGAGTCCCTGTCTATTTGTATGGTATTGCTGATTCTCATTTTAATGACTATTGTTCTATGCTTGGTCTTTCTTCTGAACAATTTTATCAGCAAAAGAACCTTTCCGCTATTGCTTACAGCAGTGCCCCTCTCTATCCATTTAGCAACAACTTAGAAAAAGCAATACAAAGTTATCCCTTACTACATCTAAGTGCTAACCAAACACTTCTATTAGAAGAAAAAACACGGGATTCTATGGAAACTGATTACCAATTTTCTATTCATATAGTACCAGCTACTACTACACCAAAATTAAATTATTTTCGTGCAGGTGATTATAGTATTCGTCTTTATATGCCTCTTTCCTGCTATTATAAAATTGTCGAAAACTTTATACCAGATTCGGCTGCAAAGACACATCGGTTAGAAATTGATATTCAAACAACACCAGAAGAAGATCTTCGTGTTACAAAAGATTTTGAGCAGCTTTTATCCACTTGGTTTGCCGAAGAAGATATTTACCTTATTAGTATAGCACAAGAAGAACGAGATTTTTCTATTCAAAGTTTTGCTATGGAAACAATTATTGGGTGTATTAGTATTCTTTTTGCACTAATTGGAATCTCTACTGCTATCCTTACTGTTATTGGAACTATGCAGCAAAGGCGACGGGAATATGCAATGCTTCGTTCCGTTGGAATGGATTTTTCAGGAATCAAAAAATTATTATTTTTAGAAGGGATTCGTCTTGCAGTCACTCCTATTTTCCTAACATTACCTATTCTTTTTCTTATGCTTAGTTTTTTATTTTCAGTAAACGAAATTAGCTGGAAAGAATTTTGGCCTTACTTCCCTCTTGCAAAATTAGTAACTAGCATTGTCTTGGAACTTATCACAGTTACGTTTGCTTATTGGCTTTCCTCTAAACAAATTCGACAAGATATCATTGTAGAAGCAATACGAGAAGATACAATATAATTATTTTTTATGTTCTATTTTCCCCTTTTCTTAAAATATAGATTATCTTTTTAATTAAAAAGATTCCTTTAAAAATCAAAATTAGATTTTATAAAATATATTGAAAATAGTATTTATTTTGGTTTATAATAAAATTAGGGAAAAACAAAAGAGAGAAGGGGATTATTATGGAAAGAGAAAATGACTATGGAAAAATTATCACTTATGAACAAAAACATTCTTCTATCACTACACATCAATTATGTGAAGGATTATGTTCAAAAGAAACTTTAAGAAAGATAAAAAAAGAAGAACGGGTTTGTGATAAGATTCTTGCAGATACATTATTTCAACGATTGGGGATATCAATGGATAAATTTTCTTATTTAATTCGACAGGAAGAATGGAGCGAAATTCAAATAAGAGAAGAAATTGTATTTCTTGTGGATACCAATCAAAAAGAAAGAGCAAAACAGATTTTAGAGAAATATAAATTACTTACAAAAGAAAAACATGTTCTTTTTTTACAATTTTATGAATTAGCAAATGCTATATTAGAATGGAAAAATGGAGAAAAAATAGAAAAGATACAAAAAAGAATACAAAAAGCATGGTATCTAACGAAAAAAGAAAAAGTATTTCAGATAGAGCAAGGAGAATGTTATAGTTTTTTTGAAATTGCTTTAATTATGTTAAGGATACGCCTTTTAGAGGAAGAAAAAAAAACAGAAGATATAATAGAACATTATCAAAAATTGTTAATTTATCTAGAAAATCATGTTTCTGAACAAGACAGAGTAAAATGGTATCCTCAAATAGCATTTCAACAAATCAAACTATTAAGAAAAAAAGAAAGATTACAACAGGCAATCAAAATTGCGGAAAAAAGTTTACGCCTATTAAAAGATCAGGCATCTTCTTATTACTTACTTGAAATATTGGAAGAATATAAAAAACTGTTAAAGATAAGTTTTTTGTTAAGGGAAGAGCCATTATCTTCAGAAATAGAAATTCGAATACTAGATATCGACTTTATTTGCAATCACTTACGTTGGTTATACCAAGAATATAAGGTAAAATCACCTGAATGGATATGGTATATTTCTTTTGGACTAAGTGAAATCTATTTATGTAAAGATATTATTCGTGGAAGGCGAATTGGAATAGGAATGACACAAGAAAAATTAGCAGAAGGAATTTGTGATCCAGTAACAATATCAAGAATTGAGAGAGGTGAAAATTTTCCAAAACGGAATGTATTATTAGGATTATTAGAAAAATTGAAATGGCCAGGTGAAAATTATTCCTTAACTTCACAAATAGGAGAACCTATATATCATTCTGTTACATCACGAATCAGTATGCTAACCCATACAGAAAGGCTAGAAGAAGCAGAAAAACTTTTAACAGAGTTAGAACCAAAAATAAAAGAAAAAACAATATTTGCAAAACAATATTTTTTAAGTATGAGTTTAGTAAAATATGGATTGGGAAAAATAGACGAAGAAACCTGCTTTCAATTATTAAATCAAGCATTTTATTTGACTGTACCAGAAAAAATAACAAACAAAAATTTAAAACAATGGCATTTTTCTAGAACAGAAGTAATGTGTATTAATGAGATGTCCTATTTCTGTGGAAAAATAGGAAACGAAAAAGAGATATTAGAACTTTTATATATAATAAAACAATTTTATGAAAAACAACCACTTCAACTAAGATATTACCGTGCAGGATATGAACTAACAATGCGAAATATAGGAAATTTGCTGGGTAACATAGGAAAATATGAAGAATCAATACAAACAGAAGATAGCTGTATTAAATTAGCACTAAGTTTACAAAAAGTAGGAAACATAGCAACTGCTTTATACGATAAAGGATGGGATATGGAAAAATTATGGGAAAAAAAATTATATACAAGAGAAGAAAGTCTTGCTTATATCAAGACTTCCTACGCTCTAGAATTATTTTTAGGAAGAAATAAAATATGTAATCATATAAAAAAACATATAAAAGAGATTTATAAAGAAATTATTTAAGGTTCCATCGAAATATCTGGAATATCAGAATAACTTATAATAGAATAAACATTTTGTGAAACAAGTTGCTTACTGTCCTTTAAAATTGGTATAAGGAAACCAAAACATAAAAATAACACCAATAGACATTTTGTAAATGATTTTTTTTGTTTTCATAATAATATTCTCCTTTATTTTCATTTTATATAAGGTAATATTTTCTATTTTATACCATTTATTGGAAAATTAACATAACAAAAAGGTTGTCTTTTTAAATAAAAAAGGACAACCCTTTTGTTATGTTCAAATAATAAAATAAGAGTTACAATAAAATCATACCTAAAAGGAAAAAATTGGATAGAAACAATAAGAAAAATTATTTCAACTTGAAATAAAATTATCTGAATCAATTAATTCTACTATTTAACTCTCTTACTCTATCTATATTATTTCTAATTAATGGTATAATATTATGATTGGAGGTGGGGATAAAAAAAGAGATTCGTAAGGTAATCCTCCCGATTTCTAATTCTACAATTGGTAGATTGATAGTAGTATTTTTCTGATAGAATTGTTTTATATTCTAAAAGAATATTTGATAAATATCAAAATTTTTAAGATATTTATTAAAAAATGTAGGGGATTTTTAATAATAAAGTATTTAAAGAACTTAATAGGTAATGTTATAAAGGAGGAATATTCTATGAAATTCAAAAAATTATTTTGTACACTGTTAGGAATTAGCATATATGGAACAGCTTGTTTATCTGCTATAGCTACTGAATATACAAACAGCAATGAACAAGAAGGTTATCAAATGGATTTTGAACCATCTGCTAATATAAAAAACCGTTTTTCTTGGGATGAAATTATGCAAATGAGTGATGCTGAAAGAGAACTATTAGAACTTTCAGCACCTAGTGTATTTTTTGGTTCCACCAGAAATGCCATTGACTATTCTTTAAATGTCCCATTATATCAACAAACAAAAACATATTATTGTGGTCCAGCAGCTGTTCTTCAATTACTTTACAAAGAGAGGAAATATTCCACTATTCAAGGTTCTACAGCAGCAGAAAAACAAGATACTCTTGCACGAGAATTAGGAACAACAACTAGTGGTACAAGAACAGATAAAATCGTAGATGTAATTAATTCTTATACTAATAGAGTGCGTAGTTGGGAAATGATGCATGTTGATGACTATGATTCCAATGATGTTTTATTGTTAAAATATTATATGGATTCTAATTTTTCTAATGGGCACCCAACAATTTATATGGTTCATACATCATCATTAGGTTATTATAATGGAAGAGAATCATACCATTTTGTTACTGGTTCTGGTATAAAATATGAAAATGGTTTATCTTCTGATAATAGTGGTATAACCATGCTTATAGTAGATCCACATTATGACAGTAATCTCGCTGGAAAACATGAAGTTCCTTTTGACGAGATGTTATCAGGTATGTCAGAGACTACAGGAGAAAATTTTGTATACTAACTAAAATTTATTTATAAAAATTAAAAAAGGAGAACTATTGAAATGAAATTTAAAAAATTTTTTATATTAGCTTTGTCTATTATTATGATATTAAGTATCAATTTACAATGTTATGCAGCTAGTAAATCTGCACAAGTACGTTCTAGCACTTTTACTCAGACACATACTGTTAATATTTCTGGATATGGAAACGTTGATGTCACAGTTAAATGGAACTACACAGATGGTTCAAGTGCTTCATTTGTCAGTTATATTGGTAGCAGCTATAAAGGAAATCATAAATACGTAGACTGCCATAATAGTTATCATGATATCTCAAGTAATGGTGATATGTGTAAATATAGCTTTGGTGTAATTTTTGATAATGAAGACTCCTATTTAATCACGGTATATTGTGATATATATGGAGAAGTAGGACAATATTATTCTGAGTTACCATCAGTTGGACGAACTTTATCTGTAGAATAGAAAATATAAACTTGCTCTTATAAGGAGGAAAAAATGAAAAAAAAATTACAAAAAGGGTTTTTCTTATGTTTATTGTTCAGTTCTGTTTTAAATCTATATGCATGTAGTGCAAAAAGTAATCAAACTTCCGATCTGGATATTTCAAAAAAAGAAGAACAAACCCAAGAAAATATAGGATTTGTTAATACAGAAACATTAAAAATGAGAAAAGAACCATTAGAAGATGCAGATGTAATTACTCTCTTAAAAAAAGAGCAAAAAGTAAGTATTTTATCAGAACAAGATAAATATTATCAGATATCCATTCTAGTAGACGAAGAACAATTAAATGGATATGTGAAAAAGGAATACATAGATAAATAAAATTTAAGATATCTTACAGATATCCTAGTTTTTAAATGGTTTGGGAAATATATAACAATTTAACTATTATATATTTCCCTATATTTATAATATGAGTTTATTTTTGGAGGAAATAATGAAGCGACATATTGGGATAAATAGTTTAATTATTATAATTATAATAGTAAGCAGTTCTCTTTTTTTATATCTTTTCTATTTGAATTCTAACAAAGATGAAGTACAAAAAGAAGGATATTTTATTAGTGAAAAAACTTCAATCAGTAAAGAAGAATTAAAAAATTCAAAAATTTTTTTTAACTATGTAGACAGTATTTATGAAAAAGAATATGATTTATATAACAATTCTCTTCCAGAAGATTCTTACTCAAAATTGATCTATGATGCTGAAACTATAGAAGATGGATATAATCTACTTAAACCAGATAAAACTATTTCAATCGAAGGATTTGATAATGTATCAATTAGCGCAATTTGTGGCGGAAAATTACTTGCTGGTTTTTTTGGCACAAATCGAGATCAATTAGGAAATGAACGTCAGATAGGAAAATTAGTTTATGATATAGAAAAAGAGGAAGTACTATTTACTCTTCTTCCAGATGACTGTAATTATAGTGTAGTCCGTTGTGCATTATCAGAAAATTATATTTATTGGTGTGAAGCAATTCCATATGATTCCTATCTAGATGATACTTGGACTATAAAGGGAATGGATTTTCAAACAAGAACTCCTTTTACAATTTTTCAAACAGAAGATTTTAAAAATACATTTGCTCCTAACATGGGAAGATGTTATAAAGATAGTCCTTATTTCTATTTCAATACAGAAGAAGAAATTACAAAAGAATATCCAGATTTAGAAATTCAATCTGTAACAAATACAGCATATGGATTTGATTTGCTTTGTTATAATCCAGAAGAAGATTCCCTTTTAAAAAAAGCAGAATTCAATTTTATATATAATCCATATGCAT
Organism: uncultured Lachnospiraceae bacterium; assembly: GCA_910579865.1. GTDB lineage: Bacteria > Bacillota > Clostridia > Lachnospirales > Lachnospiraceae > MGBC114844. The sequence continues at coordinate 129,950 of CAJTXA010000012.1, forward strand.
ATCCTTATATAGCTGAAGAAAATATATATACCGTAGATTATGATGGAGATAATTGGTATATTCTAGGTTATCATATTCCAACAGAAACTTATACAAGGTATAAAATTAATATGAATCATAAATCTGAATATGTCCAAGGTCTAAAAGCCTCTTCCGATTATGTTGTTTATCAAACAAATTTTTCACGTTATTTTCTTTTGGATCTTCATACATTAGAAGTAAGAGAAATTTCCAAATCTTTTTTTTGGTATGATATTGTAAAAGATAATCTATTTTTCTCAAATCATGGTTATCTTTATTGTTATAATATCTCAGAAAACATTTATTATAAATTATTGGAAGAAAAAAGTCCTGTTGGCTATATTATCATTTGTAATGATAATATGTGTGCTGTTTCAAATAACAGTAATAGGGAAATTTATTTATTTTATCGATAACGATGAAATTAGGCTTCTTCCGTTGTTTAATGGAAACAGATTGATTTTTTCAAATATTTATTATAAGATTGATTACGAATAAGCAAATTATAAGTATTATATAAAATGATAATTTGTAATTATTTTTACACTATGGACAATTTGTTAAATTTTATATATTTTATATATTTGCTCATTTGTAGTTATAAATATAAAGGTGAATAAATAAGATGAGTAGAAAACACTTAAAAAAGTATTTTTTTTGTATTGTTTTATTAATAAGCGGTATCATTTTGGGAAATTATATAGAAAAAAATTTTATTAAGAAACAGAAAAAGGAAATAGAAAATACTTTAATAGAGGAAAATAATTTTATAGATACAAAGAAGTATTTAGAAAAAAGTGAAAATTATTATAGGATAAAGGAAATAATAGGAGAATTTCATTTAGTAGATATCAACCAAGATGGAGAAAAAGATATAGTATATTTAAGAAGAAGACAAAATATTGACGATGACAAACATTTATTTTATTCTTATACATGGAAAAGCAGAATGGAAAATATAGAATTGGAAGATGTATTTCTTGATATAATAGACGGAAAAACAAATAAAATATATAGTACTCCATTTGAACGAGAAGAAAAAGAATATATGCGCAGTTACTATGTAGATGAAATAAAAATTCTTTATCCAAAAGAAAATAAACCTATTTTCTATATTAGTACAGAATGTATTGGAGAAGGACTTGGAGTTCAGAAAAGATTTCGTTTATTTCAATGTAAATGGGATAAAGTAGACTTTATTTGGTCTATGGAATACGAAATGAAAACAGGGATAGAAGCAATTATACATTATTTAAGTAATTACATGACAGAGATTATAATCGACCAAGAAATAATTGCACAAATTGATTTGGAAAAAGTACTAGATAAATCCTACTTTGAATATATAAAAAAAGTTCGATATAATCAAGAAGGCATGGTGATAAAACAGGAATATGAAACAATATCTGATATTGAAAATAGATATTGTTTTATAGAAGTATTTGAAAAAAATATTGTGGCAAAAGCTGTTCTAGGGAATGGAGCATATGATATTGGAATGTTAGTGGTCGAATACTATTTCGAAGATGGAGAACTGTTTTATCAATATAGATTTGAAGAGACAAAAAGGGAAGAATCATAAAAGAAATATATATGATTATAAACAAGAAAACTATGATTTTATTATTTTTCTCTATACAAATGTTATTTATATCAAAACATATATTATAGAAGAAACATCCAAAGCAAACTTGCCAGAATGGGGAATATGGATTACAAAAGAAACCAATCATAATGAATAAAAAATAATTGAATGTAGATATTAGTCTTTCGGCTAAAATTATATTCACCAATATAAAAAATGGTTTCATTTTAAGTCAAATTTCTTTATAATAATTTTTTTATTTTCATAATATTTTATTTTAAATTCCTTCGAATAAGTTCTGTTTGTTTTATGACAGAAAGCAGATATCCTATGCCATACTTATCCACAAGGAAATAGACAAAACCTTCACCATCAATATATTCCTGCAATACCCTAGTTCTAAATTCAAAATTCCATCAATTAAATAAAAGGAGCATTAAAAATCTGTCATAGAAACATTCTGTTTTCTGTACCCTCTGTAAGTCTTCTGCATAAAAATAACCTCTCAGTTCTTGTTTTTTAGAAATATTATATTCTTTCCAAAGAAACTAATCACAGTGAATGGAATGTTATTGAATATAGATATTGATTTTTAAGCAAAGGGAAAAATAGATTGATTTTTTCAGATATTTATTATAAGATAGGAATAGGTTATTTTGAATTTAGAAAAATGTAAAATGTTGTAAACACTTTATTACAGAAAAGAGGGATTCTATGAAATTTATTACAATTGGTGAGTTACTTTTAAGACTTTCTCCACCAAATTATGAAAAAATTCGTACAACGAGTTCTTTTCTTGTTCACTTCGGAGGAGCAGAAGCAAATGTAGCTGTTTCTCTCGCTAATCTTGGAGTAGATAGTACTTACTTTACTGTTCTTCCAAATAATTCATTGGGAAAAGCCGCCTATGCCTATCTTAAAGCAAACGATGTTCATGCCAGCAGAATCATCTTTGATGGAGAACGTATTGGAACTTATTACTTAGAAGAAGGAGTTGCTGTACGTGCTTCTCAAGTAATCTATGACCGAAAATATTCTGCTTTTGCAGAATATGATTATACTGATACAGACTTAGAAGCTATCTTAAAAGGATATGACTGGTTACATTTAAGTGGTATTACTCCAGCCCTATCTGCAAATTGCCGTGTTCTTTTAGAAAAGTCATTAGTAGTTGCAAAACGTCTTAATATGACAGTTAGCTTTGATACAAACTATCGTGCTAAGTTATGGGATTGGGATGAAGCAAAAGATGTATTAAGTACTTATATGCCATATGTAGATATTTTAATTGGAATTGAACCACTTCACTTGTATAAAGATGGAAAAGATATAAAAGAAGGACTTTCCATGCAGCCAAGTTTTAAAGATATGAATCGGGTATTCCGTGAACTAGATGCACAATTTCACTTTAAATGCATTGCTAGAACAGTACGATTTACTCATTCTAGCAATAACAATTCTCTTATGGCATTTATGCATACAGATGGAGAAACTTATGAAAGCAAGACCTTTAATTTTGATATTGTCGATCGTGTAGGAGGTGGAGATGCCTTTTCCTCTGGTTTAATCTTTGCCTTAATGAAAAAAATGGAACCACAGACAGCAATCAATTTTGCTGTTGCTTCTAGTGTAATGAAACACTCAATCCGAGGTGATACAAATATTGCAGATGAAGCTTCCATTACACGTTTGATGAATAATACCTTTGATATTCAAAGATAACGCAAAAATTATTATTATAAATCATGAAAAGGACTGTCGCATAAAATAGATGAACTGCTCCCCGTCAAGTAGACAAGTAAAAAAATATAAATTTTTCCTGCCAGTAGATTATCTGCTGGCAGTTTTT
>CAJTXA010000013.1 GCA_910579865.1 uncultured Lachnospiraceae bacterium
GTCAGGATGCGGCCCATCGCGTCGGAGAGGGTAAAAGGCAGCTTATCCGGCTGGGGATTGCCCAGGCTGATGGTCAGGCTCCCTTGCGGGTCCCCGTCAATGAGAAGCACTTTCTTTCCCGCCTGTGCCAGCCCAATCCCTAAGTTGGCACAGGTTGTGGTCTTGCCCACACCTCCCTTTTGGTTGGCGATGGCGATGATTTGCGTGTTCAAGATAATCACCTCGTTTCTGATTCGTTGTGGTTGCTTCTGGAAATAGAAAAAGCCGCCACTTCATAAATTGAAAAGTGACGGCTTTTTCTGATCCCGGAATACAGTTTCCTGGAAATGCAAAAAGCACCCAGCAAAAAATACTGAGTGCCTGCATTAGAATCATATTCAATTATTCAAATTCGGTCAAACTATGCCAAACTGTTCTCGTATAAATCGAGGGGAGAGAGGGAGTAAAAATCACCTCTGAAATACCCCAAAAACAGAGCTGTGGTTATCCTATTTTGTAACCACTTGACCCTCTTTTTGCCCGGTTATCCTATTGGGAACCACTATAAATTTGGTGAAAAATGGCTTTTTTGCGTCAAACTACATCAAACCCTATCAAAAGCAAAAGCCCGGAAAACCTTGATTTTCCGGGCTTTTTGAGCCGTTTTAATAAAATTTAACGCTTGCTGAACTGCGGAGCGCGACGAGCCGCTTTGAGACCGTACTTCTTTCTTTCCTTCATTCTTGGATCTCTAGTTAAAAATCCTGCTTTCTTTAACACTGGACGATAATCTGCATCTGCCTGAAGCAGTGCTCTGGAAATTCCATGTCTAATTGCACCTGCTTGTCCTGTAAATCCACCACCACGAACTGTTACAATTACATCGAACTTATCCCCTGTTTCTGTTAAAGCTAATGGCTGACGAACAATTACTTTCAATGTTTCAAGACCAAAATACTCTTCAATATTTCTTTTATTTATTGTAATACTACCCTTACCAGGTACTAAATATACTCTTGCAATACTCTTCTTTCTTCTACCTGTTCCGTAAAATTTTGCACTTGCCACTGTAATTTCCTCCTTTCAGTTTCTAGAATGTTAATACTTCTGGCTTCTGAGCCTGCTGCTTATGCTCTGGCCCAGCATATACATGAAGTTTTGTATACATCTGTCTTCCTAAAGGTCCCTTTGGAAGCATACCCTTTACTGCAAGTTCGATTACTCTTTCCGGCTTCTTTGCTAACATCTCTCTTAAAGTCGTTTCCTTCATACCGCCAACATAGTCAGAATGACGATAATAAATCTTCTGATCTAATTTTTTACCTGTTACTTTAATCTTATCTGCATTTACAACAATTACATAATCACCTGTATCAATATGAGGTGTAAAAGTAGGTTTATTTTTTCCTCTTAAAACCTTAGCGATTTCAGAGGACAAACGACCTAATGTATATCCTGTAGCGTCAACTACGTACCATTTTCTCTCAACATTTGCCGTACTGGCCATATAACTTTTCATGGGTTTCCTCCTTAAGATTGTCTCAAAATCTAATCAACAATGTATATAAAATACTTTACCGGGGCTTTGGCTCAAGTATTCATACCGCATTATGCCACATTTAATGATTATATAATACTCATCCGTGTGTGTCAATCATTTTTTTCCAATTTTTTTGAAAAGAAATTTGCAAAATTATAGAAATAAGTTTTCTCAAAATTTAGTCCTAATATACTTGCAGCTTCAATATAAAAGTCATAAATAGTTACTTCGGGCATCTTTTTTAAATAATTCAGAAGATACTGCTTTTGATTTTCAATACTATTGCTAAAATAATGCGAATTTTCTTTCTCTGTATCCTCCTTTGATACCCGAAGATAAAGTGCTGCCTTATAAACAATCGACTTCTTCATCTATTAAACCATCCAGTTTTTTTTCTATATACTGTTGCACCACTTCTAAAAAAGTTGGTCCATCTTCTGAAAACTCCACCTCTACTAGATACTCGCCATAGCGATAACAATTTGGGTTTTCTGTTGGTTCTAAAGTAATCTCTTTTTGCTCTTCCATCTTTTTTCAAACACTCTTTTCTTATTTTTATCACTATATGCTTACTTCTCTTGTCCCATACATTGTGCTTAAAAAGCTTCTTTTACAGATTCTTCCCATTTGTTTGAATCACATCTTTATACCAAAATGCAGAATCTTTTAAGATTCGTTCCTGTGTCTGATAATCAATATAAACGAGTCCAAACCGTTCTGTATACCCTTTTGCCCATTCAAAATTGTCCATCCATGACCAATGAAAATATCCCCGTAACTCAATTTCATCTGCTGCTTTTTTTAATTCATGAAGATAACGAGCCAAAAAATCAATTCGATTTGGATCATGTACCTTTCCATCCAATGAAATTATATCACGACAGGAAAGACCATTTTCTGTAATATAAATAGGTTTTTTATAACGCTCATACAAAAACTTTGGTCCCCAATAAAGACATTTTGGCGTAACTGGCCAATTCATCGCTGTCTTTGAAGCTCCTACTAAGCGTGGTACATCTTCTGGTTTCCCATCTTTTCCCATTCGAATACATCTTCCATTATAAATATTTTGACCATAGATATCAATTGGTTCTGATATCAGCGCCATATCCTGTTCTGTTATCTTCGGAAGATAAGCTTCGTATCTTACTAATCCCTCTTCTGGATAGTGCCCAAGCAAAATTGGATCTGACCACCAGGCAACACTCCATGTCCAATTTCTATCTTCTGGCTGCATCGAAAATAACATCTGTCTTGCTGCCTCAATATCTTCTTTTGAATCTGTTTCAGGATAACACATCGATCCAGTTGGTGCATATCCAATCAATAATGGTTGCTTTCCATACTCTCGAAGCATCTGTACTGCTCTTCCATGTGCTTTCATCACTTGATGCGCCATCTCAAAAGTATCCCTTAATGGAGCTTTTAGACCAGGTGCATGTTCTCCTGTTACAAATCCCAATCCAATAAAGCATTGTGGTTCATTTAATGTAAAAAAATATCGTACTCTATCACTAAATCGTTCTGCCACAAGCTTTGCATAAGCACCAAACCATTCCACGATCTGAGGATTCATCCAACCGCCCCGTTTATATAATTCATAAGGAAGTTCCCAATGATACAATGTAATATACGGCTCAATTCCATATCTTACAAGTTCATCTATCAATTCATTATAAAAAGCAATCCCCTTTTCATTCACTGCCCCAGTTCCCTCTGGCAGTACTCGTGACCAATCAATAGAAAACCGATACGCCATAATTCCCATTTCCTTCATCAACTTTATATCTTCTCTAAAGTGATGATAATGATCACAAGCTATATCACCAGTATGTCCTTCCAGTATATGTCCTGGATCTTTGGTATAAATATCCCAAATATGCTCCCCTTTTCCTTCCCCTTGTGTCATTCCCTCAATCTGATAAGCGCTTGTAGCAGTACCCCATACAAAATCTTTTGCAAATCCCATCTTCTTTTCTTCCTTTCTCCAATAAATTATAAATTTTTTAATCTTATTTAACCAAAAATTAATCTTATATTAATTTAATTATACATGATTTGGTAAAATAAATCAATTCCTTTCTTCTTGCTCTATTGGATTTCGAATTTGCAACTGAATTTTTATTTTTTTCTTAGAATTTATAAAAATCCTAACAATTAACCTTTGCAACAATTCTGCAAAAAATACCGAATATTCCACTTCTTTTTTATTGTTTTTTATTTTGTATTGATTCTTATTTTCTCTTTCTTCCTCTTTTAGCTCTTTTTTCTTTTTTTGATAAACTTCTTCACTAAGAATCCCCATTTTCCACTTCTCATAAAGAAAATATCCATCTAAATCCTGCCTTGTTTTCTTATCTATTTTACCACACAAAAATTTTTCTTTTTGCCTTTTTTTCACACACTTTCTATATTGTTGATAAATTTTTTCCCCATCAAAATTTTTGTCTATCTTATTTAATACTTTTTGTATAAGGTTATAAAGTTGTACCTCTTTTATTCCTAATTTTACACAAAGAGGATTTTGATTATAATAATAGTACTTACAAAAAAAGAAAGGATTCTTCTGTCCTTTCCTTTTCATTTTATGTCCACAACCACCACAAATCAAAAGTCCCTTAAAAAAAGATACCTTCTCTATTTTCTTTGTTAATTCTTGTGTATTTTTAAGACACTCTTTTCCCTGTGCCTGTTCAAATATTTCTTTTTCTATAATAGCTGTATGTACATCTTCTATTTCAATCCACTGATCCGATGGTACAAGCTTTCTTTTTCGGCTTCCTACTTGTGTTGTTTGATATTTTCCAATAACTAAATTTCCTAGATACTCTCTATTTCGAATCATTCTCCAAATCACTTCCGATTGCCAAATATGCTTCCCTATTGTTCCCTTTCTATAGTCCTGTGGAGATGGAATCTTTTCTTTATTTAGATATCTGGCTATCTCTCCTCCGCTTTTTCCTTCACAGCGCATTTGAAAAATTAATCTTACTACCTCTGCTGCCTTCTGATCGACAACTAAATGATATGGCTTTGATAAATCCTTTTGATAACCATACAGTGGAACAGATGCCACATAGTTTCCCTCTTTTTTTAACTGAAAAATAGATTGTCGAATCTTTTTTGAATTTTCCTCACTATAATAATCATTTAATATATTTTGAAACATACTTGAAACATTTTCGTTTTGTTCCTCACTATCATATCCATTATTCACCGCAATAAAGCGTATCCCGGCCTCTGGAAATTTTTTTTCAAGATAGTCACTCACTTCACTATAATTTCGCCCAAATCGTGAAAAATCTTTTACTAAAACCGTTTGAATCAAACCTTGATCGATATCTTTTAATAATTTAATTATACCTGGACGTTGTAAATTTTTTCCACTATATCCATCATCAATATATGTAATTATTGCCTCTCCTAAAAGTCCATACCTTTCCAAACTCTGTGATAACAATTCTCTCTGTGAATCAATACTATTACTTTCTTCTTCCTCATCATCTGCTTTTGATAACCGCAAATAAAATGCCAACATCTTTACACCCCCATTTTCTAATTTTTATGTCGAATCCTTTGTACTCTTCTAAAAATCTCTTCTGTAATAATGGCTGGATATTTATTCTCTACGCAAATCCATTGATCCTGTTCTACTTTTTTGCGCTTTTCTCCTTTATAAAAACATTGTTCTGACTTATGGCAAATTTGTTTTCCAGTATAGACCTTATTTTCCAAAATCCTTTTTACACTGCTTGGCTGCCACCTTCGACTTTCTCCTTTCTTTTTCTTTTGTAATATCCCATCCTTTTGATATTCCAAAGGTGTCGCATATCCCAATTCATCCAGCTCAGCAGCAATTGCTTTATCACTCATTCCAGCAAGTGCCAACTGATAAATTCTCTGTACACCCTCTGCTGCCCCTGTCACAACTACAGTTCCCTGTTTCCCTTTGCAATACCCATAAGGAACACTTCCAACAAAATCTCCTCTATTTTTCATCAATTCCAATGTAGTATGAATTTTTCGGCTGATATCTTTTGCATATTTTTCATGAAACAAACACTTTACCTGTAAAAGTAATAACTCTTCCAAATATCCCTCTTTCTTACTATCATATCCATCCAAAACAGAAATAAATCGAACTCCAAGTCTTGGAAAAACCTGTTCTAAATATTCACTTACTTCCTGTAAATTTCGCCCAAATCTAGAAAGATCTTTTACAATTACGCAATCCACTTCCTGTTTTTCAATCGCTTTTATCAAAGCATCAAATCCCTTTCTAGAAAAATTAGTTCCACTTTGATTACAATCTTCTATTTCCAATACAATTTGAATATCCTTTTGCGCTTTTACATACTCCCTAATTATTGCCTTTTGATGTATAATCTCGTTGCCTTTCTCTATTCTAGACAAACGAACATAACTAGCAGCCCGACTAACTTTCTCCTTTTTATCGATTCTATCTTGTCGATTTGCTCTTCTCGCCATAACACGCCTCCCCTGTTTCTATCTTATTACATCAAAAGGCTGTCTTATCACTATCTTTTCTTATTTATTTTTATACCCTACTACTAGAACCAACTTTCATTTTTATCTTTAATGTCTTACTTTCTGTACAAGGCCGAAAAAGCAAATAGAAAATTCCAATAAGAAACAAAAGAGCTATTACTGTTCCTATCCCAAATATACCACTACTTAAAAATGTTCCAATTTGATAAACACAAAGTGAAACAATATAAGCCAAACCTGTCTGATAGCCAATTGCAAATAAAAACCACTTGATATGATTCATCTCTCGCTTAATCGCTCCCATTGCCGCAAAACAAGGAGCACAAAGTAGATTAAAGATTAAGAAGGAATAAGCTGCTACGCCAGTCATTGTAGCTGCCAACGTCCCCCAAATTTCTGCACCATCCTCTGCTACTTCGGCATATCCAAATAAAATTCCAAATGTAGTAACCACATTTTCTTTTGCAATCAATCCTGTCACTGCCGCCACTGCCATCTTCCAATCTCCCCAGCCAAGAGGAGCAAAAACAGGTGCAATCACACCGCCAATTGCTGCCAAAATACTGTGGTCTAATTCCTCTTCCTCTAACATACAAAATGAATGATTTACCCAACCAAATCCCTGTAAAAACCAAAGAACAATTGCAGACAATAAAATAATTGTTCCTGCTTTCTTTATAAAAGACCATCCACGTTCCCACATACTACGTAATACATTTTCTATAGTAGGCATATGATAAGCAGGCAATTCCATTACAAATGGAGCTGGATCTCCTGCAAACATTCTTGTCTTTTTTAATATAATTCCAGAACAAACAATTGCTGTAATTCCTACAAAATAAGCACTCCAAGCAACCCAACCTGCATTTTGGAAAAATGCTCCAGCAATTAATCCAATAATTGGCAATTTTGCACCACAAGGAATAAATGTAGTTGTTATAATTGTCATCTTACGATCTCTATCATTTTCAATAGTTCTAGAAGCCATAATTCCAGGAACTCCGCATCCGCTTCCAATCAACATAGGAATAAATGATTTTCCTGAAAGTCCAAACTTACGAAAGACACGATCCATAATAAATGCTACCCTTGCCATATAACCACAAGCCTCTAAAAATGCCAAAAAGATAAATAATACTAGCATCTGTGGTACAAAACCAAGTACAGAACCAACTCCTGCAATAATCCCATCTAAAATCAATCCTTGTAGCCAATCTGCACAACCAACTGCTGTTAAAGCCTGTTCTACAAGTACAGGAATCCCAGGAATTTCCAAACCGAATAAGTGCCATCCTTCACCAAATACACCATCATTTGCCCAATCTGTTGCCCAACTTCCAACTGTTGTAACCGAAACATAATAAACCAAAAACATCACTGCTGCAAAAATTGGCAAAGCCAAAAAACGATTTGTTACAATATGATCAATTTTATCTGAAATCGTTAATCCACTCTTTTTACTTTTTGTACAACACTCCTTTATAATAGAAGAAATAAAAAGATAACGTTCATTTGTAATAATGCTTTCTATATCATCTTCAAATTCTTCCTCTAATGCTTGAATCTCATTCGATACATCCAAAGCAAAATGAATTTGTTCCACAATTTTATCATCGTTCTCTAAAAGCTTAATTGCAAAAAAACGCTTCTGCACTTCTTTTATATTAGTTGGAAGTTGGTTAGAAACCTTTTCAATTGCTGTTTCCACTTTTTCTGCAAACTGATAAATTGGTACTTTTGCATCCTTTTTTGCAGCCTCGATTACACTATCTACTGCCTTTTGAATTCCAGTTCCTTTTAAAGCAGAAATCTCTACCACTTCACATCCAAGCCGTTTGCTTAATTGATGAATGTCAATTCGAGCTCCCGATTTTTCCAATACATCTATCATGTTTATAGCAATTACAACTGGAATTCCTAACTCCATAAGTTGTGTAGAAAGATATAAATTACGTTCTATATTTGTACCATCCACAAGATTTAAAATTGCATCTGGACGTTCTTGAATCAGATAATTTCTAGCTACTACCTCCTCTAATGTATAAGGAGACAAAGAATAAATTCCTGGTAAATCCATAATTGTAATTTCTTTATTACTCTTTAATTTTCCCTCTTTTTTCTCTACTGTAACACCCGGCCAATTTCCTACAAACTGATTTGAACCAGTTAATACATTAAATAATGTTGTTTTTCCGCAGTTTGGATTACCTGCTAATGCAATTTTTATCGACATCAAAACCTCCCCTTTCTTTCACTTTCGCAATATGTATATGCTAACTTTTATTAGTTATTACTAACTAATAGAGAAAAAAATAAATGTATTATCATAGCCTTCATTTTTAAAGTTAGTATATTCTAACTTGTATTTTTTGTCAATCCTCTTATTGATTATTTTTTCTCAATTTCTTTCTTTAAAATTCTTCCATCATCTGAAAAAATGCTAAAATATCCTCTATACTAACTGGTTTCATCCAATTTGCATCTACCCCTACATCATAACGCCGAATTTTCTGCTGCAGATTGTAATAATTATAATCTTCATGATTATGTTGATGTCCATGCAGATGAAAGGTTCCCTTATAAAATCCATTCCACTCCAAAATAGGATAATGGCACAAAATAAAACGTGTATTTTGATAAGTCAGCTCATGATAATCCTTTATCCACTGAAAAAATCTCTCTTTTTCAAAAATTGAATTCTCCAAAAAACTATCATGATTTCCTCGTACCAAATATTTTATCCCCTTTAATTGTGATAAAACTTCTGTTGCATATTTGGCTCCTTTCATTGTTATATCTCCTAAGATATACACTTCATCGATTGCCTTTACTTTATTATTCCAATTATTTATAAGTTTCTGATTCATCTCTTCACAGCTAAAAAACGGACGATTTGTATGTTTTATAATTTTATCATGGAAAAAATGTAAATCTGATGTGAAATAGATCACTTCTATCACTCCTATCTTTCTTTTTAAAGCTTATTTCTTATCTTAACATAACTCTTTTTTATTTTCCAGAAAATTATAAATTACAATTTATTATTTTTCAATCACAACTGTTTTACAGTTACTTTAAAAGACTTATAAAAAATAGATATTCTTTTATTATTGCAAAAAAGGAAAAAAAGAATATAATAATTTTTAAAAAAAGGAGATGATTTTTTGGCAATTCGTCCGGTATTTGTTGTATCACTTGATTCACAATATTGTATTCGAGAAAATATTGAATTTGAATATTTCAATGGCTTTTCAGACCAACAAAAAAAGAGGTGTATTCGCAGTCTACACCAAGCCTATCAAAAAAAACACCCTGAAAAACGAGTATTAGAAATTTCAAGCAAATCAGAAGAGGAATTAGGAATAAAATTAAGTGCCTTCCAGCTAATGGCAACACTACAAAATGGAAAAAAATGCTCAGTAGAATCTGCTTTTCAAGCCAGTAAAACATTTGAAAATGGTGGACCTTATCTTGATCTGTTAGAAGTTTCTCCAAAGGCAGCTAAAAAAGAAGAACGCCTTAAAAATAGCGGAAAGCTTCTTTCTTTTTCTTTTGATGGACAAATCTTTCCAATCGAACCGAAAACTTATTTTTATCATTGGCTTTATATTCATGCCCTTCATACTTATCCTAAATTAACAGAAGCACTTATTCATTATGATGCCTTTACTGATATTGTATTTAATCCGCAAAAATCCATTAACTGTCAAGCAGAAGCTGCTGCTATTTATGTATCATTACAAAAACAAGGACTTTTACAAGATGCTCTAAAAGATAGAGAAACCTTTTTAAAAATTGTATACCATCTTTCCTCTTAATCTATGAAAAACTATCAATACAACACCTTTCTTTCCCTTCTTAACCCACAAATAGAAACATATCTTTTTTCAACTATCTATCTGTGGGCTAAGATAAAATCTTTAAGTTAGAAGACTTCGTTTTCTAACTTTTTATCCATTCTCTCCAATCCTTTTTAAATAATCTTTTGTATCTTTCAAAACAATCCTCCCAAGAAAAGTCAGTGCAATTAAATTGGGAATTGCCATTAAGGCATTCATATTATCTGCAATTCGCCAAACCACATCCATACGCATCACACATCCTAACAAAACGGAAAACACATATAGCACTTTATAAGCATATAGATAACGCTGTCCCAAAAGATAAACCACACATTGTTCCCCATAGTGTGACCATGCAATAATAGTAGCAAATGCAAATATCACTGTTGCAAAAGTCAGAAAGTTCTGTCCAAATTCTCCAAGTACAGAAGAAAATGCATCCGTAGCAAGTGTAGCTCCATCTGGCAAAGCCAAAACGCCCTGTCCCTTTACTGCATGGTAAATCTGTACATCATATACACCAGAAGTTAAAATTACTAATGCTGTTAATGTACAGACTACTATCGTATCCAGCAAAACTTCAAAGATTCCCCACATTCCCTGTTCAACTCCCTCTTGTGTAGAAGAAGCTGTATGAGCGATAACAGAACTTCCAATCCCTGCCTCATTTGAAAATACTCCCCGCATAACTCCTGTTCGAAGTGCTGTCTTTAAATAATAGCCTCCAATTCCTCCCAATATCGGTTTCGGTCGAAACGCATAAACAAAAATAGACCAAAACGCCGCTGGTACTTTTGTTAGATTCGCTCCAATTACTATAAAACAAGCCAGCATATAAAATATCGACATAACAGGAATTAAAACTGCCGAAAGCTTTCCAATCCGTTCTACTCCGCCAATAATCACAAAGGCAATTAAACCAGCCGCTACAAATCCTGTTACTAATACTGGAATATCAAATGTATAATTTAAAATCTCTGCCATAGAATTTCCCTGCGTCATATTTCCCATTGCGAAAGAACCTACAATGCAAATAATAGAAAAACAAGCCGATAAAAAAGGTGACTTTAATCCTTCTTTTAAATAGACCATTGGTCCGCCTACCCAATTTCCTTGCTTATCTCGATACCGATAGTGAAATCCTAATACAATTTCTGCATACTTTGTCATCGCTCCCAAAAGAGCAGATACCCACATCCAAAAAATTGCACCAGGTCCTCCAGCTGTCAATGCGGTTGCAACTCCTACGATATTACCAATTCCCATACTGCCGGCAAGTGCAGCCGACATTGCTTGAAAAGGAGAAAGACTTTGTTTTTCATTTTTTGTTTTCTGAGATTTTAGTAAAGATCCAAGTGTCATAGACAACCAAAGACGAATATGTAGAAATTGAAAAAAATTTGTCTGTATTGTATAAAAAAGACCAATCAAAAAAAAGGCCAGAAGCATTGCATTTCCCCATAAGAACTGCTCAATATGCTGTATTGCATTGAAAAATACAGTAGATAGGAAACCCATATCAATTGTTGTCCCTTCTTTTTCTTCTTTCCTACTTTATGCTTGGATTTTTATTCTTATGAAAGAAATTTCCCGTCCACTTTTTTAAATGAAAACTTTTATAAAAAAGGAAAGTGCGAAACAAAGCTGCTTCACACTGTAGATAGATAACATATAAATAAAGGGAGGAGAGCAAGTGACTTTTATCACTTGCTCGTATTATGAAAAAATTTATAGTATATAGTAATGAGTTACTACGTAACTGGCTTCTGTTGTTTTATTGCTTTAACCATAATGTGATTATATAAACGAAACATGAAGAAATCATGTTTATAATGTAAAAGGTTTTTAAATGTTGTATGAACGAAATATGAACGTCCTTCTAAAAAATTTTTTTAAACCCCAAACATTAAATCTCCATAAGAAGGAACTGGCCATGCTTCCTTATCTACTAACATCTCTAATTGGTCAATCGGTTTACGTAATGCATCCATAGCAGGAAATACCATATCCTTATAAGCAAACGCCTTTTCCTTTGCACAAGCTTGAGCTGATGCTTCTGCTGTTACATCATTTAGTCTTCCAAGAGCTGCCTTTGCTTCAGCCAATAATGCAGAAACTTCTATCAGTAATTCCTTCTGCACACTGGTATCTGCTTCCTCACAAGCATCTCTAACTGCACTTAATGAATTTGCCAGTGTTGTCGTATATTTCACTACAGCAGGAATAAACTGCTTTGTCGCCATATCAATCATAGTCAAAGCCTCAATATTAATACTCTTTGCATATGTTTCATATAAAATTTCCTCCCTTGATTCTAACTCTGCTTTTGTAAAGATTGCAAATTTTTCAAATAGGCGAACCGCCTTCTCTGTTGTCAATGTAGCAGTGGCTTCCACCATAGATTTAATATTAGGAAGTCCTCTTCTTTCTGCCTCTTCTACCCAATCCTCAGAGTAACCATCTCCATTAAATACAATCCTTTGATGTTTTGTCATATATTCTTTAATTAAATCATGTACTGCTACTTCGAAATCACTCGCCTGTTCCAAAATATCTGCTGCCTCACAGAAAGCTTCTGCAATAATTGCATTTAATGTTGTATTTGGACTTGCTATTGAATCAGAAGATCCAACCATACGAAATTCAAATTTATTTCCAGTAAATGCAAATGGAGAGGTTCGATTGCGATCTGTAGCATCTTTATCCAGATCTGGTAACGTAGATACACCTGTTTGCAATTTCCCACCATGCAAGCTATGTGTTGCCTCTCCGGTTTCCACTAGCTGTTTTACTACATCTTCTAACTGCTCTCCAAGAAACATAGAAATAATTGCAGGAGGTGCCTCATTTGCTCCTAACCTATGATCGTTTCCTACATCCGAGGCAGACTGACGAAGCAAATCTGCATGAATATCTACTGCTTTCATAATACATGCCAGTACCAATAAAAATTGAATATTTTCATTTGGTGTATCTCCTGGATCTAACAGATTAATTCCATTATCTGTTGTCAAAGACCAATTATCATGTTTTCCAGAGCCATTGACACCAGCAAATGGCTTTTCATGCAAAAGACAAGCCATTCCATGATTTTCTGCCACTCGCTTCATTGTTTCCATAATAAGCTGATTGTGATCCACAGCAATATTTGCCGTTTCATAAATTGGAGCCAATTCATGTTGTGCAGGAGCAACTTCATTATGTTGTGTCTTTGCTGTCACTCCCAATTTCCAAAGTTCCTCATTTAGCTCCTTCATATAGCTACCAATTCGCTCACGAATTACACCAAAATAATGATCTTCCATCTCCTGTCCTTTTGGAGCTGGTGCACCAAATAAAGTACGGCCTGTATAAATTAAATCCTTTCTTTGTAGATATTTCTTTCTATCCACCAAAAAATACTCTTGTTCTGGACCAACGGAAGGAGTTACTTTTGTTGCTTTTGTATTCCCAAATAGATGAACAATTCGAAGCGCTTGTTGGCTCACTGCCTCCATCGAACGAAGCAATGGAGTTTTTTTATCTAATGCCTCTCCTTTATAAGAGCAAAATGCAGTTGGAATACAAAGAATAGAACCAATTGCTCCTTGTTTAATAAATGCCGGAGAAGTGCAATCCCATGCAGTATAGCCTCTTGCTTCAAAGGTTGCTCGCAATCCACCAGAAGGAAATGAAGAAGCATCTGGCTCTCCCTTAATCAATTCCTTCCCTGAAAATTCCATTAACATCTTACCCTCTTGGTCTGGATGTGTAACAAAAGAATCATGTTTTTCTGCTGTAATTCCTGTTAAAGGCTGAAACCAATGTGTATAATGTGTTGCTCCTTTTTCAACTGCCCAATCTTTCATCGCTTTTGCAACTACATCTGCAGCAGCTAGTGATAACTCTCCTCCACATTCCATCACATGCTTTACTTCATTAAATACCTTTCTAGTCAAACGTTCTTTCATCTTTCCAAGTGTAAATACATTCTCGCCAAAAATCTTTTCTACATTTACAATTTCGTCCATTTTTTCATTCTCCTTCAACTGCTCTTACAATTGGTAAAGGATTTTTTATGTATACTTACGAAAAGGCGCTCTTATAGCACTAACTACAAGAACGCCTTTGTTCCATTACTCAATTGTAAATTTATTTATTTCGAAAATTAGAATACCGCAAAATCGAAAAAAAAGCAAGTATTTTTTTTAGTTCTCTCTTTTTTTATTCTGCTTTACCAACAGAACCAAATAATTCCATTTTTTCTTTTACAGTTGCTTTAATTGCTTCTGTACCAGGAGCTAACAATTTACGAGGATCAAATCCTTTCCCCTGTTGATCCTTTCCAGCTTCAATATACTTACGTGTTGCATCAGCAAATGATAACTGACACTCGGTATTTACATTAATCTTCGCTACTCCAAGAGAAATTGCTTTCTTAATCATATCCTCTGGAATTCCAGTACCGCCATGAAGTACCAAAGGCATATCCCCTGTTAACTTCTGAATTTCATCTAATGTTTCAAAACTCAATCCTTTCCAATTTTCTGGATACTTTCCATGAATATTTCCAATTCCTGCTGCCAACATAGTAATGCCTAAATCAGCAATAGACTTACATTCTTGTGGATCTGCAACCTCACCAGCACCAACTACACCATCTTCTTCTCCGCCAATTGATCCTACTTCTGCTTCTAAAGATAATCCTTTTTCTTTGCAGATCTTTACTAATTCTGTTGTCTTTGCAATATTTTCCTCAATTGGATAATGGGAACCATCAAACATAATAGAAGAAAAACCTGCTTCCACACACTTTAAACATCCTTCATATCCACCATGATCTAGATGAAGTGCTACTGGAACTGTAATATTCATCTCTTCCATCATTCCCTTTACCATACCTACTACGGTCTTATAACCAGTCATATATTTTCCTGCACCCTCTGAAACACCTAAGATAACTGGAGACTTCAGTTCTTGAGCAGTTGATAAGATAGCCTTTGTCCACTCTAAATTGTTGATATTAAACTGACCTACTGCATACTTTCCTGCCTTCGCCTTCTGAAGCATTTCCTGTGCTGAAACTAACATAAATATCCTCCATTCCGCCATATCAATGGCTCTTATTCTATCCCGTTTTGGTACTACACCGAGTTAGAACTATTATACATCAAAAAATTCCAAAAGGGAAGTCCAATCCTTCAATAATTGTAACATTTCTATTAAATTTCTTATAAAATCTTTTTTAATATAATCCATTTTTACCGTGACATTTTCCAAATTTTGTAGTATAATAAAGAAATAGAACGAATAACTATGCACCTAGATAGGAGTGATCAATATGGTTAGTAACGTATATCAGTATTATCTCACCACCTATGCCTACAAGGAAACCACTCACTATGATACACATAAAAAAAGTGAATTGCGTGAGATCTATACCAACATTATTAAACAAAACAAAAAATCTCCCCTATATCGGTTCAACTTTACTGACGAGGTGCAGCGCTTTGCCATTGACCTAAAGGAAAATGCACGTTCCTTCCGCAATGTGGTTCTAGATGCAACGACAGAGGCCGAATCTGGTACTCTTCTTGCACAGAAAGCTGCTTTTTCTTCTGATGAAGAAACAATATCTGTTACTTATGTAGGAAACAATCCTGCTCTTGAAGAAGAAGGAGTTGCCTGCAAAATTGAAGTAAAACAGTTAGCACAAAGTCAGATTAACATGGGAGATTTTTTACCGTCAGATCGACTAGATTTTCAAACAGGTTCTCATTCCTTTGATCTATCTATTGGAAACAGTACTTATGAATTTCAATTTAAAATATCTGACAGCTCTACTAATTTAAAAGTTCAAGAAAAACTTGCCCGTCTCGTAAACCGTTCCAATGTTGGATTACGTGCAGAAGTTTTGAAAGACCAAAATGGCAGCAGTGCTTTGCAATTAACTAGCACACAAACTGGCATATCTGATAGTATCAATCCTCTCTTTTATTTTTCTGACTTTTCAGATGAAAAAGAGACCTCTTGCATTGAGATGCTTGGCTTAAACCACGTAGTTAGACATCCTACAAATGCAAGTTTTACTGTAAATGGAGAAGAACGAACTGCTTTCTCTAATCTTGTAACTATAAATCATACGTACCAGTTAGAATTAAAAGATATTACAGAAGAAGGCAATACCATTCAAATTGGAATGCACCAATCAGCAGAAGCATTGCTTCAACATATGAATCACCTTGTAAATGGTTTCAACTCCTTATACGATTTATCCAAAGAAGGAGATTGTACTAGTGACCGACTTCATCGTGACCTGAACTATATTACAAAACGATTCCGTTCTACTTTAGATTCTACTGGACTTACTGTACAGCCAGATGGACATTTAAACGCAGATGAAGCACTAATTATTCAATCTGCCAGTGACGGAACACTAAATGCTGAATTTGAGCAACTTTCGAATTTCCGCAAAGCATTAATTCGTCAAGTAAATCAAATTTCAATTGATCCATTGGAGTATATTAAGCGTACTATGATCTCCTACCCGAATCCAAAGCATACCTACGCAAATGCTTATCAAGTTTCGGTCTATAGTGGGATGATGTTTAATGGGTATATTTAAATGTATAAAATTTATAAACAAAAACTATTTTTTAATATAAGGCTGTCGTATTTGTGTTTTTATTCACTTATCCGACAGCCTTTTTCTTTCACACTATAAATATTTTTTCTTTCTTTTACTTTCTTTATTTTAATTTTCTTATTTCACTTTTCCTTTTCTATTTTATCCTCTTTTTTTCAGTTTCTAATATCTATTGCTTCTATTTTTTTCTTTCTTTTTCTATTTTGATAGTTTAACATCCGCATTATAAATTCCCAATTTCTTATCAGTGATTGATCGATTATCCATATATAAAGACTATTTTTTTTTGAAAATAACTCTCTTACCAAAAGTTTCTCTATTGGCAAATTCAATAAGTTTCCTAATGCAAATAAGTTATCTATATTTGGAATTGTCTGGCCAGAAAACCAACGATAGACTGTTTGTGGGCAAGAAAGCCCAAGAAAACTTTGCAATTCCGCAACAGATAGATGTCTTTCTTCACAAATCCTTTTTAAATTTAATCCCGTACGTTTCATATCTATAACAGGATACTCTTTCTTTTCTAACATTTATTTTCCTCTTTTTAAATAAGATTTTTTTATCCTCTGTTTTACCTTACTTTTTAATTTTTTTATTCCAATTCATTCCAATTTTTTATTTCTCTTTATTTGTTTCTATTGTATTGTTTCCTTCTCCTTCCATTCCATTATGAAAAATACGTTCCATCTCATCTAATATCTTGTCATGTGTTTCCTGTTCCAATTCTCCTTGTTTATAGTGACGGTCCAAGATACTTTTTACATCACTAAATGCCTTTTGTAATTTCTTTTCTTGTTCGCTACATCCATTCTTTTCCACTTCCTTCATATTTAACAATACACCTCTTTACTTTTCATTAAATTGAGAGCACTTTTCTAACTCCCTCTTTCTTATTATAAAAGACATTTCTTACCTTGTCATTGAATTATAAATTCAATTTTAGAGGTAGTATATTCCTATTCGCAACATTTCATTCTAATTATTTGCATATTTTAAGCGCAAATACATTTAACACTTTACTTTACTCTTTTATACTTTGTCAAGTCTGTTATAAAAATATAAAAGAATACCTGAATCCCACCGGACTCAGGTATTCTTTTCCTCTTTTGGTAAATTATAGATTAGAGAAGTCAAAACGTCTTTTACTACTTGTTGTGATCGAGTTGTCATATCACATTGAATTCGTACCAATTCATCCCAATGACACTCTGTCACTTCCAGTTTAATCTCATTTCCAAGCAAATAGGCAGGTGAAATCTGTAATGTTTCACATAGATAAATAAATACAGAAAGACTTGGCAGTCTCTCCCCCAATTCTACCTGACGGATAAAAACAGAACTTACACCACAATTTTCTGCTACTTCCTGTGAGGTATATTGCATCTCTTGCCTTACTTTCTTCAATCGTCTGCCAAACTCTATATGATCCACTATTCCATATCGTTCTTCATTCTTTTCCCACTTTTTCTCTTGTTCCGCTAAATTTTCTATCAAAGAATGTAGCACCTCCCGTACCATACTACGAGAAGTTTCTGAAAGCTGTCGCAGCTCTTCTTCTAATTCACCCCATCCTTTATTTGTAACTGGATTTTGAATTTCATTTTCCAATAAATATGCTGGTGATACCTGCAAATTATCACAGATTTTCACAAATACAGGTATACTAGGCATCCTTGCTCCTGCCTCAATTTGCCGAATAAAAACAGGATTGACTCCACAGGCAAATCCAAGCCTATCTGATGTTACTTTCGATTTTTTTCTTACTTCCCTTAGTCGTTTGCCAAATTCTTCTCGATTGAACTTTCCCTTGTTCTCGTTTTTTTCATCTTTCATGTGATATCCCCTCTTCTGTAACTTAATGTTTTTTTTAGTTTCATAAAGTATACATTAATATTGAGAAAAAGGATAGATTCTAGAAGTTAATTTTACAAACTTTTAGTTACATTTTCGCATTTTTTCTTATTTTTTTACTAAATCTAAGAAAATAATATTATTTTTCTTATTTGCAAATCCAAAAATATTATTTTTATTTTATTCCCTTCCATCATATTGCAAAATTTCAATTATTGCAACCTTCTTTTTCTTTTTTCTTCCTAGAGAAAATCTATCCAAGTAACTTATATTCTTGTATACTTGTAAAAAAAACTTTTAGACTACAAAAAGGAGAAAAACGATGAATCATATACAAAAAAAGAAATTGACAAATTTGGATCGAAAAGAATTTGGCAGACGAATCAAGCAAATAAGAACTTTAGCAAATATTACTTCTAATCAATTAGGAAATTACAACTGTAAAGTCGATCCTGCTTTTATTCGTCAAATCGAATCTGGTTCTCGACTGCCGAGTATTCCTCTATTCGTAAAAATCTGTAACAGTTTACAGATATCCCCTTGTTATCTTTTAGAAAAAGAAATTCCTATACAAAATGAAATTTCTGACTGGAATGAATTAATCAAATTAACGTTACAAATACCTCCTATTTTTCGTCAGATTATTTATGATGTTCTCTGCTCTCTTACTGAGCATCTTGCAGAAACCAAAAAAGAACCACTTTTTCTTACAGAAGAATTTCCCACTTTTAAACGAGAAGAATTCGGCAGACGTCTCTGTAAAGTACGTGAAGAAATGAAACTCACTCCACAACAATTAGCGATTAATTGTGGTATCACTCCTACTTTTATTCATCAAATTGAAGCTGGAAATAGACTGCCAGGGCTTTCTATCTTTACTAGTCTTTGTAATGCATTAAAAGTATCTCCTGCCTATCTGCTTGGAAATGAACTAAAAATCACCTCTACTACTTATGATTGGAAAGAATTAGAACGAATTTCCTATGATATGACACCAAAAGCGCAAAAAATTACAATTGACATTATGAGTATATTAATTCGGAATTTTGCCAAAATATAGATATAATAAAAATACTTTTCGATAAATTCAAAACTAAAATTTAACTTTTCTATCCATCCTTCAATAAAATACTCCAATTTAAAATATAATTTGAATCCTCAAGTAATGCAAAAATACAATAAAAATTGTATTTTTGCACCAATCTTTATTCTATACTTTTTCTTCTACACTTGTTTAAAACTATGATTCAATCCCATTTTTCTAATATGATCTAGCCACTCATAAATCATAGTTTTATTATATAATAGTTTACCATCTCTATCACACTGTTTTTCCAGCGATAATGCCACTAATGCATATTCATTTTCTAAACTTGTGCAAAAAACTCCCTGATCATCTGTATTAATGGAAACTTGTAATTGCGGACAATCCTCCAACTCCTTGTGATTATTCGTCAAACCAAGATTATAAAAGTTCTTAATTGGGTGCTTATCATACTCTTTAAATGTACCAATCAAACAATTTGAGCTGGGATTTGTTTCAATACAAATTCCCTTATGTAATACCTCTTTCTGCATTTCTTTTTGCACTTCTGCTACTGCTTTAATCATATCAAAGCTTATAGAAGTCTCTTGAACTTCCTTTCCCTTCTTTTTCACAGTCTCATTATAATGATATAAATAAAAAAGAGCTGTTGCTTCTGGATTCTTACGTATTGATTCTAATTCTGGCATACCCTCATTTGTACTATAACAATCCCATTCCGAATACTTCTCTTTTGGTTCATAACTACCACAAAAATAATTTTCTGGTAAATCTCCACGCAGCTTCCATGCATCATAATACACATTAATATCGAAATCATACTGATTCCATAACATATCTGGTCGAAAACTCTCTCTATAAATATAATTAAAGCAATGTACATACTCTCGTTCTAATGTAAGCAAAAAAGTATCCATTCCTGTTATTCCATACTTTCTTATCTTTTCATGTAACCAAACAATATTATCCAAATGATCCTGTTTTGGCATCAGAAGCTTATAAACCTTTGATTGATACCAATCAAAAGGAGATACTCCCAAAGCTAATGCATGTCCTAATCGATCCCCATATCCCATATCCAAAAATATCATGGCCTCATCAATCGCACGTAATCCATCTACCATATCAAGAAAATCTTCTCCAACATGATAAGATACTCCTAGTCTCGGAATCTTTCCTTCCTTTTCTAGCCACAAACAATTCTGTTCATGACGCAAAAAACGAAACGCTTGTGCAAAAACTTCTGGACGACACCCAATTTCAGGAGAGCAGGCATCAATCCCATATACCCGCATTGCTTCTTTTTGATACCTCTGCCGAAAAAGAGCAATTGCCTTTGCTTGCTCCTTTATCTCTTTTCTTTTTCTGTAATGACGACATGTATAATCCAATTCACTTTCCTTTGTATCTCCTTCTTTTATAAAATGAAATACATAAAAAAATTCCTTTCCTCCTTTAATAGCTCCTATATCATTATCTATCTTATTAATATAACGCCGATTTTCAGAAGCAGAAGTCCTCGGAGTAATTCGAGCTTCCAATTTTCTTATTGGCTGACTTTCTAGTGTATTTTTAACAGCAAGTCTTTTAAAAGCTTGCTCTAAACCTGTTCCATCAATAAAATCTTCTTTTCTATCTTGATACTGTAAAAAATTATCAAATCCTACAACTCCATTATTTTGTATTAATTCACTTCGAAACTGCTCCTTTATAACTAAATATGCATAAAACCAATTTGCATATGGCATTAATTCCTTATCTTTTTCTGCAATTGCACGAAACATCGTATATAAAAAATATCGCTCTCCTGATAAATACTCTATATCCTTTATCTGAAAATTAACCCCTTTGGGATCTTTATTTAGAAAAATATCTCTTTCCATTGCATAATCTGGAATTCTATATTTTTTTATTCCAGTCAATCTTGCATTTTCTCTAATAATTCTTCGAATCATATATTGTATACTATTCCGATAAAACAATAATTCCTCTGCATTTTCCAGTACCTTTTCCACATGCTTCAGTGGCTTATCCATTCCAATTTCAAACAATTCAAATTCTTTTCCCTTTATCTTACAATATAAAAACAATCGAATTAAAGCAGCTTGTATATGTAAAACAGTAAGTGGCATCTCTGCTGCCTCTGAATGATATAAACTTTTAACTGCCAAACGATTTCGATCGTACTTTCTTAATATAGCATTGAATTCCTTTTTATTTACAAAATTCATCAAATTAATCCAAGCCAAAGAAAAATAAGGAGCAGAACCTTTTAAATGAAAATGATTTTCTGCCATACCCTGCTGCAGAATATTATTTAATAAAATATTATCATTTCCAATCACAACTTTCCAATTAAAATCCCTTCGATTAACTAAGGAAAAATGTTTTACATCAAGTACTGCTAAAAAAGAAGTAGTAAACAAATCCTCTTCTAGTTCAAATGCACTCGCCCTCCATTCCATTAATTTATCAAACCGACATATGGGATAACCCGCTGCTTCTTCCAACACCTGATTACTATAAAGATTTAAGATTTGAAATACATCCACATATCCATTTAATTGACATCTTAAATATTGATATATATTTCTAATTTCATTTCCTGAATAATATTTCCAATATACTCCTCCAAGAGCTTGAAATAATTCTGATGTAATATCATTATACCAAACTTTTCCTTGTAATATATCTTTTGATGAAACATCATGAAATAAAAGTTTTATAATCATTTGCAAATTATTCATAGATTCCCTCTCTACTCCTGCATAGAATTGTCACTTGTTTGTACTGTCATTTTAGCAGGTTCTTGATTTGCAAACATAAAAATAATTGTTTTCCACAAATCTTCTTGAAACTCAGAAAATGGTTCCTCATAAATCCCTAACTTTTTAATAAATGGATTCTCTTTATATATCTCATAGTAACTAACTGACTCTATCTCTATCTTTCTCTCATATTCATTATAAAATCGATCCAATTCCTCCAATTCTTCGCCTATAATCTTAAATATTTCAATAAACATATATTTTATTTCTTCTTCTGATACTGTTCTACCATTATATATTTGCATTTTCTCATGTATCACTTTAGACAAATGATACATAAAATCTACACTATAAAATGGAATAATACAAGTAGTTGTAAATTTTTCTTTCCACTTGTCCATTTCTACCTGAAGATTAGACGATGTTTGAATATTTCTTGGAGCTATCTTTCCTTTTAAATATTCTAAAACTTTAGGCATATAGGAACTATATTCAAAAATATAAGGAATAAAGTTCAATAAATCAATACTAACATTTTCGCCTATATCAGCTGATTGAAAAAGTGAAAACATTGTTACAATTTGAAAAATATAAATTTTATTTTCTAAATTGTCACTTTTTTCAACTATACTATCTAATACATTTTTTATTTTGCAATTTTCTTGTCTTACTGTAAAAGAAATTAATTTCTGCTTTGGAACATCATCATTTTCCTCATTTTGTCCTCTA
Organism: uncultured Lachnospiraceae bacterium; assembly: GCA_910579865.1. Lineage (GTDB taxonomy): Bacteria > Bacillota > Clostridia > Lachnospirales > Lachnospiraceae > MGBC114844. The sequence goes on from CAJTXA010000013.1 coordinate 22,889, forward strand.
TTTTCTGGCTTCTGAAGTACAATATCTGGGAAAATATATTGTGTCAAAAATCCCATATTATTGGCACCAGACAATAAAGAAAATATAGATTGTACTTTATTTATCTTTCTCTTTATAGAACTTTCTACATCTTTATTCTGCCCAAAATCAGTCAAAACTAATTGCTTATATATAAAAACCATATATAATGCAATAATACATTCAACCAACCTCTTTTCTTGCGTCTGCCAATCTTTACATTTTTCTAATACATATAATACATCTCCATAAGAAACTTTAGCTCTTTTATCTAAATATGTAATAAATTTTTTATCTTCTTTTAGAGGATCAAAATATTCCAACAAACGTCGTATTATAAGATTATTTCGGTTTGCACTACTTTGTTCTATTATTTCACGAAACAAATATAAGTATTCCCCATCTAGCTTTAAAACAGCAAGACGGTTAACTACGTCATGATACATCCAATTAAGATTTGTTTCTAATGTAAGTTTATCTTCTGTAGATAAATCATACCCCTTTTTTTTATTAATTGAATGTAGCAAAGATAACTCATGTTTATAATTCGTTAACTTACGAATTGTTTTGGGTTCCATAAAATGACGTTCTTCGCCATTTGGATAATACAATAATCCCGTATATTGATAAATATTTCCTAATATTTCTTCACGAATTGTTAAATTTTTTCCATCCTTTTCTCCTATTCGAATAGACGTGGTTTCCTCCTCTGAACGCACAGAAGGTAAAAACAATTTTCTTCCAGTTGGAATCATTTTCTCTAAATATTCATTTGCCAACCCATTAATTCGTCTTGTTTCATAATCACTTAAAGATACATATTCTCTATCACGGTAAAGTATTCTTCTATAATAACTTTGACACATTTGATGTAATTGCTCATAATTGGTTGACAACAATACAATAACATCTGGTACCATTAGATAGCAACGTACAATTTCTAAAAACTCATAACAATTCTTCACGTTCATATCAATATCGTCTATCATAATAACCAAATAATTATCATTTTTCTCTGTGAAATCAAACTCAGATAATATTTTCGTGTAATCTGTAATTAACCTTCTTATTTGCTTCTTTAAATTCCAACTAATTCTCATTCCTTTCAAATAATCTATTGGGATATAATCCATTTTATCACTTACACTTTTTTTATGAAATAAATTATAAACTGCTTCTATTGTTTCTTCAAAGCTCTGCATAAAGTATCGCTTCTTTTTTTCAAAATCCTCTCGATATCTTCGTTCTCTCCCTGCTTCTCTTTCCTCTATTTCTCTTAATTGATCTAGCATACGTACTAATACAATTTCTATAATTTCTTCTGGTGCCTCCAAAATAGTAGCATCAATCATATCCAAAACATGAAATCTCGCTTTCAAACCTTTTACATTCAGTTTTTCGTAAATTTCCTTTATTTTATTTTCTTGATATACTTGCATACAATCATAATTTTTTAAAAAAGAAACTGCAAAAGACAGCATAGCTGACGTTTTTCCTGTTCCTCTATTTCCTAAAAAAGGTACAATTGTGTAAGTATTTTCCTCCACTATACTACTAACGTCTTCTTTCGTATACTCTTTTGTTTTTTTCCAAATTGTCTGTCTTGTCTGACATATTTCTTGGATAATCTTCGCCGCTTTTTTATAAGTTTCAAAAAATAAAGAAGTTTCAAACTCCTCTAAAGATTCCACCTTTACTCTATATGGTGAATCCAACTTTAAATTAATTTTAGGTTCTTCCATAAATATCCCCTTTACCATTTTAGTGATTCTAAAGAAAGACCAATTTCATTCATTATACTTTGCCTTTTTTCTTCTAAACAATATTTATTTTGCATAAATGCCTTTATATTATCTTCCTTTTTCCTGTATAATTCTTTTACTACTTTATTCCTTTTTAAATCTGACCATATCTGAAATGCCTTTTGATAAGCAAGGTTTGCACTCAGATATTCTCCTGTTTCCCAATAAATCCTAGCTATAAAATATTGTATCTTATAATAATACTCAAATTTCTCTATTTCCCAATATATATCATCTTTTTCTTTCATATTTTCTAAAATTCTCAAAAAAATTTCCAATGCCATTTTATAATTTTCATTGCTTTTATAATAAAATGCTAATTTATACAAATTACGATAATACTTTGGATTTGTAGAGAAACATTTTTCATACTGTTCTAATGCCCTTTTATCATCAAGCAAATTATTTTGATAAAAAACTCCCAATTTATACTGTGCAACATAATCTAATTCATCCTGTCCACTTTCTAAATTAAAAATTGGAAGTTCGGACAAGCTTAATACTAACTTTTTTTCACACGCAGACACTTTCAATAAATAGCAGCTTTTAAAATCCACTTCTTCTTCTAACAATCTATTTAATGAATCTACAATTTCCTGCGAGGACCACACTAGTTCCTCTTGAAATAGCTTTCGCTTTGCATTTTGTAAATCTTTTAAATAATTAATTGCGAAAAAAAAGCGTAAATTATTTTGTAATTTAAACTCTTCTTCTTTCGCTAACCTTTCTAACTCTTGAATGGCCTTAAATATAAATTTTTCTGCTTCTTCTAATAATTCAGACTTTTTATAATTTATTTTACTATTCACATAAAGACGTGTAATAGTATACATCGAACGAACCATATCTATTTGATATTTTTCAATAATATAATTTAATCCATTATTCAATAGATCTGGCTGTATTTTTTCTAAAATACCAGCATAAGGAATTTCTCCGTTTTCAATATCATATAACACAGAATGAATATTTTCTAAAAATCCATCTGTTTTCTTACATAAAATAACAAATGATTCTCCTGTTTCTTTTTCTAATACTGTTTCTAATTGTTCTTTCATCTGTGAACGATACAAAAAAATAGTTTTATTCTTTTCCCATTTAGCATTTTCTCTATCATCCATAATATTTTCATCAGTTTCCAGCCTATATTCATAAACTCGAAAGCCAATCCACTCCAAAAACAACTGCAACTTGATGTATAATACTATATCCTCTTTATAATAAACTAGCCGAATATAATTTACCATATAAACCTCCTTATAAGATTTCATGGCTAGTTCAATCAATAAATGTATTCTTTACACATAATAATCACAAACTTTTTTATTTGTTCCATTAAATATTTTACATTCATTTTTTCAACCCCATAATATTTAAGATAGTTATCTATCTTATAAAATCATATACAACCTATTTTATTCAATAATATAATCCTCTCTTTCAAAGATATTACCTTCGTAGTATTCCCTATATTGACCCTGAAATACACAAAAATAACTGATTTAAAACTCATAACTTAAAAATTTATTCCTAGTTTTTTCCCTCACAATTTTTATTTGTGCATATAACAAAAAGATTCAAAATATTTGTAATATAATCAGAAAAACAAATAGGAATAGAAATACTTAATTTACTCGTTTCCTATAAATTACCACATCATAAAACAATTATCTTATTTCAAAAATACTAAAATAAAAATATACAAAAACTTTACTTTTTTGTTTAGTAAAAAAATTATTATTTATAACATGGTATAGTATAATTACTTACAGAATTTTTTCAATAGATGTGCTTTATGATTTGAGAATATTGATGTAATCAGAATATATCTTACTCTATATATTATTTCTATTTTCTCCTTTCCCTATGATATATTTTTGAATATTAATCCAATCTATTTTACTAGTTTATATAAACTACAGAGTAAAAAAGCTTATGTTTTAACTAGTGCAATAAATTAACTTATGTTTTCTTAATAATATATTCATTCCCTTTACCACAAGCAAACCTCTCTTTCTATTAAGCATACTTTCCCATATAACTTTATCATACTTTGAATCTTTTGTAAATAGAAATTTTCCAATTACTGCAATTAGTCTTTTGTTAAAATTATTTTATATTTGCTTAATTGTTTATACAATTGCAAAGTAAAAAGCATAAAATAATAAATATAAGTTTATCCTTATTTTAATAAATTAACATATTGCTATATTTAATTTCCAATAAATTTACACAATTTATGATAAAAGACTAATTGCAGTTCCAATTATTCACAACAAACTACATAGGGATTGTTAATCTAGCCATTTTATGTTATACTCTCATATATAATATAGGTTTTTTAAAAATATAAAAAATTAAAATTTTATACTATAAAATCCAAGAAGATATTATTAGGTACCTAAATAAGCTTAGATATATTCATAAATTTATTACTATAAACACTTCAAATATTACTAACTATAAACCAAAAGCGCTGAACAATTACGAAGGTGAACCTGCTTATATTCTGTACGACTGAAGAAATCAGTAATGAAAATGTTGGCATAGATTCAAGTTTTGCGGACATCAAATACACAACAGTTGTTTTTGAAAATTTTAAAAAACAATAAAATAATCTTCTGATGATTTATAGTATAAAACTGACATTAACTAATCATCTGGCAAAATCAAGTCGACTTTGGAAGAGATAAATTCACAGGCTACTATAATGCGCCAATTATTGATGCCTTAACGGATGACCGACAGCAAATAATAATAATACGAAATCGCTGTTATATAACCCCACCACTCACTTCCACGTGTTCTTTAGTATGCCAATCTTATAAAGAAAAGAAAACTAGAATAGAAAACAGAAACGCGAAAGTTAGTCATAACACATGAGTGTCTTTCGCAGAAAGGCAAAAAATAATAATGAAGAACTATCATTATAGGAAGAACTTAGATAGAATATTGTGTCAATCTTTTATGTTTTCTTCTACAGGCGTTATGGACTTCATAATTATAGAAAATAAAGAAAAGATAAAATCGTGAAAAATCTTCAAAACCAAAATAAATAAGACAATATGAAAATTTAAAGAAAGGAGAGACCATTCAAAAAACAAGTACATAGAAACAGAAAGTACAAAAACTCTATCATTACTTTGTATATAACCATTGACGATTCAAATATAAAAATTTATGAAATAGCATAATTAGGCAATTTTGAATAGTATCAAAGGCTATTTTGAGAATTTATAACTGTAGAGTGTACAAGAACTTGTGAATAGTAACTTAGAGAGGATTATAAAAATATATATGTTGAAACAATAAAAAGTATCCGTGAGAATTCCAATTTCTCGATGTAAGTCTATTCAACTACATTTTGAGTGGCAGGAATTATGAAATATATAAATGTCATCTATACAACTATAAAAAAACAAGATAAATTTTCACCCTTTCCCTATCCTCCCCTCTATCAAGAAAAAAATACAGACTATATCTGTTTTACTGACAATCCTACTGTAAAATCCAACTTTTGGAAAGTCAAATATTTTGAACAAATAGATGATTCTTCTATAGAAGAATCTTTAAAATCCTATCATACAAAACTTTATATTGAACCAAATCAGATCTTACTAAAATCCAGAAAAGAACCTGATTTTCTTATTACTGTTCCAGATATCTATGAAATTATTGGAGAAACTCCTGACTTTGACAATTTTACTAAAACTGCCAACCCAGATGGAACCTATCATATAGAACCTAATCCAGAATATCACAATGGCCCATATGATGGGCACCCTCTTTTGCTTACAATTGGTGTCCCTGTTAGTAACCAAATTGGAACCATTCGCCGCTGTTTGGATGGAATCCAGCCGATCTTAGAAGCGATTCCATCTGAACTTTTAGTAGTTGATACTGGTAGTACAGATGGAACCGTAAAAATAGCACAGGAATATCAAGCCCGTGTCATTCAATTTCCGTGGTGTAACAATATGTCTGCTGCCAGAAACTATGGTATTAAAAATGCAAAGGGAGAATGGTATATGTCGATTGACGATGATGAATGGTTTGAGTCAGTAGAAGATATTATTGACTTTTTCCGTTCTGAAAAGTACAAACATTACCTATTTGCTTCTTATATTCAGAGAAATTATCACTCTCTTTCTCTTACTACTTATGATGACAATTTAGCACCAAGAATTGCTAAAATCACTTCTTCTCTTCATTTTGAAGGACGAATTCATGACTCTCTGATAGGAATTGAAGAAAATGATCTTTATTGTTCAAAAGATATTGCTCATCATACTGGCTTTCATCATGACAATATAGAATCTTTAACTGCAAAAACAAAAAGAAATCTTTCCTCCTTATACTTTGATTTATATGAATATCCAAAAGATTTGCGTTACACTTATCAAATTGCAAATGAATTTAATGTCCTCTTTCAAGCAAAACATGCTATTGCATACTTGTATCGTGGTCTATCTATAAATCAGGAAGTAAAAGATATGTACTACCAGAAATTATTAGCTTCTCATCTACTTATTGCACTATATACTGATAAAAACCCTGATTTATTTTCTCATACACGGGTTTGTTTATCTTCTACAACTTATACAACACCTGAATTAGCACTCATTCACTATATGTTATTTCAACTTGCATTTCAACTAGAGTATGATATTTCATTTATTGAAAAAGAAGCCTCCGAATATGAACACTATCGAGAGGAACACTTAAAAAATCCAAATCAAAAAGGAATAAAAGCAGTTCTTCATCAAGATGTTTGCATGAATTCCAATTATTTATCTTCTTATCAAGTAGCACGCTTTTCACTGGCTATTCGTAAACAAGCAAAAATTGAAGCAGAACATTGGTTAAATCAAATCGATCTTACACAAGCTTCTCAAGAAACAGCTCTTACTTTTTGTAATCAAATTATTTATTGTAAGACGAACTCTATCGTTCAATATGGATTACAAATGACAATTAATTATATCTCTTCTTTATCAAGAGAACAAATTGCTTCCTTTGCATCTATTGTGTGGAATAAATATACTACTTCATCAAAAGATGTACAACATTCTTTGGGTTTTGTTTTCTTCCAACATTTTATGGCAAAATCAGATTATAATAAACTTTCTATTCATATGCTATATTGGCTCGCTATTCTTGGAGAAAAATTATTTCTTGCTATGCAAAAGGAAGAAGATACTACTTATTTTACTGTATTTCTCAACTATATTACAGCTTTATATACTTATGCAATCCATTACTATAATCCAGAGCGTTTTTCAGAAGACTCTCCTCTTCTTCCAGAAAATATAAGGGCTGCTTATCATATTATGAAAGCATTAGAAGCTACTGAAAAAAATAATCAACTTCTTTGTATGGAAGAATTAAAATTTGCGCTACGTACTTTTCCCGGTTTTAAAAGAGGAATTTCTCTTCTTTTTGAACAACTAAAACAAGAAACACCAGAACCTAATCCTGAAAATGAAATACAGATTCTAGCAGAACAATTAAAACAACAAGTAAGAACATTTATCGCAAACGGAAATAAACAAAAAGCCTACGCTATTTTATCTGAACTACACAATCTTTTACCAGAAGATAAAGAAATTCAAGAACTACAAACTATGTTAACTTAAGGAGAAATTTATGTTAAACCAAACTTTTCATAAATATGTAATTTATTTAAGACTAAAAACAGAAGATACATTACTTTCCTTTCCATACCCCCCCATCTATCAGGATAAGCAAGTAGACTATCTTTGTTTTACCTCTGCCAAACATATTCACTCTAAGTTTTGGACTATACACTATGTTACTGATTTTCATGATTCCAAAATTGCAGAAATTCTATCTATCTACGAATACAAAATGGAAATTTTTTCCAATCAAATTTTAATTGGATCACCTTATCAAAAAGATTTAGAATATAATCCTATTCTTACTCTTCCAGAGTTACAGGAAATTCCTGATATATCCTTTGATAAAGAAAAACTTTCTTCTACTAAGGATACAAATGGAACATATCTTTTTTCCAAAAATCCTACCTATTTAGATGGTCCTTATCATGGACGATCTTTACTTCTTACGATTGGCCTTCCTGTCAGCAATCAAATTGATACAATTGAACGCTGTCTCTCTCATATTCAGCCACTACTAGATCAACTTACCTCTGAACTTCTTGTTATTAATACAGGAAGTTCAGATGGCACAATAGAAATCTGTAAAAAATATGGCGCAAGAATTATTGATTTTCCATGGTGTAACAATATGTCCGCTGCTAGAAACACTGGCATTTTTCATGCACTAGGAGATTGGTACCTCTCCATCGATGACGATGAATGGTTTGAAAATGTAGATGAAATTTTATCCTTTTTTCAAACAAAAACTTATTTAAATTATGACTCTGCAACTTATATTCAAAGAAATTATCATACCTCTTCTGGTGAAACGTGGTCTGATATCCATACAGTTCGAATGGCAAAAATTACACCAGAATTACACTTTGAAGGAAGAATCCACGATGCTTTAATTGTTCCTAGCAAAAAAAGACCTTACCAAATTTTTTCTTATACACATCACTATGGATTTATTAAAAATATTCCAGAAAAAAGCAAGGCAAAATATATTCGAAATACTACCTCTTTATTGTATGATATCTATGAATATCCTACCTCTCTTCGTTATAATTATCAACTAGCTCAAGAACTAAATGCTATTGAAAATTATTCTTTATCTTGTGCCTATTTTATAAAAGGAATTTCAATAGAAAAAGAAATTTCTGATCTTTATTATGGAAAAAACCATGCTTCTCATTTATTTGCTACTTTATATAACTCTGGAAATAAAGATCTCTTTCCAATGATAAAATTAATGGAAGATTTTTATCCTTATACACTTAGTGAAAAAGCCTTTTTTGCATATATTCAAGCAGATTTAGGATTACAACTTAACCAAGAACCAAAAGATATTTTAACCTTCTATCAAAATTATCTATACTATAAAGAACAATTTGAAATCAATCCAAATGATAGCCTTCTCTTTAGCAGTATTGGTTTAGAGGTGTGTACAAATACTCCTTATCTTATCGACGCACATGTTGTTGCTTTTTGTGCATTTATTCAAAATAATCAAATAAATGAAGCTTTAACTATATTAGAAAAAATTGATTATCAAAGTCTCATCTTGAATCAAAAAGCTTTTATTCATTGTTTTATTTATGCTTCAGAGCAAGTCTATCAGTCTTGTATTAATAAACTTTCTTCTGTAACAGCGGAGCTTTGGTCATTTCATCTTTTATCAGAACTATTAGAAAGTCTAAATTTGGAAGAACAACAAAGCCGCCAGCTAAAACGTCTTTCCTATTTTCTTACACAGTTTAGTATTGATACATTAAATCGTTTTTTCTTTCGTACAAAATTAATATCTAATATAAAAATACAAAATGTATTATGTAATACTGCCCTACAGTTAGAAATAAAAAATTCCTCTATCCAAGAACTTTTCTTTTATTCTTATCTTCTCCGATATTGTTTTGTAAAAGAAACAAAAGAAGAAAATCGTATGAATTATTTTCTAAAATATATTCAACTAACTGGAACTTATGCAGATGCTTATTATCAACCCGAATTACTAAAAAATACAAAACATTGTGTTATTTCAAAAGATATATTAGCTGCTTATTATATTAATTTAGCCTTAAAAAATAAAAATACTATTTCTGTTGCTATCTCCTATCTAAAAACAGCTTTAGATATTTTTCCTGGTGGTTTTCGGGATGAAATCCAAAAATTATTACAAGAAATCTCACAACCCAAACAAGATCCTATTATGGACGAATTAACAACATTAACAAATCAAATTAAAAAAAATGCAAAGAAACTAATAGAAAAAGGAGAAATAGCAGAAGCAGTACAAATTTTAAAGGAGTTACATGAATATATGCCAACAGATAAAGAGGTTACAGAAATATTAGAAATGCTAATAGAATAATTTCTATTAATTTTAACTATATTTAAATTGGTGCATAAATACAATAAAAAATTAAATTTATGCACCACAATTTTTTCAGGAAAAGTTTTCTCTTTCTGAAATTATCTTCTATTAAGAAAATGCATTTTCCCAATCATATTAGACTTTATCTCGTTCTTAGGTTTTTCCCCAATTTCTTCATTAAAAACACTTTTCATTTTTCCTGTAATTCCTCTTACACAGGATGGACAATATCTTCCATAGCGAATATTACATCCACATTTTTCGCACTTAATATAATAATCACTTCCTTCTGGTATCTCAACCTTTCCATTTTTTAATAATAATTCAATCACATCGGAATGTACCCCTGTTGCTCTAGATATTATAGCAGCAGATGTTGGTCCATATTCTTCTAAAAATTCTTTAACTTTTCCAAAGTCATCTAATATTTCATATCCACATACACTACACTTATATTTTCCATTACTAATATAACTCATCTTTCCATTACATACATTACACTTTGTTGGTTTATTCTTTGTAAGTAATTTATATAAGTCAGCCATCCTCTATCCTCCACAAACATTTTATTTAAACTTTTTTAGCATCATTTTCATTATATCTTATTTCTCTTTTATTCCATTTTTTCTTTTCAATTTTATTATCACCTTCTTTAAAACTATAATATATTTCTTATTTCAAATCCAATCTTATTTCCCTTTTACTTATAAAAATAATAAACAAACATTTTCTTCTTATATAAAATTTTTCATAGAATAGATTCCTCTACGAAAAATAATAATATTACTAATAAAATAAGGCTTTTTTTATTTTGACTAAAATTTTGACGGCTTATATTTCAATCCTAATATTAATTATTAAATTATATTTTTATATAAATTCAAATTTTTTGACGATTTATTTGACGGTTTATAGAAGTTTTTATTTTTTTACTTTCTATACTTACTTAAAAACATATTACTAAGGTTAAATTTTATATTAAATTATAGTATTTATTAATTAATTTAAAGAATATAATACGATTTCTCTTATATAAAAATAATATATATATTTTTAATATATAGATTATAGTGTATATAATTTTTTATTTAATGTATATTTATACAAAAATTTAAAGATATTTATTCTTGACATTCTATAGAATAGAGTTTATTATATAAAAAATAAAGGCATAAAGTTTTTCGTAGAGGAATCTATTATATGAAAAATAGTATACAAATATAATAAAAAATTTTATTTGTATACTACTCTTTCATCATATAATTATCTTAAATATGTCAAACCTATTTTTATAAATTACTTTTTCATCTCGTTTTTTACATCTATATCATAAAAACGTACTATAATAAATAACATAATAATAATTTATTCTCCAATTTTCTTGATATCTCACTGGTATATTTATAAAATCTCAATTTAAATAAACACAACTATTACAAGTCCTATTTGTAATTCAAGATCACTATACCTTTTAATTCCAAATTCATCTAATTAAATATGGTTCTAAAATATAAATACCTAAATCAATAATTTTCCCTTTTACATAACCTTTTTTAAATGGCTCTTTTTAAGCTTAATTTATTTCATTTACAGAATACTACATCTATTCTTCAAATAACTATTTCTTTATTTTATATTCTTTTTATTTATTTTTTTCAATAATTTCTTTAATCAAAAATTGTGCCATTTCCTCAATTTCTCCAAATTCTACCTTTTTTGCCAGTGAAACTTTAAACCTATCCTTTACTTTTTTTATTAATTCATCTGTATAAAATAATGTACCATCCACAATCTTTTCTATCCCATCCAAATAAATCGATTCCTGATTCTTTTTTCTCATCTCCTCTATAGAAAATATTTTGTCATCTAAATAAGAACAAATTTTATCTTCTGTTCCATCGATAATAATAGGATATCCTCCAATTTCTCCAAATACACCTGGACAATGCAATTTTATTTTTTCTCCATTTCTTACAGCAAACAAAATCCCTTCAATAATTTGAAAATTACTAGATGCATTCATCATATTTCTTTTTGCATCTACAGGCATTTCTATTTTACAATTTAAAAATAATTCTTTTTTATCCAAATACAATTTTTTTCCTTCATAAATTACATCAATAAGTTGTTCTATTCCTTCTGTTTGCCCTTCTTTACTAATCACTACATCGTGAAAATGACTTGTTGCATATGTTACATCAATATTCCAAATATCATTAATTTTATACTTTTCTGCCACAGCAAATTTAATGCGTGGAATCAAATGATTAATATTCCCACTTCCAAAATCTGGATATATTTTTCCAGCCGATTTTAACCATGGAATAACCACATCTGAATAAGATGTATGAATTACAATAGCGTGACTTTTTGCTTTCTCATATGCTTCCATAATATTTTTTATATATTTAATTGCTAATGGTGCCCAAATACCATAAGCACGAACATTTTTCCATGAAATACTGCCATATTTTATGCCAGTATAAGCACGACTACTATTTACAATAATATCTGGTTGACAATTACAAATACATTCTACCATTGAATCAATATTATTAAAATCAACTCCCTCAATTATCTTTACCTCTGTTCGATTTTGTCCTCGAATCATTGAAGAAACACGTATGATATTTACATCAGTTATCATTTTTTCTTTTCTTCTTCCGACAACAAAAATTTCTTTTTCTTCATCTTTACTTGAAAGTAAATAATCCAATAAATAATTTCCCACACTTCCAAGCCCCATAATCATAATCTTTACTTTTTTTTTTGAATATTTTCTTTTAATATACGAAGTTTTTCATCTAATTTTTCCATATTCTTTATCTTCTCCTTCTATTTGATTGAAATCTTCAATTGTATTACAATTAATCCACTTTTGAAAGCCAATCATTTCATATTGTTGTCTACTTAATCCATCAAAATAACTTTGAATTATTATTAAGTTAGTTCCTTTCCAACTTTCTTTCTCTATTTCATTTACTACTCTAGATAATCTATAAATATCTATAAATTTCCATATTTGACCAGAATTAAAAATTGCACGAAAAGGTTCTTTTATTTCCAACAAATCATGATTTGTATCATAAATATAGTGTAATTTATCCTTATAATTATAATAAAATACAACTGCTTTATTTGCTAAAATAGGTATATTGTTATAGGTAATTACATTATTGCAGCTTTTAAAAACCTTAGAAAAATTTTCTTTATCCACATATAAGTCTCCTTCTGCAAAGACAATTTCATCTGCTCCTATTTCTATTGCAGCTTTTACTCCAAGATATAAGCTATAGCAAGAACCATATTCTCTATAATATTGATTTTCTATAAGTATAATTTTTTGATAATATTCCTTAAATTCTTTTTTTAATACCTCTTTTAATTCATCAAATTTAAATCCGCCAACAATAATATATTTATCAAACTTTTCCCTTTCAAAAATCATATGATATAAAAGAGATTCTTTAATACTATTTTTATAATAGATACATTTTAAATAGGTTTTTCCTATCGATTTGCAAAATCGACTTGATACTCCTGCTACAGTAAGAAGTAATATCTTCAACTTTTCTCCAACTCCTTTACACACATTTCAATTCCCTGTTCAAGAAAAATTTCGGGTTTCCATCCAGTTCTCTGGCAAATTTTATTTGTATTTAATAATCTCCTAACTGGATCTGATTCCCGATATCCTTTAAATATAATTTGGGGATTGTCTATTCCAAGTTTACTTGCACATAAATTAACAAGATCTAATATTGATATCTCTTCACTCGTTGCAACATTATATACAGAACCATCCAAAGCACTTTCTGTATTAATTAAAGCAATTACCGCTTTGCAACTATCTTCATTATATAAAAATGTTCTTTTATTTGCCTTTGAATTTTCAAGTAATTCTACATACCCTTTTGTTCTTAATTCGTGGAGAATATATGGAATAATATGTTTTGGATATAATTCATTTTTACTATATACATTTGCAAATCGTATAGAACAACCTTTTATTTTTTGCTCTTGTACTGCATCTTTTAAAAAAAATTCAGTAAGAAGTTTTCCAGTTGCATAAGAAGTTCTTTGACTATGTTCTACATTTGCCATAGTAACAAAATCTGTCTCTAACACACCTTCTTCTTTCCAAGAATTCATAGAATAAATTTCTGAAGTAGAACAATTAATATAAATATCTACTCCTATTTGCATTGCCTGTTCTAAAAAATTTTTCATACCAATTACATTTGTTTCAAATGTTCGATTAATATAATAAAAATGTTCTGTATGCACCACTGCCGCACAGTTGACATAAATAATTTTTTTATATTGGATCTTTTTTTTAAGTACATCCCTTTTAAGCAATTCCATATGATCTTTTCTATTCAAATCATATTCATAAAAACAAAATTCTTCATTTAATAATAAATCTTCTATTGTTTTCATAGAAGAAGCAAAAAAATTGTCAAATCCAATTACACTATTTCTAGTTTTTAATAAATTTCTTGCTAATTCATTTCCTGTCATTCCAGCTACACCACTAATTACATATAAATTCATTAAACACCAATCTCCAATCTATTTTTATAAAAATCATCCACTTGTCCATTATATGTTTTTTGTTCATATTGGATATCATATAATACTTTCTCAAATATAATTTTCTCTGTTTTTATATCTAATATCGCAAATTGGGCCATAGGATTTAAATTTCTCGGCTGCCCTACAGATCCCGGATTAATAAAAATAACCTTTTTTTTATTTCTTTTTCTTAAATCATCTCCTCTAACATATTTTTCCAAAAAGAATGGAATATGAGTATGGCCTGAAAATACATAATCAAAATTAACATATTCGTCTATCTCTTTTTCTAGTTCCATTTTTCCCCAAAATTCATCTAATAAACTTGCATGTACTGCTAAACATTTTTTTCCATAACACTCAAATTCCTTTTTTCCATATCTTACCATACATTCCATAAGATATTTCCATGATTCCTGTGATAATATACTTCTCGTATATTGTGCACATTGTTTTCCTCTTTCGGAAGAAAACTTTTCATATCTCTCATTTATAATTGCATTTTCATGATTTCCCCAAAGATTACATAAAATAGGAAAAGAAAAATTTTTTATTAACTTTATCACTTCATTAGAATGCATACCATAATCAATAATATCTCCCAACAATATACATGCATCAATTTTATAATTTTTATCTATTTTATCCATTACAGATTGCAACGCAGTTAGATTACCATGTATATCAGATAACAATAAAATTTTCATAATCTATCACCTTCTTTTATGAAGTTTATATTATTTTAATACTAAAATTTTTTAATCTAATTAAAAAAAAGAATCAAATTAAGCTATAAATTACTTTTTTGCCAAATACTCCATAAAGCACTTCTTATTTTCCTGTGTTGTAATAGTTGGACGCCCAAGGTTTTCACGTGCACCTATTGCACACATCACTTCAATCATACAAAGCTCTTTTTTATCTTTAATAATTTGAAGTTCCTGATCTAATTTTTCCAAAGAATCTACTTTTATTGCATAAGGATAACCACATGCCTTTGCTATCATAACCAAGTCCATTTTATCAGCAACAGTAGGCATACCACCAACCGTTTCATGAGAACTATTATTTACTATAAGATGTACCATATTAGAAGGAGCAGCTGCTCCAATCACAGCCATTGCTCCCATATGCATAAGTACTGCTCCATCACCATCTATACACCATACTTTTGTTTCTGGCTTATGTAATGCTATCCCAAGAGCAATTGATGAGCTATGTCCCATTGAGCCTACTGTTAAAAAATCATATTGATGTGTTTGATGATTCATTTCTCTAATTTCAAAAAGTTCTCTACTCGCTTTTCCTGTAGTAGAAATAATTGGATCCTCTTTCGATACCGTTAAAACATGCTGAATAATTTCCTCACGTGTCATAACATTATTATTTTTATACTTAATTTTATTATTATATTCTAACCCTCCCTTTTTCACAACAAACGCTACACTTTTCCCTTGCTCTAAAAATTTCCTAAAATTGTCCATAACAAAATCTAATTCTTCTTTTGTTGTCTTTTTTTCAATTACAAATGTTTCTATATCCATATCCTCTAACAACTGAAGTGTTACCTTTCCTTGAAATAGATGTTGTGGTTCATCATATTCGTCGGGCTCTCCTCTCCATCCTATAATAAAGATTACTGGAATAGCATAAACTTTATCATTTAATAAGGATGCTACTGGATTAATTATATTTCCTTCCCCCGAATTTTGCATATAAACAACTGGCACTTTTTTAGTCGCTAAATAATACCCTGCTGCTAAAGCAGTAGCATTTCCTTCATTTGCTGCAATAATATGATGTTTTGAATCTATCCCATATTGATCCATTAAAAAATTGCAAAGTGCTTTTAATTGAGAATCTGGAACACCAGTATAAAATTCTGCATTAATTGTATCTATCAAAAATTGGACTTCCATCTACTTCCTCTTTCTAAACATAAATTTTTAATTTACAACTCATCAATTAATGTTAATATTTGTTGAATTGGCATCAAACGGCTTTCCACTTCTTTTGCACGATGATATTTTAAAATATCTTTTGCCGTTTGTTCCATAGCAGGAAATGCACTTCTGGTAAGTTGATTTGCATATATTACAATATTCACTCCATGTTCTACAAGTTCTGCCTCAGTAATAACACTAAAAGAAGAGGGAACTACTACAATTGGCGTACTTTTATCTTCTTTTCGAAATTTATCACAAAATTCTAAAATCTCATCAGGTTCTTTTTTTCGACTATGTATCATAATCCCATCTGCCCCCGCATCCCGAAATTCCCTTGCTCTCATAAGAGCATCTTCCATTCCTTTTTCCAAAATTAAACTTTCAATTCTGGCAATAATCATAAAATCTTCTGTAAGTTGTACTCTTTTTCCTGCCGCAATTTTTTCGCTAAAATTTTTAATAGAATCTTGTGATTGTTTTACATCTGTACCAAATAAAGAATTTTTCTTTAATCCAGTTTTATCCTCAATAATAATAGCTGATACTCCCATACGTTCTAATGTACGAACTAAATAAACAAAATGCTCTACTAGTCCACCGGTATCTCCATCAAAAATAATTGGTTTTGTAGTAACCTCCATCACATCTTCAATCGTCCTACACCTTGATGTCATATCTACCAATTCAATATCTGGCTTCCCTTTTACAGTTGAATCGCAAAGAGAGCTAATCCACATAGCATCAAATTGGTCTAACTCTCCATTATGTTCTACTACTGTCTTTTCTGCAATTAATCCAGTAAGTCCACTATGCACTTCAAGTGTTTTTACTATTGGACGAAGCTTAATAAATTGTCTTAAACGCTTCCTTCTAAATTCTGGCATTGCTAATTTTTCTTTTAATCGTTTATTAATTCTTTTAATATTTTCATTATAAGTATAAGGAATCTCAATTAATTCTCCTCCATACTTTTCTAAATTCTTTATTACATTCTCCCGAATAGCAGATTCTGGGCCTTCTTTCCAATTATCTCCATGAATCACATAATTTGGTTTAATTTCACAGAGTATCTTATCATACATAATATCATTCTGAATTACCACTTTACTCACATCTTCCATCCCTTTTACCATCTGAACACGCTCTTCAAATGAAATAGTTGGAAATCTATTATAATGTAGCATAGCTTCGTCACTCATCACTCCTACAATTACCTTGCCATATTTTTTTGCATATTGAATAATATTCAAATGTCCTTCATGAATAATATCTGTACAAAAACAAGTATAAACTGTCTTCATTTCTTTCTCCTTAATCCTACCTATATTTTTTATAATTTCTTTTTTAGCATCTACCTTTAAATCGTTTTTTTCTTATTTATTCAAATATAGGTACTCCCACTCCTGACAAAACATTTACTCCATAATACATAGCATATTCCATTCTTTTTATATTATCTATATCTCGATTTGTTATATAGAAATCCACTTGTTTTAATATTGCTCTTTCATCCACAACTTCCCCCCCTATATATAAATTAATATATGCATTTTTATCTTTATATTTTAAAAATATCTGATCTAATATCTCTAATTTCTGTTCTATATTTTTATCTGATTTAAGATATAAAATTAATTCTCGATTTGTATTCTGATATTTTTCAATAAATGAACAAATAACATATTCATATGTTGGTGATATTTGTTCAAAATCTGGAACATAATAATAATATAAATTCTCATTTAAATCTGGTTTAGGTATTTTTTTTAAGTCAATTTTTTCCACTGAATTCCATTCTTTTTCCGCATTTAGCAAATATTTCTGAACCAGCAAATCTGGTTTTTGAAATAATAACTCTTTATTTTCCAATTTCATCTTTTGAGGCCAATGCCACCATTGAATTAATTGAAGTGCCTGAATTGTTTCTTTATCAAAACGATATTTTATAATGCGAGCTGGATTTCCAGCAACGATTGCATAAGGTGGAATATCCTTACTAACTACTGCCCCTGTTGCAACTACTGCCCCATTGCCTATCACTACATCTCCTAAAATAGTTACATTCTTACCAATCCAACAGTCATTCATAATAATAACTTGACTTTTTCTTTTTATATATTTTGGCACAGGATTTCCTATATTATATAAACATCCTTGCACTACCATATGATAATCATGATCCATATCCACAATTATTTCTACACCAGATGCTATAGAAGAATGTTTACCAACTTGCACATTATGAATATGAGTACCACCTATAAAATCTGCTCTTGAACTAATTTCTATACCACATATATAACTACTTTCTCCTATTGCTATAGCTGGGCATTTTCTTCCATCAACCTCTTCTAATTGTATTCTAGCTTCTCTTCTCTCTAAACTCATTACCTCAATTATCATTTTTTATCCACCTCTAATTTCTTGTATATCAATATCATTTCAAATTTTTTCATACAAAATCTTAGATTTTATACTTTAACTATTCTACTATAATTTCTATCGTTATGTCAATTAATCTATCCCACTCAAAATCTCTTTTAAAACATACCTTCCACTTTAAATTATTTTTTTATACAACTCTATCTTATAAAAAATCATTTTACTAAACAATTGGATTAATTCCTTTCTACATACTAAAGATAAATTTTATTTTACCGATATATTTACTATCTATAAATAATAGAAAAATTCTCTATTCCTAATAAAAAACAAAGAAATGAGGGAAATTATGGAACGCAAAAATGTAATCTATACCATTTTAAACAAAAATGATAATCTAACTCCATTTCCTTATCCTCCACTATACCAAGAAAATGATATGGATTATATCTGTTTTACGAATCAAAACAAGATAAATTCAAAATTTTGGAAAATAAAATATATACAAGATATGGAAAACACTAACCTTGAATCATATCTTACACAATATAATAAAAAATTTTTTTTTGCATCAAATCAAATTTTAGTTGGAAACCTTTTAAGTAAAAATAATATAGACGAAAATTCAATTATAACTGTACCCAAAATAAATGAAATTCCTGAAATTACATTTAACAAGAAAAACTTCATTCCAACTAAAGATGAAAATGGACAATATCTTTATAAAGAAAATCCCTTATATACAGATGGACCCTATCATGGAAGAAAATTATTACTTACTATTGGTGTTCCTGTAAGCAATCAAATTGACACGATTGAACGTTGTCTTTTCCATATCAAACCACTTCTACAAGAGTTAGCATCTGAATTACTTGTTATAAACACTGGCAGTAATGATGGAACCCTTGATATCTGTAAAGCATATGGTGCTCGAATTATCGATTTTCCCTGGTGTAATAACATGTCTTTTGTAAGAAACACTGGTATTTTCCATGCTTATGGCGACTGGTATCTTTCAATCGATGATGACGAATGGTTTGAAAATGTAGAAGATATCTTATCTTTCTTTCAATCAGGAACTTATCTAAATTATCAAGCTGCCACTTATATGCAAAGAAATTATCACACTTCTTCTGGTGAAACTTATTCTGACAGTCCTGCTCTTCGTATGGCACAGATTACACCCAATTTACACTTTGAAGGAAGAATCCATGATCAATTAATTTTGCCAGAGGAATTAACTCCCTATCAGCTTACCTCTTATGTCCATCATTATGGTTTTATTAAAGACAAATTAGAAAAAAATCATGAAAAATATATTAGAAATACTTCTAATCTTTTATATGATATTTACGAATATCCTGAAAGCTTACGTTATAATTACCAACTAGCAAAAGAATTCAATTCTTATCGTTTATATAAAGAAGCTTGTGCTTTTCTTTTCCGTGGTCTATCTATAGAAAAGGAAACTCCTAATGCCTTTTATAAAAAAAATCATGCTGTGCATTTACTAGCAACTCTTTATAACGCTAAAGATAAAAAACTCTTTCATATGGGAAAGCTTATCGAAAAAAACTATCCTCTTTCATTAGCAGAAAGAGCATTTATCCACCATATTCAAGCTGATTTAGGACTTCAGCTTCATCTATCTCCAAATGAAATTTTAGGACATATTCGCGCTTATGAAATGTTTCAACTACAATTTAAAAAAAATCCAAATGATAGTATACTTTACAGTGATATAGGAATTGAAACATGTACAAATCCTCAATTTCAAATGGATGCAAATGTAATTGCTTTTTGCGCTCATTGCCAAGCAAATCATACGTTACAAGCATTAAAAATATTAAAAAAAATTGTCCCTGAAAAAATATTATGGCAAAAAGATAACTTTCATTTTTATTGTTTAAATGGTCCTATAGAAGTACAAGAAGAAGCAGCAAAACGATATCCAAAAAATCAAAAGGAGGAAAGTAATAAATAACATTATTACTGCTAAATTATGAATAAATTAACTGCAAAGGAAAAGTTACAACTAATTTTAAAACAAAATATAGAGGAACAAAAATTTTCTAATGCTTATGAAAATCTAAAAATTTATATTAAAACTTTTGGCTTCGACAATTTTAGTAATAACTATAAAGTTATAATTCATCAATATATAAGTCCTTTGGTTTCACTTATTTGCCTAAATTGTTCCGATAAAAGTATTGATCATTTTCTTTCCTATCAACATTATTCTAACTTAGAAATAGTAAGAACCTCCAAGGAAGATTCTTATGAAGACATTATTGAATATATTATTGGAGCTAGAAGTAAATATATTTGTTTTTTTGAAGAAAATCATTCTTATTCTTCTGATAAAATTACAGATATGGTTTGGTATTTAGAATCTCATTCTGATATTGATATTGCCATTTGTTATCGTAATTTCATAGATTCTCAAGATACAGTTATTGCTTCTCCAGAGCAAATGATTGATCCATTACCTCAAACTACCTATAATGGAAAAGTATTCTTAGAATATTGTATTCAAGAGGGAAAGAATTTTTATGGAAATTTATCTACTATAATGCTAACCCATAAATCTATCCAACAAATTAAATGGAATTTATTCCCATGCAAAACAGATGCTATTACTCGTCTTTCCTTTCTTTATCAATTCTTACTAAACGGAACTATTGGTTTTATAGATACCACTTTAGTTTCTACTATTTTACAAAATTATCAGGATAACAGTTTCATTCAAAAAGAATATCACACCTATACTACCTTTCTTTCTAATGAAAACGATATCTCATTAACTACTACAGATATAAAAGAACCTTCTAAGCCAATTTCTATGGAGATTACTTTTTTTTATACAGATATGGGAGAATATTATAATCTAGAACCTATTGCTAATGAAGCAAAAAAAAGAGGATATCATGTTGAATTTACACAAAATATACAGCAAAAAGCAGAAATAGGAATCTATTGTCAGCATGTATGTTATCCTAAGAATGCAAAGTTTTCTGTTATCTTATTACATGATTTAGCACAGGGTCATAATCGCTGGCCAAATATCTGGGAACTTGAACGATGGAATCAGTTTGATATTGGAATTGTTCCGGGAGCAAGTTGGGCTTCTCTTTGGTCAACCTGTGCTTGTCAATATTATGTTAATCCAAAATATGGAACTTTTGAATTAGGTTATCCAAAAAGTGATCTAATTAATTCAAATTCTTTAAAAGAACGTGCAAAAGAATTGCAAGAGCGTTTAAATTTAAAATATAACTTTTCTGTCCTTTATGCACCTTCTTGGGAAAATGATGAAAAAGAAGATGATTTTATTCGTGCATGTGCCTCATTAAATATTAATTTATTAATTAAACAGGCTCACTGGTCTAGCAACTACCAATTTATTATTGATAATATTAATAAAATGCAATCCCTACACAAGGGAAAATATGAAAATGTATATTATATTGAACCAAAAGAAAGCATTATGACTGCTTTAGAATTATGTGATATAGTTGTATCAGATGAATCAAGTGTTATGTCAGAAGCAATTATGTTTGGAAAACCTAGTGTTGCAGTAACAGATTGGTTAATTCCTGATACAGTTCCAAGCCGATTAGCTAGTGTCCCTATCGATTATGTCTATAAATGCAAAAAAGTAGAACTACGGGAATATGTTGAAAAACTCTCCTCCGATCCAGCTTTTCGCAATGCAATTCTTGAAAAAGGTCACTCCGTTTATAGCAATCAAGGAAATTGTTGTAAAGATATCTTAGATGCTATAGAATATTATACAAATCAAAATTCTAATTGCAATTTTTTAAATAAAAAACTTTCTTCCAAATATGAAATTTGCTCTATGTGGAATTAGTAAAAATATTTTTCCTAATAAATAATAAAAAGAATCAAGAAAATGAAACTCCCATTATATTTTCTTGATTCTTTTTCATATAAAACTATATATTTAAAATCTTATTTATATTAGAAATACATCTTTCTTTGTCACTTCCTCTAAACACATTACTTAAAGATAAATGCTTTTGATCCATAACAGAACTTACAAATAATGCTTCCAACGTTTCAAAATCTTTCCAAATATTTTGCATATGATAACGTTTTATCATTTTTTCCATAGGTAATTTTTTATTCATATCAGGAAAAGAAATATAAAATTCTTTTAAAGCTCGATAAAGAATATATTTTGCTGGAATATTTTCTAAAATCCATTCCTGATCAAACCAATACATCTTCTCCTCTATAAAAAAGGCATTTCGTAAAATCATATCAAGATAACCTGTTTTTAAAATATTTCCATATACTTCTCTATCTGAATTTATCTTTAATCCAAACGTATATAAAATATTCTTTTCAAACGGAACCTCTTCCGATGATTTTATTATCTGTTCATATAAGTTATCCCAAATCTTACAAGCTAAATTTAATTTATTTTCTGATAATAGATTTAAAAGGTATTCTTCACATAATGGTGCATCTATATAATCTAAAATTATTTTTCTTCCTTCTATTTTGCTAGGGCAAACTTTAATTCCATGCATTTTCAAATTATTTTCATTTTCTTTTATTTGTACAATATGATTTTCTCCAAAGCTCTTTACTAAGGAAAACTTTTCTACTTTATTATCCTTTGTAAACCTAGTTCCAATGCGATACTCTGGTATTCTTTCACTACTCATACTTGCAAATATTATCTTTCCTATATCATCGCTATCAGAACATTCTACTAAGTAAGAATTTGAAAAAAATTCGAATACATTATTTTGAATTATATCTTTATATATATTTTCTTCTTGTGCTAACAAGGTTGCTTTATCTGGTACATAATAATATCTTACATTTTGCATATTTTCATTTCGAGGCAAAAAATCTTGAGAGTAAATCACCGTAGGTAACTTATAATCTGGCATGGGATAATAAAAATAAGTCCTTTTAAATCCACTTCTTTTTATTAAATCTTCTAATGCTTTTTTGGAAAAAGTTCGAATCTTCCTTTCTGTTAATGTATATTGATTCATTCCATCAAAAGGTATTCCTGTATGGTCTTCTCTGGCACCACACCAGTATTTTAATCCATATTGATTTTCAATCGCTATTAATAATTTCCCCTCTGGCTTTAAAAGACCTTTAATTTTCTTTAAAAAATCGCAGTAAGGATCACTTGTATTAGTATAGCTTCCTTGATATTCTAAAACACCAATTAATGTAATATAATCAAACTTTTTATCAAATTTGATATCATTTAGATTTCCAACTATAATTTCTAAATTATCTTTTTCCCTACATCGTAAAAGTGCTGCAGTTGCTCTTTTTTTTGAAAGTTCTACCGCAGTAACTTCTTTACAATTCTCACATAATACACTTGTAATTGCCCCTAAACCACAACCAATCTCAAGAACAGTTGCTTCCTTATCAAATGCATACCAATTTAATATATTTTTTCTTAAATGTGTCAAGTGATAATAAGTAGACCAATTAAATTGTTCTGATATTGCTTTTATATATTCCTCTGGTTTATTCTCTACAATTAAATTTATAATAATATCTTCTATTTCACCTTCTGAATATAAATCTTCCTCTTTGTACCATTTTAAATTAAACTTAGGTTTTGGATTTAATTCTTTAATTATCTTTTCGTACATCTTTCCTCCTCTATACTTAATCTTCTATTTATACTTATTTTATAAGATCAATTCTTTTTATCTATATCGTACAACTTAAAATAAAACTTAATAATCTTTATATTTTTAATAGAAACCTGAATTTTCATTCTCTTTAAACCGATATAATATATATCACTAGAAAAGGAGACTATTTTATGAAAAATATACATTTAATTTATACTATCTTTCCTAATAGCCAATCATCTCTCTTACTTTACCCACCTTTATCAAAAGAAAAAAATACAGAATATATTTGCTTTACAGACAGCCCAAAATTACTTTCTGATTTTTGGAAAATTCAATTTCTTCCTGCTCTTAACGAAGAAATTATATCCTCTTTTACAAATGCCTACCAAAAAGTAACAAAACTAGAATTAAATCAGCTTCTTATTGATTCTAATGATTCTACTAAATACATTATCACTATACCAGATATTTATACTATACTAAAGGAAAAACCAGATTTTTCCTCTTATCACCCAACAGCTGACTTCGAAGGTAACTATTCTTTTATACCAAACTCTTATACAAAGAATAAAATTTCAACTAAAAATAACTATCATGGGTTTCCTTTGCTCCTCACAATTGGTGTTCCTGTCAGCAATCAAGTTTCAACAATTCGTCGATGCTTAGATGGTATAAAGCCTCTTTTACAGGCAATCCCTTCTGAACTTTTAGTTATTGATACTGGAAGTACAGATGGTACTCTATCTATCG
Organism: uncultured Lachnospiraceae bacterium; assembly: GCA_910579865.1. Taxonomy (GTDB): domain Bacteria; phylum Bacillota; class Clostridia; order Lachnospirales; family Lachnospiraceae; genus MGBC114844. The sequence continues at coordinate 47,999 of CAJTXA010000013.1, forward strand.
CAAAAGAATATACCGATCATATTATTTCTGTACCTTGGGATGACAATATGTCTTCTGTTCGAAACGCTGGAATTCAACATGCCAAAGGATATTGGTATATGTCAATTGACGATGATGAATGGTTTGAATCTGTGGATGAAATTATTGAATTTTTTCAATCTGGAAAATATAAAGATTATTTATTTGCAACTTACATTGAACGTAACTTCCTTGATACAAATCATATTACTTATAGTGACAACTTATGTATTCGGCTAGGATGTATTACTCCTTCTTTACATTTTGAAGGCCGGATTCATGATTTACTAATAGGTGCTACATCTAATAATTGTTATGATTTTTCAGCTATTGCCTATCATACAGGTTTTATCCAAGATTCTTCCTTAACCTTTCAGAAAACAAAAAGAAATCTATCCTTGCTCTATTTTGATTTATATGAATATCCTATGAATCTTAGATACAATTATCAAATTATAAACGAATTTCGGGTTCTTCATAACCATGAAGCTGCGATTGCTTATCTATATCGAGGATTAGCAATTAACCTTATAATAAAAGATTCTTATTGGCAACAAAAATTCTCCTACATATTACTACTAGAATTATATCATAGTAAAAATTCTTACTTTTTTACAGAAATGCAAAATTATCTTTCACATTTTACTTATACTACATTAGAAAGAACCTTCTTTCATTATATGGCATTTGATCTTTCTAGCGAATTGCAACTTAATTCACGTATCATTCGTAAAGAAGCTGCCTCTTATCAATATTATTATAAAAAATGCATGTCAGACAAACCGTCTATTTCTTCTATTGATATTCTTACAAATCCAATGTATCAGACGGCTTATTCAATTAACTTTTTTATTCTATTTGTTAAAGAAAAGAATTTTCAGACCGCCCAACGTTATTTGACGGATATAAATCTAACAGACGCCAATAATTTGCATATAAGACGATATTTACAATGTATAATTTCTTTAGATAACGATAATACTCTAAAAACAAAAGCCTTTCTTTTATTTGAAAACTATATTAAATCTTTTTCACAAAATAGCCTAAATTCTCTTTGTCATACACTTTTTTCCAAATCTAATCTGGCTTACCATTTTTTAGAATATTATAAAGATACAAATAATTTATCTTCTCAAATGAATTACTTTCTATATCTTATAAAAGAAACATTTCATAACGAACAATTATAAAAATATTTGCTAATTATAAAAATTAAAATGACGATATACTATACAGACAGAATTGGATTTTTTAAAATTACCAAGGAGGGTATTATTATGTTATATAAAGAAGCATTTTTATCAATGAATAATTTTATGGAATATCTTCATTCCTACGACTTAAATCATATGTGCGCAGAAACTACTCTTTATTCGGGAAGTGAAGATTTAGCGGGAATATCCAATAAAGAAACTGGTTTACTCAATTCCAAAAATAGTCCTATCTTAATAAAACATAGTATTCATCAGATTAAAGAATTTGCTGATGACTATTTTAAATTATATCAAAAACTCAGTGATGAGGAATCAAAAGATACCTTATTTGAATTATTAAAATATCGTATGACATTAGATGAAACATTTTTAATCAATGCTTATTCCTTTCAAACACCATATTTTGATACAGATATTCTTCCTTCTAATACAGAAACAGTATATGTTGATTATAGTGATAGTGTTATCATGTCTATATATGATTTTATAGGAGAATTTCCTGATTACCAAAAGATTCATATTTTTGCTGCTACAAAAAACTATTATAATGACTGTTTAAAAGAACTTAGTGAAATAGAGCATACATCAATTATTTTTTCTTCACTTGGTGAACAAAAAATTTCCATCAAAGTTCCTAACCCTTTTCAGCCTAATAGAACTGATGAAATACACATGGATCGCTTAGACTCTATTTTATCAGATAAAATTTCATTACTACGAATAGATTCTGGTACCCAAGGACAATCTGTCTTAAAAGGTTCTATCAAACATATTCAACAGGATAAGCCTACCATTGCAATATGTGTTGGTAATATGATTGATGACCTTTTGCAAGTACCTACATTATTAGAACAATTGAATACAAACTATCACTTTTATCTTCGCCACTACAGTACATCTGATATAAAAAGTAGTGTTCTTTATGCTGTTTAATCTGCACGCTGGCTTCTTATAAAAAGAACCAGCGTATTTTTTATATAAACTTTAAAGGAGATACTATGAAATATAATAAAGTAATTTATACTATACTATCAACTACTGATACCTTAATTCCTTTTCCTTATCCACCATTATATTTAGAACCTTTTACTGATTATTTATGCTTTACAAATAGAAGTGGACTACAATCTGATTTTTGGGAAATTATTTATACAGATGATTTCTCTGTTATTCCCACCATCTTATCTAATTACAAAGATATTTTTGCTATAAAGTCAAATGAAATATGTATTCATCCACTTTCTTCAGAAAAATTCACTATTACTCTTCCTGATTTTGTTTCTCTCTATCATATAAATTTTTCTTTAGAAAATTTAATTCCATCATCAGATGAAAATGGAAACTGGAAATTTTCTCCCAATCCAGTTTATACATCAGGAAAATATCATGGAAGATCTTATCAACTAACAATAGGAATTCCTGTTAGTAACCAAATATCCACTATCCATAAATGTTTGCAACATTTACAAGATCTCCGAAACGCCATTGACTGTGAACTATTAATTATCAATACAGGAAGCTCTGATGGTACCATAGAAGCTGCTATGCAATATGGTGCTCGTGTAATTGATTTCCCGTGGTGTAATAATATGTCTGCCGCAAGAAATATGGGAATTTACCATGCACTTGGAGAGTGGTATCTTTCTCTAGATGATGATGAATGGTTCGAATCAACTAACTCTATTATTCACTTCTTTCAAAATGGCATTTATAAGCAATATGATTATGCTGCCTATATCCAACGGAATTATACCAGAAATGATGGTCTGCAATTTCATGACCATTATACTGTTCGAATGGGACGTATTACTCCCTCTTTGCACTTTGAAGGAAGAATTCATGACGCTATGTGTTTCCCTAGACTTACCAAAGTATACTACCATACAGATTATGTTCATCATTATGGTTTTTGTCATGACGATATCAAAAAAGTGGAAGAAAAATCCAAAAGAAATCTTTCTCTTCTTTTATATGACTATTATGAATACCCCCTTTGTATTCGTTATATCTTACAAATTGCAAATGAACTCGCTACGTATCATCCTGATGCTGCTGTTGCATGGTTTTATCTTGGGCTTTCTACTTGTAAATTATTAAATGATTCTACTTATGAATCTCAACTACTTACTTCACATTTATTACTTGCACTTTATCGTATGGAATCAGAAGATCTCTATCCCTTAAGTGAATCTTACTTAAAAGATAAAGAATTATCTATTGCGGATCTAGCTTGTATCCATTTTTGTCGCTTTGATCTAGCTGCACATTTAGAATATGATACAAAGTTCATCTTATCAGAAGCAAAAGCTTATCACTCTTTATGTGATACTTTTTTGTCAAATCCTAGCAAATACCAACGCTTTTCTCTTCTTTCTTTAGATGTATGCCGTAGTCCTATTTATAAATCTGTATATTATATTAATTTATTTGTTATAAGCATTAGAGAGCAAGATTATCAGTCTGCCAATAATTATCTTCCTTTTATTCAATTAGATATTGTATCTTATCCTACAATCCAACGCTTTTTTCGTGCCCTTTTACAAGCTCCATCTTCTTTATTATCAAAAGGCTGTCAAAAGCTATCCTTAGATAATATTCCTATCTTTTTTGAAGAAGTTTTAAATTATGCTCTTTCCATTCCTGATATATTGACCTCCTTACCTTTTGAATTACTGCCATCTGACTCGCCTTATACCAAACTATTACGTCTTTTTGCTAATCAAGAAAGTATAGAACTTTATGAATATTTTAATAATCTCTCTGTTTCTTTACTAGAACTCCTTTCCTTTCTTAATGATAAGCTTTATTATTTTGCTTTTCAAAAATATATGACTTTATATAGAAACTTTATAAAATCACAATACCATTATAATATAATAAATGAAACTCATTTATCCATTTTACCAATTGCAGAAAGAATTGTTTTTTATTATCAATATATCAGTGAACATATACTTTCACCAGAATGTGAACCCTTTAAGCAATTGAAAGCCCTTGTTGTCCAACTTCCTGTTTTTCAACGTGGCATATCACTAAGTTTTCATTTCTCTGATTCTATTTAATCAAAAACCAACCATATAAATTTTTCTATTTGTATGGTTGGTTTCTATTTATGAAAAATATTCTTTTTCAAAAATTTTTCTATAATAATAATAATTTTCAAAGTTTAAATAGCCATCGTCATGAATACACCATGGTTCACTCTGATTTGGCACTACAATTCGATATCCCTTTTTTCTCATTTCCATACTTTGAGAAATATCATAAAAATCCCACCCATCAAACAAATCCTCTCTCCATGGAATATCATATTGTGTAATCATAAAAAAACCATCAATTGCTTCTACATCTTCAAATTTTCCCTCTATTTCACCATATGTTCCCTTTCCAGAACATCTAGGAATACTCCCATAAAGCTTTCCTACCCTCTTACTATGCCACATAATCCCATGTGAAGATAACTTTTTACATCCCACCATTCCAATCATCCCAATTGTATTATCTTTAAATATTGTCAACATATTTTCTAATAATTTTTTATTAACGATAAAAACATCCTGATGCATATAAATTTTATATTTTGCATTAGAAGACATCATTGCTGCATTATATCCCTCTGTTATAGAATTCGCATCCTTTACAGAAATAACATCTATCTTGTATCCATCTGGTATCAATAAATTTTGTATATAATACATTGCTTCTTGCTCATATTTATCATGATTCACACACATAATAAAGCAAATTTCTTTACTTTCTTTTTCCATCCTATTTTCTACTCCTCTAATATTCCAGACAGCTCATTTGCATACTTTTCTACAATATAATCTTTTCTTATCTTCTTTAAAATAGAACGAATATTTTTAACAATTTTTTTACTTTCTGGAGCTATCTTATTCATTCCCAATAAAATTACTAATGCTTTTTCTCCTTCTTTTCTTTTTATAAAAAGATGAAAAAGTTTCTCTCCTGTCTCTTCCCATTTTAAAGTTTTTGTTTGATATAATATTTTTAAAAAGAAAATGGATAATCCCTTTTGTTCTAAATAATCAACAAATCGTTCCATTTCAAATTCACTTTCATTAAATTCTGCTCTCCATAAATAAAAATAACATTCCCTCCAGTTCTCTATTAATTCCTCTATACTTTTTCCATGCATAAGACAATTTTTCTCTTCCTTTGTCCTTAATTCCTCCAAATAAATTTCCATAAACAAAGACATATATTCTATTTCTATTAACCAACGAAATTTCCATACAGGTGAATCTTCAATAAATATATTTTTTAACTCTTCCTCTTTTTGTAGATCTGGCATTTGTAAACATTGATCAATTATTTTTATCCACTTTATTCCTTCTTCCTTTTGTTTCTTTTTCGATTCTTCTTTTTCTTCTAACATCTGTAATTCTTCCTGTGTTATTTCTTGATCAATTTTATACATTCCCCTTTTCCTCCAATTGCGAAAATAACTGTTTCATTTCTATGTCTTCTGTATATATTTGTAAATACTCCCTTAATATCTGCTTTGCTTCTTCTATTTTATCCGCTTTTATTAAAATTAAAATATTTTCCCTTAATTGTTTTTTCAACTCCTCCTTCTCTTGTATTATAATATCTCTTTTTCTTATTTTCTCTTTTTTTCCTTTCAATATCTCTATTATTCTATATTCTTTTTTATCGTATGGCACTTCCCATTTTTCAACTATATCCAAAAATTTTTGACCATACCGCTTCCATATTTCTTTTACTACATATTCTAGTATATCCTCTGGATAAACTTTAAAAAAAACTCGTCCATTATTTCCATATCGAAGCGCAAAATCCAAAAGATTCACATATTCTTGTTCTTTTTTCCCCTTTAAATATTTTTTCACTATTTCAGCTGTCAATCTTTCAAATTTACTTGAAAATACTATAGATAAAATTTCACTTCTTTTTTCTAATGGTAAAAGTTTTAATTCTAAATTTTGTAAATGTCTTAAACATTCCTCTTCATTACCAACTTTTATATTTGCCTTTATCATACATCTTGCATATTCTGTACTACGATACTTTACCTCAACTGGATTATCAGATGGAAAAACAGATTGTACTATACAAGCTTCCTTATCCTTTTCATATTCTTTTTTCAACTGCTCATAAACTTTACTTGCTCCAAAAATATCTTGCAAAGGACGTCGCAATTTATCGTCCATTTGTATAATCAGATAATAAATCATTAATGCATCAATTACAGAAAATGAAATATCTTTTACCAATTCTTTTGTATAATAAAAAAAATCATCTGATTGTCCAATACTAAGTTGTAACAATGCTCGAATCATATGCACTTTATAATCACGAGATAATTTATAATCCTCATATATTTCCTTCATAATTACCATACCTCTGATATAATAGGCAAAACTTTCTCTCCACATACTCATTACTCCATATTCATTTGCAAATTGATAGCTATAACGCATATCAAATGGATATTCCTCTAAATCTCTTTGTAAAATTCGTAAATTTCTAACACTTTTCTTTACTGCTCTTTCAAAATCATTCATATATGCAAATCCCTTATGATGTGCTGCTACATCTAAAAGTTTTTCTTTTTTCTCAATAATCCACAAAGCATCATGTATTCTTCCTTCAAAATGAAGGGTTGGAGTTATTTTAGCTATACGTGTTGTAATAAAATCATTATATTCTATATCATTTTCATACATATAGTTTCTTTGAAGATATGCTGCTGCATTATAATTTTTATATTCGCCACTTTGAAAAAAATCAAGAATACCTGTTACATCTTCAAACCATTCATCATCATCAATTGACATATACCATAATCCTTCGGCTGCATAAACTGCCTGATTCCTTGCTGCAGACATATTATCACACCAAGGAAATTGAATTACCTTAGCACCATACTTTTTTGTTATTTCTACCGTTCCATCTGTACTGCCTGTATCTACCACAATTAGTTCTGAAGAAATCGTCTGAAGAATAGGCATAATTCCTTTCATACAACGTTCAATTGTATCAATCTGATTACTAACTGGAACTCCAATTGTAAGTAACTTATACCGCCCTTCATATTTTCCTCCCATTATAATTGGATTTTTTTTATAAATATAATTTCCATTTATATCTGATGTTGGTGGATACGTTTCATTCATTTTATCCAATTTTGGAACAGTTAATATCGAATTTTCTTCTTCAAAGTCTTTTACAATAATCTGATCTTCTTCTATTAATTTAATTTCATTATATTCTGGAAAAATTTCTGTTGGATTTTCTTTTATTTTTTTATACATTTCATTAATGTTTTCTATATAGCGCATTTCCCAATATTTTGATTTTATCTCTTTCTCTTTAGCAAAACAAATATATTCCCATTCTTCACTTTTTATTAAATAGGGATATGGAAAACCTAGTTTTGATTTCTTTTGCATTACTACACAAACTACCTTTTTCAATTTATCCTCTTCTTTCTATAAAGAAATAGGAAGTCATTTGACTTCCTATTCCTTAATTGTATTCTATTCTTAATCGATAATTTATCTACTCTATTACTGTAAAAGTGACAAAACACCTTGAGTAGACTGATTTGCCTGTGCCAACATAGACTGTGCTGCTTGTTGTAAGATATTATTCTTAGAATAAGTAACCATCTCATTAGCCATATCAACATCACGAATACTAGATTCAGCAGACTGTAAATTCTCAGCTGTATTATCCAAATTAGAGATAGTATGCTCTAATCTATTCTGTACAGCACCTAATTTACTTCTCTGAGCAGATACTAATTTAATTGCATCATCAACAGTCGTAATTGCACTTTCTGCTCCACTTGTTGTAGAAATACTAACTTTGCTTACACCAAGCGCATCTGCACTCATATCACCAATTGTAAAGTTCATTACTTGACCTTCGTTTGCACCAATGTGTAAGGTAATACCTTCTCCACCGCTGCCTCCGCCATATCCATCTTGACCATATAAAGCATCTGTGTGTCCTATTCCTGCTCCAGAACCTAATTTAAGCGTCATTGTTGCAGTTTTAGCAGATTCTTTCTTGAAAAGGAATGCTTCATTCCCATCTGGTGCAGCACTTTCTAATTTTACTTCCATATCAAGTCCTGCCTTTGATAATAACATTTCAATATCTTTTGCACTATATTCTTTTCCTGCTGCAAGATGTAATTTATAAGCACCAGTTGTACTAACTGTATTATTCGCACCATACGACTGCTCTTTTATTGTTTCAACTTCTTCTTTTCCATCTACTTTGTCAAAAACAACACTAATTTGTACTCCATTATATTCACTACCAAACTTATTAGATGTAATTGTCATCTTACTTGCAGCATTTTGAATCTCTTCAGTCATAGTAGCACTTTGAGTTGCTCTTACACCTGCAACTGTTGTACCTGTTGTACCATCTTTTGCTTGTAAAACACCATTTGCCAGTTTAAGTGTAACCTCAGCAGGAGCAGCTGTAGAAGCTGGTGCTTGTTTTGCATTCTTTATTAAACTGTCAATCTGTGACTGTGAATAAGATGTCTGTGCCAAATTTAATGTTAATGTTTTTCCAGCAGTATCCCAAACAGCCGACTCACTACCTATCTTAATATCACTAGTAGCTTTTACACTTACCTGAACTCCTGATATATTAGAAGATAAAATTGCTCCTTGCAAATTTGCATTGCTTCCTACTACTCCAAATGATGGACCAGCATCTCCACCAACTCCGCCATCTAAAGAGCCATCTAACAACTTCATTGTATTAAATTCTGTTGTTTCAGCAATTCTTGTTAACTCATCTTTTAACTCTTCTACTTCAGCCTGGATTGCTTCTCTATCGTCATCTGTTTCTGTACCATTTGCCGCCTGTACAGAAAGTTCTCTCATTCTCTGTAAAATAGAATGGGACTCATTTAATGCACCTTCTGCTGTTTGGATTAAAGAAATACCATCCTGTGCATTAGTGGAAGCCTTATTTAAACCACGAATCTGTCCTCTCATCTTTTCAGAGATAGAAAGACCTGCTGCATCATCTGCTGCACGATTAATTCTATAACCTGATGATAATTTTTCTGTGGATTTTGATTGATCAGATACGATGCCGCCTAACATTCTGTTTGCGTTCATAGCTTGCATGTTGTGTTGAATAACCATATAATTTTCCTCCTTGAAATAAGATTACCAATCCAATTGGTATTTGTCTTTCTTAATACAGCTTCCTTGCTGTATTTCTATAGAAGATTTCCCATCTGACCGTACGCTTCATCTGTTCCATCTTGTTTACACCTTATATATCGGAATTCCTTTTAAATACTTTAGAGCATTTTAAAATTTTTTATAATTTTTCTATTCTATTTTATTTACTTTCCTCTGGTGGTAAACCAATCAATATATAATCAGTTGGAAAACATTGTAATCCATTGTAGCGAAGATAAAAATGATATCCGGGTTGGATCTGCTCTATCAGTTCAAAAATAGAAAACAAATCCTTATTCGAATGATAAATTGAAATCGCTAACTTTGGTCTATCATTTCTTATATGTTCTTGTGCTCCACGAATTGCATCTTGTTCTGCTCCTTCTATATCTGTTTTAATAAAAGTTATCTTTTCTGTTATATCTTGATCTAATGCTACTGTTTCTACTTCTTTTTTTCCAAAATTTACTAATGACTGTGCATCTGTCGTTCCATTATCAGAAAGATACATAATACCATTTTTCCTACTTGCACCTACTGGACGAATTACAATATTTGGAATCGAATCAAAACGTTCATGAAGTTTTTCTATATTATTCTCTTCAATTTCATAACAATAAATCTTTTTATAGCAATTTTCTCCATAAGTATAGCGGTACTCATCAATTGTATCCCCTTGCCATGCCCCTAAATCCACAAATACCTCATTTTCATCGCACATTATCAAATCCATATCAAAATAAGATAAAAAACAATTTTCCTTTACCATACTAATATTTTTATAAGAAAAATTCAACCAATTATTTAAAATCATAAGTAATACATATTTTGAACGATAATCCTCTAATCGATAATAAAACTTTTCAATATTCTTCCATGCACCCTTTAAAATAGCTGCCCTTTGATGAATTAAACTAATATCACCTGATTCAAAATCCAATTTCCCCCAAAATTGATATTGATTGTGAAAATTTACAGTTGACAATACCACTTCATCTGGGGTATCCTTTACCCACTGTTTAAAATTTGCAATTATAAATGCTACAAGTTGACTTTTATTTCTCTGTTGTACAATTTTTTTAATATCTTCAAATATTCTATCCACTACTAACTGTCTTTGATTCGTTTCCATCTTATTCTCCCTAATTTCTTAGTCCTGTTTTTCTAAAACTTATCTTTTTATTATAATTATAATGAATTTTCTCCAGTAATTAGACAAACTCCTTCCTTCATCTTACGCTTTTCAATTACCAAAACACTGTCATAATAGTGCAGGCTATGCATTGTATGTGTATAACATGGATAATTATTTTTAAAAATACTTTCATTATACCAAACATTTATATAATCAATAAAATTTTTACTATATTCAATAAAAGAGGCTGGATTTTTATAACCTCCACCATAGTCATCCCAATAAGATGTATGCAAATCCTCACACAAATAAACACCTTCCTCTGAGATATGTTCAAACATTTCTTCAAATGTAATAATCTGTTGTTCCATGGTATGTCCACCATCATCTATTAAAATATCCACTTTTGGATAATTTTCTTTAAATTTCTTCCAAAACTCTCGATCTGATTGGGAACCTATTTCAATTTTAATCTGCTCCTCTTTATATTGTAATGTTGATTCCTCAACATCGATTCCAACAATCTGTGCTTTACTTCCAAAATAATCCTTCCACATTTGAAGAGCTCCGCCTTTCCAAATTCCAACTTCCACAATTACACATTCTGTATTACGATATTTTTGAAAATGCCTATCATATATTTCAAAGAAATGTAAATATTTTGCTGCCAAGCGATGATGTTTCTTATAATAAAATTTTTCAAGATCATTTAATGTATCACACTGTTGTAATTCTGTAATAACATCAGACACTCTATATACCTTATTCCAATCTATCTGATGAGCCCCAATATTAAATCTCATCCATTTATAATAGGAAACTACTTTACTTTCTTTCAATCCAAGTGTTTCTATCAAAACTGGTATAATTGCTTCACATATAGTAGGTTCTGCACAAACTACTAACTTTTCAAACTGAGATTGGACAATATCCGATGGCCTTTGAATAATATATTCTCCAAAAATATTTTTCCCTCATTCTTCCTTATCATTAAAAAAAATCCCATTTATATAAGTTGTAGGAAACAATATACCACAAATTTCTTTTATAATTGAAAAAGCTTTCTCTTTTGGTCCTGCCCCAAATAATGCGACTATTTCCATTTATAAAATTATCTCCCTTCGTTTCTTTATTCTTTTAAATTAGCTATAACGCTACAAAATCAGATAAAATAAAGTAAATTAATGCTGATAATAAGTATCTCAATTACATTATATACCTAAATTTGTAGCGTTATAATTTAATTTTTTCTAAAAATATTTTTATTATCTATTTCTTTCGATCCATAAATTGTGCATCCATATGCTGTAATTTTGACATAGTTTGATAATACTTTGTAGCCACATTCGATGCTACCTTCTTCTCTCGGGTTCGCTGATGCAACTGGGCAAATCGCTTTTCAGCTAATACTTTATTTTGATTTTCTTTTACTTGAATAGAAACAGCCTTTTCTGTAATGATTTTAATTGCTTTTTGAAGGTTTTGAATGGAGGTGGCATATACTTGTTTATGGTCAATCAGTTCCGTACCAATTCTATCATAAATCCCCTGAAATCCCGTATCTAAAAGGTTAAGTTCTTCTAACAATTCTCCCTTTTCTTCAATATTACATTCCCAAGCATCTAGATCTGTTAATTCCTGCTCTAAAATTACTTTCTGCTCCAATGTCTTTTCTTCGATCTGATTGAGCAGCTCTATTTTCTTTTGAAGGCTTTCCTCCAAGATATGAACATACTTTTCTGTTTCTCCCATTTCACTCTCCTATGCCTATTTTGTCTTAGAAGCGTGTATAACTTCCTTCCACGTATCACGCATCTCTCTCATATAACCCAATGCCTGCTCCAGCTTTTCTTTATCTTTCTTTAAATTAGCATCCAGAAGAAGCTGTAAGATACAACGATATACATTTTCAAAATCTTTTGCTACCTTATACTTTGGATCTAAGGTCATTAGTAAATGTTCATATATTCGTTCTGCCTTTTGAATATTGGTATTTACTTTTTCAAAATTTTTCTCTTCTAACCCCATCTTTGCTATATTGGTAAATTTAATTGCTCCCTCATAGAGCATCAAGGTCAATTCCGACTGTGATGCGGTCTGTATACGGTTGTTTGCATAGCTGTTATAACCTGCCATATTGATTCCTCCATCTGTTCCTTCTATAGTCTGAATCAGGGGTGCCACACAAAAAGCAAAGCTATAAGTATACTCTTTGATGTGGCATCCCCTTAATCAATTAAGCTCCGCCTCCCAACAAACTAGTCAGGGATGCTGTGCTTGACTGTAACTTCGAAAGTGCAGTTTCCATTGCTGCAAACTGCTTATAGTACTTATCTTCCATTGCTGCAATTTTTTCTTCCCATCTCTTAATATCTTTCTCATAAGCTTCATATTCGGTCTTCATCTGTTTATCATTGTAAACCGTATATGCACTGCTTAATTTTGTAGACTTCATCTTTTCTGTTAATGTGGAATACATATCCGTTGATAACTTCTGGAAGAATTCCATTACTGCATCTGGATCATCTGCAATCGCAGCTTTTAATTTATCTGAATTTAATGCTACATTGGTATCATCTGGATCACCATCAATATGATATGCATTTCTCTCATTTTGTTTTGATGTAAAATATCCTAACGTTTTAATACCAAATGTAGATAAGCTATAGTCTTTTCCATTAATTGAGTAAGAACCACGCATTACATTTCGCATTGCAGAAGAAACGGAATTTAAAGTAGAATCCCTGCGAAGAAGGGAATCTTTAATTTTCTGTTCCCATTTTTCAACTTCCTTCTCAGACATTGCATCTTTTTCTTCGTCTGTCAATGGCTCATATTTTGATGCACTATCTGCGTTGTAAGCAGTATCCATTGCAATCATAAGTTCATTATATTGTTTTAAGAAATCCTTAATTGTATTATAAACACCTTCCGTATCACTCGCTGTGTCAATAATCACTGGATCAGAGCCTGGAACAACGTTTCCTGCTGCATCTTCAGTTGCATTGGTTTTCTTTGCAGTAATTGTTAAACCATTGATATTAAATGAGTTTGTATTAGAAGTATAATCTACTCCATTCAATTGAATCTTCGCATCCTGCCCATCAACTTTTACTACCTTTGAATCCGATACTGCACTTCCATTAATCTGATCTTTTGCAAAAGCTATCTGATTATCTAAATTGGTCTTATATTCATCTACCTTTTTGTCAATAATATCTTCCAATGGATCTGTACTTTTATCTACAAAGATAAATCCACCATTCCCATCTGATGTTATACTAGTAAATTTTTCTTCAATTGCTGTCATTTCCGTAGAAATCTTATTTAATGCATCTGCTTCAGAGCCTGCACTATAGGCATCCATTCCTACTATTTTTGCATATTCATTATATTCGTCTAAATCACTTCCTGTCAATGGAGTTCCACCAGCAGTATCTAACAGATTTTTCATCTCATTATAGATTTCATAATTTGCTTTAGAATTTGCAATATCTTTCCTATAAGCATTTTCTGCATCCTGAAGTTCTCCTGCATATTGCATTAATTCCATATCCATTTTGCCAAACTGAATATTTCCATCTTCATCCTTCTTAATATCCCCGTTTTCATCAACAGCACCAAAAATGGAAGCTAATGCTTTTTTTCTTGGGTCGCTATCTGGCAGAGCTTTACATTCTTCTTGTAACGTTTCTTCTTTTATTCCCACTAATGTAATCACACCATTGTTATTCTTTATACCAGAATATTTTGCTGCAATTTCTTGCTGTTTTGCTTCTATCGCACTCTTCTGATTTGCTACATCCGAAGCATTATATGGATCGAGTCCATAATTACTTGCCAATGTATTATATTCTGTTTCAAATTGCGCATACTCTGTCTGAGCATCTGCATCCCCATTATCTGCGTCTTCTTTTAATTCTGCTAATTTATCATGATAATCAAGCAATTTTTGATAATCCATATATTGCATCTCATATCCACTTGTAATACTTCTTATAGCAGAAGATATCTCTTTTGCTGATGACAGCTTATTTTTATACGTTGTCTTCATAGCTTCAGCATCCCAATTTGCAATCTCCTGATACATCTGCTTTTGTTCATCTGACAGAGTATAAATACCCATATTTTTTAACGCATTTACTCCATTTGCATCAGTGGCCATAATGTCAAAATCATAGTCTGCTCCACTCTTTAATGCACTGATATAAAATCTCTGATTTGTTGTATCAAAATTTGCAGAAACTCCTGCATCTTTTAATGCTTTTGTTAAATCGCTAATTTTCATATCAGCAGAAAGTGTAATTTCTGTTTCTTTTCCATTCGGATTTTCTTCGCTTTTTGCTTTTACACGAATTGTTGTATCTGACGTAATTCCCAATTCACTTAACTTGCTGGAAGCTGATAATTTCTTTCCATTTGTTCCACTTACCTTATCTCCTGTTAAGTAAGAGGATTTTGCAAGGCTGCTTACAAAAAGCGTCTGGGTTCCTACAACTGCTCCAGAACCTGCTGTTACACTTGCAATACTCTCATCTGAACTGGTACTCTTTTTTGTGGAATATGCAGATGAAAAACGCAATTTACTTACTGCATTGCTATAAAAATTATAGATTTTTGCGTTCATTTCTTTCCAAACATCTTGTTTCCACTCTAACTTTGTCTTATTTTTTACGATTTTTTCTTTTTTGTTGCTGTATGCGGACACCAATTCTTTTACAATTGAATCTGTATCCAGCCCAGAAACCATACCTGATAATCTAATTGGCATATCTTTCCCTCCTATAACTTCTCATCTACAAGGATACCAGCTAACTCCCATGCTTTTGCAATCATTCTTAGTGTTTTTTCCGGCGGAAGTTCCCGAATGACTTCATCTGTTTCCTTGTCAATAATTTTGATGGTTACGCGGTTGGTTACTTCATCAAAACCAAATTCACAGGTTTTATCCTGTAAACTTCGATTGATGTCATCAATCGCTTTTTTCATTTTGCCCTCTGTAATTGGAGCATCTGCAGGAATCAATATATCATTTCTATTGTTGTCGATTCCTATCGATTCTTCCGGTTTTACAGCTACTTTCATGCTGCTGTCTGCTACATCCGCTTTTTCCACAGGTGTAACAGGTTTGGCTGCCACTGTTGCGCTTGTATTTGTACTTGCACTTTTCGTTGGCGCCGAATACGATGTTGTACCTGATATAGTATCAACTGCCATAGCTACCTTCACCTCCGTGTGTTTTACAGCGGTGTCCGCTTCCCTGCCTATTCATCGCTGCATAAAAATTTTAAAAGTTACTTTTTTACTTTTCTTATATATCGGATAATTCTACATTATTCTTTAGCAACTTTTTCTAAAAGCCACCTTTGTGCCCTCTCATTCATCATTAATACATCATAGGGATTTCCCTGTTGACTTATCCGCTGTATAACAAAAAATCCCTTCTTTTTTCCCTTTTCTTTCACAACGATAGCAGTATGTAGCTGATGTTCACAATAAATATATCCTTCCTCTTCCAACTTCTTTTCTACAGAAACAATCGTAAGTCTCTTCATCTGCTTTTCATTAATCTGTTGATTTAACTTTCCTACAAATTCAGAAAGTGTACAATTTCCTTCACATTGAATTCGTTCTGCCATCCATTTTGTAAAGGTAAATTCCTCCTTTTGCACTTCTTTTTCGTGCTTTTCTGACCTTGAACTTTCCTTCTTTTTTGTTGTATTTGTTCCTGATATAGTTACTCTATTTGATGCTACTTTATTGGATTCTGTCCAAGAATATCCCTCTCGATCACCTCCAGTTACTTGTAGGATCAATTCTGAAAATCGCTCTCCATATTTTTCCTTTTTATTTTGTCCTACTCCAGTTACTGCTAACATCTCTTCTGGTGTAAACGGCAGTTTTATACACATATCATTTAAAGTCTTATCAGAAAATACAATATAAGGAGGAATATTTTCTTCTTTTGCTATCTCTATACGCAAAAGACGCAGCTTTTCAAACAGTGTATATCCCTTACTGGTCAGTACACTTTTCTTTTCGGATATCTCCTTTGCTACTTCCTTTGTGCGGCGAATTTCATTTTTTATATAGATTCGGTTGGTCTCTTCCTTTAACTTTAGATAGTCTGTCCCAAGCCGGAGGACTGGATAAGAGTCATCTGTCTGTATCAGCATTTTTTCTTGAAGTAATACATCAATAATTTGCCGTAAAGAACTTTCTGCATACTCTGCCAATGTCCCATATGTCCGATATCTGTCAAAACCATTTTCTAAAATTCTGGCTGCTTTGCTTCCTCTTAACACTCCTATCACAATATTAATCCCAAAGTGCTGTTTTAGTTCATAGACACAGTTTAAAATCTTTCGGCTTAATTCCGTTACATCAGTTTTTTTATAATCCATCAGACAATTACTGCAATTTCCACAATCAGCTCCGGTACGCTCTCCAAAATATTTCAAAATAAAATTTCGCAGACATTCCTTTGTTGTACAATAAAAGGTCATTTCTCGAAGCCGCTTATAGTCACGCTCCCGAATGGCTTCTTCTTCCTCTTTTGTCAACTCCTTTTTCGACTCTTTATTTTCAATTAAAAATTTATTAATATGTACATCTCTTGGTTCATAGAATAAGATACACTCTGAATTTTCTCCATCCCTTCCGGCTCTTCCTGCTTCCTGATAATAATTTTCCATACTCTGTGGCATATTGTAGTGTAATACATACCGAACATTTGACTTATCAATTCCCATGCCAAAGGCATTGGTCGCAACCATAACCATCTTAATATCATAGATAAACTCTTCTTGACTTTCTGTTCGTTCCTCTTTACTCATTCCAGCATGATATCTGGCTGCACCAATTCCATTTTGACATAACAGTTCATACACTTCATCTACATTATTTCTAGTTGAACAATAGACTATTCCACATTGATTTCTATGTTCCTTTATATAATGTAAGATTTCTTCCTTTTTCTTTTTTACATGCTTTACCGCAAAGTACAAATTTTTCCGATCAAACCCTGTAATAAAAAGTTTCGGACAATTCAACCCTAAAATACATAAAATATCATCTTTTACTTCACTTGTCGCTGTTGCAGTAAACGCACATAGAACTGGCCTCTTTTGAAGCTGTGTTACAAATGCAGCAATATTTAGATAGCTTGGTCGAAAATCCTGTCCCCACTGCGAAACACAATGAGCTTCATCCACTGCTACCAAAGAGATATCTGCATAAGCAATAAAATCTAAAAATAATGACGTATCCAACCGTTCTGGTGCAATATAGAGAATTTTATAACTTCCCTGCCTTGCATATTCAAACGTTTTATAAATTTCCATATCACTTAGGGAACTATTAATATAGGCAGCAGGAATCCCTGCTTGAGATAACGAATAGACCTGATCCTTCATAAGAGAAATTAATGGTGAAATTACAATTGTAATTCCAGAAAACATCAATGCAGGCACTTGATAACAAATCGATTTGCCAGCGCCAGTAGGCATAATACCTAACACATCTTTTCCTTCCAAAATACAATCAATCAACTCTCGCTGCCCCTTGCGAAAATCATCATAACCAAAATATTGCTTTAAAATCATCTCTGGATTCATCCAAAACCCCCTATTTTATCCTCTGCTTACTGTGACATACTCCCACCGTCTATGCTATGCATAGAGGCGGGGGCTTCTCGTTCAAGTAATCCATTGATTACAGCATAAGCGAGCTAACCCCGTGTGTCCCACGGTTTTGTATGTGTTGGTTATGCATTTATAAGTCGCATACCTTCATTTCTGATATTGATTGCGGCATTTATGTCTCTGTCATGATGTGTGCCGCATTTGGGACAAGTCCATTCTCTGACTGACAAATCTTTTGTTTCGGAGTTTCTGTAACCACAACAGGAACAAATCTGACTGCTTGCAAAGAATTTATCCACTTTTACAAGTCTTTTTCCCATTTCTTCAAGTTTATATTGCAGAAATGTAACAAACATCCCCCAGCCGTTATCAGCAACAGATTTGCCAAAGTCTAATGCTTGTGACATGGCTTTCATATCAAGGTTTTCAATACATACACAATCACAGACATTGGCTATCTGCCTTGACTGTTTATGCAGAAAATCCTTGCGCTGATTTGCAACTTTTTCATGCTGTTTAGCAACCTTGACACGCTGTTTATCACGGTTTTTTGAACCTTTCTGCATAAGCGACAGTTTCCTTTGTTCTCTTTTTTGTTTCTTTTCGGCTCGTCTGTAGTATCTTGGGTAAGCAGGTTCGTTACTGTTACTGTCCTTGTACAGTTCATGCATGGAAAAATCCAAACCCAAAAAGCTTTGCGGTTCTGTTTTCTTCAGTTCAGCCATTTCTTTTGCACAAACAGTGTATGTTACAGCGGTTTTGTTTTCTTCATACTGCTTGATTTTTCTGTCAAGCCAATGGTTATACACCATTCTGACACAGCCGAAAGTCTTGGCAAACAAAACTTTCTGCTCATCATTGGGGTATATTCTAAATTTATATGCTTTGTTCGCCATATCATTCACTTCCTTTTTCTGTCCTTTTGTCCTTGACCTTCTATATACTTCTTTATCACTTCTATCGGCGCAACGCCTGTTGTCAACAGGCAAAAGCTCTGACTACAAAAATATTCTTTCCATAATTTTTGTCTTATTTGCGGAAACTCCTTTTTCAAAAGTCTGCTGCTTGCACTCTTGTATGCGTTTATGAACTTACTTATTTCCATATTCGGGTGTGCCTTAAAAAGTATGTGTACATGGTCTTTGGCGTGATTCCATTCTTTAAGAGTGATATTATAATTTGGTGAAATATACTCAAAAATTTCTTTTGCACGTTTGAAAATATCCGTGTCAAAAATCTGTTTACGATATTTGATTTGAACGGAAAGTCAAGTGGGTAAGGGGCACAATTCATCTCCCACCTAAGAGGTGCGAGTCTTCTTGCTGGAAGAGGATAAAAATAATATCCCTTCTTACAAAATGTCTGACTTATTTGAAAATCATTTATATACAATAAAAAGCCCCACCGAATTATGCATGAAAACTAGAGGCATGGTGGGCTTAACTCAACATAATTATAATGGATACAAAAATAGAAGTCAAGTCAAACAAAAATACTATTTTTGTGTTCTAATAAAAAATATCGCTTTTTATTTATCAGACACTATAAACACACAAATAAAGAAGAAAATTTTTTTATAATTAAAACAAAAGACAAATCATTTTAATTGTGATATGATATACTTATAAAAACAACAAGGTGTCTTAAAATTATAAATACGAATGATAAGTGTAAAAAAGATTTCTATATTTTTAATATAGAATATACTTATAAATAAGTTTATAAAAATACTCTATATTTTAATACAGATAATTTTACTTAACCTTAATATTATCAATCAAAAGGAGAAAATCTATGAAAAACTGGAAAAGTAGTATTAAAACAAAACTCATTGTGATTATTCTATCTGTAATTTTCACAATTACAATGATAACATTAATTGTATCTTCCTTCCTTAATTACCGAACTACTATTGATACATTAAAAAATACGATGAAAGAAGTGGTACAAGTCGCTTCTGGCAGGATACAAGAAGAAATAGATGGAGAAAAACGTTTAATTTATATGCTCTCTCAAAATCCTATTATTTCTGATCTCTCACTACCAGTAGAAGAACGATTTGCAGAATTAAAAAATGAAGCTGAAGTACAAGGCTTTTCGCAATATGGTATGACAGATAAAAATGGTCTTACCAGTGAAAATAAAACAGATATTTCTAAGTCAGACTATTTTCAATATTGTAAAACAACCAAGCGTACTTATGTTTCTGAACCTATTATTGTAAGTGAAAACAGTGCACTTATAATGTTAGCAGGTCCTATTCTAGTAGATGGTAACTTTGAAGGAATTGTCTTTTTCTGTAAAGATGCTTCCTCTTTAAGTGATATAGTAGCAGATATTAAAGTAGGGGAGCAAGGTACTACTAGTATTTTAAATAAAAAAGGGGAAACAATCGCATACCCAGACTACCAATTTGTTTTAAATAAATATAATTCACAGGAAGAAGCCAAAACTAATAAAAAATTAAAAGCATTATCTGCAATAGAAGCTGATATGGTAGCTGGAAATGAAAATGTAAAAGAATATGTCTATGAAGGAAAGAAAAAATATATGGCATATGCTCCTATCACAAACAGCGATGGCTGGAGTATTGGAATTTCCGTTGTAAAATCTGAATTTACTGGAAATATGATACAAGCTATTTTATTTAATATTTTAATTTCTATTATAATAGCTGCTATTACAGTTGTGATTACCATTCGAATTTCAACACAAATTGCAGAAGCACTAAAAAAATGTACGGATCGATTGGTTCTTCTCTCTCAAGGTGATTTACATACTAGTGTTCCAGAGTTAGATACACAAGATGAAACAGCAATATTACGAGATGCTATGATTGCTATGATTGAAAATCTAAATATGAATGTAAGTGATATTTCCTCCCATTTACAGCAACTAGCTGAAGGAAATATCAATATTAAAGTAACACGAAATTATATTGGAGACTTTAAAACATTAGAAGATTCGATGAAAAAGATTATTGACTCTTTAGCAAATAGTATGCGAAAAATTGGAAATAACGCAGAACATGTTGCAAACAGTTCAAAACAAGTTTCTGATGGAGCACAAAATTTACTACAAGGCTCCGTCGATCAATCTGCAGCTGTAGAAGAACTTGTCGCAACTGTTAGTGATGTAAATAACCAAATCGAAAATAATGCCAATTATGCAAAACAAGCAAATGAAAAAACAACTGAAGTTGGAAAAGATATTGCGTCGAGCAATGAACAGATGAAACTTATGGTACAAGCTATGGAGGATATTAGCCATAGTTCAGATGAAATTAGAAAAATTATTGATACGATCGAAGATATTGCATCTCAGACTAACCTTCTTTCTTTAAACGCTTCTATTGAAGCAGCCAGAGCTGGAGAAGCTGGAAGAGGATTTGCTGTTGTAGCAAGTCAAGTTGGAAATTTAGCTGGAGAAAGTGCAACAGCCTCACAAAGTTCTAAAACTTTAATAGAAAAATCTTTAGAAGCAGTAGAAAGAGGAATGAAAGTTGCAAATAAAACAGCCCAGATGCTACAGACTTCTGTAAATAAAGCTAAAGTAGCAGCAGATATTGTAGAAAATATCTATGATGCCTCTGAGAAACAAAAAGAGTCTATGGACCAAATCTCTAGTGCAATTAATCAAATAGCAGATATTGTACAACAAAATTCCAATATGGCTGAAACAAGTGCATTTTCAAGTGAAGAATTATCTAAACTAGCACAAGATTTAAAAGAATTAGTAGGGAAATTTAAATTAGAAGATTAAAAATATAAATCATATAAAAATAAAAAATTTATTATAATACTAATTCATAAAATAATTATATTATAATAAATAGGCTATAGAAAAATTAATGCTAATTGAGGAGGAAATATGACAGAAAAAGAACGAATGTTTGCTGGAAAATTATATCATCCACGTCGAATTACAGAAAATCAGTGGAATGTTATACGTCCTGCTTGTAAAAAATTTAATGAATCAGAATTCTGGCAAAATCATCATGCATTGGAAGAACTAAAATGCTACTTTGCAAAAGCAGAAGATGATATGGTACTTACCCCCCCATTTTATTGTTATCATGGAGATAAAATTTACTTTGGAAAACATTTTTATGCCAATACAGGATTAACAATTTTAGATGAAAATAAAGTAATATTTGGAGATGATGTTTTTTTAGGACCACATGTTAGTATCTACACTGTAGGACATCCTATTTCTGCAGAAGTAAGAAATCTTGGGTTAGAATATTCAAAACCTATTAAAATTGGAAATAGTGTTTGGATTGGAGGAAATGTAGTTATTAATCCAGGTGTAACAATAGGAGATAATGTAGTTATTGGTTCTGGTTCAGTTATAACAAAAGATATTCCAAACCATGTAGTTGCAGCTGGAAACCCCTGTAAAGTAATTCGTCAAATTTCAGAAGAAGAAATTAAAAATTGGAAAGAACAATTAGAAGAATACCAGAAGGAAACTTTATAATACCAACAATAATAATTTATTTTTTAAATTTTGTATAGACTAAAAAACTGATATAAAATTTATGAATCGTTACAAATGGGCAGAGTCAATTTTTGACTTTGCCCTTATCTATATTTTTATTAATATTATTTTATTCTGTAGAACTTCCCCCTATTGTTTCTGTTTCTTTATGTTTCAATCCAGATACTTCAATAATCCGATCACTAATTTCCTTTACTGCACCAGATACAATATAATCCTCTACTCCAAACAAAAATCGATGCAATTCCTTTACATTATACTCTAAATCTACAGGTACAACACAATCCCCTTTGCTTCCCATACCAGTTGCTGCCTTTTCAAAAGGAAATCCCGCATTATCCACCAGCTCATACTTTGCAATCCCAGACAATAACTCTACCATCTCTTTTACTGTTAAACTAGTTGAAATATTTGGCAGTACAGCATCCATTACTTTATTTAATGTAGCCAAATCTGCCTGTTTTGCTTTTTCTGCGATCTTACTAATAACAAGTCTTTGCCGTTCTGTTCGTCCATAGTCATCATTTGTTCCGTTTACAGTTGGCACAAATCGAATCCTACAAAAAGCGGTTGCCTGCATCCCATTTAAATGCACTAATCCACTCTCATAAAGTTCCACTTTTTCTTTTCCTGTAATTTCTGATGTCTCTGTCATATACCCATTAATATAAAAACATTCCTTCTCTGTAATTTCTATATCAATTCCGCCAAAAGCATCTATTGTATCAATCAAAGCTGAAAAATTCACTGCGACATAATCCGTAATATCCAAATCTAAATTTCGGTTTAACTCATTGATTGCAAGTTCTGGCCCTCCATAAAAATATCCCAGATTTGCTTTATCATACGTACTATTCTCTTTCGGAATAAAAAGATATGTATCTCGATAGACAGAAACCATCTTTATTTCCTTTGTTTTATTATTAATACTTGCAACCATAATTGTATCACTTCGATTGCCGTCTCCAAGTGATTCATCTCTAGAATCAATTCCAAATAAGGCAATATTGGTATATGCTTTTAACTCCTTATTTCCTGCCACCTCGTCATTCATCATTACATTTTCCCGATCAATCGGATTTATATTCATTAAATCATACTTAGAAGCAGCATAAACCCCTACCCCTAAAACTAACAAAATCAAAAGCTCTACTACAATTAAAATCTTTCTTCGCCTCCGACGTTTTGCTAGCTTCTTTCTCTTTTGTTGTCTTCTTTGCTGTTCTGTCAACTTTTTCTTACCCATTTTTCCATCCTTTCCTTTTTTGCCTCATACTCAATCTTATCTTTTTAAACCCCTAAACTAACTCTAATTCCTTTCCATTTCAGCTTTTCACTTTCTATTTATACAAGAATTAAAACTGCATTTACTGATAAAACCTTATTTAATATGCATTTTTATTAATGAATCCCTTAAAAAAGGTTAAAAATAATATCTTAAAATCCAATCCAATTGTCCAATTCTCAATATAATACAGATCACAATCAATTCGTTTTCTTATAGAAGTATCTCCTCGATATCCATTAATCTGAGCCCATCCTGTCATTCCAGGCCGCACTTGATGTTTTACCATATATCGAGGAATTTCCTCTTTAAACTTTTCCACATAAAAAGGACGTTCTGGTCGAGGCCCTACTAAACTCATATCCCCTCGAAGTACATTATAAAGCTGAGGTAATTCATCAATACTTGTTTTTCGAATAAATTTCCCTACCCCAGTTACTCTAGGATCATTTTTTGTTGTCCATCCATCCTTTACTTCAGCTGCCTGCATCGATCGAAATTTATACATTTTAAATGGTCGATTATGCAGTCCTACTCGCTCCTGACTATAAAACACTGGCCCAGGCGAACTGCACTTAACCGCAATCGCTGTCACTAACATCACAGGAGAAAAGATCAGCAAAGCCACCAATGAACCAATTAAATCCACAATCCGCTTTGCTACCATATTCATGGTATTGGAAAGTGGCACATAGCGAATATTAATCACAGGAAGCCCCAAAAGATCTTCTGTATAAGGTTTTGTAGGAATAATATGATTGTAGTCTGGAATAAACTTTGTATGCACTCCAGACTTTTCACACATATTGACAACCTCTTCTAGTCGTGCATACTGTTTAATTCCAAGTGTAATTGCAATCTCGTCTAATTTATTCTCTGGCAATATCACATTCAAATTGTCAATACACCCTAGTACTTTTACTCCTTTATAAATTGTTCCTGCCTCCACTTCATCATCTAAAATCCCTCGTACAATATATCCCCACTGTGGGTTTGCATGAATTCGATCGATATACCCTTCTGCTGCCCTGCTATAGCCAACCAAAAGAATATGTTTTAAATTAAATCCTTTTCTACGGAAAGACCGCAGTACCATTCGAATTAAATTGCGTTCCAGTGTTTCAAGGAAAATATTAATCACATAAAAAATAAACATCATCTGCCGGGAAAATTCCATTAGGCGAAGAATATAAAGTCCAACAATAAAGATCATCAGTCCAACTGTATTTGCTTTTACAATATTGGAAAGTTCCAGTCGTCTTCCCTGCACCCGTTTGGGTGTATATAAATGAAAGACTGCATAAAGTACCAGATAATAAGGCACAATAATACTAATCATCAGCATATATTCCCGCATCAACATTCCTTCTTCTTTTTGCGGAAATAATCCTGATTCCAGCCGGATATAGTAAGCAAGCAAATAGGAAATTAAAATAATAATTCCATCTAATACTACATGCATACGGTTAAAATATTTCTGATTATCTTTTATCACGGTTCTTCTTACAACTCCTCTCTCGGCAAATTAGATCGACTTTATTTTTTCTTTCCCCGCCGCTGTATAAATTCATAGACATAAAGAAAACTGTTCCGAATTAATGCCCATTCAATCCAAATATAATTCCAAACTCTAGAAAAAGCAAATGAAACTTTTCTTAAATTTTTTCTGTTTTGCAGCCCTTCTATTACTCCAAAAAAATATTCTTTTCCAAATCCAATTCGAATAAAAAATCCCCATTTTATCAAATAACCTACCAATAAAGGTAAAAAATTAAGCAGCAACATTCCAATTGGCATATTCTTATAATTCATATACACGCTGTTTCTTGCCGAAAGTTTCACCTTTAAAGAATTATATTTCGAACCAGTGGTTCCGCTTCCTACATGATAAACTCTTGCTCTTGGACAAAACCAATTTTCATATCCATAAATTCTAGCACGAAATCCAATATCCATATCTTCTAAATAGGCAAAATGATTTTCGTCAAAATATCCAATTTGCTCAAACACTTTTTTTCGATAGATTGCAGCCGCAGCACAGGCTGAAAATACCTGTTCCTCTTTTGAAAACTGCTTCTCTAACTGAGCTACTCCCCTTTGAAACTGCCAGCCTACCAAACAATACATATCTCCAGCATCATCCATTCGATCCCGTTTTTGAAACTGAAGTATTTTACCATTAATTGAAAATGCCTTTGGATGCCGATCCATCGCTTTTTCCAATTCCTCCACAAATTCTGCTTCTACCTCTGTATCATTATTTAACAGCAATACATAAGGTGTTTCTGCCAATTGAATCCCTCGATTGACTGCTCCGCAAAACCCATAGTTTTTTTGACATGAAATTATGGTAACAGTTGGAAAATGGGTTTGAATATATTCTACACTTCCATCGGAAGAACCATTATCAATTACCAGTGTACAAAAATCCTTCTGTGTCTGCTTCAAAAGTGCTGTCAGACAGTCTTTTAAAAAATGTTTCCCGTTGTAATTTGGAATGATAATCGTTGTCTTCATATTTGGTTTTTCTCCTTTTCCAATATTTCTTGGATCATCTGTATATACTCCAATTCTTTACGACACCATTCTTCTGGTCTCTTTAAAGAAAAATCGCCAGCAATCAATGTTAAATTGGGGTTGTAATAAGGATCACCTTTTAAATCCTCCTCCCATTTCTTAGCAAATCTTACAATTTCTTGATGAAACCGTTTTTGTTTTTGTGGTGTATCTTCTGCCCCTCTTGACTTTGACTCATAGTGAAGCAGTTCAACCCCTGGCTCATAAACAACTAATTTTTTACAAAAATGTCGTATCTTAAGACAAAAATCCACATCATTAAAAGCAACCGCCAGCGTTTCATCAAATCCACCTACTTGAATAAAATCCTCTTTTGATACCATCATACACGCTGCAGTAACTGCTGAAAGATTTTGCTGACACACAGCTCTGGCAAAATACCCTGGATCAATCTCAAGTTGTCTGGAAAAAGCATGTCCAGCGATTCCACCAAGTCCAATAATAACTCCTGCATGTTGAATCGTTTTATCTGGATAGTAAAGCTTTGCCCCTGTAATTCCTACTTCTTTTCTCTGACAGTTAGAAAGCATCCTCTCTATCCAATCTTTAGAAAGAACCTCTATATCATTATTTAAAAATAGAAGATATTCTCCATTTGCAAACGACGCACCATAGTTATTAATACTAGAAAAATTAAACGCTCCCTTCCACTCTACTACTCGAATCCTACCCTTTTCATAATTTCTATCTTCACCTTCTTGTTTTCCTGTTTCCTCCTTATAAGCTTCTTCTTTCTCTTGGCATTTGGAACACAGTTCTTGATAAAACGCAAATGTTTCAGCACAAACACTATTATTTTCAATAATAATAATCTCAAAATTTCGATAAGTAGATTTCTTTAAAATAGAATCAATACAAATTTTCAATGTTTCTTTCTCATCCTTATTTGGAATCAAAATTGATACAAATGGCTCATTCTGTACAGGATAAGTTACCCGATAAAATCCAAGATATTTTTGCATCTCAACTTCTCCCTTTACTCCACAGCGTTCTAAATGAGAAGCAATCGCTTTTTGTCCTGCTGTATAACAATAAAGTTTACTCTGTTGATTGGCAGCAGTAGAGTTGCTATGCATCCGCCAATGATAGAGCACTTTTGGAATATGCACAATCCGTTCAGTCTGTTCAATACAACGCAAAATAAAATCATAATCCTGTGAACCATTATATTCACTGCGAAGGCCTCCTACTTGATGCACAATCTTTTTTTTCACCACAAAAAAATGACAAATATAGTTATTCGATCGCAATAAATCTAAGTTAAAGTCTGATTTAAAATGAGGTTCCATATATTTCGTTGTATCTTCATTCACCTTATCTTCATCTGTATAGATCACCTCTGCCTGTTTTTCTTCAATCGCTTTTCGAACTTCATACAAGGCATTGGGTGCTAATAAATCATCATGATCAAACAACGCTAGATACTCTCCTGATGCCATCTGAATACAGGCATTTGTATTTTCCGAAATTCCTCTATTTTCTGTTAATTTTTGATATTTTATTCGATTATCTTTTTTCGCAAGTGTTCTGCACCATTCTTCTACTTCCAGACAAGAATTCTCACTTCCATCTGCCAGACACAATTCCCAATTTGCATAACTTTGATCCAAAACAGATTGTATCATCTCTTTTAGAAAGAAAATGGGTGTGTTATAAAGGGGAACTAAAATACTAAACCGAATCGAGTCTTGAAAGGATTCCTCACTTTGACGTAATAGCTCTTCTTTCGAAGGAAGTGTCTGCTTGCGCCATTCCATATAGTCCATCTGTGGCTTCAACTGATTTGCCACTTTCTTTACAAAAACAGATGGACCTTCTTTTACCAAAATCTGAACTGCCTTAATACATTTTTTTGGAATATTTTTCATATTATTCACCTCAATACAGAAAGCGCACCTAAAATCCACTATTGCAGTTTTTTAGGTACGCCCTTCCATTCAATACGCATCTATTGCTCTTTGAATTTTCTTTCGAAATACAATTATACCGCCTAAAAGCAATCCTCCACAAACTGCAACTGCAATTAATTTCCAGGTAGATCTTGGTTCATATCGAAACTCTACCTGATGTGTTCCACTTTCAGGCAGATAAACTGCTCGCATCAGAAAGTTTGCCTTTAACAATTCTGCCTTTTCTCCATCAATATAGACACTCCACTCATCATCATAATATTCATTAAACAATAAAAACCTTCCCTCTGAAAGTGACACTTCCAGCTTGGTACAATCATCGGTTTCTGAAAGAAGGGTCACTTGATCCAGATCCGTCAATTTCTGAAAATCAATTCGTCCATATGGTGCATTTAACGGATTTGTCGATTCTATTTTCTTTAATCGTTCCCACAACTGTGCCTCTGTTATACTTTCACTATAATAATCAGTAGAAATAAATACTGTATTTGGCAAAAATTCTTCTGCCATCCATGCGATTGTGGTCTTTTCAGAATCTCCAATAAATGCTGTATCACAAAGCGTAAACCGTTCTGTCCATTCATCTACCTGTTTAATAAATAAACCATCTGCTCCATCATAAACAGGGGTCCAATTCTCGCTGGTAAATCCTACCATTAAAATCAAATCTGCATCTACTCTCTGTCCATTTACAATTAGTTCTCCTTCATAGGCATCACTGCCAGAACGCCATACTGTCACAGGAAGACTTTCATCATGTGCCGAATTATAAATATATAATTCATATGTTTTCCCTTTTGAATCCTTTATTGTTTCAAATTCTAATAAAAGATAAGCATTATCTTTTAGTGTAGAAAGCGGATAACCTTTTTCACAGATTAGTTTCCTGCTTTCTTTTTCCAAAAGCCGTACCCGAAGCTCCTCCTCACTCTTATAAGTATTTCCAAAAGTAGCTGCTTGAATCTGAATACTGGTGAATTCATCCTGATTTACTGTAAAAGTTTGCCTTACATACTTTCCGCTGTGTAAATCTCCTACTGAAGTTTGGCCGTCTCGATTTTCTACATAGGAAACTAAATTATATTTTTGTGTATCTGCAATATACTTTACTCCCAAATACTTTAATAAATTATAATTTTGAATTTTCCAAACGGCTGTACGAGTTGGCGTGGTATAATACCATTCATCCATTAAAGTAAAATATAATGTTAAATCTGGATTGGTATTAATCAAATTATGAGACCGGGAATCCTTTAGTCCATAAAATACATTCATATTGGGAAATAAAGTCCAAGTATCAACTGCCGTAATTCGTTCCCCATTTTTTGTATGTTCCTGCAAATAAGCAATGGAATCGGTAGGATCTGGAATATCTTTTGCTCCTTTTTCAATAAATGGCAAATAACTACTAGCAAATCCTCCTAAATCTAGTACTGTAACGATACAAAGTATAACTAAAATTTCCTTTCTTCCCCACTTTGCGTATAAAATTAGGCATAAAGCACTTGCTAAAATATAACAAAGCGTAATTATCTTTGTATCGGTCAATGTTTCTGACAATGCCCGCAGCTCTAATTCTGAAAAATAGATCCATCCTCCTAATACTATCAAAACAGCAGGTAACATCAAATACCAACGTTTTTTATAATATTCCCGATTTTCTATCAGATCATCCAGATGAAATCCAGATAAAATCGCTATTGTAAAATTTAAAAGAACCATTACTCGAAACTTATTTGAAGTGTTAATTGCAGGCAGTCGGGTATAGATAAAATCCAATGTATGTGTATAAATAAAAAGGAGCAATACAACTGCTGCACCTGCCCAATACCAGATATTTTTCCGTTTGTGCAATCGGATAAAGGTACAAAGTAAAAGAATCAACCCTAACATCCCAATATAAAAGGTACATTCATTAAAATGACGTGCCAATTCCTGTGTCCAATCAGGATAATAAGAAAGCGATAAATAAAACGTTTCTAATGTATCAAATCCTTGATTTTTTCTAGAATCTGTATATCCATTTGAACCTACAGAAAGCAAAAGCTGTGCTGTATATGGAAAACTTATCAATCCTGCCATAACTACCGAACTTCCAAACTCAAAAAAAACAATTAATATTTTTCGAATATTCATTCGATAACGATAAATCGTAAGAATTACAATCCAAACACCAAGCAAATACAAAAAATAAGCAGCAAACGTTGGCATCCCTGCAATTAACATCAGATAAAGCACAATCGTCAGCCAAATAGTATCGGTTATCTTACGCTCTCGCACCAATCTCCATACCAATAAAAATGCAAATGGAGCAAACATCGCTACATCACTATGTGGCCAACTATGCCAGCATACTAACGACGAACAAAATGTATATAAGATTCCACTTATTACAGAAGGCAGCTTTCTGCATCCAAACTCTCGTACTAATCGATACATAGCAAAAAAAGCCACAATAAACTGAAATACAGACTTTACAAAAGTAGCGATACTTAATGGCAGCAAATAGAGCAGATAAAGAGGATACATTATAATTGAAATATCTTCCTTTGCTCCTAATCCAATCATATTGTTCCAAAACTGATAAGGTTCTCCACTTCTCATAGTAGAAAAAATGGTCTGAATTAAATTGTCCATTGTATCTGAAAGAATTGGTCCTTTTGTTGCTACCTCCAAACTTTTCCACGGCATCATACGATAAACCAGATTGGAGTAAGACAAACGATATATCCCAAATATCATATCCCGATAGACATAAAGAACTGCCCCAAGAATTCCCAGAAGAATTGGCCAGTTCGCCTGTAAAAACTTAGTTATCTTCTTTTTTCGCATCATTGTCATAATCCATCTTTCTTACCCGATACTGAATATCTTCTAAAATCTTTCTATTTGCTGCAATAATATCTGCCTGAAGCCCTACAATAAAGGTTTGAAATCCAAGCATCATTAACGTACTTGCTAAAATAAGGGACTGTACATGGCCATTTCCTTCTCCCATAGCAATAAATACTAAAAAGCGTACTCCTAGTACAAATCCAAATGCAAATACCGTTCCTCCAACTAAAGAAAAAAACTGCATTGGCTTATACATCACAAAAGCTCGTACAATAGTGACAATCGATTTTTTCACATACCCAAACATACTTTTAAATAAACGGGACTTTCTTAATTCTGGATTGGTACGAATAGGAACCGAAGTCATCGCAATTTTTTCTCGTCCTGCTTGTACAATGGTTTCTAATGTATAAGTATATTCATTTACTACATTTAAACGCATGGCTGCTTCCCTGCTATAAGCCCGAAATCCGCTTGGTGCATCTGGAATATCTGTTTTAGAAGCAATTCGTACTACATAGCTTCCAAAATGCTGTAACTTTTTCTTTAATGGAGAAAAATGTGCCGTCTGATCAATTGGTCTTTCTCCAATCACAATATCGGTTTTTCCTTCTAAAATTGGCCGAACCAATTTTTCTATATCGTCTGCTACATACTGATTATCTGCATCTGTATTTACAATAATATCTGCTCCATTCCGTAAACAAGCATCTAACCCAGCCATAAACCCATAGGCAAGCCCTTTATTTCTTTTAAAATTTACTACATAATTGACGCCCCATTTTTTGGCTACTTCTACTGTTTTATCCTTACTTCCATCATTAATAATCAAATATTCAATTTTTTCAATCCCATCTATATGCCTGGGTAAATCATTCAGTGCAATATGAAGGGTTTCTTCTTCATTATAACACGGTATCTGAATAATCAACTTCATTTGTTTTCTGCCACTCAAAATATGGACTCATGGTTACTTCTTTTTGGATATTTTGTCTAGTGGCTTCTCCTTTCTCTTTCATTTCTTCTCCAATCTTCTTACTTTTCCTGTTTTGTTTCTTTCTGTATCATTCAACAAAATCTCTTGATTTATCGTTTGTGATATTGGATGTTTTTATAAAATATTCTTCTTTAATCTTAAGAATCTTCTTAGCAAGTGCCTGCGGATTACCCATCTCTACAAAATAAATTCCATCCATATCCTCTGAATAAAGTTCTCTTGTTGCAGAATTGTCCCCTAATATCATAGGTTTTTCCATAGCTCGATAAATATATGCTTTCCCTGGAATTGTTCGTTTTGCCTTATTAATATCCTTATTAAAATGCCCAGCCAAACACAAATCAGCTTGTGCTATTGCCTCTGCCAACTGTTCTTGTGAAAGCCACGGAATATAAGTAATCGTATCACTTTCTACCTTTCCATCCCCTTCTTTTATTGGGCCAATCAAAGTAAAATGAATTGCAGTATTTTTCTGTAAAATCTGTGCTGATTTTAACACAATATCCACGCCTTGTAAAGGCAGAATACTTCCAAAATAAAGTACTTCAAAAAAATCGCCTGCTTTTTTCCTCTCTCTTGGATAATAAATCGTAGTATCTGCTTCTAAGTACAACGTATGCATCCGTTCGAAAGGAGCACCAAATTCTGTTACAAAATATTTCCCATGTTCCTTTGTATCACAAATAATTTCCTCTGCAAGAAAAAGTGTTCGTCGATCCAAATATTTTAAAATTTTTCCAATCAAACTATTCTTTTTAAACTTTTTCCGATCAAATACCAATGTATCATACATAGAAATAAAAAAATCAATCTTAATCTGTTTTCCCCGAAACTTCCACCACCAAAAAGGAAGTACTAACTGAGGAGCAAATCCGATAAAAATTGTATCATATTCTTTTATTCTTTGAAAGAAAAGCCCAATATAAACGACCAAAAGGCGTTTTATATACTGATTCGAAGAAGAACCAATCACCTTTACTTCTTGGTTTTGAGCTTTTAACAAATTGATTTCCTGTATATTTCGTAGGTAATCTAGGTTTTTCGTTGTAATAAAAAGTGTTTTCTTCTTCAATCTATTGCTCCTTTCTATTCTCTTTTTCTTTTCCTCTGAAGACGATAGTATCCTTCAAATCCAACAAAAGCGACTCCTTCTCCTAGTATTGTCCAAATTCGAGTTGTCAAAGTAATCAATAATAATAATTCATAAGAATAGCTCTCTCCAAGCAGTAACTGAAGTACTCCCTCTCGAACACCCATTCCATTTGGAGATGGGCTTAAAAACCCAGCTACCCAAGAGATTGGATAAGAAAGCATTAAATACAAGCCCTGTATTCCATTAATCTTTTCAAAAGCTCTAACCAATATAATCAATCCAAACCCAGTGAACAGCCAAACTCCAACATACTGTGCCAATATCTGATAGACATATTGGTTCTTCATTTGCATATTAGACAAATCTTCATGAAATACGTTTCCCAATATTCGTATTCCTATCCGAACCATCCATGGAAGCAGCATAATTATCAAAATTACGATAAATAGAAAAACCCAAGTAAGTATTGGTGTAAAAAGTTCTTGCATTAACACAGGTAAAAAAAAGAGTAAAAATAATCCACTTGATAAAATTTGAAATACATACTCTAAAATCATGCTTGCTGTTGTTGCCGATTTTTCTACTCCCTTTTCTGTACACATATAAGCTTTTCCGACTATATTCCAGATTCCTCCAGGAATATAACGTGCTAAAGCTGATACCATATGAATATGCAGGTATTCTCTTCTTCCAATTCGATTATCCATCCTCCAAAGCAAATATGCCCAATTATATCCAGTTGCTAGAAAAGCAATCGCATACAATCCGATTGCTATCCCCAATACACCAATTTTTACATTTTCCAAATAAGGCCGAATATCTTGCCAATTCTGTATAAATTCTTTTCCCATAAATCCTAAGATTATAACTGCAAGCAATATTCCACCAATTTTTACAATTCTTTTTTTTAAACTCGTTTTCTCTTTCATGTTACTACCTGTCTTTTCTTTCCACTCCATTGTTTTACAACAGAAATCAGTGTCTCTGCAATTAGGCATAAATAAATTATAATCACTGCCATATTTTGCAGCATAAAATTATCAAATTGTGCACGAAACCATTGTGTCTCTGGTAATGTTATTTGAAATTGTAACGGACTTACTGCTAAAATAAATAAAGCAAGATAAACCCAGTCAAACTTATCATGTTCTTCTTCATTTAGAAAAAAAATCAGTGGAATAAACAAATATAGTCCACAATAATATCCACTATGTGTAGGAGAAAGTAACAGTGCACAGGTTAAAAGCAAAATTTGTTTCCAAAATCTCTTTTGCTTCCATGCTAATACTAAAATACATACCATTAATAATTTTGCTAAGAAAAATCCAATTGCCATTATATTGGTTGTATCAAAAATATGATTTGTTACAATGCTAAAACTTCCACCATAGTATTTCTTACTATTTAATTGTACATTATAAATCAACTGAGGAATTGCTGCAAATCCTTCCTCAAAAAATAAAAATGGTAAAAATACAGCAATTATTCCATATAAAACCGCCCATATTACATCTTTCCACCGCCTTTCATATAACAGTACAACGCCAAAAATGACAGGATATACTTTTAGTGCAGCAGAAATCGCCAATCCAATTAACGCCAAATGACGATAGATTGGATTTTCGTCTTTATAAAACAGTAAAAAGAGCCATAAAAAAGCAACTGCCAAAATCACAGTATTTGCTCTATCTATATTATAAAGAATAAAACCAGAACAAGCACATGCTAATGTAGTCAAAAGTTTTTCTATTCTTTTTCCTTTTTTTCCTTCATACATAAAATAAAAAAACATCCCAAAGGAAATCATTAGAAATAAAAAACATCCAATCATTGCTGCCTGTTCTGGTCGAATATCCTTTGGCAATTCATGGATAAAATCTCCTAACCTAGAAAATGGATACAAAATCAAATAAGCAAGTGGCAAATAATTACGATTTACCAGTCCACCATAGCCATCCTGATATGGATTCCGATTCGCTGTATAATTTAGTGTATTAAAAAAATCCATAAAGTAATCATCCTGATCGATAAAAAGAAGACTCCGTTGACTTCCTTGTGGATTTTGCAAAAATAATGATAATGTCAAAAATCCTAATGCAAACATAACAACACAAAATACAAATGTAAATACTTGTGAACGCTTCATTCTACCTTACCTTTCTATATACCGGAACGGTTAATAAAATAAACCGAAGAATATTAGCACCTAACGTTCCTACCGCAAGACCTACTAATCCTCCTACAAACGCACCAACTACAGCAAATACAATATACAATACCGCATATGCTGTTTCTACAAATATTTGAAGTTTCATATCACAAAGACGAATGGCCATCATATTGACAATACTGCAGCTATAATAAACAATTTGTGCTAAGTTTCCTGTATCCATTACAGATAGACAATTTCCATAAGAACTTGGATAAAGGATAGCAATAATCACACGAGACATTAGTAATCCGACCAAAAAAAAGAAAAGAATCGCTCCTAAAGATCCGGCTACTACTTTATTTACCATTTTTTTGTTCAGAGCAATTGTTCCTTTCGAAATATTACTTAACAATACAGCTGTAATTGGAGGAATCACTAATGCCACACATTTTCCATAAGTAGTCGCAATATAATAAGTGGAAACCTGCTCACTTCCCAATAAAGCCTGTACTAAAAAACGATCCATATAAATCAGTGCATAACTGATTAAATAAGATCCGGTTAAGGTTGCTGCATTTTTTGCTGTCTGTGAAAAATACTTACTGACTCCCTTGCTTTTATCTACTTGAAATAATTTTCCTGTTATTACAGCATAGACAACCGCCACCGTTTCTCCTAATAAAAAAATTACATACCACTGATTTGTTGTTCGAAATATCCAATATCCTAGCAAATATCCGATTGACATTAATATAGAGGAAAGTAAAATCTTCTTATAATTAATCGCAATCCGAAACACACACTCTGAATAAAGCCGAAGCATCAAAGCAATTGCAGTAAACCCAAATAAAATTCCTTCCAAGAATCCCATTTGTTCAATTTCCATTCCAAAACATATTAAAATTAAAGCACTTAAAACTGCTTCTATTGTTATAATCAATCGATAATCTCTTGCTTGCACCCTATCTGTCTTCTGATTTAATACACGAATATGATTTAAAGCTTCTCCACAACTATAGGCTAAAATACAGATATATCCATAATAAACTACATATTCTCCAAATGCTGCATCCCCCAATGCCCGATTCATCCATGGTTCAATCAATCCCTTTAAAACCAGAAAAAAAATACACTTTGCTCCAATTGACAAAACCCCATCTTGAAGCATCTTATTCTCCAGCATTTTTTTTATCTTCTTCAAAGTTAATTCTCTCCTCTTCTACTACAAGCGGCCTTTTCATTACTCTAGAATTAATGGTAAGCACATATTCCCCTAACATACCAATAAAAAATAATTGAACAGATCCAAGTAAAAACATCCCTATTAAGATCGGTGCTGTTCCAGCAATAAAACGATCCCAATAAATTAACTTTAACACCAAATAAATCGCTGCAATACTCATACTAAAAGCTGCACACAAAAACCCCACTAAAGTTGCTAAACGAAGTCCTACTTTTGTATAAGAAGTGATACTTAACATTGCTGCATCATAGAGCCGATAAAAATTATTGCTTGTTTTTCCTGCCCTTCTCTTTGGTTGTGTATATTCCAAATCCTTTCTGCGAAAACCCAACTCAGCTACAATTCCACGCAAAAATGGGGTGGGATCATCTAACTGTTTTAAAACCTCAATAAATTTTTTATCATACAATCCAAATCCAGTAAAATGTTCAATTTGTTCAACTTGAGAAAGCTTTTTAATCATTTTATAATAACAGCTTCTAAAAAAATACATCATTTTACTTTCCCGACTACTCGTTTTAATCCCACAGACTATCTTATATCCTTGTTCCCATTCTTTTATAAATTTAGGAATCATTTCAATTGGATCTTGAAAATCTGCTGCCACTAAAATACCACAATCTCCTGTAATCTGTAAAAGTCCATAATAGGGAGAATTAAACTGCCCAAAATTTTTCGCATTTAAAATCGCTTTTATCCTCGGATTTTCTGCACACATCTCTTTTAATAACCCTCTTGTCTTGTCTTGAGAATCATTGTCAATAAAAATAATCTCATAGTCATAATTAGGTAATTCCTCTTGAAATGTACGAATTATGGATTCACTTAATGGAAGTACATTTTCTTCCTCATTAAAACAAGGTACTACAATACTGATTTTCTTC
This sequence comes from uncultured Lachnospiraceae bacterium, assembly GCA_910579865.1. Classification (GTDB taxonomy): domain Bacteria; phylum Bacillota; class Clostridia; order Lachnospirales; family Lachnospiraceae; genus MGBC114844. Next base: position 85,689 of record CAJTXA010000013.1, read on the forward strand.
ATAAATCAAACCTGTTCCTTTCCATTTGCATATCCTCTCTTTTCCTTTGTCTTTCTTCTATCTATTGTGCAGATCTTTTTCATTATAAATTCTTTTTATTATCTTGATACCACTTGATCGTTTCTTCTATTCCCTCTTCAAATGTATATTCTGGTGTAAATCCAGTATCTTTTGTAAGCGTAGAAATATCTGCACATAAATACATAACCTGATTTTTCACATAAGGAATTGCCCCAAGAGAAATCTGTCCCTTTCTATGCATCTTGTCCCAAATCGCAAAAATATATTCTTTTAATGGTCTTGTTGTTCCACTCCCAATTGGATAAATAACTCCATCTTTTCCACAATCTGCAATTAGATATAATGCCCGTACTGCATCCTTTACATAAAGATAGTCCCAAAGCTGTTCTGCTTTTGAAAACTCTGCCACTTCTTGATTATCCAATCTATAAATTGCTGACATTACCATCGTTTTTATCGAATCATAAGCTCCATAAATACTTAATATTCTAACCCATTCATGTCGAATCCCCAAAGACTGACATAGAATACGACTCATCTGACCTGCTGCCAATTTCGCAATTCCATATCCATTTTCAGGAAAAGCAGGTGTATTAGCAGTTAGTTTCTCTGTTGTTCTTCCATACTCTGCCTGTGAGCCAGCCCCGACAAACACACTGCATCCCAACCGATGCGCCAAACGTACCGCATCTAGTGTATAACGAATATTTCTATTTTGCAAGTCCATATCATTACGAGAATCTCCAAATGTCCCATCCCATCCTAAATGAAAAAAAACATCTGGTTTTTGTTTTAATACCCCACTTGCTAACAGAGCTTCCTCACAAGAAAGCTCTGTTAAATCTAATTCCACTTTATACAATCTCGTATGAAGAGGAAGCCTTTCCAACTTTTTTGAACCTTTTCGAACAAGAGCAGTAACAAAAATCCCCTGATTGAGTAGATATTCTATAAGAGCTACTCCAATCATTCCTGTAGCCCCTGTAATGATTGCATGTTTTATCGTTCTCATCTATCTATCCTCCACCATAGGAATCAACATATTTTTTTCCAGCTCTTCCCTTGATAAAAACGGTGCCAAATCCTCTAATGGTGGGGAAACTAATGTTCCATCTTCTAACCGTTTTGTAGCAGACTTTGGTTCAAATTTCTGATCGATTGAAACCATAACCTCACAAATTGCTGGTCCCTTTATTGCAAGTGTTTTCTCAATCTGTTCTCCAAGTTGCTCATTCTTTTCTATCTTTATATAAGGATACCCATAGGCACCTGCTAATTTTTCCATCTCTGGAAAACTTAAATCACCACTATCATATCCAATTCCTACAAATGGCTCTCCAAAAAAATTACTCTGTGTCTGTCGAATCGAATGATAACCATGATTATTAATCAAAAATATTTTTATTGGCATCTGATGATGAATAATTGTCTGTAACTCCTGTAAATTCATCTGAATACTTCCATCTCCAGTCACTAATATAATATCCAAATGATTCTCAATTTCTTTTTTATCCAAACAATCTGTTTTATTTTCTCTATAAATTTGCTTTCCCTCTTTATCCATTGTTGGCTGTGCTTTTCTTAAAACCTGATTTCCATATGCTGCTACACATGCACCTATTGCTGCTGGAAGATCATACCCCATAGAAGCTATTGCGGAATTAATAATAAAACGTTGTCCTTTCTTTATAATATAACCATGACTGCCAACTACACAAGCAGAACCATTTCCTACAACTGTAATCTGATTTTCAGAAAGACGACCGCTTAATTCTTTTATTAATGCATATACATTTACACAAGATTGCTCTTTATAATGTTTCTTTTGTATAACAGGATAATTCTTTTTCCAATTCCTACATATAGTAAGCCATTCTTCTTCTTGAAACCATTTCTTATCTGTCTCTTTTTCTATGGTTTCTTTTTTTAATTCTTCTTCTAATTTTTCCAAAAAATCTTTTGCATCAGCATGAATTGGCATCTCACAGTGAAGTACTGGTTTCTTCATCTCCTCTGCATCTGCATCCACCATAATTACAAAAGCCTCTCTTGCCCAAGTTTTTACATGATATCCAACCTGACGAATACTTAGACGATTTCCAATCGCAAGAATCAAATCACTATTTTGCACAGCAAAATTCCCTGCACGATCGCCCATAATTCCACCACGTCCCACATAAAGAGGATGTGTATCATAAATCGCATCAATGCTATCCCATGCTGTTACTACAGGAATATTTAGATGTTCTATTATTCTTTCTAATACAGCATGTCCCCTGGCAATCCGAATTCCATTTCCTGCATAAAGTATAGGTCTTTTCGCTTTTTTTATCTTTGTAAGTACAATTTTTACAGTTTCCTCTTCTACCTTAGATGGAAGTTCTTTTTGATTCTCTTTTTGGTAGGTTTCTGGATCAAATCCTATCTGATCCTCTGTTTCAATATAACTTCCCTGAATATCAACTGGAATATCCAACCAACAAGGACCTGGCCTTCCTATTTGTGCAATATAAAGTGCCTTTTCTACACAATAGCGAATTCTAGCTGGATCAATTACCATTTCACAATACTTTGTCATAGAATGAACTGCTTTTGTAATATCAAATTCTTGATCTCCCATTGCCCGCAAATTCAAACCTGTACTGCGAGCTGTTGTATCATAACGCACTTGTCCAGATAAAATAAACATTGGAATAGAATCTAAATATCCCCCTACTACTCCCGTAATAGCATTTGTTCCTCCTGGCCCTGTCGTAACACAAACCGCTGCTATTTTATTATAAATCCTTGCATAACTTTCTGCTGCAATTGCACAAGCCTGCTCATGATGATTGTAAATACAGGTCAAACCTTCCTGATGTCCTAAACCATCATTTAGATGCATAGCACCACCACCTGTAACAGTAAATACATGAGAAATCCCATGCTCTACTAATAACTGTGCAATATAATTCGATACCTTTATCCTCATGGTCACATCCTCCTGGTAAAATTTTACTTGAACAAATCCAATTAGTCTTATTTTACCCGATTCTGCAATTTAATTCAATCATTTTCCATTAGAAGCTACATTTCAGCAAAGAAATCCATTAAGGAAACCTCTAAACCACGACAGATTCCCTGTAATGTACCTAAAGTTGGATTTTGAATCCTTCCACTAATTAAATTCATAATTGTTGACATTGGAATATCTGCTCGATCCGCAATTCGATAATAAGTAACTGCCTTCTCTCTACTAAGTTCCACTATACGTTGTCCTACTGTTTTTTCTTTATAGTCTGATCTTCTGTAATTATTCATAAACTTCCCCTCGATTCTGTTCACATTCCTTGCTATTTCCCCATTTATTTCCCCTTTTTCCCATTTTTTCTAAGTTCTATTATTCTATAACAAAGAATTTGTGTCAATTAGCATTTTATTACAAGAATTTTGTCGAATTTTGTCACTATTTCTGTTTTTATCTAATTTTGTTAGCTAATAGATTAAATAATTAACCTATTCTATGTATAAAAGATTGTCGAATGATAATTCTTATGTTATAATTTCTCTATCCTTTGTATTTCTTCTTTTACTTAATAAATGCGGGAAACCGCATCCATTTTTTTACATTCAATTCGATACTTATCCTTATGGATAAGAAAAAAAACTTTAGTAGAGGGCATTTTTCCCTCTTACTAAAGTTTTTTTCTTTTTCGAATCCTATGCTTTAAATAACAGTTATCCTATGATGTACTCTCTTGTACACTTTCGGAATCTGATGTAATTTCTTCGGTTATAGTTGTTTCTGTTGTTTCTTGTTTTACCAAATATTCCAAGTCTCCCTTTTGATCCACAACTGTATAATCTGCTTTCAATTCTGTCACATACTCACTAACTGCTTGATTTACCAACCGTTCTGAAATAGTTTCTCGACAAGATTCATCATAATTTCGTCCTTCAAACCGAACAATATAAATCACATGATTTTCTGTATCCTCTACTTTTGTTAGTTCTCCCTTTTCTCGTTCTTCTTGGTACAGCCATTCTACATATTGATTGGAAACAGAAAAATAGGTTGCATCTTGATGAAAGGAATGTTCGGAATCTTTCTCAATATAGTTTGCTTTTTGCTCTTCATTTGCATATTCTGCGCATAATGTTTCAAAATCCTCTCCTGCTTTTAAACGCTGTATCATTTCTTCCGCTTTTGTATTTAATTCACTCATGGCTGCAGATATTGTTTCTTCTGATGCGTCTTCTTCTAATACAGCTTGAAATGGAAATTCATAATAATCTACTTTATCATAATTATTTTTATTTTCTTCATAATAAGAAGTAATTTCTTCTTCTGATGGAGCCATTGTTTCTTTTAAATGATTAGAATAAGCAGAGACAAATAACATCTCTTTTATAAAAGGCTCTATATTACTTTGTGTCGCATAAGTTCCAAAAGAAGCAGTATAGTACTTTGCCACAGAAAGTTTTGCTTCAGAAGCAGCACTATGAATACTTTCTAGATAAGAATTATAATCTTCTGTCACATCATATTCAAATCCCTGTGCTTTTGCATCATCAAAAACCGCTTTTATTTCTTTTACACTATCAACAGCCATCTGATCAAAATTGTCCTTCCAAGTCAGATTACCACTATAATTTTGCTCTGCATAATCCTTCTTCAAATCTAGTCCCATATAGGAAAGGTAAGAATAATACGTATTAATATAATTATTTGCTGTACTATTGTAATAATAATCATATTCTAATTTTGTCAATTCATGATTTCCAACTGTAATATAAGTATCCTTTAAGGCGGCTTGTTTTTTTACAACAGATTGAATTGTAATTCCTGTTAAAATACATACCAAACAAATTCCTGTTAATGTTATTCCTAATTTCCATCGACGTGCTGTCAATTTCTCTTTTTCTTCTTGTATTCGCCTTGCTTCCATCTTTCGATCATATTTGGTTATTACTTTTTCTTTTTTTTCTGTTTGTGTTGTTGCTTGTTTTTTCTTTCCTTTGTTATTTTGATTTTTCATTGATTCCTCCCTGTTTCATATAGTTTTTTCTATTAATAAAAACAATCTATTGCTTCTTTTTTAATGCATACTCTGCTTCCTCTACAGATTCATATCCATAAAATTCAGCCGTATTTTCCATAATTAAATAAGCTAAATTCAAATTTCGACGAGCTAATTCTACTATAAATCGCCCATAAATTTCTAATGTTTGATCGGAATATGTTCCTAATTCTCCTCTTAAATAAGTTTCATACGATGTTTCCCATAGCGTATCTTCTGTTGTATGAATTTTTCTCGAATTCTTTGCCATATAAGGATATTTTTTTGCAAACTCTTCCATCCAGGCTACTTGAATTTTAATAACTTCTTCTTGAAGAACAATTCTCCCCATATCTCGTTCTGGAAGCAATACTTTCCACTTTTCATATTCTTCAGGTGCAGTCGACTCCATCATACGAGCGTATTTTTCCATAATCAAATTACATCCATTTTGTTTTGCAGTCAAAAGATCCTCTAAATAACAAATAAGAAGTTCCCGACTCCAAGTAAGATATTGACTTTTCCTCATAATCTGAAATGTCTTCCAATCCTCCTGACATTCTGCTCTTTTTCCTTCATTTTCTATTTCTTGAAATTGCTGCCACTCAAAATGCACAATTCTAGAAACTAGATCTAAATGCTCTCCTTTCTCTTTTTTCCAAGCCTGAAATTCTTCTTTTGTTCTTCCAGCCTTTAATATTTTCTTTCCACCAAGTAAAATATCCTTAGCATGAGAGGCTAGATATGTTGTATCTTCCTCTACCAATTCCTGTCGTTGTAATTCAGCTAATAGATAACGTGCCACTATCTCAATTGTCAATGCAATTGAATCAGCTCCATTTACTTCTTCTGCACAATAAACAACATCTTTCCATGCCTCTCTTTGATCTGGCATATCTGCTACTGCATCCAAAATATCTCCAATTTCTGGCAAAAGTGGCAGATATGTGATACCTTTTCGTAACCATTTATAATAAGGCTCATAAGTACGATTTAATAGATAAACAATTCGCATGGTATGCACCATCCACTCAGCCAATGAAATCTTTGCTGTTACATAATCCTTTCTTGCCATCATACGTGGATAATTATATTGCCCACATTGTGAAAAATACGTCAGTTCTTCTGCCAACCGATAGCGAAATACTTCTTCTGGATAATACTCCTTTAATTTTTTCCGAATAGCAGAGAAAATCCCAGCATCATCCCGAAATACTTCCCCATTTGTGGCAGCAGCCAATGCTCCATCTGATATCTGTATCCAATTTTCTATCTGTTCTGGTATTTTTGACTGTGCTAAAAAATAACGATAAAATTCATGAATTGTTCTAACTCCACGTCGTTTCTTTTTTTGCTGTGCATCCTGCCTATCCTGAGCGTTTTCTTTGGCGGTATCCTTTGCTGTATATTTTTCAAGAAGTTCCTCATAAGCTTTTTGAAGCTCTTCTCCAATTGTCCAATTTAGCTCTTCTGGTATCCATAGACAGAATCCAAGCTCGTAGTCGTGATCGACAGAAAGATTGTCATCATAGCCAAAACACTCGGAACCTTCTCCTACTAACCCTACTGCAATCTGCTGCTCATACTCTGGAAAACGTGTATGAATCATTGGTGCGCCATATGTTTCATAAAATTCCTTGCACTTTGTCAGATAAAGTCCTACTTTCTTTAACTCTTCCTGTTCTTCTGCTGTATCTTGATTTTCTATCTTTTCTTGTTCTTCTTTTGTAACCTTTTCTCTTCTATTTTGTTCGTTTTTTTGCTCCTGTTTCTCTTTTTGTAATTTAAGCTCTTGTTTTCGTTCTTCTTCTTGTAATTTTAAAGCTTCTTTTGCTTTCAGTCGATTTGCAGCAACCCTTTTATATGCTTCTGTTCTTCCTACATTTTGCTCTAATTCCTCCATTGCCCTACTATAATAGTAAATGGCATCCTGTTGTCTTCCACTAAGATAGCAAGCATCTCCAGCCGCTGCCAATGCTGCACTATAATGGAAATCCCTTCCACCATCTTCCTCATAAATTGCAAGTCCTTGACTTAAATGTTTTTGTGCTTCCTCCATCTCTTTTAAATGCATCAAGGTAACTGCCAAATTGGTATGTGTAGTTGCCTGCTCAATCTTTGCTTCTTCATAAAGTGTTACAATTGCAAGTGCTTTATAAAGTGATTTTTTTGCATATTCAAATTCACCCATCTCCTGATAAAGTAAACTCCAATTATTATAGAGACTGGCAAAGCGAAAATCATAGGGATCTAAATCCTGATCATAAATTACTTCTACTGTTTGATAACACTCCATTGCATCCTCAAGATGTCCAAAAGCTCGATATGCATTCCCAATATTTAGAATCGAAGTTGCATAGGGAACCGTTCCCTCCATCTCCAAATCCCGCATCAAAGTAATCAACTGGCTGCAGTATCCCATTCCTTTTTCTACCTTACTCGTATCTCGGCAAAATCCAATCATTTCGTTTACTAATGTAATAATTGAAGATACATCCCCTTCTTCTAATGCTTCCTCTATATTTTGTTCTAAAAATGCATCAATTTGTTCCAAGCTGCATCCTCCAAACATAGTATCATACTTATCCAAGATCTGATTAATATCCATATTTTATCCCTTCTTTCTAAATAGTAACCTTCTCTGTCTAGAATTCTTTCAAATCCCAAGTGCTGCCTTTGCCAATTTATCTGCTCGTTCATTTAGTTCTACTCCGGTATGCGCTGCTACCTTTGTAAATGTAATGATAATTTTTTTTCGACTTTCTTGAATAAATTTCTGATACTCTTTTGTTTTTTCTTTCTTTGCTTTCCAATCGCCATTTGCCCATCTTGCAATTCCTTCATAATCATGATAAATATGAATCTTTTTAGCTTGATGCGTAATTGCCCATTGAATGGCATGAATACTTCCAAGTATCTCTCCTGCTACATTATTCATACTAAGATATTCTTTTTCAAAACCTGTTCCAGATAATTCCACACAAGTCCCTTGATATAAAATTACGCAGCCATAAGCATACTTTCCAATTGACGCTTCAAAACTTCCATCTACATAAGCAACCACTACCTCCTCATTTGTAAAAATCTGTTTTTCCTTTTCCTGTAAAAATTGTTCTGCCTCCTCTCTAGTTGAAAAACTTTTATAAATTGCTCCTGAGAATCCCATAACCTGTGCACTACACTCTGTCCAATTAAAATAAATCCCTGGATTTTTTCCTACTTTTACTGCGTAAAACTTCTGAGCCATCTCTCTCCTACCCTTTCTTAACCTCTCTTCCTTCCGAATAAACTGCTATAATATTCTCTTTTTTCATTCGATAAATTATTCGTTCAAATCTTTCTTTTACCGAAATTTCACGTCCAAGAGAAATTCTATCACTATCATCCACTACAATTGCATGTAAAGGATCTCCTATACAAAATCCCTCTCCTGCGCCAAAATACTTATGTCCTGAAACAGTTCCCAAATAATACCCTTCTGCCACAGAAAGAAAAGCTTCTTTTTCTTTCTTTTGCATCGCTCTAATTTTAGAAGAACGAATTGTCATAGTAATCACTTCTGCCATTGAAAGCTGTGCTCCTCCAGCTATATCGGAGCCTAATGTAACCCAAACCCCTTCTTTTACTAACCGTCGTATTGGAGCAATTCCACTGCAAATATTAATATTAGAATCTGCGCAATGTGCTACTACTACATTTGCCTTCTTTAAAGCAGTAATCTCCTGTTCATCAATATGAACACAATGTGCCATTATTGTATGATCCTTCCACATCTGATGTTTTGCATAGGTTTGCCAATAGCGATCACAATCTGGCACTAATTCTTTTACCAACTGTATTTCCTCCAAATTTTCATTCATATGTGATTGGATATAAAGTTGTCTTTCTTTTGCAAGTTCTCCTAACCAAGCCATCAATTCATCTGTACAAGAAGGTGTAAACCGTGGGGTAAGAATTGGTTTTATAAAGTGAAAACGAGTGCATCCATCCAGCCAACGAAGTGTTTCTTGTTTGGATTCTTCCGTCGTTTCTTGTAACTGCTTTCCGCCATTCCGATCCATATTTACCTTACCCACATATCCAGTTACTCCTGCTTTTTCTAACTCTTCCATTAAAATCCACGTTGCTTCTGTATGAAGTGAAGAAAACATCACCACCCGAGTAGTTCCCCAATTGATCAAATCTGCTGCCAGTTTTTGATAGACTGCCCTTGCATATTCTTTATCCGCAAACCGAGCTTCCATCTCAAATGTATACGTATTTAGCCAATCAAGAAGTGATAAATCCATTCCCATTCCCAACATTGGATACTGTGGTGCATGAAGATGCATATCTGCAAAAGAATGTAAAATTAAATGTTCCTTATAGTCTACTAATGGTAATAATTCCTGTTCTTTTGTCAACCGGTTTGTTACTGTAACAATCTTCCCTATATCATCCAAAACAAGAAATCCATTTTCAATAATTTTCAGTTCTCCAAATCCACTCGTACTTACAATGTTTCCTTTTATTACTTTCATTCTGCTATTTTCCTTTTCTAATAAACCATTTCGCTTTACTATAATCTACATTATAAAAATATTTCTTTTTTTATCTTTTCGTATCTATTTTTCCTTTTACCTTTGCACTTTCATATCACTATCTCTTCACCATTTCCACACCTTTATGCTACAAACATATTTTCTCTTATCAAATATATAATTATAATCTATTTTTTGCTATATGAACAGTATTTTTCTACAAATTTCCATTTCTTATCCATTTTTCATAAAAAATTTCTTTTTTTTAATTAAATTTTTACTAGACTATTTTTATAAAAATCTAGCCTTATCTTTTTTCTAATGGTATACTAAAAAAGATTATACAATCATAAAAATAAATTTATCTTACAAAAATATCTTTATTCTTTTATCAAACAAAATGTAACAAAAATTATATAAAATAGGAGGAATTTATATGAGCTTTGGAGTTATTCTAGTTTCCGTAGTTATTTTCCTATGTATTCTTGCGGATAAATTTTCCAATCGCTTTGGTATGCCAACCTTAATTTTATTTATGTTTATTGGTATGCTTTTTGGCAGCGATGGAATTATGAAAATCCCTTTTGATGATTATTACATAACAGAATATATCTGTTCTTTCGCACTAATCTTTATTATGTTTTATGGTGGATTTAATACAAAGTGGAGTTTAGCAAAACCTGTTGCAGTCAAAGCAGTCTGTCTTTCAACATTAGGCGTCGTTATTACAGCTTGTGTAACTGCACTTTTATGTTACTTACTACTTCGTTTTTCTTTAGAAGAAAGTTTTTTAATTGGTGCTGTTCTATCTTCTACTGACGCTGCCAGTGTCTTTTCTATTTTACGACAAAAAAAATTAAATCTAAAAGATGGAACTGCTTCTCTTTTGGAAGTAGAAAGCGGAAGTAATGATCCCATGTCCTATATGTTGACTGTAATCGGAATTGGACTGATTGGAGCAGGAAACAACGGAAATCTTGTTTTTCATATTTTCTCTCAAATCGTATTTGGTAGTGCAGTTGGTATTCTTCTTGCTTTAGCTGCTATCTTTCTTTTAACCAAAACAAATCTTGTTTCAAGTGGTTTAGATACGATCTTTATGATAGCAATGGTATTGCTTTGCTATGGCTTTTCAGATGTTATAGGAGGTAATCAGTATTTAAGTGTGTATTTTATGGGAATTATGATTGGTAATAGTCGTATCCAAAATAAAAATATTCTTATTCCATTTTTTGATGGAATTACTGGTCTAGCACAAATCTTGATTTTTTTCCTATTAGGTTTGCTCTCCCAACCTCATCGAATGACTAATATTTTACTTCCAGCATTTGCTATTGTTATCTTTTTAACCCTTATAGCAAGACCAATTGCCATTTTTTCTTTACTGCGCCCATTTCACTGTAGTACAAAACAATGTATTTTAATTTCTTGGGCAGGGCTTCGTGGAGCTGCTTCTTCTGTTTTTGCAATTATGGTCATTGCAAGTGGAGCTAGTATCTCCTACGATCTATTCCATATTGTATTTACTGTTTCTCTATTTTCTGTTGCAATACAGGGAACTTTGCTTCCATGGGCGGCAAAGAAATTAGATATGGTAGATGAAAAAGCAGATGTTCGAAAAACATTCAATGATTATCAAGAAGAGTCTGCTATTACCTTAATGCGTATGTATATTCCACCTGGACACAACTGGGAAAATAAAACAATTAAAGATGTCAGTATGCCAACTGGCTCATTGGCTCTTATGATAAAGCGAAAAAAAGAAACCATTATTCCAAAAGGTGACACAATTATTCTTCCTGATGATAATGTTATTTTAAGTGTTCCAAGTTATGAACCATCTGACCGTGAAAAATTGGAAGAAATCCATATTGATAAAACACATAGTTGGTGTAATAAATCCATTGCTGAACTAAATCTTCCTGCTAATGAATTAATTGCTTTGATTATTCGTGGAGAAGAACATTTAATTCCAGATGGGAAAACTATCATTTGTGAAAATGATATTGTTGTAACATATCAATAAGTTTAAACAAAAAAATTTTAAAAAATTAAGCTCTATCAATAATCAAATCATTTATAAAAAAATGAATTGATTATTAATAGAGCAAAAAACTACAGTTACCTAAATTCTCTTTTGCTTTAATCTACTCTAGAAATTCTTTTTGTTTCAATGCTTCTTTATAATCTAAAATAACTGATGTATCTTGTGTATAATCACCTTGATAAGAACATACAAAAATCTGATATGGCTCTTCTAGAGATATCCATATATAAAAATCCCCTTCTTTTACATCTCCATGTAGTATCATCTGTCCATTAAAATACTGATGCCATATATCTTCTCCAAATAGATGGGTCACACTATAAGTAGCTCCCTTTTTTCCATCTAATTCCATAATTCCAGAATACATCAAAATATCTTGTTCTTCCTCTAATTCAGAAACCTGAGAATAAATTTTTTCTTCTAGAGAATATAATAAAGCAAAATGCTCCTGATCCTGACTCCAATTATAGATTTCTCTTTGATCATAATTTGGACACGCCAAATAAACTCTATAATCTTCCATTTCAGGAATTGTAATAAAAAAATCTCTTTTACCTTGATAAAATGGCAAAGTTTGTGCACTATATACAATTACATTCATCTCTCCTCCATAATGTTCGCTTTCTTCCCAAACTACACGACTAATCCGATAAGAATTACTTCTCAATTCTCCATGAATTGTAAGACTTCGATCCTCTTCATGATACTTTACTTCTAAGATTTGAATTTGATCGGTAGAGACTGGTTCCCCTATTACATACCATACCAGTAAAACATATCCCACCATTGCCAGACACAAACCAAAAAACAATCCCGCAATTCCTTTTAAAATTCTAGTACGTTTTTGTATCTTTCGAAATCCATCCAATACCATCTGCTCTCTTGGAATAATTTTCCTCTCGCTGTCTATTTTCATTTCTTTATAGATACTCTCACATTCTTTACAAGTTTTTAAATGTTCTTGCACTATATTCATCCCCATTTCACTTAATCCACCCTCAATATATCCAGGAAGTAAATCCTGAATCAATTCACAAGAATCATAATGACTCATTCCGATTCAACTCCTTTCTAACTTTCTGTTTTGCTCGATAAAATACCGTCCTTGCCCAATTTTCGCTTTTTCCAAAAATTGTTCCTATCTCACGAAAGGAAAGTTCACCAGTAATACGATATAAGATTACTTCTCGTTCTACCTCAGATAACTGATGAATTGCTTGATAAAGTTCTAATTTGTTTTCTTGCTTTAATACCATTGCTTCTCCATTTAAAGCATTTTGATCTGGAAAAGTATCCTCTAATTCTACCAAATCCATCCTTTTTTTCTTTCTTAACTCCTGCCAAAGAATATGTTTTGCAATCTGACAAAGCCATACAGAAAGCTTACAAGAGCCATCATAACGAGAAATGGATGTTACTGCACGTAAGAACGTCTCTTGCATCAATTCTTCTGACCATTCCTTATCTTTTGTAAAAGAATATAAAAACCGATAAACCAAATTTGCATATTCCTGATAAATTGTTTCCATATCTTTTTTCTCATTATTGGAACTTTTCACTTTCTCACCTCCCACCTCCTTATCCCTTATATCCCATTTTTTATTCATTCGTTTCAAAAAAATAAAAAAGATAAGTTATTTTATCTGAAATCTAGATATAAATCTAAACCATAAAAATTTACTTATCTTTTTCGTTTTTATTTTAAGACGTTGTTGTAAGCATAGCACGATATCCAATAAAAACTGTCCACACATATGCACAAGTTTTAGGAATCATTAACATTCCAATTATTGGAATCTTATCTGCCCAAAGTACCACAGGAATATAAAACCCAAAACTAAGTACAATAGTCAGCCACATCCACTGAAACTTACTATCTTTTTGCTCTTTTGCACTTTTATAAAATAATACAATAATAAGCAGTCCAAGCAATGCAAAAGGAATGTTTCGATAAATTCCCCAAGAAAGGGAAGAAGTTGCACTTAGCCATTGATTTTGTGGAAACAAACAGAGAAAAATCCGAAGTCCAGATAATAAGTATACTATTATCGTAATTTCATTTTTTCCTTTAATCTGATAGCGAATTCTCCAAACATAGTATAAAAGAATATAAAATATTGTCATAGTAATAGAAGTTATAAATTTTCCCACTCCAAGTGCAACTGTAAAATTTTCTAATCCTGTTGTACATAAAGCAAAAGCTCGTGGAATTAAGTGAAAAGAATCCCCTGCTCCAAGTACTACTGCCATAATTCCAAACAAGTGATATTGTTTATTTCCATTGTTTTTTCGAATCATTATAATTCCAATTGTAATCACTGTAATTAAGTATATTGTATCAAATAAAGTTTCTACGATTGCTTGCATCCTATTTTTTCCTTTCTTTTTCTTTACTTAAATCTTTTTTTTAAATATTTATTTATAAATTGTTCGTTTTATTATTTCAAGAATTATACTACAATCATAATTTTGATGCATCAAGGCAGAAATAATCAATGAAAATATAACCTCTACAAATTTCTCTGGTGTAAATTCTTGATTAAAAGCGTTTTTTTGTACCCCTTTATCATTTATCAAAACAGTATACAACCCTTTTTGAATATGTTTCCATGATTGTGTCATAAGACGTTGCCCACTTGATTTTTCCTCTTCTAAAAAACTCATTGTATGTAAAGTAAAAAACTGAGGATACTTTTCTTCTCCCTTTTTTATACTATCAAAAATCCATTGTACACAACTTAGAAAACTATCAAATTTTCTTTCCTGCTCAGAAAAATGAAAGATATCATGCCATACGCTTTCTATTGTGGCAGCAATTAAATCTGCTTTAGAATCAAAATAATTATAGATTGAACCAATCGAAACACCACACGCAGCAGCTACACTTCGAATATTAATAGCTGCTCCTCCCTGCTCCCGAATTAACTGTTTGCTTTTCTCTAAAATAGCCTCTTTTGATGTAATAATTGTATTTATAATTAATTCCTCCTTTCAATATGAACAATGTTCATTATAGTCCTTTTTCTTCTTTTTGTCAAGTAAAAAAGACCACTAAAAACTTAAATAAGTAATTTGGTGATCTTCCTAATTTTAAGCAAATTTCTGTTTATCATAAATACTAATTTCTTTCCCCATCTGTACTTCAATTACCCTTAACTCTGTGTCTGCAATAATCATATGCCGACTTCCTGCTTGCATTGTTACTACATCTCCTGTACAAACAGTCTGTTCTATTCCATCAATTATGGTTCTTCCTCTTCCTGATATAATTATCCAAACTTCATCTCTTCTACTATGACTATGATAATTCATTTTTTCTCCTGATTTCAAAATTATCTTAATCGTCAAACTTTCTTTTTCTACATCAAGTACACGATAGGTTCCCCACGATTTTTCAGCAAACATTACTTGTTGATCAATCTGCTCTACATAAGGTTTCATATAACTAGACTGTTCTTTATCAGATACTAAAATTCCATCTGGACTAGCAGAAACTATAACATTTTGCAATCCCATACATAAAACTGGAATATCTAGTTCATTCACAATATGTACATTTTCACAAGTTTGATTTACAATCGCTTTTCCTATTAATTTCTCTTCCATTGCCTCTGTTATGGTATTCCAAGTCCCAAGATCTTTCCATTGTCCCATAAAGCGCATTACTTGTATTTTTTTCTCTTTTTCTACTACTGCATAATCAAAACTAATTGGAACCAATGTTTTATAGTTTAAATATAACGCATTATACTCTTTAAATCCTATCCATTCCTTTGCCAATTTTAACACATATCCTATTTTATAAGCAAATACCCCCCCATTCCATAATGCCCCTTGTAAAAGATAGGTTTTTGCTTTTTCTAAATCTGGTTTCTCTCGAAACTCCTTGACGTTACTAATTTTTTCTGTATTATCTGGAATAATATAACCATACTTCTCACTTGGATAGGTCGGTTCTATTCCCATCAATACCAAATTTGCTTTTCCTTTTTTGGCTTCTACTGCCAATTCTTCTAATGCTTCAAAATAATCCTTTTCTACATAAGGATCAATTGGACAAACTACCACTACTTCTTCCTCAGAAAGATGTTTCACATCATGTAGATATGCTGTTGCCAATACGATTGCAGGAAAAGTATCCTTTCTACAAGGTTCTACACAAACTTCTACTTCACTTCCTAATTGATGATGTATCGCAGAAACTTGTGTTTTTGATGTTGTCACAAGAATCCTTGTTTCTGGATTTACTTCTTTAATCTGCTGATACACCCGTTGTACCATAGACTGATAGTCCTTTTCTTTCGATCGAAAAATTTTTACAAATTGTTTGGATCGTACTTCATTTGATAATGGCCACAATCGTTTTCCAGAACCTCCTGATAACAATACGATATTCATAAGTTATCCTTTCCTTTTTTCCTTTGTTTCAAATGCTACTTTTTTATTCAAATGTTTTACATACCAATCATAAGTAGAACGGATTCCCTCTTCTAACGAAATTTGAGGACTCCATCCCATCTGACGCAGTTTTGAAGAATCAACGATTTTTCGAACCATTCCTTCTGGTTTCGATGAATCAAATTGTATCTTCCCTTTATATCCAACTACCTTTTTTATTATCTCAGCAATCTCCAAAACCGTAAAATCCTCTCCATATCCTAAATTTAGAAATGTTTCTCCTTCATAATGATTCATCACATAGAGACAAGCCTCTGCCATTTCCTCTGTAAACAACAGTTCTCGATAAACTTTTCCTGTTCCCCAAACAGTCACAAATTCTTTCTGTTGTATCTTTGCCTCATGAAATCTTCGAATTAAGGCTGGCACTAAATGGGAAGTTTCCTCTTCAAAATTATCTTCATATCCATATAAATTACAAGGCATCACACTAATAAAATTGGCATGATATTGTTTCTTATAATATTCACATAATTTCAATCCTGCTATCTTAGCAACTGCATATCCTTCATTTGTTGGCTCTAATAAACCAGTTAGTAGAGCTTCTTCTTTTAAGGGTTGCTGTGCTTCTTTCGGATAAATACAAGAAGAACCCAAAAATAACAGCTTCTTTACTTGATGCTGATAAGCACTATTTATTACATGGCATTGAATTAATAAATTTTGCATAAGAAAATCTGCTGGCATCTTAATATTTGCTGCAATTCCTCCTACCTTTGCAGCAGCAAGAAAAACATATTCTGGTTGTTCCTCTTCAAAAAAAGACTCTACCTCTTTTTGATTCGTTAAATCCAATTCCGAATGAGTTCGATAGACCAAATTCAAATACCCTTTTTTCTTTAACGTTCGCAAAATAGCAGAACCTACCATCCCTTTATGTCCCGCAATATAGATTTTTGCATCTAATTCCATCTTGATACCTCCCCTAAAATAGTAGAAAAACAATCCAAAAAATAATCAATCCCCGTTCGATCCTCTTGACTATGATTTCCCACAAAAAAACCATTTTCATGAATCCAATCTGCTTGCTCTAATTTCCCATAAATACTGTACTCCAAATACTGAATTACTGGATTTCTTGTAAAATTTCCTGCTACTATTGGTCTTACTTCTACTCCTTTTTCCTCTAATCTTTTTACAATGAAATCACGTTTTCCTTGATATTTTCCTTCCAGCACAATAGAAAATCCAAACCAAGAACTTTGTTCGATTTCTTTTTGCAGTCGAATTTCTGAAAACCTAGCCATACAACTTTGAAAATAAGCTGCATTTTTTCGTCGATTTTCTATCAAAGTTTCCATCTTCTTTAATTGTTCTTTTCCAATAGCTCCTTCCATCTCAATTGGTCTTAAGTTAAATCCTGGTACAATAAAATGATAACTTTCATAAAATTCCATTTCGTTTTTTTGATAAATAGAACTATTTTTTGGAAGATTTCTTGTCCAACCATGTGCTCGAATAGACAACATATAGTGATAAAGCGTTTCCTCATTCGTAACTACTATACCACCTTCCATTGTACAAAGATGATGAGAATAAAACGTAGAATATGTTCCAAGTAAGCCAAATGTTCCTAATTTCTTCCCCTGGTAAACTCCGCCAAGCGATTCACAATTATCCTCTATTAAAATCAAATTTCTTCTTTTACAAATCTCTAAAATCTTCGCAAATTCATTAGGATTTCCTAATAAATTAACTGCAAAAATTGCTCTAGTATAAGGTGTAATTGCCGCCTCAATTTGTTGCACATCCAAGTTTAATGTTTCTCGATTAATATCTAAAAAACGAAGTTTTAACCCCATTTGATAAAGCGGAAAATATGTGGTGCTCCAAGAAACAGCAGGAACTAATACTTCCTCCCCTTTCTGTATTCTTCCTGAATAAACTAATGCAGCAATTGCAAGTAAGTTTGCTGCTGAACCAGAACTTACCATCACAGCATACCGAACTTGAAAGAGCTTTGCAAATTCTTCTTCATACTGTCTCACTTCTTCTCCCATTGAAAAACGATTGCTTTCTATCACACGATGAATTGCTTCAATTTCTGCCTGATCCCAAGTATCATCACACAACTTATACTGCATAATTTTCTTCCCCTTTCACCAACATTAAATCATGTGCTACCATTCGATGAACCAGTTCTTGAAAAGATGTCTTTCTTGGATTCCAACCCAGTTGCTCCCTTGCCTTTTTTGGATCTCCTAATAGCGTTCTTACATCTGTAGGACGAAAATAAGCAGAAGAAACTGCAACTCGAACGATTCCTGTCTTTTTTTCAACTCCTTTTTCTTCTATTCCTTTTCCCTTCCATTCTAATTCCATTCCTATATACTGAAATGCCAATGTACAAAACTCTCGTACAGAGTACTGTTCTCCTGTTGCAATCACAAAATCTTCTGGTTCTGGTTGTTGCAACATTAGCCACATACATTCTACGTAATCCTTTGCATACCCCCAATCCCTTAATGCATCTAAATTTCCTAGGTACAAGGTTTCTTGTTTTCCTGTTGCAATCCTAGCGGCTGCTAATGTAATCTTTCTTGTTACAAAAGTTTCTCCTCTTCGTTCTGATTCATGATTGAATAAAATCCCATTTACAGCAAACATCCCATAAGCTTCTCGATAATTTCGAACAATCCAAAAAGCATACTGCTTTGCAGCAGCATAGGGAGAATAAGGATAAAATGGCGTGGTTTCCCTCTGTGGAACTTCTTGTACTTTTCCAAATAATTCTGAAGTGGAAGCCTGATAAAATCGGCACTGTTTTTCCAATCCAGCCATACGGATCGCTTCTAACATCCGAAGTGTTCCAATCGCATCCGCATCAGCAGTATATTCTGGTACTTCAAATGAAACCTGCACATGACTTTGTGCTGCTAGATGATAAACTTCATCTGGTTGTATTGTTTGAATTAATTTTACTAAACTAATCGAATCTGTAATATCTCCATAAGATAATGAAAAATGTTGTGTTCCTTTTAGATGTGCAATTCGATTTTGTCTCTCGATAGAAGCACGTCTTACAAGTCCATGTACTTGATACCCTTTTTCCAATAAAAGTTCTGCTAAATAAGAACCATCCTGTCCAGTAATTCCTGTAATAAATGCTGTTTTCATTTCTTTTTGTTTTCCTTTCCTATTTTATCAAAATGTTCTTCTATATGTCCTCTACGTTTTTCTTTCGGAGGTAAGATCTGATAATCGCCATACATATGAGAAAGAAGTGCATCCCATTCCTTTGGAGCAGGGAATGTCCTATTTTCAAATGTTACAAACACAGTTTTCGAAAACCATTCTGCTTTATATGTTTCATAGGGATAGCCATGCCCTCCTCCAGACGTACAAAGCCTTTGATTCGAACAAAAAATAGAAACAATCCTACATACTCCTTCCCGAAAAAAAAGAAGTCCTTTCTTTGGTACCCATTGTAATAACCTAAAAATAATTCGTTCATATTTTTTTTGAAAACAATGCGAAAAAGTTTTATCCCCCTTTTTCAACAAAGCATAAGTAGAAAATTCAGTTATTTTAAAAAGTAATTTTGCAAACCAATCCCTTTTAGGACATGCCTCTAGAGGAAAAATATCAATAGAAATACCATGATGCATTTCTATCTTTTGCAAAAAAGTAACCCCATCATTTGTTCCGTTTTTTCGAATTTTTGCAAAATGAAAAGGATAATTTTTTTCTGTTTTCCAATCTTGAAAGAAATAATCAGTTGCTAATTCTCTTTGACAAATTTGAGTAAACTTTCGATAATCTTTTAATGGCATTGCAACATCAATATCATCATCCCATGGAATAAATCCTTTATGCCTAATTGCTCCCAATAATGTACCAGCAGTAAGATAATAAGTAATTTTATATGCTGTGCAGATTCGGTCCAATTCGCATAAAATTTCAAATTCCTGTTGTTGCATTTCCTTTAGAGATATTTTTGTAATACTCATTTTATCCCTCCAATAACGTACAATGTGCCTTTAACGAATTCCTAAAGTATATTCCCTATATCCCTTCTGAAAAATAAATATTAATCATGTTTTAGGAGCAAATTTTGAATAATCCATACGATAATTCTTTGAATAAGTTCCTATTGTGTATTTATTCTTTTTTCCTACTTTCGCTAATAACTCTACAATCTCCGTTTTCCAACTAAAGTACTGTTCACATCTTTTACTAAGTACAACTGCCATACGAACCATTCCACTTCCTGATGCAATTATTATTTTTGCCAAGCTCATAAGTTGCATATCTCGATAGCTTTCCTCCCCTTTATTATGATCTATCCAAATAATTTCAGAATCTCCTAAAAGTTCAAATCCATACTCCTTTTTATGCTCTTTTATCCAAGGAATATTATCTGAAAAAATAAAATATTTTTTATTTTCATAATCTGGTATTTCAAGAAGTTTTTTTATCGATTCTATATAATAACCATTATCTACATCCCAACCACAAGATACAAAATCACCTAACCTTATATGGATAACCACTGCATCACAAGAAAGCATTTTTTCTGCTATTTTTTTATTTTCATTATCAAATTCTGGAAATTTAATATACTTATCTAATTCAAAATACTTCGTTAGCATAAACACTTCTGGACGAACCAAACAATAATAATAGGAAGGCATAAATCCAAACTTACGTTTTAAAAATTCTTGCACTTTATCATTCTTAAAAGGTAAAAAAATTTTACTACAATACTTAAATTCCTTCAGTCTGGCTTCCTCCGAAGTAATTATGCCAAGCTCTTCACAACCATTTCTTGATAACAAATCTGGAAATGTCATTTGTCTATTAATCTGTATTAGTAGTTTCTCTGATAGCTGATTTGTAATCAATTTCTTTTGAATATCTTCTTTTGTAAACTTTGTAATTTCAAGTCCATTAAAAATTACAGTTGGTAGATAAAAAGTATCATCATAATAAATTTCACAGTTAGCATTAGGCAGAATAGAAGAATTTGCCTCTTCCAACTTTTTAGAAAAAATATAATAACAGATTTGATCCGTTAATCCAGAACGAATTGTACATAATTTCACATTTTTCTTAAATAAAAAGCTTAAATTACATACTGTTCTATAATCAGATAAATCTATCTTCTGCCCAGCCATAGAAATAACAAATCTTTCGTTTTCTAAAATATCTGTATAATCAATATAGCTTAAAGTATCCTCAAAATCTTCTCGATCATAAAATTCAATTTTTACTGGCTTATTTCCATTGGAACATCTTGCCCTTTCTATATAAAAAGCATAATTAGAACACAATGCATCAGCAGACTCAATTGGACAAATATAACCATAATCTATCACTTTTTTATAATCTACCGTTTTATTAATACATAAATCTACTTTTTCCATATAATTTTTAGAAAATAAATCAATAAGAATATAACTATTGTTTCCAAGTGGAAGGAAACATTTTTCAAATTTTTGTTCTTCTTTTAATTCGGATTGAATATATGGATAATTCTTAAGAAAACTAATATTACTATTTCTAAATTTTTTTGCAGCATTAACAGGCAAACAATCAGGATTTTCCAAGATATTTATTATTATTTTTTGAAAGCACTCTTTCTTTTCATATTGTAAATATAGTAAGTATACTGCAATAATATCATTTATATTTAATTTTAAATATTTTGTATAAAGCTCTATTAATTCAATATCAATTTCTGTTTCAAAAGAGTCCTTATTTTCTAATAGTTCAATTGCATAATCTGATAAAGTATAGCCATTTTCTATATCAAGAAACAATTGTAATTTTATAAGATCTATAAAAAATCTATTATTTTTATAATTTCCTTTTTTTATTTCAAATAATGATAGATAATTTTCTTCTATATTATTTAATTCCTCTTTTCTATCCATCAAAATTTGTGAGGATAATTTTTGATTTAAATATTTTGTTAATGGGTTGGTATACATTACCCTCTTTCTTTTATAGGAAGTACCTTCTTCTAATAATAATAAAATTTGCTTTTCAAGTCTTTTATAAAAATAAGATGTTTTAGAAGAATAAGGAAATGCACAAGCTTCCTTTTTTGTAGGAATATGATTATATTGTTCTTCAATACAAAGGCAATGTGTTCTTTCAAGAAAATATTCATCCATCTGTTCTATCCGATTGCGAAATAAAGAAGAGCGATTTTCAAATGCCTTTATTTCTTGTGATTCTAAATACCATTGAGCAGAATTCACTTTTATCAAAATAATATGTTCTCTGTCATACTCATACAAAATGGCATCAATAAACTTATCATAATAATACTTCCAATTGAAATTATCTGTAAAAGGAAAATTTTGTCTTATATAATTTTTATTTGCTTTTATCTCAGTAATAAATTGATTCTGAGGCCATGTATCAGAATAAACTACCCCCCCATTCTTTTCAAAAAGAGAATAACCTATCGATGTATTCATAACAACAATGTATTCTGTATTATTTTGATATCGAATTTCTTTTCCAAACGGTTGTAAATTATAATTTTGACAAAATTTCATAGGATCTTTCGATAACATTGCAGAAAGATTTTTTCTTATATTTAATAAGGTCTGCATTGGCAAATCTCTATCCTCACTATATTTTAAATTAGCAGAGTCACCTTTTCCTGCCATAGCCAAAGGACTGCAATTATTAATAATACAATCAATAAACACATTTTTTTGTCTTAATGGACGTTCTAGTACTTCCAAATAATTTCCAATTACAACAATCCTAACCTTTTTATGCATATTCGTTCTCCTTCATAAAACCATCCATTCTATATAAACTAATTTATCTCTAAATATTTTTTCCAAAATGCCATTGAAGAAAGTTCTCCTTTGCGTTCTTGAAACTGTATCTTTACTTTTCTATACTTTCTTATTAGTTGAAAAGACACTCTAATTGCACCTAATCCATACTTTACAAATTTCTTTGTACTATGTTTGGTTAAAATTCCTACCTCTTTTCCTAGCTGATACTGTATTGCCCATTTTCTTCCAAACAAATCAATTGCACTTGTTTTCGATAAAGGAATGGCATACTTTTCTTTTTTTAAGAAAATAGAAGGTAAAATCTGACCTCCTATTGTCAAAATCATAGGTAATGTAATTTTATAATTTCTTTTATGTTCATCACAACGTAAGGACTCCTCCCATTCTGGTATTTCTTCTAGTGGTATCAACTTTGGTGCTAAATTTATCAATTTTTGATTTTCTCTTTCTCCATCCGTTTCAAGAAAAAAATCAACTCCTCTTAAAAAATCTTTCACTGCCTGAAATACAAGCAAACAACAATCATAACGATATAAAAAAAGTTCTTTACACACTTCATACCAAACACGTTTCAATGCTCCTATCAAAGAAAGATTTCGATACAGCACATTTACAATCAGCTCATTTCTTAAATTATAATAATCCAAAACAAAATTCACTTTTCGATCAAATGCCTCATGATAAACTGCTATCCCATTCATTGTAATAATTTCTGTTCCTAATGGTTTTCTCATCCCATATTCCACATCATCAAATTTAATAAAGAAGGGCAATGGAAATCCAACCCTTTTTAAAATCGAAAGAGGCAGTAATATAGTCCACCAGCCTCCATACTGTATTTCACGGTTTTCCATATTTGTTAAAAGATTTTCCCTCTTTCTTAGATCCACTCCCTGTTTCTTTCCTATTGATTTTTTTCCATCCCAAATTGCTCCCATCTCATACTGTTTTTCTGGTTGATCCAATGTTATCATTGCTGCACTAAACCAACTTTCTTTCCATTCCTTTTTTAAAATCGAAAGAAACATTGTCATCTGTTCCATTGTTTCTGGATGAAAAACAATATCATCATCCATCAAAATTACATGAGTTGCTTCCTCTTGTTCTGCTTCTAATAATCCTCTTGTAAATCCTCCGCTTCCTCCTACATTTTTATTAGGAATCACTTGAATAAAAGAATTGGTCTGTGTTTCTAATGTATTCCCATTATCAATTACATACACATGAGAAATCCAAGTAAACTTTCCTTTTTGAAATCGTTCTATATTTTTCAATACAAAAGATTCTCTTCGATAAGTACAAATCACTACACTACACTTAATTGGTTCAAATTCACACTTAGTACAATAACTTCCGCTTAGAATTTCACTTTCTTTTTTTGCTTT
Organism: uncultured Lachnospiraceae bacterium; assembly: GCA_910579865.1. Classification (GTDB taxonomy): domain Bacteria; phylum Bacillota; class Clostridia; order Lachnospirales; family Lachnospiraceae; genus MGBC114844. The sequence goes on from CAJTXA010000013.1 coordinate 109,923, forward strand.
AATTTTCAAATATAGGATTCCATTTTGAGGAAGATATGTAAAATCAGTTGAAAAAATAAGAGAAGTTTTTCTTTCACTCTTCCCTATCTTTTCACAAAGAACTTGCTCCTCTCCATCAAATACACACCAAGATGCTACAATCTCTCCACAAAACTCTACTTCAAATTCTACTGTATTTGCTTTCGTATAATCCCGGTACTTTGGATAAGAAAAACTATTAAAATAGGTATCAAAAGAAAGAATTTCTCCCTTTAAAAGGAACAATTTTCCTTCTTTTATTCTTCCACCTCTTATATAACTTTCTTGTTTTTTTTGTGGAATTAAAATCGATTGTAATACCATTCTGTTTTCCTACTTTCCCTTCATTCTATCTTCCTTAAAAACTTACTTATCTTTCGGAAAAACTCCTTTTTTTAAAAATTGTTCATATGCATCACAAACCGCATTGGTTTCTCCAAATCCAATCTGTTTTCCATGATCCAACCATAAAACCTTATTACACATTCTTCGAACCTGTGGAATGGAATGAGACACAAAAATCGTTGCCTTTCCATTTTGAATAATTTCTTGCATTTTCGCCTCACTTTTTTCTCGAAAGGCACCATCTCCTACTGCCAACACCTCATCTAAAATTAAAATTTCTGGTTCTACCAAACTGGCAATCGAAAATGCAATTCTTGATTTCATCCCACTTGAAAGCTGCTTAAAAGGACGTTCTTCAAAAGCTTCCAATTCGGAAAACGCAAGAATTTCTGGATATTTTCGATCCATAAACTCACGAGTATAACCTAAAATCGCTCCTCGAAGGTAGGTATTTTCTTTTAAATTAAGATCCCCATCAAATCCACTTGCCAGTTCTAATAAAGCTGCTATTTTTCCCTTTACTTGAATCGTTCCTTTTGAGGGACGCATAATCTGGGTAATGACCTTTAATAACGTGGATTTCCCTGCTCCATTTGAACCAATGATTCCCAACATATCCCCTTGTTCTACTTGAAAGGAAACTTTATTTACTGCTAAAAATGACTTCACTTGATAGGTATTTGTCAACTTTTTTAGTACAAAATCTTTCAGTCCAATATTTCGTAAATCTCCAATTACATACTCTACAGACACATCTTTCGCTGTAACTACTGTTTTTTTCATCATAACTCCTATTAAATATAATACAAAAACTTGTAATTTTTCTTTTTATAAATTAATCCACCAATGAATAAAACTACTATTGCATATCCAATTGCCAAGAAATGAAAGGATATTCTTGGAATTTCTCCCTCTAAAATAATCTTTCTAAAATAACGAATATACACATAAATAGGATTTAGATAAAACAAATATTGTGTCTGTTGTGGATATACTTCAATCGAATAAAAAATGGCAGACACATACATCACTAATAAAGTAAAGATATCATATAAATACTTCATATCCCGAAACATAATAAACAAAGCAGATAAGATCAATCCCATTCCAACATTAAACAAAAGTAAACATCCAATTGGATACAATAAAAATAAAAATTTCCAAGAAAAAGAGATTCCATCCAACAGGCAAAATCCAAATAAAACCAATAAGTTAATCCCGAAATTAATAAAAGAAGCAACATTCCTAGATAGTAAAAACAGATACTTTGGAATATTCACTTTCGAAAAAATACTAGCATTATAGTAGAGAGCTGTCATACCAGTATTTGTACTTTCTTTAAAATATCCATATATAAGATTTCCACAAAACAAATAAATGACATAGTGATTGATATTTCTTCCAAAAAACTGTGTAAAAATCAAAGCCATTACACCTAATGTCATCATAGGACCTAATACACTCCATAACATCCCAAGAATGGTTCTTTTATATCGTTTGGTAAAATCTCGTTTCACTAATTCTTCAAAAAGAAATTGATATTGTTTTATCTGTTCGAGTTTGTTGGCAATTCCCCTCTTTCTTGTCATGTTTCCTTACCCTTTCTCCTTATTGCTTTTTTTAAAGAATTTTTTCGTCTACTCTCTGGTGGAAAAATATAGTAGATTAATCTTTTCTTTAAGGTACAATTAATATCCATCCTTGTAACTTCCTTAATCTTTACCCCTTTTTCTTTTGCATATTCTAAATAAATTCCTACAAACCGTTCTCCTAAATAACCATTAGTTCGATCTGCTTGAAAACTGCCATGCTTTATTTTTCTTTGATCAAATTCCTCTAAAATTCCAAATAAATAGGTACAGTATTCCTGAAAATGAATCCGATCCATTAAAAACATATTACAAAAATACTGCTTATTCTGTGAAAGATAGATTTTTGCCGCCTTTTTCAGTTCGGGATACTTTTTCTTTAAAATCTGAATAAATAGTTTTAAATCACTCCCATAATGAAACAAAGAAGATTGATACTGTTCTATTACAGAAACTCCCATATCTATTGCATAAGGAAGAATGATTTCATATTGTTGACATAATTCAGTAATCATCGACTCGGTTCCCAAAAGAATTTTTTGTTTTTCTTTTAATTTTCCAAACACTAGATAAGGTTTTTTTCTTTGTTCCTCAAAACAGAAAAAACGTCGATAATGACAAAACCCATAATAATCACAGAGTTCTTGTTTCCATGCATAATATTGTGCTGTTAATTCACAATACTCCTGATTTTTTCCAGAAATATGTTCTCCTATATTATCTTGAAGCACCTCTTTTATTAAAGTTTTTCCTTCTGCTCCACATTGAATAGGAATACACAAAGGAGGAAGTATTGTATAGGATTGATGAAAACATAGAAATATTTTTATTACAAGAGACATTCCTTCCCCCTTTCTTTCACTTTCCATTTCACTTATTTTCTTTCCTAAAATTTCTTTCGTTTCCGATTCCATAGAAATAAAACCCACTTTACAAGTAAAAAATGAATCATACAAAATACTAAAATAAAAAAAACAAATACTGCCATACCAGACCAATAAGGAATTTCCTTCCAATACTCACTTACTATTCTTCTTGCTACCGCATGATTCAGATAAATTGAAAATGAAATAGAATCCATCTTTTTCATCCATTTATATTGAAAAAATCTTGCAAAATAACTTTTTTCACTAAATATAATTGCTATCATAATTGGCAATAAAAGTAAAAGAGAAAATAAAGTTGCAATAGAACTTTTATGAAAAAGAATTCCATAGAAAAAAAGAATTGTGATTCCTCCTTCTATCCCTGTTACTATCTTTTTTTGATAGCTTATCATCTCTTTCTTTTGAAGTTCTTCATAAAGTAGCCATGTAATAACGCCAAAACACAATCCACAGCCTGCTCGAATAATTCCATTCAGGCAAAGCCCTGCCCCCCCCTTGTAAAATAAGAACTTATTTTCCTGTTGATACATATAACCATATAGAAAAAGAGCCATTAATGGTGCAAAACAATACAGAAAAAAATCTTTATTTTTTATCAATAGATAACCAAGTGGAAGCATTACAAGGAGCATCGCAGAAATATACCAAACTGGAAAATTATATTCTAATGTTATTCCAGACATACTTATAGCAAATAACTCTGGAAGTGCATTTATGATTGAATCAAAAATATTTACTTTTTCATAATTAATATAAATATAAGTAAAAAGAAATAATATAGTTGCTACACAATAAGGAAGTGCAATTCGTTTAAATTTCTTTATTACATAGTCATATGCCATTTTTCCTGCATTTTTAGGATCATATTTTTTTGCAATGATACTTTTTGTCATGAAAAATCCAGATACAATAAAAAAGAAATGAACTGCTATCCAACCTAATGCGGTTGGAATCTGAAACTTTGTCCCTTCCTTTATTAAAAAAGAAGAATGATAAATAACCACACAAATAGAAAAAATAAGTTTTAAAAAATCAATTTGATAGTTCCGTGAAGACAAATTAAGATTTTTTTCTAACATCTGATTCTTATTTGATATCATTCTCTTTCTCCTTCTATCAAAACTCTTTTTTCACAAAAAGCTGTTCAAATTCTTCTATACATTGTTTATTATAAGCATCATAATCAATTTGCATTGGCTTTACTTTTTTATGGTATAGCATCTGTAATCCTTGATAAATTCCCTCTTCCGAACTTTCTACTAATGTTCCTCCATATTTTTTCATAAACCCTCTTGGTCCCACTATATCTGTTGAAACCACTGGTTTCCCTAATATATCTGCCTCTGCAATCACTAAACCAAATCCTTCATAAAATGAACTTAAAATAAAATAATCACATGCTTTTAAAATTGGATACGGATTTGAAATACTTAATAATAAAATAACATTCTTTTCTAATCCCATCTCTTTTACTTTGTTATGTAAATTCAAGTATCCTTTCTTTAAAGAATATCCTCCCATTATAATTAAATAAGCCTCATTACCCTCCATTAGTGTCTTCTTAAAAGCATCTATTAAACGTTCGTGTCCTTTTTCTGGAGAAAATCTTCCAATTGTAATATATTTAGGTAAATTAGAATCCATTATTTCAATAAAATTCTGATATGAAACAGAATGTTTTGTTACTTTATCAAATATTATTGGCATTTCCGCAGATTCCAAAATTTTTTTATAATCAATTACATTATGACTACAAACAATATTACTCTGTTTAGAAGAAAGTTCTATAGTAGATGATATGAGATCTTCTGTTACAACAGCAACTGAATTAAACTGATGATACGCATATTTTAGTACATCTCTTCTTTGATTCTTTTTTGTCTTAATTTCGTTTACCATATCATTATGAACAAAAATCGCCTTATTTCCTGGAAATGCACTATAAAGAAGAATCATATCACTTTCATAACCATTAAACTGAATTACTGTATGAAACTTTGGTGTTCCATAAGCTCGCATAAAATTTTGATAAATTCGATTTCCCATAAATTTCATAAACTTTTCCGCAGAAAGAAACTTCTTTCTAAACAATTTACGAATTATTCTATCGCAAATAGTCAAATCTAAAAATTCTGAAACTGCAAAAAATTTTATATCTAAAGAAAACGTTTTAAGTTGTGCTGTATTATTTTTTGCTTTTCCTTGGCAAAACGAAATATAATAATTTCGCTTTGATAAATCGATGGTATTTAACAAATTTCGAATAGAAGTTGTAATTCCATTTTTTGCTAAATTCCCTACATACAACAAAACATTTTCCTTTCCATTATCTGGAATCTTCTCTATCATTAGTTGTGTATTCTCACCAAGAATAATATAATCACATAACTTTTGAGAAATATTTTTTCCATCTAATGCATTAAATGTATTTCTAAAATCAATATCATTATAATTCTTTTCTGAACGCAACTCCTTTAACAAAGAAGCAACATCCCGCACCTGTGGAAACGGAAGTTCATCTAATGAAAGATACATTCCTCTACTTGCTAGATATTCTTCTTTGTCATAGGGTAAAAGTACAATCTTTTTTCCAGTACATGCAAAATCAAAAAACACACTGGAATAATCTGTAATTAATACATCTGCAATATTCAAAAAACAATAGGTCTCATATTTTTGTGGAAACTTTCTAATATGTTTTAGTGCCTTAATTTCTACATCATTTTTACTATGTGTTGTCATTGGATGAAGATTAATATATAGCACTTCATCCTCTGTTAGCCATCTATCTAATTCATATAAAAAATACATCAAATAATTATCATCTTTATTGGATCCAATTTTTGCAACTGTTCCCCTCCATGTTGGCATATAAGCATACACTCGTTTTCCCTGCAACTTCATCTCTTCTCGAACTTGTTCTCTTCGTTCTTCATCAAAAAATATCTCATTTCGTGGATAACCACATAAAATAGAGGAACCAACTGCAATATTTTCCAACATATAATCTCGAATCATTACCTCTTTTGTAAACTGATTTGGATAAAGTAAATAATC
>CAJTXA010000014.1 GCA_910579865.1 uncultured Lachnospiraceae bacterium
GTACAGGAATATGTAAATAAGCCGCTTTCTTTTCTAACTTTAACGTAGGAGAAAGTAACACTCCATCCTTTGGAATGGATCTTCCATGATACGGATAAGTCACCCAAACCCATTTCATTCCATTATATAATTTTAGTTGAATTGAATTTTCTGTAAAAGCACGATACATTCCTTTATAAAAAACAGGAGAACCATTCACTTTTCCTGCCTGAGAAGGAATGTTATTGTCTCCTTGTTTTCTTTCAAAAGAGGAATAATAACTCCTTGCTAATCCAATTGCAGTATTAATGGCAGCACGTCGAAAATAAAGTGGAATTTTAGAAACACCTTCAATTTTCAGCTTCCATAAAGGTTCTTCCTTTCGGGCTTTCATCTCTTTTGTTCCAATACTATAGGTTTCTAATATCCGAAGTACTTCAAAATTTCCTTGTTCCAAAAGTGAAGCTTCTTTCATCAAAATCTGATAATAATGCCAAACTACCTGATTATAAATCTGCTTTGTCATTAAAATCCAATTTCGATGTCTGTCATAAAGTCTCAATTTATAAGTAAGTGTAATAGAACCTACTTTTCTTTCTGACATAATACTCACCTTTCTGCTTTTTTCTTCTAATTCCCTTCAAATTCCTACTAAATTAATAAATTTTCATAAAGGAATCCACTCTATGAAAAGATTAATTTTTATCAAAATAATAATCTTATTCTAAATTGACCAAAAGTTTGACGGTTCTTATTTTACTTCAATTAATTTTGTTTAATTTTTATAAAATAAGTAAAATTTTAGGATAAATAAAATAGAAATTTAAAATTTTAGAATTACAAAAAGCTTATAATGAAAGATTTTTTGACGATAATTTTGACGGTTTACTTTTAAAAATAAAATTTAAATATAAAATAGAATAATTAAAAATTTCTTTTTCTTATATTTTACTTTATTGTTGTTCTATAAATTAAAGTAAAAATAATTCATTCTTGACAAATTTGATAAGAACGACTATGATATGAGACAGGGATAGAGCCAAATCTCTTTTTCATAGAGTGGATTCCTCTACGAAAACCTACTATCTTCTAGTAGATTTTTCTAAAATTCTTTATTTATTTCCTAGATATTCCTCATAACCTATTATTATAAAGACAATTTCCAGTAGCATAAAATACAAAAAATCTTCTCTGTTTTTTACGCCTCTCGCTGACGAAAGCTTATCTTCATGTTATACTTTATGTAAAATATAAATATTTAACAAGAAAACAAAAATCCTTTTATAAAAATTTTCCTTAACCAAGAGATTAATAAGTTTAACAACAGGAGGTACTTATATCTGATTTTTTAATGAAACCCAAAATTGATTTTGCTTTTAAAGAAATTATGGCAGATCCAATCACTCGCTCGAATTGGTTTTTTATCTGCTATCCTAAAGCTAGACCCCAGTCAAATCAAAGAAACTCATCTATTAAATACCAATCTTCGAAAACTGCATGAAGATGAAAAACAAGGAATTCTTGGTGTTCGAATTTTAATGAATGATGATACTGAAATTGATATTGAAATTCAGCTTTCAGAACTAAAAATATGATGTTTTTAAAAAATGTGTTAGCATCAGTATCTTAGATTTCACCCTATTTCCAGAAGAATCCGAATTTTATTCTTGTTTTCGTATCATGGAAGAAAAACGGCTAGAATATGAAGCTAGAGAAAAAGCGATTCGAGATTATAATCAACTTATGTTCGAAGCAAAACAAAATGGTTGGAAAGAAGGACGAAAAGAGGGACGAGAAGAAGGAATTCAGGTTATGATTTTCGACAATTTAGAAGAAGGAATTTCAAAAGAAAAAATTCTTAAAAAACTTCAAAAGCGATTTTCTTTAACCGCCGAAAAAGCAGCTAACTATTATGAAAAATTTGCTGAAAATGATTATAGTACAAAAAATATTTCCAACCAAAACTAATGCATCTATGATTTACTAAAATTTTTATTACAAGATACCTTTTACTTCCAAATATTCTATCTTATTCTTAAATATAAGGATCGTACGCTCTGCAAACGATCCTTATATGAATAAAAATTTAAAAATTCCCTTTTCCTTTTGAATAGTTAGAAAATCTCCGTTCTTTTCCCTGAATTTTTCTTTCCAAAATACTAATCTTTCTTTCTAAATGATTGATACTTATACTTTTTCCTTCGATTACTTTATCCATCTCTTTTCGCATCTCTTCTACTTTACAAAAAATTTCTTCTAAAAATACTTTTCCATCTCTATAATTCTTATTTTGCTCCAATAAATCTGTAATCATATCATCTTTTTCTATCAATCGAATTCTTCCTTCTATCTGAATTTCTCCAGTAAAGTTTTCTGGTATTTGTAAATAATAAATAGGATCTTTTGTATAAAACATACTTTTCTTTCCTTCTACATAAATTGCATTTTCTGCAGCAATATGATCAAAACCTTGAATTTTTTCTATTGTACACTCACAAAATTCTCCCTCTAATGGGTCCCATCTTAGTTTTTTCAAACCATTTTTGCCCTCTAAATTATACTTCACTGTAAAATGATGATCCAAAATAGGAACCTCTGTATATAATTTATTTTCTTCACTAAAACCATTGCCAAAATCGAGGTATAAGCTATTACATAAAACTCTTTGTTTTTTCTCTTCATTATAAATTTTATCCAAAGAAATCTCCCTTTCAGGCTGCTGATAAGCCTTCATTTGATTACATCCCAAATAAGAATCTGTAAAATAATCTGCCCACTTTCTAAATATCGCTTCATCTTCCTCTGATATCTGGAATCGTTCCATTAACTTTCTCCGTTTTAATAAACATTCCAATTTTTGTCCTTTTGTTGTATAGAGTTCGTTAATCGAACGCCATATAATAAATCTGCATGGAACATAAAATTCAAATATCCATTCGCAGTCAATCACGATATAAGAGTTTTGAACCATAAAAATATTATTTAAAATTAAATCTATATTCGCTGGCGAGATACATTCTGTCTCTTTTGTCCACTCTTCTTTTCCAAAAACCTTTGTAAAATCCTCTGTGTGGTAATTATATTGTACTGTAGCATCTTGAAAATAAATTCTAAAAAAAGTTTCCAACTCTTTTTCAATACACTCTGGCTTTTGAAGCAAAATATAAGATTCCATAAGACTATCTAAACTATCTTCATCTAAATAATCATATTTTAAGATTCCCTCTTGTCTTAATACTTTACCTTTTAAATTGTTCCAGCCCATTGTATTGTTTTTTTTCTCTATTTTCATTTGTTCATTTTGATAAATATTTTCAATATGCTGTTTTGCAGATTCATTTAGTGCAAATTTCACTACCTCTTTCTTTTTCTTTCCTTTTTCAGTCTCCACTTCCCTAATTACTGTTGCAAGCTGATATTGCTTTTTTCTATCATTACTTATTTTCACATATTCTATTTCTGTTTCCGTTTTTTTCTTATCTTTTTCTGCTACTACCAAAAAAGAATTCGCAAATATAGAAAGAACACCTTCTTCTCTTAAGCTTCTACTTATCAACTCTTCATCAAATAAATGATATTTTTTCTCATCTAAATTTCCATTTTTCCTGCCATATCTATACTTTTCAATCGACTTATCTGTAAATATTTCATAAGGAAATTTATAATCTGGATAGGGATAGTAAAATTTCTGGTTATAGAATTCACACTTTTCTAACAAAACTTGCAATTCCTTTTTTGAAAATGTTCTCACTTGATTATTCCCTAAATAACCATTTAACCCTAAAAAATAATTTCCTGTATGATCCTCTGATGCACCAGAAAAATATTTTAATCCCAATCGATTTTCAATTGCAATTATCACACTTCCAGATGGCTTTAGATACTCTTTTAAATGATTTAAAAAAGTCTCATATGGGGTATCTCCTTCTGTAAAGCTCATTGCATATTCTAAAACACCATTTAATACGATATAATCAAATTTTTCATCCAATCTAATCGTATTTAAATTTCCTACTATAATTTTTAAATTCTTATAAGATTTATGTCTTTCATAATTAATCTGTGCTCGCCTTTTGGAAAGCTCTACTGACACCACATTTTTTGCTCTTCTACATAAAACACCTGTAATTGCTCCGCACCCAGAACCTATTTCTAAGATAGAATCCTGCTTGGTAAATGGATACCAATTTAATATATTTTCACGAATATGTGATAAATGGTATAATGTGGTATATCCCATATTTTGTTTATATAGTTTTTCTTTCCAATCTATATTTTGTACTAGATCTAAAATATCATTTTCAATGTCCCCATCTGAATAATTATCCTCTGCATTATAATAGTCTGCATTTATAACTGCCACATATTTCACTTCCTTTTCTTTCATCATTCCATCTTTATTCACAAGTCACTTTTGACTTCATATCAAAAAATCCTACTGTATTTTTATCTGATATCACTACTATATTACATAAGTCATATAATCGATGGTAAACTTTAAATTCTGCATCTTTATAACCAGTACACCCTAATGAAAGTAAATATTCTCCTCCTTGTAGATTCATTTCCTGCTCAAAAGTTACAATTCTAACCATTCCCTTTTCTTGTGGTGGAATATTTTCTTTTTCATACATTGTATTGGTTCCAGTTAATTCTGTACCTAATATATTTTTAATTGTATATGCAAATATTGGATCTTGTACATTCTGATGAAAAAATACTTTTATCTTTATCTGAAACATAGTCCCTTTTTCTATTGTATTACTAATAACTCCATTCGAATCCATAATCGCAAAATCAATAATTTCTGCCTCTTTTTCACCATACTCTAACACTTCTGGATTTACTTGAAGATTTTGCTTCCACATCTGATCCGAAAATTGTAATGGTTCCTCTTGAGCTGTATTTTGTATTTCTGTATTGAGTTGATTTACCAGAAGTTTTTTATAAATATCTACAATTTCCTTTGGTTTCCCCTCTGCAAGTTTTCTTCCTTTATTTAAAAGAACTACTCTATCACAGTATTTACTAACACTGCTTAAATCATGACTAACAAATAAAATTGTTTTTCCCATCTGTTTAAATTCTTCAAACTTCCGATAACACTTCGCTTGAAAAAATACATCCCCAACTGATAGTGCTTCATCTACAATTAATATTTCTGGTTCAATATTAATTGCTACAGCAAATGCAAGACGCACAAACATACCACTTGAATAAGTTTTTACTGGTTGATATACAAAATCTCCAATATCTGCAAATTCTAAAATATCATTTAATTTTGCAGAGATTTCTTCATCTGAAAATCCAATCATAGTACCATTTAAATAGATATTTTCTATTCCAGTATACTCCATATTAAATCCTGCTCCCAATTCCAATAACGCAGAGATTCTGCCATTTATTGTTACAACTCCTTCTGTTGCATCTAATACACCTGTAATTATCTTTAAAATCGTAGATTTTCCAGAACCATTCGTTCCTATAATTCCAACTGTTTCCCCTCTTTTTACATCAATCGTTACCTCTTTTAGTGCATAAAATTCACGAGATAAATTTGCATTTTTCTTTGTTAAACCAAGAGATTCTCTTAATCGATCAATTGGTTTATTATATAATCTATATACTTTACTTAAATTTTCAACTTTAATTGCTGTATCATTCATTTTTCTTATTCCTTTACAAAAGATCTGCAAAATGTCTTTTTAATTTTCTAAAAATACTTGTACCAAAGTAAAAAACAATAATTGTTAAAATCCAATAGTATAGAGAATATCCCAAATTCTCATAAAAACCTATTTTATAAATAAGGGAATTTCTATAGCCTTGTACAATATAATACATAGGATTTATCTTAAAAATCCACTGGAATTGTTCTGGAATAATTTCTATATTCCACATAATAGGAGTCATCCAAACCCCAATTTGGAGTATAATATTAATTAATTGTGTTAAGTCTTTCATAAAAACAACAATTGCACTTGTCAGATAAGATAAACCAAGCACAAAAAGAAACATACATAAGGAATAATAAATAAGCTGTAAAGTGTAGAAATCTGGTATATATTCATTACAAGCATAAATAATAAGCATAAATACTACAAAAAAAATATGCACAAAAAAAGCGGATAACATTTTAATAATTGGCAAAATATTAATCTGAAATACTACTTTTTTTACTAAATAATTATATTCTACCATAGAGTTTGTCGCACCATTTAAGGATTCTGAAAAGAAAAACCAGGGAATCAAACCAGCCATTAACCATAAAGCAAATGGGACTTCTCCTACATCTCCATTTTTTAATCCAACTTGAAATACAAACCAATAAACTAATATTGTTACAATCGGCTGAATAAACGCCCATATAATCCCAAGATAAGAACCAGCAAATTTCGTTTTAAAGTCATTCTTTGCCAACTTCCAAATTAATTTTCTATTTTCATAAATTTCATAGTAATAAAATGCTATTCTTTTTGAATATAAAATAAGAAAAACTATGATACTGTCTAAAATAAGACATAAACCTACTTTGAGAAGAATTTCTTTTATGTGATTGGCATTTTCTGTGTACTTTTGAAAAGGAATTTCAGATAGATCTAAAAAAATATAAGGATCTCCCCCTTCTGTCTTAATCTGATAAATACCATTTTCTTCTCTATAAACTGTAAGCTGGGACAAATTTTCCTGTTTTATCCAGTTATTCTCCAACTCAATTTCTTTATTTTGATATTGAAACTTCAAATTTGATACTTGAACTGTTCCTTCTATTTCTGGAAAGTCAATACGAATATAGTTGGAACTTTCTGGAAATAAAAATATCATCTCTTGATTTTTATTTATATTACTATATACTTCCCATACACTTTGTTCCTCTGCAAATTGTTCTGTTTCACTATAATAGATTTTATATTCCCCTATTTTATCAGCCATCACTGTTATTTGTAGTTGAATATTAGTTATCTTTTCTGGCTGTACTTGTAGAAAAATTTTTATATTTAGGAAGAGTCCTATAAAAAGTAAGACTATAATGCCTATTTTTTTCTTTGACATAGCTTTGCATCATTCCTTTTTTCATATTATATTAAATCAACTGTTCTGCTACCTATAAAATCACCATTTTCTATAATAAACTTTACTCTTTTTAATTTTTGATTTTCTCTTACATAAAATAAAAATCCGCTAAATAAATATTTCATATTTTCATAAAAATCACTTACATCCTTCCTTGCTGTTAATGGAACTAATTTTCTTTCAACAACATTATTTTCGTATGTGATTTCAAGATATAATTTCGAATTGCTACTTTCCTTTTCTTCTAAAAATATCCATCCTCTTACCTCTTGACTAAAATCTTCTAAATTATATTTTAATAAATTGGAGTCTAATATATTTGAAAAATTCTCATTTTGTATATTTTGTCCCTCTACAATTCTTTCTCTTGTCCATGTGATATTATTTTTTATTACTTTTGCTGGAACCCCTCCTACAATACTATTTGCTGGTATATTATTTGTAACTAAACTTTCTGCAGCTATAATAGAATTTTCCTCAATTGTCACATTTTTTAATATTTTTGCGTTTAATCCTACCCATATATGATTTTTAAGAACAACACTATAACCATAATTTATTCTTCTCTTTGTATTTAAATCAATAATAGAATGAAAATCTCCAGCTAATATTTTTGTTCCCGCTGCAAACATACAATCTTCTCCAATGATAACTTTATTATTCATATCTGCTATTGAAATAGTTGTATTCTCAAATGTCGTGTTTTTTCCAATTTCCAAGTACGTATTATGTTCATCTATATAAATATAAAGTTGCTCTTTAATTGCTATGTTTTCTTTTATTATAACACTATTGTTATTTCCAATAATCTTTACTGTCAAATTCCGAATATTTTGATTTTTCACAATATCTATTTTATTATTACTACCACAAATATCAATTAAAACAGTATCTAAATCTAATTCAGAGATTCTATTATTGCTTCCTACTTCCTGAACTATCATTTTTTCCTCCATATAATAATAAATTTTCTTTCTTATCTAAACAACATCATCATAAATTTCTAAACGTTTTTTATCTTTCAATATAATAAATCTGATACCCATCTACAATATCCTTTAAATGTATTCTTTCACTTTCTAAATTACCATTTCCATTTTTACAAACAAGGTAATCCACTTTCAATGTTAATAATCTTTCTGTTAGATATTCTATATTATATTCTTGTTTATTATAAAGATATTGATAAAAATCTCCTACTGTTTCATTCATTCCCTCTATCTTATTATTTTTTTGATAAGAATATCTTGATACTACTAATTTTATATTAGCTGAATATTGTCTTACCTTTGCTCCTAGATTTTCTGGTAATAAAACACATGGATTCTCTATTGAATCATCTAAAATAGTATCAACAATATTTATCACTTCATTAGGTAATTTATAAAGATTTTTATGTTCATAAAAATAGGGATCTTGATATATAAAATATCCACTTTTTCCAATTATAAATATCATTAAAACAAGCTCTATACATCTTAAATATTTTCTTTTTACTAACAAAAGAAGTTCCACAACAGCATAAGAAATTGCATAATATAATGGCACTATCCAATATAATCTCCAATAAACATCAACACCTGTTATCTTCTGTGCAACTATTTTACAAAAAAGAGGATTTAAAAATGATAAAAATAAGCCTAATGTGCTTCCAATTAAAAATATTTTAGGTATCCTTTTTCCATAAAAAATAATATAGAACAAAGAAATTAAAAATAATACCCAATTATATCCTTGCAGCATATTTCTTTTAAATAATACCATCCATGATGGAGGTGCTGCGTTTAAATACTCTGCATTATTTGTTACTATTGTTAACAATGCTGCTACTCCATAGACCACTATTGGCAATAAGGAAGCAACTGCACGAAACAAAAGTTTTCTACTAATCTTCCAATCTGTAATTATCAAATAAGGGATTCCAACTATTAAATAATAAATAGGAAGAAGATATACCCCTATTACTGTTGTACAGACTCCTGCTATAAGGAGTATCGAATTCCATATAAAATATCTTTTTCCATGACTTCCATTCATAATAGAAAGACAATTTACTAATAAAGCAGGAAAAATAATATTTACTAATACTGCTTTTCCTTGCCAAATTCTTAATAATAAAAAACACCCTGTAGAATAAACTGCATATCCTGCAAATATATTTAATATACAGAAAAAGACACAGAAATACAGCGACTTTTTTTCACACTCTTTTTCCTTACAAAACAATTTTTCTGCCACGCAATAAATTGTCATATATGCTATTAATATTAATAAAAATGGCATAACTGTATGTGCTAGGATTGCTGGATGAATCTTAAAAAGAAATGCACATACTGCAATAAAAGCCTCCCAAGTTGAAATATTTGGTCTAATATCACCTATATTACTTTCAACACCTGTTGTTACATATTGCATATCTGATGTAACAACTCCTGTTTCTATCATAGATGTAGACAAAGCAACATAATATGCATCATCATCATCTTCATGATAAAACCATGAACTTCCTACTAATTGAATTACTATTAATAATAGAAACAATATCTTTATTCCTAAATATTGTCTTTTTACTTTTTTAATTGAAAAAAGATCACCTTTTTGTTTATAAATTACAGTAAATAAACAAATTGTGAATACTACCCCAAATATAATTATTCCCACTAAAAAATAAAAGGAACCTTCTCTTATTTGAATCGGATAGGCAATCAATTGAAATAAAGCTAATGTAATGCAAAAACCATCTACTATTGATTTTACAATATTATCCATTTGCATTTTAAAAATATGTTCTACTACTTGTCCTATAATATATAGTAAAATAAAGGTAATGATAACAAATAATATCATTCTAAAAATAATCATACTATACTAATTCATCCTCCTTTATTTGATAAAACTTTTGTCTTTGACATCTCTTTTACATAGAAAAATAATAAACTAGAAAAAATAATAAATAAAATTAACATATATGCTAAAACAACTCCCCACATATACAATTTTTGAATAAATATATCAAAAATAAAAATAGAACATAAAAATCCACTAATATATGACAACATCAATAAATTTTGTTTTCTCATTATTGTTAGTACAAAATACATAAAATTAATACAAGCAATGAAACCTCCATTAATCATCATAATTATAGATATTCCCTTGTACATAGATAAATCAACTTGGTATAACCATCCTAAAATAGATATTCCAAACATATACATAAAAGCGGATGAAACAATTACCAATAAAAAAACTAATCCAAATATTTTTATAATCAATTTATTGAGCATACTATGTTCTTCAATATTATTCCAATAATTTGTCATAGAAATAATTAATGGTTTAAATATAAAATTAGAAAGTAAGAAAATAACTTGTGCTGGAAAATATAATGCATTAAAATGTGTTTGATATTCATATGGAAAGACTTTTTCTATTTCATATTTAGGCGAATTGACTACATAATTAAAAAGGAACAAAGATATAAATAAAGGTCCACATTGTCTATATAAATCTATTACATGTATTAATGAACAATTTCTATTTTTAGATTTCATTCCATGTGCAGGCAATATACTCATTATTACTAATATTACAATAGACACGAAAATCATACTCAATGTTGATAAATATATATCCTTGAATGATATTAAAGTCATTATAAAAATACCTATTGATAAAAAAGTACGAAAAAACAGTGATTTTCCTGCTTTATCAAGAAAATCCATCTGTTGTAACCTTCCCTCATAAACATCTGCTAATGCATCTATCATTTTATAAAAACATAATAATATATTCAGCAAAAATATTTTTCCTATATATCCTTTAAAATTTATAAAGAATATCCCTACTATCATCATTATAAAACAAGTTGTATATCTATGAATATAATATTCTTTATATGAATATTCCTCCCTAATATCAGATACTTGATATATTCTTACTGCATAATTTCCTATAATCATCATTAATTGTGATGTAACAAAAGCAACTGAAAACAATCCTGATTGTTCTGCATCTAAAACTCTGGAAATAGCAACAGTTAATAATGGAAATGTAGCTGAAAAAGATATGCTCCCTAATGTATTCCAAATAAAATCTTTTTTTTGTTTTACCATTTTTAACTCCTAAAGTATAACTATTTTTTAATTATCCTATATATCTTTTATACTATCTTTCACTACCTCATATAATAATGTTGCACTTTTATTTAATTCGTTCGAAATCCTCTCATAATTATCATATATCTTTCGTATTTTATTATTCAATTTATCTGAATTAAGTTCCTCAAATTGTATAGCATACTTTAACCCATCAATTCTTTTTAATAAAGATTTCACCTTTTGATCATAAATTGTAGCAATAAATGGAACACCAGCTCTTATTGCAAAAATAATAGAATGCATACGCATACCGAATAATATGGAACTATTAGAAATAATCGAAGCCATTATACGACAGTTATAATTATGTTCAATAATAATAAATTGATCCTTATTAAAATATTTTTTTAATTCTACTGCTAAATTATAATCATGATAAACTGTTGGCAAAAATACAATTGGTAAACCAGTTTCCTTTATAATTCTTCGCATTCCTTCTATTAATACTTTTCTTTCTTTATCAAAATTCATTGACTTCTTTTTCCAAAAATTATCAGACTTAAACCACTCACAAGCAGTCATTACAATATATTTTCCAACTTGTAAATTCTTTTCCTTTAATAAGTCTAATGACAATTCCTTGTCTGTTTTTACTAAAAATGCTATGTCAGCTATTAATTTTACATTAAAGACACCTATTCTTTTTAGTAATTTTTCATCTGGTATATCTCTTATATATATGCCATCTGCTCTATTAAGATATTTTCTACATCTGCTTTTTCCTCTTTTTGTACTGATTGGACCTGCTCCTACTCCTAAATAATAAACTTTCTTCCTAAAAAATTTAGTAATAGTTTGTAACATAAAAAAAAATGGCAAATTATAAGGTGTTAGATCATGTAATAAACTACCACCACCAATAATTACTATATCTGTTGATATAACATTATAAATAAATTGGACCATAAATCCAACTAAACTAATCAATACAGGAACAGAAAAACCTTCATTCATACGACATTTTATTGTCTTTACTCCAAAAGTTTCCTTTATTCCTCCATATTTACCAGATAATACTATTACCCTATAATTATACTTCAATTTCTCTAACATTCCTTCTAAAATTGCATCGTCACCTTTATTACCACAACCATATGCTCCTACAATAATTGCTTTTCTCATGTTCACTCCTTATTTTATATTATAATTATCTTTCTTACATTTAACTTATTAACCTTTTTCCTCTTTTTATAAATCTTTCATTTTTAATTATCAATTATAATAATTTTCTTAATATTACAAAGAATTGTTTAATAACTATTATTTTCTCTAAAAAGGTGCTCTTATATGATACTTTTCTGAAAATTTTACTAACATTCTTCTTTTTTCTGGTGGTAATTTTCTCATTATTCTTTCTATTGGCTTTGTTAAACAAAAAATAATATAATAAAAATAACTTGTAAAAGGCAACTTTCTTTTCTTTTTTAATATAGGTACTAATTCTTTAAAATGTGTCTCTTTATACGACGCTAAAGCATATCCCATTAACATAGCTTTTCTTTTTTTATATTTTTCTATATCAAAAACTTCTGCATATTTATTAACTTTGCCTACTGCATCAAGCATCATCAAAGTTCTTGCACATTTTGAACATTGTCCACAATTAGTACTCTTTACGGTACATACATTTAAATATTTATAAGAAGGAGCAAACTTAGAAATTGCAGTTATCTTTCTTAATTTATTATAAGTTGAATTAGAAGAATAAAATGTAAGACTATTTGTTGATATATTCGGCAGCGTATATATTTCATAATAGCCAGAACCTTTTTCTGGATTCAGATAAAAATCATTTAATGGATAAGATGATGAATAATAATAAACATCAAACATCTTTTGAAACATTAATACAGCTCCACAATTTCTCATTGCATCAACCATATCATGATCCATTGGAAATAATTCAGCAAAATTACTATTTAAAATAAAAAGTGGTAATTTTACTTCATCTGCAAACTTTTGTACCATTTTCTTATGTTCTTCATATACACATTTTCCTTCTTGATTTTCATTCTTTTTTCCATCTCCATAATGAAAAGCTCCCAAATTAAAATACGCAAGAATATTAATTTTATAGTCTTCACAATTGTTTAAATAATTATGTGTATAAAACGTACAAAGTGAGTCTGTACCACAAGACATTCCCGTACCAATTACTTTTTTATGTTCCTTCTCTTTTTGATAATCTTCACTTGTTCTTTCTGCATAAATCTTTATTTTCTTATAATTCTTATTTTCTTGATGTAGTCCATCAATTAAATACGTATTAACCTGATAATATAATCGCTCTGTAATTGGCATATCAAATTTTAAATCTTCTTTCACTTTCATAGCATAAAGAAATAACATTACTAATAAATGATCCCCTCTATCTATCATTCCCCAAATCCATTTTTTATCAAACTCAAAAAATAATTTTTTAAGTCTACCTTTTTCTTCTATTTCATATGAAACTCTACAAATTTCTTTATCCTCTTCTATCTTAGGTTTATGAACATGAATCATTTCTATCTCCTCTCCACTTTCTTCTATTCTGTCCTTACAATTTTAATATAATTTACTCTACCATTTAATATCTATATTTAATAATTTTGTAATACATAAATATAATCTTAAAAATACTGAAAACAATCCTGTTTGATACATCCATAATATTAACATTGGTTTTATTAAATATTTATGCCCATTCAAAACAAATGATAATTTTAGATACGAATTTTGTTTCCATCCTTTAAACTTTATTTCCATCCAATTCTGTATATCTTTTTGCATGGTAATAATTTCTTTTCTTCTACCACTTGCTGATTTCAATACAACTGCTGCTCCAAAATGAATCAATACAAATAAATTAATCACATCTTTCCATTCATTTCCTGCTCTTTTCAATACATATTCCTTTGTTTGTACCATAGAATCCTTTAATAATGGTATCTCTTCTTTTTTTATATAACTCATAGCTGAATCACTTCTAACTCTATAAATATAAAGAGGTTTACTGAAAAACGAAATTTTTTTTACAAATGGATACACACTTAATAAAAACATCATATCCTCTGCTACACGGGGAGCTACTGTAAAATTAATATGCTTTTCTACTACATCACGCCGAATTAATTTATTCCATAAAGACGTATTAATTACAGGAAGTAAATCTTTATTTTCTTGTACAGTAATTACTTTTTCACCAAATTTCTTCATTTCGCAACAAAGAAGTTTTCCCGTTTGAATATCTACTCTCTTATAAGCGCAAACAGCCATATCAGAACCATCTTTTTTTATACGCTCATATAGTTCCTGATACATTTCTGGTTTTACGCAATCATCACAATCACAAAAACCTATATATTCTCCCCTTGCCTGCTTAATACCAAAATTACGTGCTTCCCATACCCCTGAATTTTCTATATGAAATACTTTGATCTTATCAAAGTATTTCTTTTGATAATTATCAAGTATCTTTCTACTTCCATCTGTTGAACCATCATTTATACATATAATTTCATAATTTTTTAAAGTTTGATTTAACAAAGATTTTATACACAAATCAATATATTTTTCTCCATTATATATAGGAAGAATTATACTTACTTTCATTTTTTCTCCATTCTAATGAAACAGCTTTTTAATTCGAAATAAAATATAAGTAAATCCTGCTTTTGTTACTCTCTTAAACTCTACCCATGAAAGATTCATTAAAAATGTTTTCACAATATAAGTAAAAGAAAAATAATATCTTGTCATTAATTGATCCCTTATCTTTTCTATTTCTTTTGCATCTGCATAAGGATAATTTACCAGGCAATCTAAATAACCATCTTTATTCAGCCATTTTGCATAATCTTCTGTTTTTAAATATCCATTTTCTTTTGCCCATTGATAGAATCCCGTTCCTGGAAAAGGCACTGCCTGCTGAAAAAAAATCATATCTGGATAAACCTTTTTTGCAAATTGAAAAGTCTCTTCTATCGTTTCACGATTATCTCCTTTCAACCCTATCATAAAGCAACCAAAAACTTTTAATTTCAATTTTTTTGTATTCTGGGCAAACATTAATGACTGTTCTAATTTAATCCCTTTCTTCGTTTCATTTAGCACATTCTGATTGCCTGATTCATAACCCACAACAAGAAGTCTACATCCAGCTTCCTTCATTTTCTTCATCACATCATAAGGCAAATCGGCTCTTGTATTACAAGACCATACTGGCTTTAAATTACGTTTTATTATTTCATCACATATTTCCACTACTCTAGATTTATCTGCAGTAAATGTATCATCTTCAATAAAAATTTCTTGAATATAAGGCATCTTTTTACAAATATATTCAATTTCATCAACAAAGTTTTTTGAACTACGTTTTCTTACATTTCTTCCAGTCATTGTTTCTGGATAAGAGCAAAAATTACAACGATATAAACATCCTCTAGAGCTAAAAATTTGAATCATTGGTTTTCTTGCAAACGCATAGAAATAATCATTAGGATTTAAAAATTTTTCATATACTTTAGAAACAAATGGAATATCATCTAAATTTTCTGTCCAAATTCTATCTTCATTTCTTATAATTTTACTTCCACTGCGATAAGTAATTCCCTTTATCTTTTCAATATCTCCATCTGCTTCTACAACATCTGACAATAAAAAATCATATTCTTGTCTGACTACTATATCTATTGCATCACACTCTTTTAACACCTGCTCTGATAAGGCAGTAGCATGTGTTCCGCCAATTATAATCTTTGTGCTTGGGCAAGCTTTCTTTATACTTTCCAATACTTTATAATCTTCTGTACAGGTTGAAGTTGTAATTTCAGCCATAATATAGTCTGGTGTACTCTTTTCTACAATTTGTACTGTTTGTTCTGTATCATACTTTTTTGTAATACAATCCACAACTTTTACTTTATGCCCTCTTTTCATACAAACACCTGCTGCGTAACAAAGCCAATAGGGATAATATAATGTTCCACTTTTTGTTTTCTCTGGCCATCTACTACTCCGACTAATATTAAACTTATAAGGTAAATTCAAAAATAATATTTTCATAATAATTTACATGATCTAATTTATCATGTACTCCTTTCTATTTACTTTCTTCTTTCTTATTTTTACTTTCCAATTCATGATTTTTAATTGCAATTTGTTGTACTAAATTTTTTATTCTATACTCCAATTGTGACATTTTAATTGATATAGAAAAAACTTTAAAAATCATAATAAAAATAACTGCAAGAAAAACAAAATTTACTGGTGAACCAATTCCTAATAAATTAGCCAAAAAATAAGCAATATGCGGAACTATACTAATAATCACCAAAGTAATGGAAAATAATATCCAAAAAATAGCATCTTCTATTTGCATCTGTGATTTTCGTATCTTGTATAATGCATAATAGCAAGTTAAAAAACAAACTATTATCAGTACTATTCTTAATATAGTGGTCATACTAATTTTTCCTTCTTTCTAAAACATTGAATAAATATAATTGACATACACATATGTAACATATATTGAATAGAACGTTTTAAGTTTAAATAACTTTCTCCTGCCTCACGTTCCTTCATTTGAACTTGAACCTCTTCTATCTTTGCACCACACCTGACAAGATATGATATAGTATCTGGTTCTGGACCATAGTTCATAGTATAAGCAAATTTTTTAATCATATTTCGATTAAACAATCTCATTCCTGAGGTAGGATCCATAATCTTTTTTCCCGTAGTAATCCTAATAATAAAAGAAATCAAATTACTACCTAGCATACGTAAACTTCTTGCTTTTTTACTAGTAACAAATCTAGAGCCTATAATAATATCTGCATTACTTTCTTTCATTTGTTTTATCATTTTCTCAATATATTGCGGCTGATGTTGTCCGTCTCCATCAAATTGAATTGCATAATCATACTCCTTTTCATATGCATACTTAAAACCAGCTTGAATTCCTCCAGCAAGTCCTAAGTTAATTGGTAAATCAAGTAAATTATAATTATTTTTTTTACATATTAGTCCTGTATCATCCTTAGAACCATCATTGACCACAATATAATCAAATTCAGAAAAATTATTAATTAAATTATTTACTACATTTTTTATATTTTCCTGCTCATTATAAGCAGGAATTATGATAAGTACTTTCATTTTTCACCTCAGTAAATTTTCCAAATTACAGCCAATAAGACTGAAATGTTATTATCATATGCAACCATAAAAGCAAAACAATATAGTAAAAATATCGCTCTCTATAAATACGCCTTTGAAACTCTTTTGTACCTTTATTATTGCTTAGTCCTATTCCTATTATAGGAATTATTGGTAGCAAGTATCTTCCCTGTACTCCTTGAATTTTTCCTAATGTAGCAGAATAAAATACAGCTAATATAACTCCCCACATTCCTAAACCTAAGAATAAAAACCAAGACTTTTCCATTTTTGTTTCTTCTTTACTTTGACATAATCCAAAATATCCTACTACAATTAAATAAGGAATCAACAACGCCTTACTATATCGATAAGTTAATCCAGAAGATAAATCTTCTACAAATGTTTCAAAAAAAGTTTGTACAATTTCATTTACTACTTTTATTGGATGCATGAATAAATACCATATAAGTGAAGTCGTATCACCTCCATTTGTACTATATGATAAAAGCCATTTGCTGCTTAAAAAGTAAATTCCACTTGCTATCATAATTAAAGCAAAACTATAAAATAAGCGTTTTATCCATATCATAATTCTATTTTCATGTTCTTTCATACAAAATTTTTTATAATTAACTGATAGTAAGCTTAATGCACATAAGATATAGGGTAATTTAATCAAAGCAATTCCTATTAAGATAATTAACAACTTTCCAAACACTTTTTTTTGAAAAAAATGCAACTCTTCTGATTCTACTACCTTTATCATATAAGCAATAAAAAGCACCACTAAACTAAATAAAAAGGAATCTGTAGAACATGTACTACGTAAAAAGACTAATCCTGGTAAAAAATATAAAATAGCAAATAAATGTTGATATTTCTGGTTTTGTTTTAAAGCCAATATAAACAATATAGTAGAACACACTACATTTCCCAAACGAGCCATATAATAAATTCCTAATGCGTTAAACTGAAATAACTTTGCTATCCAAATAAATATTATTTGTGGAAGATATGCAACTGGACTTATCCCATTTGTTCCCTGATATGGGATTGTTAACTTTTCATTTGAAATTTCTTTCTTTAAACTTTCTAAATATTTAGGTAAAAAGATTGTCCAGTTTGTTTCTTTTGTCCAATGTTCTCCACTTTTTGTACCAATCAATTTTAAATCAACAATTTCCTTTTCTATTCTACACTCTGGTATTTCTCGATCATAATACTTTTCTCCCCCTCCATATGTCTTACAAATAACTACTCCCTCTGAAATCGTATAAGCTCGTGCAAAATGACGTAATTCATCTGGTGCGGTATAGGGTGCTACTATTAAAATCGCCATTATCCCTACTAATAAAGCTAGTATTGTAAAACGATAAATAAATTTTTTCACTTTCCATAACAAAAAAAGTAAGCAAATAAAACCAATTGATATACTAAATACAACGCTTAAATACCAACTATGATATAGATTTTGACACACTTGTTTATGATAAAGTTGATTATCTTTATCTACTGTAACAAAAATACTGCCTGTTACTCTAGAATCTAATTTCAAACGATACTCTTTACCATTTTTCATTTCATAATTTGATAAATCTAATTCTATTATTTTATTTTGGCGAATATTTTCTATATCTATCTTTCCATTACATACTAACTTACTTGTTTCATTCTCTATAATTTCATAAGAAATTTCATTATCAACTTCTAAAATCGATTCTTGTTGGACAAATATAATATATTTATTTAATTTTTCTGCAACAGGAATCATTAAAAATTCATATTCTCCATTTATAATTTCTATTTCTTTTACATCTTCCCGTTCTAATGAATATTCAATAACGTCTTTTGTATAAATTTTTGTTACTATATTAAATACAGAAAAAACCAAAAATACTAAAAGTAATAACAACATTCCAATTTCCGTATAACTAATTTTTTCTTCTACAATAAATTTATTTATTTTTTTTACTTGATTTTGCATAAAAAACACATCCATTTCTTCTAGCCTTATATTTACTCAAATCCCAAAAATATGCAAAATGAAATATCGTTATCTATTTCTATTTTTTAATCTATAAAATAAATTTCTTATTTTCATTTTCCCTGGAAAATGTAAACCAGCTATTTTTTTTGCTACAGTATATGTTGCTGAACTTTCAATTCGCTTTAACTCTTGTTCTTTTTCTTTTAGTATTTTAACCTCTTCCACACTAATTTTTGTTTTTTCTCTACTTCCTAATACAGTATAAACAGGAAAAAGAATACTCTTTTTCTGTTCTATAGAAAGCTCTTCACTCTTCCACTCCCCACCAGAATATATTTCATATAACTTTTGATAGTCTTCTACCATCTCTTTTACATTCCGCAGTTCTAACTGTTCTACCCATTGCTTGATTCTTTTATATTCCATTTCATCTTGAGAAATTCTATCAATCAACTCCAATATTTCTTTCCAAGAAGTATCAACAGGTACACTCCAACCGCACTGTAATTTTTTCATTCTCTCTTTTAAAGCACCTATCTCTGTTACTAATACAGGCACTTTACAAAGTAATGATTCCGACAATGTATAACAAAATGTTTCTGGCCAAATAGGAAGAATACATACCAAATCAATCTGAAACCCTTTTAAAAGATAATTTAAATCTTCTCTGTTATAACTTCCTGTTTTTATTAGATTTTTTTGTTTTAAATCTCGAAGTTTGTCATAACCAATATCCCCAAAAATAAACCAGTTTATATTATTTGAAGAATTGACAATCAAATCGTATGCTATCTTTGCTCCTTTTGCTACACTAAGTCCACCAATAAATGCAATATGAAACTGTTCTTTTTCATATTTCTTTTCCTTTTGTATATGATAGACCTCTCCATTTGTTTTTATTTCTTCTTTATTTTGTATCAATATACGAACTTTTAAATCTCCCTCTGCTGCTTCTTGAATTGGCATACATAGGTTTATTCCAGAATAACGTTTCCTAAGATCCCCCTGTGTTACATCATCACGTATTAATCTCTTTGCCTTAAATAGACTTCTCTTTTGGTTGCTGTCTTTTACTTCAATCCAGATATTGCACTTTAACATATCTTGTCCGTCTTCAAATGCCCATCCTCTCATCAGCAAAGAACCATCTCTTTTTATCTGTAACTCCTCAATATATGTTTTTACATTCTGTGTTACAATCACTTGTTCCAATTTTAGCTCTTTCTCTTCTTCATAAAATTTATCTGATCCATGTTCGATTACACAAATTTTATTCTCTAGTTCAGGAAAGTAAGAAAGAATAATTTCTTTTGCACTCTGAGCAGGAACCACAATTTGTACGGATTTCTGTAATACTTCTCTGTTCTTTCTTCGCCATATTGCTAAATAATTGACCTTACTACAAATATTTAGATTTTCTCTTAAACACTTTTCGCAAGTGGCCTGATTTTCTTTTCCAATACATATTTGCTCTTTATAATCTAACATTTTTACATTAGGACATGCAAAATAGTAGTCATGCAGTGTTGTAATAACTGGAATTTTTCTTTCTTCTGCTGCATAAAACATTTCTAAAGACAAAGTATCTGTATGATGGATATGAATTCTTTCAATTTCAAAAATAGTAAGAATACTCCTATATAATTTTCCCAATTTTTTATCCGAAAATATTGGATATTCCTCTTTTTCCCCTATATAATAACGGTACAAAATTTCCTTTTCTTTCGCATATATTGTAAGATTTAGATAGTCTCGATCTCTTGCAAGAACAAAAACATTGTATTCTTCTCTCAATATCATCGCTAAATCTTTTACATGAAGTTGTGTCCCTCCACGGTTATCACTAGCATCTTCTCTAAAATCAGAACGCACCAAATACAATACATTTTTCTTGTTCTTCCATAACTCTATAAAATTTTTAATATTATCAAATATCCCTTTATTTGGATTTGTCATACAATGAATATGAGTCCTTCTCACTTCGATTGGATAACGCTGTTCCAAAATTTTTTCATGCTGCTGAATATATCTCATCTTCTCATCACTCACAAAAGAACTTGTTCCCTTATGGTAGATAAAGGTTGTATCACACATCACATGAGAATAGCCTGCCTGTATTGCACGATAGCAAAAATCATTTTCTTCCCCATAACCCCTCTCAAACGTTTTCGCATCAAAGTCTCCAATATCTTCTATCACTTCACGTTTTATGAGCATACAAAATCCATGTGCTGTTGGAATAATTGGATACTCCTTTGTACTTGCTTTTTCTACAATTTGTGCTATATCATTGAGTTCCATTCCCTCTGGTATCTCATTTTCTTCACAGAAATTTGGAATAGAACATAAAGTAGCATTATTGGACAATGGGGTCACTGTCCCGATTCTACTATCACTGTAGGCACAGTCTAGCATCTTCTCCACCCAATTTGGTGTTACTATGGTATCTGAATTTAATAAAATCACATCATGATCTGATTGAGACATACCAATATTAATATTTGCAGAAAACCCTTTATTTTCCTCATTATGAATCACTTGAATATTGGAATCTGCTAGTTGATCCAAATAAGGTTTGATCCTTTGATCTGGACTTTTGTCATTCACTAAAATTAAAGTATGTACAGATAAATCTGTATACTTTTTTATACTGTCTATACAAAGCTGCAAATCTTCATATGCATTATAAATCGGAATTATAATATCTACTGTCCCCACATTCATTTCCATAGTCTTCTCCATCCCATTCTTATTTGTCAATAAAACCACTTTATAGCTATTTTCTTTATTAACTTCACTATCTGAATTAATGTCTTCTCATACCATATTTTTATCTTAGATTCTGCTGTCTTATCTATGTTTTCTATTACTTCTGCCTTTATTCCTTCTGTTTCAAATACTCTTTCATTATCTGATAAAACCTTTGCGCCTAATCTTTTTTCCATTCTCCAATCATTAATTCTATGTTTTAATCGAATTGGATTTTCCATTAATTCTTCTAATTCTTCTTTCCTATTTAATACAATTCCATTCCCATTTTTTCTTACCATTGCAGCAATATTTCCACTATCTGCATTTGTAATTATAAATAAATTTGCTGCCAGACATTCATAATATACATAACTATAAGTTTCTGGACAGATCGACCACAAAATTGCACATGTTATCTTTAATTTTCGCAAAGCGTTTAACATGGCATCTTTTCCATCCTTTTGAAAACTTATTTTTATATTTTTTTCTGCATATTTGATGTCTTTTCCCATTCCAATATAATAGGTTTGATAACCATTTGCTAATTTCTTATCTAAGTATAATTTTTTCCATATATTCCAGCCCTTCAAATATAACTGCTGTCCAATATAAGCTATTTTGATAGGTTGTGTTGCTTGGATATACTCTAAATTTTCTTGATACTCGCCTTTTAATATCAAATGAGGTACTATTTCTTTCTCAAGTTTTAAATTTGGATATGCCTTACTCCATAACTGTTCTGCATGTTCAGATGGAAATATTAATTGTATTCTTCTTTGATAATTTTGAAAAAATTGCATCATTTTTATCACATGTAATTTCACATCTGGATAACTCTTGCAGCTTTTGCATTTTTCCTCCTGATATCCCTCTTCTCCGCAAAATTTCTCATAATTCTTCAGTAAAAAACATTGTGGGCATATGGTATAATAGTCATGAATTATAACCTGAATCGTTCCCTTTGTTCCATTTAATACATAATATAAATCAGGAAAATATATATTTAACAGATGATGAATTGTAATACTTTGTAATTGATAATTATTCTTTTGCAGTTTTAACAAGGCTTTCCATAATTCTTTTGTTGTATAAAGACCACAATTTTTATCATCTGCAATAACCTCCCATACATGAGCTAAGATATAACGTTTTTTTACTCTTGCTAACTGAGGGAATAAAAAAATATAGGAGATTTTGTTGCATTTTAGCTTTTCTTTTTGTGCAAGAACAGCCTTATCTACTCCCCCTATTCCAGTCTGATAATTATTATATGCAATTGACAAAATATAAGTTTTATTTTGTATCTGCATGTTATAATCGCTCTCCTCTTCCTTACAACTTCCCTAATAAAACTAAAATCCTATACACCATCCTTTGTTCTTTTCCTTGTCTTCCTATTCTGCTGTCCTTTAGCAAACGCCATTTCCCTATGATACTATCTCTGGACTTCAAAACTTTATCTGCCATCTTTTGTTGTTCAAAAGAAAGTGGTACGATCTTTTTTAACATCTCTACTTGCTGGTATACCTGGCCTCTCTTTTTTCTTAGTTCACAAATTCGATGAAAAAACAATGTTTTTTTCTTTACCATTGTTCCATGCACATTTTTTGCATGTTGCCGATACAAAAGATAGGATTTTTGATCATACCACACTTCTCCTAATGTAGAAGCAATCAAATAAATCCACCAATCATGCATAATTACATTCTCTGGAAGATACCTGCATACCTCTGTCAACAATGCCTGATTCATCATACACGTACAACCTGTACAAATATTTTCTACTAATGCATTTCCAAAGGAAGGCAGCCGTTTTGCAGGCTCTTTTATTTCCGAAGAAATTGGAGAAAGTTTTGCATCAACTAAAGTTTTATTTCCTGCATATAAAAAAGGAATCTTTTTTTTATTTGCTTCCATTACTCGAACTGCTGCACTTACTTTATTCGGCAGCCAGTAATCGTCTTGATCCGCCAATGCATAGTATTCTGCCTTTCCATTTGCTTCTTTGCACAATTCAAAAAAGCTCTTCCAAACCCCGATATTATCCCCTACAATTAAAGTAATATTGTTATACTCCTTCTGGTATTCTCTAATAATCTCTATAGTGGCATCTGTTGAACCATCATCTCTTATTAATAGAAATTGATTTGCATAACTTTGCCTTTGGATACTGTCTAACTGCTCCCTTATATAGTTTTCTCCATTATAGGTTGACATCAATATCAGGACTTTTTTCATCTTCTTTGTACCCCATTATTTTATAACTTCTATATTTTTCTAATAACCGAATACTTTGCTTAACACTATTGTATCTTTCTGGCAAATATCCACATCTTCCTTTTCCCTTCCAATGGAGTACAGCATCCCGCCATTTTTTTTTATCTTCCTTTAATTTTATATAGTCTGTATACTCTGTTTTTACTTCCTTTGTTACTTCGGAAGAAATAACACAAGGAAGACCAGAAGCCTGTGCTTCTAATACAGATATAGGTACTCCTTCATATCTAGAAGGCAATAAAAAAACATCCATTGCCTGCATATAGTCTTCTACATTTGGAACAACTCCAAGTAATTTTACTGCTTGCTCTAAATGATATTTTTCTATCAGTTTTTCAATTTCTTGTCGTTCTTCCCCTTCCCCTAACAATAATAAACAAGTATTTTTTTCTTTTTTATTGATCTCTGCAAATATCTGAATTAAAAATTTTTGGTTTTTTTGGTAACAAAAACGCCCCACATGTCCGATTACAAATTTTCCTTCTGCTTGAATGTTCTTTCTTACTACCTTCCTGACTTCTTTTCTATACCGGAAGCACTCTGCATCAACTACATTGTTCATCAGATACACATGAGAGCAATTTTTTCCATATAAATATTGTGCTGCTTTTTTTCCACAAGCCATATATTGATTGGCATACCAGATTCCAATTTTAGATAAAATCCGATTTCTAATCTGCTTCCACCATTGATCGGCTGCTTGTGAATTATGACTATGCAAAATTCTTACTGGTACATTCGCTTTTTTCGCAGCAGAAAAATAAAATGCTGCTGCATTTGGCACATGTCCATGAATAATTTGATATTCTGTATGTTCTTTAAAAAATTTCTCTAATTTCCAACAATATTCTAAAGCATATTTCATTCGAAGAGGCGGCATCAAAAAGATACGAGAATTATTGTTTTCTAATTCCTGTTTTATTGGTTCCTCTACTTCTTCATTTACCATAAAATCAAATATAACAAGATTGGTTTGATTTTTATGTTGTAATCTTTGAATCGCACGATAATAATTTAATACCACAGATGCAACTCCACTTCCTACATTCAAGGTATCTAGTATCTGCAAAACTCTTGTTTCCATCTTTAACACCAGACCTCTCTGAATCTTATAAATACTTTATCCCACTTCTTATAAT
This sequence comes from uncultured Lachnospiraceae bacterium, assembly GCA_910579865.1. Taxonomy (GTDB): domain Bacteria; phylum Bacillota; class Clostridia; order Lachnospirales; family Lachnospiraceae; genus MGBC114844. The sequence goes on from CAJTXA010000014.1 coordinate 25,512, forward strand.
ATGGTTTCCCATATAATAAAGGGCTTGTAACCTTTTCATTCCCAGATAACGAAACACGCCATATGTCATTGGAAACGTTTTCCATTTGTTTCTGGATTTTCCTTCTAAAGTTAATCTGGTTTTCAAAAGTGGTTCATTGATTCCACAGGCTTTTTTATATTTTTTTAAAATTCGAAGCCATGTTAGATAATCTTCATGTACTTCATCATGTTCCATTGGAAACTCTTTTGCAATTTCTGCTCTTATTAACACAGAAGAACAAGCAATACTATTATGATGCAATAGTTCTCGATAAGTAAGTTTTTCCTTTACTTCAATCTTTTTACCAGTTTTGCTTCCATCTTCTGTATACAGCTCTCTTCCGGTATAACAAAGAATTGATTTATTTTTTCTTATACAATCCAACTGCTTTTCTAGTTTACAAAAATCCCACCAATCATCTGCATCTAAAAATGCAATATACTCTCCTTTTGCCATTGTAACGCCACGGTTTCTGGATTGACTGACACCTTGTCTTTTTTTATTCTTTCTATAATATACAATCCCTTTTTTTCTATACCTGTCTATTTTTCTTTCTGTATCATCTGTGGAAGCATCATCAATAATAATAATCTCCGTCTTTACAGACTGTTTTAATACGGATTTAATCGCCTGTTCGATATAATTCCCACAGTTATAAGTTGGTATAATTACTGAAACCAGTTCTTCTTGCATCTTCTTATTTCTCATTTTCTTATTTTTATTTCATACCTCTCAGCACAACTAAACCTGTTAAAATCGGTTTTTCTTTATTCGTGCACTCTGTCCCTTCCGCAAAAGTTCCAGAAGCAGGAACGGGCGGTGCTGTACCCAAAGTACAAATGCAGGTTTTTCCTTTCACCTATACTTTTTTGCCGTTTCCAGCGCTTTTCTCTATATTTGCACTCATTCGTTTTGAAAACGTCTGAGGAAATACCGTCCTATATTTTTTGCAGAATTTAATGCTGCATTTCCTTTATGCCCATTTGGGCATTGATAAAGCTGGCCTCCATAATAATTCTGGCTTGCTTTATGTCCTTCATTGTATCTTTGAATTTTTGCCCCACACTCACTACAAGAATCTGCAATATGATAAGGGCGAATAGTAGTCACTACTATTCCTTTTTGGAATGCTTTATATTTTAAATTGCGAATAATCGCTCTGCCTTGCCAGTGAAAACCATTCGTTTTTAGATAACCTTTTGTTTGAAAATTAATTGTGTTTTCATAGTTTGGTACGATTACTACCTTTATTTTATTCTTAACACAATATTTAATAATCTCACGGCTGACTTGGTGTGCGTAATATTGATTAATCTGTTCTATTTTTTTATAGATATCTTGATTTTCACGCCCAGTATTCTGTTCTATTTTCTGTTTATTTCCATCGTCTTTCCGGCTTTCTTTACTTTTTTCCAAACGCTTTAACTGTTTTTGCCGCTTTTCCTCTCTTTCTGCCCCACCATGAATAAAATGGCTCTCTTTTATCTTTCCTTTTTTATTCATAATAACGCAGACAGCTAAACAATCATTATCTGGAAATGATATCGCACAGATAAGTTCTTCTGTTTCCATTCTTTCATTAATAGTACGAATATCTTCCACCTTTGTTTCTACTGGAATATGAAGAAATGTATGATGTTTCTCTACTTTTAGAGTTGGAGAAAGAATTTTATATCCTTTTGGAATCTTTCTTCCAGTATAAGGATATGTGACCCATACCCATTTTTCTCCATTGTAAAGTTTTAATTCAATAGAATTTTCACAAAAATTTCGATACATCCCTTTATAGAGCACGATAGAACAATCTAACCCTGCTGCTGGAGATGGCATCCTTCTGTTAATATCTTGCTGCCATCTCTCTTTTGACACTACATAACTTCTTGCTAAACCAAGTGCCATATTAATAGCAGAACGTCTAAAATAAAGTGGTATCTTTGGCAAATTTTGCAATTTCCAAATTGGCTCTTCCCCTCTTGCTTTCATTTCTTTTGTTCCAATACTAATTTCTTCTAATGTACGAAGTGCAAGAAAGTTGCTTTGTTCTAAAATCTGCGTTTCATCCATCAACACTTGGTAATAATGCCATACCACCTGATTGTAAATCTGTTTTGTATAGAAAATCCAATCTTGATGTCTGTCATATAATCTGGATTTATAGGTTACTGTTGCACATCCTGTTCTATTTTCTGCTATACTTTCTTTCTTTTCCAACTGTCAAACCTCTTCATTTTTAAAGGGAAGAACACATTGATATGATTATCTTGTATCTTACTATATAATAGCTTATAGTTTTATTTTGTTTCTTATAGTTACATTCCTGTTTGCAATCATAACTTTTCTTGCAAGATTTGTCAAGAGTGAATTATTTCCTTTCCAAATCTATTTTTTCCTAGTTTAAGCCACTTTTTGTTCCGTTATGCAAGAAAAATACTTAAAAAAAATTACCACATCAAAGTAGATTATTTTATAAACTTCTACATTTGATGTGGTAACTATAAAATGATACAATACAACTATTCCAAAAATTATCCAATATGATTAGAAAGCTTCTGCAATTGCTCGAAAAAATTCTACATGTTTTAATTCATATCCTTTTTCCATAAAGTCTGGATCTGCACTCGTTTTTACTATAATAATATGTTTCGTTGGATTCACATAAATCCATTGACCATAGACACCTATTGCCATAAATTCTTCTTTGGTCCCTTCTGGTATCCACCATTGATAGCCATATCCTATCACATTATATGCATCTTCATTTGCTCCTGGTTTAGAATATTCTTCTTTTATGTCAAAACTATCTCTTACCCAATCTTCCGTCAATATCTGTTCTCCATTATAATTTCCTTTATTTAGATATAATCTTGCGAAACGGGCATAATCTCGAAGAGAAACACTTAGTCCTCCCATAGCAAGCTCCTTTCCATTGCTTAATGTCCAATATGCATCATGAGCTGTACCGATCTTTTTCCACAACTTTTCTTCCATATATTCAGCAAGGCTATATCCTGTCGCATTTGTAATCACTTCTCCTAAAATTTCTGTATTAATACTTAAGTATCTTCGATAAGTATAAGGTTCCTCTTGGAGCCCATATTTAGAAATTACTTTCATAGCAGATTTTCCCATTAAAGTATTGATAGAAAAACTACTCATATCTGTATCTTCATCAAAATCAATGCCAGACGCCATTTTTAAACATGCTCGAATTGGTATATTTTCTAATTCTGTACCTACAAATTCTGGTATATATTTTCCAATTGGATCTTCTATACTTTCAATATATCCCTCTGAAACAGCAATTCCCATCAAAGCAGATACAAAGGATTTTCCCATAGAATTAGAAGAAAATAATGTATTTTCATCTCCTCCAAGAAAATATTTCTCATATTTTATACAATCATCCTGAATTACAAGCAATGCAGAAGTTTTTGTATCCTCAATAAAATCTTCTGTTGTATAAAATGTCTCTTGAAAAGTAAATCCATCTGCTAATGTAATATTTTCTTCTTTCTTAAACTGAAATATTTTCTCTCCCTTGCTAATCTTTTTCGTTGGTTGTATCTCTGGCGTATGCTGAAACGTATAAGCTAAATTCTCATCACGAAAACTATTTAAGGAAGTATATAATACCTTTATTTTATCCCCAAAAATCAACCAGAATATTACAACTATAACAGTAATAATGGCAATAACAATACATAACAATTTCATCTTTTTCATAGTATCTTCTCCTTATTTATTTTGTATCTAATCGTATCATAATCCGTACAGTAACAGTACAGTCAAGAGAAAATATATAAAAAATTTTTTATAAGTATTAAATTCTTCCTAATTCACTTAGTTAATTCCTACTATTCTCTAATCTGTATACAATTTAGCGTTCTGATTTTAATAGTGCATAATAACATACATCACATATTCCCTGATTATTCCAGTCAGAACTGCGTAAAGTTCCCTCATACTTCATTCCACATTTTTTCATAACCTCACCTGAATTAGGATTTCGTGGATCATGTCTTGCTTCAATTCGCTTTACCTCTACAACATCAAAAAGAAAATCCATTACTGCTTTTAAGGCTTCTGATGTAATTCCTTTATGCCACCAAGTTCTTCCAATACAATAACCAATGGATACCATAGAAATATTTTCCTTCCTATCTACTACAGAAATATTACCTATTGGTTCGTTTCCATTTTCTTTCCATATAATAGCCCAATTATAATAATTTTCCTCAGAATATAAATTTATCCAATCTTTTATTACACTTTGGCTTATCTCTGGATTTAAATGAGTTGGCCATGTTAAATATTTTGTGACCTCCCCATCTGATGCCCAATTTTTATACATTGCAGCAGCATCTTCCTCTATAAATTTTCTTAAAATTAATCGATCCGTCTCTAATTGCTGTGTTCCATAATGCTTCACAAAAAAATCTCCCTTTTTCTATTTTAACTTTTCTCTTTTACTATAATCTTCGAATCACTATCCTGTCAATAAGGTTTCCAAATTTGTACTTTTTGTTTTTGTTTAAGCAATATTAAAAGTGTTTACATTTTTTCCCTTCTGTGTTATAGTAACTACCGTGTGTTCGAGACCTTCCACACGTAAAACAAAACTAAAGGAGAAAACTAAATATGAAAAACAAAAATGTAACATTCCTCACTCAGGCAGGTGTTATCGCAGCTTTGTATGTGGTACTAACACTGTTGGCAAATACTTTGGGACTGGCAAATTATGCAATCCAAGTACGATTTTCGGAAGCTCTTACTATCCTTCCGTATTTTACACCAGCTGCAATTCCTGGATTATTTGTGGGCTGCTTACTCAGCAATATTATTACAGGCTGCGCACTAATGGATGTGATATTTGGTTCATTTGCAACACTTATTGGAGCATTTGGAACTTATCAGCTTAGAAAACACAAATGGCTGGCACCAATACCTCCAATCATGGCAAATATCATTATTGTTCCGCTTATACTCACATATGTCTATCAATTTGAAGGCAGTTTTCTGTATTTTGTAATAACAGTTGGTATTGGAGAATTTATTTCCTGTGGTATTCTTGGTATGATCTTGCTTAATGTTTTAAATAAAAATGCATATATACTGTTTCGCCAATTTCAAGAAGCAGATATAAAATAACAAATAGAATAAATGAAAAATAGGATAAACAAATGTCTATCCTATTTTTCATCTTATTCCTATCATTAAATATGCTTGTGATTATACCGATTTCACACGAAACAGATCTGTTAAACTCTTAAGCATCTTTGTTTGTGAACTAAGTTCCTCACTAGTAGCTGCACTTTCCTGTGCAATTGCAGAATTTGTCTGTACCACGCATGAAATTTGGCTGATTTGCTCTTGAATGTCCAAAACTGCTGTAGCTTGTACACGAGAGTCGTCCGCAATGCGAGTTGTCGTTTCCATAACCTGATTTGCTCCTAAAACCACAAACTCTAACTGTGATGCCATTTCATTGGCAATTATAGAACCTCGCTCTACTCGTTGAATGGAACTCTGAATCAAATCTGTCGTTGTTTTTGATGCCTCTGCACTCTTACCTGCCAACATGCGAACCTCCTCTGCAACAACTGCAAAACCTTTACCTGCCTCACCTGCTCTTGCTGCTTCCACTGCAGCATTCAATGCAAGAATATTGGTTTGTGATGAAATGCTCTCAATTGTTTTAATAATCTTGCTGATTTCATTTGAACTTTCATTAATTTTTTGCATTGCATCAATCATTTCCTGCATCTTTTGATTGCTTTCTAAAATCTGCGTACCAACTGTTTCTACTATTTGGCTTGCCTGCTGTGCATTTTCTGCTGACTGTGAAATATGTTGCGAAATTTCTTTCACATTCATTTCCAAACCCTCAATGGTACTTGCCTGTTCCACTGAACCTTGACTAAGTGACTGTGCACCGATAGACATTTGGTCTGCACTATTAGAAACATAATCTGTACTTTCCATAATCTGTGACATTGTACCATTGAGTTTTTTCAAAATTTCATCCAATGACTCTTTAATGGAAGCAAAATCACCCACATAATTTTGTGTTGTTTTCACTGCTAAATTTCCGTCTGAAATTGCTGCCAATGTAACAGAAATTTCACCGATATATCCTTTTAGGTTATTCATCATATTTTGGAAAATATGTATCAAATAACCAATTTCATCATTGGAACGAGTAGTGACCTTTAGCGTCTGCTTTGTCTTAAGTCCCAAATCCCCATGTTCTATTCTCTGTGCCAAACCAGTAAGCTTCGCAAGTGGTCCTGAAACCGAATGACCAACAAAAATAGACATAATGATAATGCTAATAATAACTGCTACAATACCAACCACACACGCCATTTTCACTGTTTCATTAATTTGTTCCGTAGCGGATTGAAGCGAAATTCCAGCAAAAATCAAACCATTAATCTGACCGTTTTCATCCCTGGTAGGTACATAGGAGCATATATGTTTAATACCAAAAATTTCTGCATTTCCGATATAACTTTCTCCTTGTTCTAATACAATATCAATCAACTCATCTGACAACTTTGTACCAACAACTCGCTCTCCATTTTGATGAATGGTTGTATAAGTTCTTACATCTCCGTCAAAAATCGTAAATTCGCAGTTCAACATGTCTTTTAATTCATCCAATGTTTCGTTCTTATCCTCTGGTCCCACATAACCATCCAACTCATATGCCAAAACATTAGTTGCATTGATACAGCGGTCCCTTAACAAACTCATCGCAAGATTATAAAACATAGAAATGCATAGGGCAACAACTAAAATCATACTAGTTACTTGCAGGCAGGTCATCAAAGCATTTATTTTTCGTCCTAAATGTTTTACTTTTTCCTTCTTCATTTTTATAAACATGCTCCCTTCTCATTTTTATCCATTTGTAATATTTATTAAAATGGACCCTAATGAAATTATTCTATATAATATTAGAAGAAAAAGCAAGACGAAGTTTACTTAATATATATAAAAACAGAAAATAGGTATAGAAAGTTTATCTAATCCAACTATTTTACCACTCTTACCAAAGGCTCCATCATCTTAACTTAAAGTACCAAAGAAGCTGCCTTCCCTCATAAATATACATAAGATAAGATGGAAGTACCGCCAAACACTTTATATGCTGGCCAGCAAATAATTGCAGGAAGAAAAGCAAAGGCTGTTTCTGTAAGAACATTTACCAATGTAATAATATAATCTGGAATCATAGAGGTATCTGCACCAAAAAGTGCTAATACATTATTATTAAATAGGCATCCTTTCAATCCAAGAAAAAATCCAATACCTGGTTGGTTTCTGGAAGCCTTTGTACACTTTGCAAATCCATCTGCACCATCAGCCTCACGATTTTTCCATGTTAAATCTTTTTTAATAAAGGTAATTGCATCAATACGAAACCCAGCAATCCCTTTATCAAGCCACCAGTTTACCATCTTATATAACTGATTTCTAAGTTCTTTATTTTCCCAGTTTAAATCTGGTTGTTTTTTTCCAAATGCATAGTCTAGTTTCTCTATAATTCCACGCAGATCACCAATTCCATCATGATTACTGTCATAAAAGCTTTTGGGATATATCTGATAAACAACTTCTTTTTGCCACCAAGATTTCTTCATTTTTAATCTTCCTTTCTTTATCAATTTTTTTAATAATATTTCTTCTTAAAAGCTCTTTATAAATACCATCCTTCATAACTGGTTCACATATAGAAGATGCATATTTTTCAATTATTGGGCTGTTATATCCTACCGCAATCGCAATCCCTGTCGCCTCCATCATTGCAATATCGTTTTCGCTATCACCAAAACTCATACTTTCCTTTTTCGATATTCCAAGTTTTCGATTTAATTTTTTTACTGCACTTCCCTTATTATAACCTTTAGGAAGCAGTTCTAGATACCAATAATCATCCCACTTCTTTTTCTGAATTATTTCTGCAGCTTGTTTTAGTTCTTTTTCTAATTGTTCAACAGCCTCCTGCTGACCAAAAATACAGTTCTTATGGATTTTCGGTTTGTCACTTTTTATATCTCCAAAATTTTCTTTATAAGAAATCTTGTTTTTTCTATATAGGATTTTCTGTTCTGTTTTATTACTATTGCAAATCTTGTGCTGAAAATCTTTTTTATAAAATATAGAGGCATTATGATCCATATAAATCTTTTGTTCTGCCTCCATAGCTAATGATAATTCCCATCTTGCGGCAGCTGATAATACCTTTTTTAGTACACTTATGGAAAAATATTTCCTAAAAACCTCTTCTCCATGATACCAGATATAACAACCTCCTCCAGAAATAATTCCATCTGTTTGCAATGCCATTACATCATTTTGAATTGAACCTAAATTTCTTCCTGTAAAAATTATAATTTGAATTTCATGCTCCTGACACTGCTTTAATGCTAATATTGCGCTGTTTGGAATCCCTTTATGCTCATCCCTTAATGTTCCGTCTATATCCAAATAAATAATTTTAACCATATATAAAATACCTTTCTCTTTTTCTACCATTAGACTATCATAAAAAAAGAAGCCCATCAATAAGATGAACTTCTTTAAAATTTATGTACTATTTTTATACATTTTTTCTATTTTAGAACTTTTGTACACTTTACGATTCATTTATTTTCTTTTCTGTTAGATAGTTCTGATAAGATAAATATAAATACTCTATCAATATAAAATAGGGTGTGGAAATTTCGTATTCTATATTATATTTTATGGGCATTTGAACCGAATTGATATATAAGTTTTCTCCACACAAAGAAGCAAGTGTATTACTTTTTAGCCTTGTAATAGAAACGGTTGGCACATGGCTAATTTTTAGAGCCTTCGCAAGTTCAATCACCATATTGGATTCTCCCGATAAGGATATAATAACCACTAAGTCTTCTGGCTTTGTAATTTTCTTTAATGTAAAAAACTGATCATGCCCATGTAATTGAATCATTTCCTTTGCTGGCAAAAATATCCGCTTCATCTCAATAGCTGCCCTTGCCTGTGAAGAACCACTACCATACACAAATACCCTATTTGCAAGAAATATTTTGGAAAATAAATTTGTCAGATTCTTTTTTACTAAATCATTCATCATTTTATGATAACTATCTGTCATGGCTTGCAATAGTCCCTCCACATTTGGTTCTTTCTCCTTTTGTTCTATTCTTATTCGTGCTTTTAATTCACTGTAGCCTGACAGTCCTAGTTTTTTTGCAAATCGTATAAGCAATGTTTTTGAAACATTACAGTCATGTGCAAATTCTTCTATTGTTTTTTTACTACACTCCTCATAATGTCCAGTTAAATAATGACATACATACTTTTCATTATCACTCAATTTATCATAATAATAATTTAGTAATTCATCTATCCTCATTTTCGGTTTCCTCCTTATACTTTTCTGTATATTCAAGATAACGAACCGATAAAATATCTAATAAAATATAAAATGCTGCTACCATTTCATACGACTGTCCAAAAGTATGATGAACGGTTTTTGTTCCAACATATAAGTTTTCCTGAACAACTCTTGCTAATGTATTATTTGCCCATCGAGTAAGTGCCATTGTTCTGATGCCAGTCTCCTGAACAGCTCTGACCACTTCTATCGCATCTTGATTTTCACCAGAAAGAGAGATTGCCAAAAACAAATCATTATTTTTGAATCGTTCTCTTGCAATACGTACTTCTCCCAAGTCAAATAAATCAATACAAAATTTTCCAAACATTAAAAAAATCCTTTTAAACTCTTCTGCAATCGTTTTCTGTTCATTTCCTGTTCCATACAAATAAATAGTATCTGCCTGATAAATAATTTCACATATTTTTTCATAATCATGCTTTTTTAATTCATCAACCATAATATGATATTCTTTTACAATATCCTGTAAATCATATAAATATACAGCATTTTCTTCTTCTTTCCTATTCAAAAGCAGTTTAAACTCTTTATAAGAATCTATCTCTAATTTTTTTATTAAACGAACCAAAGTCGTTCTTGATACATGTAAAAAAGATGCTAGTTGTGTACTATTCATTTCTTTAACAGCTTGTTTATCACGAAAAATGGTCGTCAACATTTCCCTATCATTTGCTGTAAGAAAATCATACTTATCATTTACAAGTTCTTCTAAATTCATTTATTACTCCTATTATTTATATTTTCTTTATTAATTATCTTATATTATTATTTTTTACTATTTATTCGAACTGGCTAAATAATCAAAACACAAAAGCGTAATCTGCTATAACTACTATAGCACAAGATATAAGGTATCGTCTATCTTTAATAAAGTGTTTCTGTCCGAATAATCGATGAATTTTTGGTATTTTATAAAAGCTTTCTAATAAAATTTTAAAAAAATTTTATTAGAATTGTATATATGCTTATGTTCTCTTACTACTTGTGGTATAGAAAATAAGTCCGAGCAATCTTTATCAGAAGAAGTAAGAAATGAAAGCAATGAAAATCAGCAAGAACAGAGCCCTTTAAAAGTGATTGATTATGAAATGCTTGGAATTAAAGAGTATAAATATCCTTCAGAATTTTATATGGGAAATAATTTAGAAATTGCAATTACGCAGTTGGCACTCAATTATGAAAACTTTAATAAAGATATTGTTGATAGTAGAGAATGGAAAGAAATTTTTGTTGCTAAATTTATTCAAAATTCAAGACTAGTAAAAACAATGGTCAGATTAGTGCAAATGAACTTATTTATATTCCGTATTTCCTTACCAATACAGAAGTAGATTTTTCATCCTACATTGATAATCCTGTAAATAGAAATGATTCTACGAGTTCGTTAAACTATGGTTGGTTAGATGGATATGACTAAAAATCCATACAGTTGTTTTGATGGTTACAGTGTGGTTGCTGTTTCATCTATCGAGGTATCTTCAAGTAATGATGAAAAGAATGAGTTGAAAAATCTGACAGGAGAATATGATTATTCATTAAATGATGAAAGTGGTACGTTAATAATAAAAAAGACATCGGATGGATGGGATATATCTGATTATAAATCGGAATCATCTTATCGTTTTCTGGCAGATTCGTCTAACATAGAAAATATCGAAAATAACAGAATATATATCAAATATCCGAAACAAGTATTTTCCGATAATACAGTAATCTTTGGTTATTATATTTTGGAATATAGCACAGATGAACTAAATGTATCCTATTCAGAATCCAACTTTGAAGACGTGCAATTTTTATATCATGTTACAAGGAAAAAAGAAGTTGGAACCGATTTATATGAGGAAGAATATTTGGATTGCAATACCAATGAACCAGCATTAAAAATCAAAAAGAATAATGATGAAACATATCAAATACAAATAATAAAAAATGCCTATCATCTTTCCCTTAAATAGATTATAGGCATTTTAAAAGCTACTCTTATTTCTATATTGAAATCAATATTATAAGTATGGCTTTATTATTTCGAAATTATCCTTTATATCTATACTACCATCTAATATAATTTGTTTACACTGTAATAATTTCTGCCATTCATCATGTTGCGCTTTACTACGCATATTAACATCTCCATGATCATAAGCTGCAGCCCATGCAAGAAACTTCTGATGATTTTTATACATATCTCCACCAGTTTCTATGCGGGAACCAAAACGCCCATATTCTCTTCTTTTTAGACGTTCTATTCGTATATCAGTAGCTGTATCAAGTCGAATGACAAATGTAAACAGAGGAATTAATTCATCTCCCCACTCAACAAGAGAACCTGAAATTATTACTTTATCAAACTTTGCAATATCTGTTTTCATTAATTGCAATCGTTCAGAAATTTCTCTTTTTTCTTTATAGGGAGGATTGGTTGGTTTCCAAAAATAATCATCTGTATCCAGAAAAGCATAACCCAATTTCTCACTAATGTATTTTGCCAATGTAGTAGTTCCAGAACCTGAAGCACCATAAATATGTACAATTTTATTTGCCATAATCTATCCTCCATAAATTAATATTTTATAAATATACTCCCATTCAGCCATTCCTATTCTTTTTTTAATTCTCTGTTACAGAAATATAAGAAAACTATTCGCATACTTTCTATGATACATAGTATAGCACAATCTGTTACTTTTGGCTACCCTAATCCACTGTCTAAAACTAGTGAGATTATGATAGCCATTTTATAAAAAAAGTGCTCTCATTCTGTATTTGTAAAATTATAGAACGTAAGCTGCTTTATCTTCTTACAAAGATTCGCAATCAGGTCTGCCTCTGTATGGATTTTTTCCAAATCCACTTCACTCCGATAATGACCTAAATACCTGCCTTCTGGTCTATATGTCCTCATTTGCCCAACTCCTTAAAAGTTAATAACTTATCACGATAATATTCATATTGTTTTTGTCTTTCCTTAATTTCTGCTAGAAGTCCATTGGAAAGATCATTATATGAAGTATCAAAACAATCTAAAACAGATACAATATGTTCTTGTTCTTCAATACTTGATAACGGAATAATAATATCATTTCATTTATCAGGCGTTACCTCAATCACTTTTGTTCCATGTGCCAACTTTTTCTTTTGTTTGTAAAAATCCTCTATGTGAAAATAGTATACTAAAAATTTGGGATTTTGTTCATGATGAATAATAGTCGTATGTCCACTAACTGCAATTGTTCTTGATAGTCTTATTCGTATAAATACCAAAACTTGTATATATCTGCCCATAATGAATACATGGAAAACCTTAACTCACAAAATCTTTCTTTTGAAAATTTCCACCTCTTGTTATTTTTGCTACATCTCTAAGTCTAACATACACAACACCAAACACATACTGAAAAAGTTTAATTATTGTTTGTTTATTTGCATATCTCAATGCAACATCAAGCAAATCATCTATGCTTTCAGGTGGAACAGGATTAAATTCTTCTCTTAATTTTGATATTGTATTTCTCAAATATCTACACGAATTTGACTAAAAAATTCCACTCCTTTACAATTCAGTCCAGTAGACACAATCTTCTATATAGCCTATTTTTTGATAAATCTGTAATAATAGTGCATTATATTTCCTCTAATTACATATTTCATATCTAGATTAATCTAATATTATTATTCATTACATATTTCAATACTATTTTAAAATTATTTTTGCACATTTACGAATTGCATAATACCTTTCACAATGTTATAATATATAATATCTTTTTTACATTTATGCTGTCTATAAAACAAATTAAGAATTGGAGGCATTATCATGGAGAAATTGTTGGTTTATGCAATTTTGCTTTATGAGGAATTAATAACAGAAAATGAGTACAATAAATGGCTTGACGAATTATTCCTCAACACCCCTGAAAACGATGACCTGCTTTATTTGGAAGGGGAAACAGATATTAAAAAAGCTATTATTTATGTAAGGACACATATTGATTACCAAAATCTTGATCTTGAATGGTTTGGTAGAATTTTAATGAGCAAATTAGAGAGGATTTATGTAAACTGTTCAGATATTAAATACTTTGCGGATCGAATGTATAGCTTATGGGAAAGTCTTCCTGGAAACATTCAAAATATAGAACCATTTTGGGCTCTATGCTATGCCGATGAACCTTTATCATGGGGAGATGAAAAACAGACCCGAAACATTTATGAAAATATGCTAAGTTACTATAAAGATTAAATGAATATAACAATTCCTATTTTTCAGAGGGTCTATCGTTATTTTTTGCACCCGAAAGATTTTTGCAGTTTTTATTAACCAGCCTCAATCAACAAAACTGCTTAGCAAATCTATAAATGTATACTCACCCAAATTCGTTGTACGAAGTCAGTATATCTCTGATCAGAACCATAAAACTTAACAAAATTGATGGCTGCTGGAAGTAATTTTGAATGAATGACTGCAACATTCAGTTACTTCACATCCTTCTATTGTTCACATAATTTCAAATATATTTTTTTATTTATTCAACAAACTTTTGAAAATGCTTATCATTAGGATAATTCTTTTTGTATTTTTCTATTAGGATGTGCCTTATTGTCCATCACTTTAGTCCTAATCATATAATTAAAAGAACTAATATTATCAATTGTCATAAATCTAACAATTGTGAAAAGCCTAATAAATCTAAAAATCCTACTATCATATTCCCACTTCTAGCAGTGCTAAATTATTTTTTGCTATTATACCTCAAACCTACGCAATTTCTATACACAACAATACCTTATTTTCACACACAGAAAAAGCAGTCGGAGGCATCTGGCACAAACCCGATACATCGACCGTTCTGGCTTCCTCGTAACCCTTCGATGTCACCCACTGGAAAATCCTCTCAAAACTTTCTACCAGTATGGCTTGTTCTTTTCTTGAACAACAGAAATTGCTCAGCAAAATACAGCCCATCCTGGTCTCCTTTGTTGGGCGTAAACATTTATTTTTTCCTTTTGAAGTCAAAAAGAGTGTGCTGCAATCCACATTTATATTAAAACACAGCACACACTCCCACTATTATCATATACACAGTGCCTTGCAGATGTTACAGAAAGAAATGATAATTTTGTGCCTTATGAAACATCCATGTGCATATTATCATAAATAGCTTGCGGATTGCTGAAGTAGTGCTTTGCCCTACATGGAAAGACCAGCCGACACAAAGAAGAGCTGCAAGCACCGCTATACGGACGCAGCTATGGAGTATTTCAAAGCGGAAATCATGGAGATGTGCCACTGGGAAAACCTCTATCAGATTGATTTACTTCACGGGAGCAAGAACCACATTACCAAGCGTGAGTATTGGACGAAACGGAAAGGAGAAGCTAAGGCAGACTATACAGAAAGCTCTTGCCGCTGCCAATCCGAGATATCCTTTGTCACCATACTGCCACAGCTCTTACCTAAAATCCAAACTCATTTGTAAAAGCCACATCCATGATAACCTCGTGCCGGAACATTTCTACATCATTACTTTCATCATAAGCTACCAGATAATACTTTTTGCTCTTGTCATACTTCTTGTTTTTAAATGTAAAACGCATACGAAACAATCTTTTCTGCACATCTTCGTCTTTCTTATCTGCCACATAAATATTTTCATTGGAAATCTTTTCATTATCCTCTGACAGAAAATATAGTTTATATGTCGTACCCTTTACCACATCACCAACTGGCTCTGACTGAATAAAATCAAGTGTAGTAATCAGATTTGTTATTTTCTGTATCAAGCTCACAAGCATAATTTGAACGGTACGTGTTTCCACTGCACCCTTATCCATCTTAATATCAATTACTGGAATTAACATTTCCTGTGGGGATGAACCTCCATGTACATAGTTAAGTCCGGCATTGCCCTTTGCAGAAAATACGCTTGTGCTGCAAGAGTAAGATATAATCTTATCGTCCTCATTACCAAGCATATATCCCAATCCAATATTTAATACGCCATCCTCTATTACTGCTTCCTTCGCAACAATGTATCTGCGCTTTTTCAATTTGCCTGGCTCTTCTGCTGTACTTATCTTATCACTCTGTTGTACCGGATTTCTTTTATAAATAAATCCATGATCCGATGTTACAATAAATCGGTGGGTGTTTGCACTATTTGAAATTCTCTGAATAAGTTCTGAAATTTCATCTACTGCTTTTGTACAAGCCCAAAATACCTCATCTTCTGTATTCTCTCCTATATTATCAATCTGATCATGATAAATATAGACCACTTGCTGTGATGTAAAGATTTCTCGAAGCTCTATGCCTTTCAAGTTCTTAATGTCATTGTATTTTACACAACGGCTTTCAGGTACATAGGACTGCAATACTGCCTGTCTTGTTGGTGTATCAACTGCATACTTCCCATCCACAAGCTCTTTAAAATCATCCGTTAGCTCTAAGGTCTTATGTGGCAGCAACGCCTCCATACCAAGCCTTGTATAGGATGGCAGTACACTAAGCATTGGCTTAATAGATAAGGAATTCTTACATTTAGGATTGTCTTGCATCCGCTTAAACAACTCGCATCCAACTTCAAAACGCATACCATCTGAAATAATTACTACTGTACGTTCTTTATTAGGGCGCACGTATTTATGAAAAAAATCTCTCTGTAATGGTATCACTGTAAGCGCATCTTGTTCCTGCAATCCATCATTCCACTTAGGTAACAGTTTTCCAAGATATTCATTTGTATAAATATTTTCCACAAGTTCACGAAGTTCCTCTAAACCAGATGTATCCTCTAATTCATCATAGTCCGTATAGAACTTCCTGTAACTGCAATCTATTACACAGTCACTTGCCACATAATTATCAATCATCTTCTTGAATCCATCTAATGGCTTATAACTTGCCTGACTGATTATAAAATATGCATTACTAAGCATCTTGTAGACTTTTGCGTATTTTCTTCCAAAGTGCATCTTAGATCGCATCTCGCAGATTTCACACAAACTTTTATTATCCAGTCTGGCAATCAAATCTTCTGCAAGCAATCTTTCTTTTATCCAATGTATTAAGATTATGTCAATTTCTGCAAAAGAATCACATTCAACCAAAATTTCAGGCTCATATGCTGAAAGTATCTTTCCTACATCCAATACCCCTTCCACATAATCTGAAAGTTCATCATATTTATCCCGATATAGCACATTATTCATGAGGTTATCCATAAATGCAATAATATTACCAGATTTATAAGAAACAAATCCTTTCCATCCTTTCGGAAGTTCTGTACTGATCGATCGGCTTGTATATGTCACAAACATGGAAATCACAAACTTTTCCAAAGTCGGTGTAGGGGATGAATAACCAAACTGCTGCTCTACATATTTCCAGAATGATTCTAACAAATCAAATTTTCCAAAATCTGCAATAAACTTGTTATCTTCTAAAGTGTCATCTGTAAGCAATACTCGAATTACTTCATCAAAAGAACAGATATGTACTTTACAAACAGCACTCATAAGTCCAATAAGGATATTTTCCTCATTGAAATTTTCTATCTCCAAATCATAGAAACGCTGTGTTCTCTCTTTATTTGCAAAGAATTTAATATGCTTTTCTATGATTGGCTTATATTTTTCCTCAATTCCCAAATCGACTGACAAAAGGGATGCCCTGTCAGCATAAAATCTTTTGGAATAGAGTATTGTATCCTCTAGATGATTTTCCGATACTGGAGGTTTCGGAAAAGGAGCATATACCAGATAATTTGTGATAGTATCCACCTTTTCCAAGAAATACTTTGTATAAAACTGATTTCCTTGTTCGAGTTTATATACCTTTGCATTGGCAAGCTCAATTCTATCAATATCCTCTGCAAATTCGCCTTTCTCATCATACCAAAACACAAGTTTTCTGGTATCATCGGAAAATTCTATATTCAGCTTATCTATAATTTGTTTTAAATTTAATTCTGCCACAACAAGCCTCACTTTCTGCTTATAAAGTTCTGCAACATTATCAGAAACTCGTCCCATCCTAGTGTAATCGTAACAATCAAACTAATCAAACCTATTACCACAATCATGTTGCTTACTATCTTGAATATGGTGCTAACTTTTATTTTTTGGCTTCTGGTTGTACTATATAGACCTGCTTAGCATAAAATGTCTACTGGAAGTCCTACAAACCACCTAATTCCCTCTCCAAGACACGTAATCGGATATAAATATTCCTTTCTTTTCATTTTCGATAGTACTCTCTAAATTTCCGATATATCTTTTCAGCGCATCTTCACATAACCCCATGAGTTGATTGGTTCTTTCCATTATTATAATATTATCTCTTGCAGAGACAGCAGTTCGTATTTCGGGCATAATATTCATAAAAAGTTGATAGTTTCTACCTTGCATATGATGTAATGGAGCATAAAAACTATTGAGTACGCCATCCATTCCTAGCTCTTGCTGTATTTTATCAACTTGCATAATTACAGTATTATATTTGCTACTATTTATACGATATGTAGTAAATGTATCGTTGACAAAATCAAAAAAAATATTATTAAACTCTGTTGTAAAGTTTTCGCACTTAATATAAGAACTTATTCTTCTTCGCTTAATAAAATGTCCTATCAAAATCAATACAACTACAATAATTACTGGAATCACATGATATATCATTTGTCCTCCTGATTATATTTTTGCAAGTACCTGATATTTCTTTCCATCATTAGCAATCTGTACTTTTTCGTAATTTACCTTTACACCATCATCCAAATCAATTTCTATTCGGGATAATGCTAAATGACCAATCTTTTCATCATACTCTTGACACTCTTTGAGCTGCTTTTGCAATTTTTCTTTGCGTTTCGATGTAGCTGTTACTTCTCTTGCATTACTACTATTGTCAATAGTATCCTGCATACGATTGATTTCACTTTCATATATACGTTCCATACGGTGCAAGTAATCTACACGTAGATTGCCGATTGTATCTGCGTTATAGCGATGCATATAAATAAGTGCTTTGAACCCGTTTTGTTTTCCCGAATCAAATAACCAATAAATGGGACGTTTTTGATATACTTTAAGATGGTCAGTATAAAAATCTTTTAGAAAATAGTTACAAATGACTTCTTTTGAAGAATCTCCTTTGTTTCCTAATGCCTGTGCAATAAAATCCAGATTTTCTTCTAAAGTCTCCTCTCCATAGACAACTTTCACAAATTCTACAAATCTGTTCACAACATCATCTGTAAAATATTCTTCATCTGTAATAGGAATGATATTATCTGCATCTACTTTCCAACACTCCAATGGTTCTTTTCCATCTATAGGTAAATAATAAAATTGTGTTCCTAACTCTTCGAATGTATATTTCCCATCCAATCGAATATTAGCAGTATCGTCAAATGTTCCACCATAATATGCATATATATCTTTCATATCTCCACCTGCAAACATCAATCCCTCTTGATCGAGAGAATATCGACCAAACATACAACCTACCACATAGGAAATAAAACTACGAATATCTCTGCCTAATTCAGCTCTTCGAACTGTGACATCTTTATCTTCTACATTTGGTATCAATTCGTCCTGTAAACTATAAATATCAATGAAAATACGATTAAGTTCTTCTTCATTATGCTTCAATTTTTCAAAAGCTGTATCTGTGTAAATTTTCCACAAATAAAAGCTTTCTGATATTTTTGTAATAACAGTGTTATTAGAATCAACAGATTTTTTATTCATTGTTATAAATGGATGAAATTTAAAATCCCATGATGTTTCAAAATAGTCCCAATCTAGCTTACTTCTTTCTATGTTTTCTATAACATATTGATAAATTTCTGGTTCTTTTTCTTTATTAAATAGAAATGGCACTTTTAACATATTTCCAGGCTTAAAATGCATTGTTTGATTAAGCATTTTACTTATTATATTGAACAAATTTGTATTGCAAAATGCCAAAGCATACATTTTCAATTTGCCATCTCTAATAAATAATGAATTTCCAACATCTGAAAAGAAAAAACCCTCTGGAGAAAATCTCATTGAAAAATCCCCGGACAAAATATCTCCCCATGTTAAAGATTCCATCAACTGAAAATCAAGATTTCTTGGATATGATAATTTATTTCCTTTTGAATCTGAATATTCTTTTAATTCCTTGCCATCATTATGCCATTTAATAACATATTCATTATTTCCATACCATTTTCTTCGCATACCTCCCTTATTAATAGGCGCAAAACGAATTTGAGCAATTTCATTTGGTTTCTTATTAAAGTCAATATAACCATAATCAATTTCGTACCATAATTTCAAGAAATATTCAGTGTTTCCGCTTCCAATCCCTGTTTTTGCCTCTCCATATTCTCCAAACACACTTGCCGAAAATATTTTACGCCAATTATCACTCAACCAATACGCCACTGGATTTCCTGGAATTTTTGTAAAATTATTCTGCACCGCTGTATAACGATTCTCTCCTGTAAGATACATTTCTTCCTTGCCCTTCTGTGTCGTTGGATCAATCAGTCGACAATACATTCCCTTATATTCCACAATATGGCTTTTCCTTATCACAAAACTGGTAGTCTGCACCACTTCTCCACCAATTTCTTCGAACGCTCTTGCTCCTAAATGCGCCATATTTATCATATCTACCATTTGCAACTTTGCACGCAATTTTTCAAAACTAGACAAAAACATCCACGCATGTTGTGTGATCATAGCCTGATATCTATTTTCTTTTATCATTTGTCCACAACGTTCTATAAATATTGCAAACAAATCACTCTTACTATCTGGAAAATTCTTTTTTACAAACTCATTTAATTTTACATTTCCATTTGAAATTCCCATATATGGCGGATTGGTTACTACAACATCATATTTCTGCGAAAGAACTTTAGCCTGTTTTGCCAATGTTGGTACTATCTGACTGCACTCACTATACCAAAGTAGTATTACTATGTTCTCTACTGTCTGCTCTGCTATCAATTCCCATGCTTTCAGGAATTCATCATAATCCCTCTTCTTCACATTAAGAATAGAACCATACTCCTTAGCATCCACAAAAGTATTTAATAAATACTGCAAAGTTTCCCTATGTTCCTCACTAAGTAAAAAATCCCCTATATCCTTATCATACTGTATTCCATTGCTTTCCTGTATCGCACACAAATTAGGCACTATACCAAGGGTCAAAAATCTTCTGCTATAGGAACGAGCTTTCATCATAATTGCAAAATAAGCAAGCTGGAAAGCTCTATCATCTATATCCAGTCCATAAATATTATTCTCAACAATGCTCTTAGCAGCATCTCTCTGGCTATATCCACAGCTTTCATATACCTGCATCAAAATATCAAAGGCATACACAAGAATGTGACCACTTCCCATGCATGGATCAATTACCTTGATTTCTTCTGGTTTGATGTTTTTGTATTCTTCCCGAATAACTTTTAGTTGCTCCTCAACATCTGCTTCCTGTTCTGCCTCATCAAGATAGTATTTCCATCCCCTTTTCAGTTCTTCATTTTCATGACCTTCTAACCACAGTCTTCCGACACTGTTCTCGACCATATAACGGACAATCCAGTCAGGCGTAAAAAGCTGTGTGGCTGCTGGAATACGCTCCTTTGTAATCTTCACATTGGACTTTAATAACGCAAATGTCTCATCTTTTGGCTCAGTATTATAATACTGATACATCCATCCAATGATTTCCACCTGCCCGGTTGGCTTTCCATTCTCTCCCATATTACTGATATTAAAGTCATCTTCCTTAATGTCATGTGTCAAATGATATACAATACCATCCTGATCCGTCACAGATACATTTAAAAGCAGTTCTGTATAATCAGATGTCTTTTCAAATAATTTCGGCAAATAAGTATTGAGTTCATTACACTGTTTAATAAACAAGAAACGGAAAAGTGCATCCACCTGATTATCATTTTTCATCTGTATAATATGTTCCGTTTCTTGTTGTGTAAACTCGATTTCTGCATCAAATGGAGTTGTAACCAAATCTGGCTCCAGTTTTGTACTGCTTTCAGATGAGAGTACTCGAATATGTGCTGGCATATAATCGTTTACTTCCATAAAACGTATTGCAATAAGTCGATTAAACCATGTATATGCCACTTCCTCTATCACATTCTGGTATGCATCTTTATACTCTAACTGAGCTGTTTTTTTCCGAATTACGCTTACTAATTTCTTACGCTGTTTCATTTCTTCTTTATGAATAGCATATGGCTCTTTCGTTCCAATATCATAAAATTCTGTATCCTGTGTAGACTGAGGCAGAGCATCCTTAATTCCTTCCTCTGTTATACCCAACAATCCTGCTTTATATATAATATCTGCAATCAGTTTGCTTCTCGCCCAAATGGAGAATTTCTTTATGGCTGTCTTATCCATACCAACACTCCTTAAAATTCTATATTTACAATTATCTCTTCATCTAGCTCTGATATTAAATTCATTCTTAACTCTGCCAAATATCGATCCAAATCTTCTACAGATTCTATTCTCCATGATGATGTTTTGGCTACTTTCTTAAATGGAATATTTTTTACTTGTCTATACCAATACCCGTTTTCTTCTGTGACTTTATTAACTTGCTGCTCTATTGATTTGGTGTCATACTGACCTGATTTTTTTGCCTCAAATTCAAGTTTCTTTCTGACTTCTTCCGCTTTTTTCAATACAATCTCTTGATCCATCTTATCCATTTCATTCAAAAGACGGATTTTTAATGCCTCTGCCCTGTCGGAATAGCCTCTTAGCGTTGATACATTGGTACAAACTTTTGCTCCACTCTCAATTTCAAGAAACAATTGATTATAATTGTTGATTTTACTTTCTTTATATTCCTTTGTGTTCAATACCTCAAATACTCTCTTCTGGGATTCTAATACAGAATCCAGAACAGGTGCAAGCTGCTCATCCAGCACTTTTGTATAAGCATCTGTAAACTGTTTTAATAGTTCCGGAAGTTTTGGAATATCAGTAAATGGCTTTTCTTTCCTTACAATCATCCGAATTGCGTCAACAACATTCTCTAGTTTTACATCAACAATATAAGTTTTACTGTCATCATATTTTTCCAAATATAACAATGCTTTATCAAAAATTCCTTTCTGTTCTCCTGCGAAAAATGCCTTAATTGGTTCATAGTCTTCTATAAAATCAAGTAAATCATCCCGCTTCTTAGATACAGTCTGGAAAAATTCAACCGGAAACGGAATCTGCACAAGATCAGACATGATTCTGATACCCTCTTCAATCACGTTTAATCCTGGGTACTTAGTCCTGTCATAATCCTTTTTTATAACCCGAAGTTCTGTAATAAGTTTATTGGCAAAAGAAATAAAAAAATTCATTACTGCGTCTTCATCATCTGATGGACTACTGGTGTGAAACAATTCTTTTAAAATATCACGGACTACCTTTTTATCCTTATCTGGTACATGGACACGTTCTTCCATCATCAGCTTTTCTACAAAGGCTTTCTTTATAATATAGTTGATAATTTCCTCTACATCCTTATTCATCATGGTAATGCTTGCACCATTAACAGAGAAAGATACCTCTCCTCTCTTAAACAGTTTTGTCACAAGCCACTGCACATCATCTTCCACAAATCCATAAGGTGCTTTCATAAATCTGTCCTTGATGGATTTCATAGACGTCTTAACGTGCATCCGGCTATTACCTGTAATATACTGTAATAAATCATCAAGTGCATGGATATTAGGTTCTATACCACCCTCTAGATTAAGAGAAATCTGATTGCTGGTCTTTAAAAGCTTTCTAATATCATTCTCTCCCATAGCTGCATCAATATAATCCAACTTGTGATATACTGTCTTTACTAATCTTCCAAGAGCTTCACTGATTCTTGCAGACACATCTTTTGCACTAATCTGTGCCCGATCTCCATTGACATAGATAACTGCATCCTTTAGAGATTCTGTAAGATATAATTTTGCATTATTATTACGTTCACGCATCTCAATTCTTTTTGCTTCTTTAATTTCAGCAAATCTGCCAGTGGTATTTAGACGTAAATATTTTTCTATTTTTAAATATCGTCTTATTTCATCTATGAATGCTCTATCATTTGGCAATAAGACAAGAACTTCTTTTCCCTCACCAGATTTCATTCTAAGTGTAATTTCATCTGTACCACAATCTGATGCTGGTGTTATAATATGTACCCCTATATCATATTTTTGTGTAGATTTAAAAGGTCTTTCATCGACAATCTGATTATAATTAAACGCATATCTTCCATTAAATTTATTATATTTATATTTATTGTTTGCTAAGTCTTTATCTGTTATAATATCTTGAAAAATCAACTCGGATGCTTTATTGATAACCTCTGCCATCTCTACGCTCTGGCTTTCAATTTCTCTGTTGATTTCCTGTTCTTCGTTTGTAAGAAATACATAAATATCCCCATTTTTCTGTACAAGGTTCTGGCGTATCAGCACTTTCAATGCATCTTCTACATTTTTCTTCAATGTAATTCTATCATCATCAATATTAGATACTATAAGACTTGTAATATTATCAATATTTGCTGCGACAACCTTATCAACATACTTAATCATAAAAAGTACTTTCAGAACATCCACAGCAAATACTTTTTCTTTGTGTTCTGGATTAATCACATCATTCTCATACGCTCGAATCATTACTCCACGGTGGCTGTGATCTAAAAAATTTTCCAACGCATCATAAAAAGCATGGAATGGAATAATTGTTCCTATTTCACATTCTCTATATTCCATAGCTGACTCCTTGAACATTGCCAACATGGAACGCTCTCCTTCAGATAAATGCTTTCCGGACGCACCGTGGGTACGAATGGATGTCAATACACTTGCAAGCAAATTGAACTGATAAGGTACAAATGGATATACACATGCAAAATCATTTTCATCTGCATACAATTTCTTTTCCACTCTATCATTAAACGTAATTAGATTCTTAATAATGGTGGTCTTTTGACCATACAAAAGGCGCAACGTCTGTGCAGGCGTCTCTTTCTTTTCTAAGATTCTTTTCTTGATTACTTCATCTACATTTGCAGACGACAAAGACAATCTCGTATCAAAACGTCCCTGAATTTTTGAAAAATCATTTCCCTTTACATTTGTTACAGAATCAATATCCTGCTGGCTGGTTACAATAACCCATGCCTTACCCACACATTCCTTACCAAGTTCTTCTGTTACGGTCTGTAAGTTTAGCATCAACTTCGAATCTTCTCCAATATACTGACCTATCTCGTCTACCAAAAAAACTACATGATAATTATTGCCCTTTCGCTCAATATATGCTTTCACACGCTTTGCAAAATCCTCAATACTAATCTGATATGGTTCAACTGCTTTTTCGCACCAATTACGTGCAGCTGCCTCACTCATAAAACTCATTTCAGTAAGAACCTGCACAACATCATCCTGAATAAAATCAAAGTCCTGTCTAGAATCTTCCCATACCTCTCCATACACTTCTTCAAATTTCTGTTTAAACTCGTTATATCGTCCTTCCTCTGTCAACTTTCTTTCTAAGTCTGCTAAGAAAGGTATTGCTCCACAAAAGCCTTGCATTTCATTAAAAACTTTTAAGAATACATTAACGATCGCATCCTTATTTTGCTTGCTGCCCCCGTCACTTTTCGAATCAATATTAAAAAGTACAACATCTGTATCTGTATCAGCAGCCAACTTCATATCTGCAAGCACCATCTGGTCTACAATCTTGGGCTTACCTCCAGTAAGGCTATCATTTACAAAATAATCAATGGATTTTCTATCTCCCACTGATTTATTTGCCAGTAGATAAGAAAGGATTTTTAAGAAGTGAGATTTACCACTTCCAAAGAAACCAGAAATCCATACACCCATTTTCGGAGTAGTTCCAATAATCCCTTTTTTATATGCTGAAAAGAAATCTGCAAAATGTTTCTGCAATTCCTTTGTTACTACATATTCATCCAATTCCTGTGCTACATTTTCTGTTTCATTCTGACCAACAATAATCACACCCTGTATATCACGATCTATCTTTTTTTCAAATATTTCTTTTATTAACATTTGCCGTACCCTCCTAATAGATAATTAGTTTTCATCTTTACACAGCTGATCTGAAATTACGCTTTTCATCTTATCGCACCAATCGAAATGCCCGGTAATAATTGTCTTCTGGATATTCATTAAATATAATGAGTTCCTGTTCCGTGTAAGTACCTGGATAGAATAAAACCATAGGTACACTGGCAAAAGTCTGTGGCATATTGTAGAGAATTTTATTAAATACTTCTGGTGCTTGCAATAGTGGAAAACACTTTCCTACCCCAGTCAAAAACACTACTACATTTTCTGGTGTATTCTCTGCAATATATTTAACAAGCAGGTTTTCCTTGTCAGTGATTTTTAGTGTATGCTGGATTGCATCCTGCAATTTTTTGATGCCACGCTTTTCCTCCTGTGCGTAACACTTTTCCATAAAGTTCTTGTTTTGCAGGTGAGCAATAATTAAATCGTATAAATCATATATCACCAGTTCAAAACCATCCGTTCCTTTTAGGTTCTTATTTTTCAAATAGGAAATTCGATTTCTTACAATCAGCTCGTCCTTTGGTGCATAATCAAACACCCAATAGTTGACCTCATTTGCTTTTCCCTTTGTTTGCCTGAAAGATGGTTTCTTTATCAGAATTTCCATCTGATCTAATCGTTCCTCAATATTTGACATCATCTTACCCCCGAAAGTGCCTTTACTATCTGCTCCATATCATTATCTATAAACCATCTTTCCATATCTGGTTCTAATATCGGTTTAAAAATTTTTCTTATATCCTTACCCTTATCTGTCACTCCAGCCTCAAACAAAAATGTCTTATAGCTCTTGCCCAATCTTACAAATGTGGCATCCGTCCATCCGGCTACTTTTTTACTTTGTAACTGCTTATCCTTAAAGAAAATGTTTAAATCACCTAACTTATACTCATTGCTTCCAATAATCATTTTCTCTCGTATTACCTCATACACAAAATCAAAAAATAACGTGTCATTTGCCATAATAGCTGCAAGATTAAAAAGCTTTTGTGTCGATACATCTCCATCTAAAAATACTGGGTAAAAACTATCTCCTATCGCCTTTATTCTTGATGATACTGTATTAAAAATTTGTATCGCTCTCTTTGGAGTAGATGCAGCAAATATATTTTCATTTCTGCATAACTCTTTAATTTCCTCAAAGCTCTTTCCTTCAGATAGCAACTTTACTTCATTACGAAATTCCATAAACCAAAAAGAATGCTTTACTGCTCCAGCACTATATTCTTTTCTTTTCATGTATATTTACACCTTTCCATTATGATTCTATGCTCTTATCTATCTCATAATCCGAACTTGGTACAATATCTAAGATGTCATCTATTGTACAATTTATTTTCCATCATATCTTTACAATTACATACATTGATACATTTTCATTATATGACAGCTTTGCAAGCATACCCTCACTGATACCGACCTGCTTGCGAAACTCAGTCTTCCTCTTAAACAATTTGTTATAACAAACATCCAATCTTCTTTTCTTCTAAACCTATAAATTCTCCTGACAAATTCAATAGCCTTCTTTTCACAAAAACAAATAATCTAGCATTATAAATTATATCATACATCCCCTAATAATAATATAAAAATATGCAAGTTCTTGAAGTTTGAATGAAATTGGGAGCATCTACCATCCCAGGCAAAAACCGAATGGAATCAAGAAAACTAATTTGGAAACCAGAAAACCAGATAATCTCCTAAAATGAGACTTCTGGACGGAAGAGCCGCTGACCAAATGTGTTATATTTTTAGAACCATTTTAGAACCACTAGCCATTTTCAATAAAATTCCAGTAAGCGGTTTTTCCTTTTGTTCGCTATTATTTTTAGTCATTAAAAAACCGCAACCCCTTGATTTCTCAAAGGATTGCGATGCTTATTTTTATTATTTGGCTCTAATCGAAAGATTACTCAATAATAGAAGCAACCTTATCAGATCCAGCTGTTCTACCACTCTCACGAGTTTAACTTATGATAACAAAATATAAAAAAAAGGTATTTTTTTGATGAAATTCTATTATTTTAATACTATTATTTCTATTATTTTAAATAAATGGTATCAAAGTGATATCACAAACATTTTTCTTTTCTACGATTCTTTCTTGGTAATTTTTCTTTATCTACTCAATTTCTAATATTTTTATTTTACCATCTGATACCTCTTCATTTTAGTTGTCCCTGTTTCTAAAATCTTGCCATCAGCAACCAGCATCTTTAACAAAGTTCTTGTTCTTGTTCTACCTATCACTAACCACTCAGCCACTTCAGCTACCTTATATTCCATATCTGGCTGCATCTTACTCAAAATCAGTTCCTTTTGTTTTTGGGTTTTTTCTGTCACTTTTTTTAACTCATTACGAATAAAGGAAAGTTTCAAAATTGTTCTATCTGGTGAATACTCTTCTATCACCTCTGGTGTAATCCATCCTTGATTTTCCCAAACAGAATAAATATCTGGTACACCACTTCCTGCTCGCTCACCAATACCAATCATATTAAACATCTTCATAAGTGTTTTATTTCTTGGATCAGAAATACTACCTTTTAGCATCTGATTCTTTCCAGTACGTATAATGCCTGGATTTTCCATTACAATACGATCTGGTTCTTTCTTAATCACTACACCTCTTGGCAAATAAAAATCTGTATTCACAAGACAATTTGCAAGTGCTTCCCGAATTGCCTTATGTACAGAAGTATCATCTATTCTTACAGCTCCTTCTAGTTGAAAAGGTATTTTAATATCTTTTACCAGTTTTCCATATACTCGAAAAAAGAAATCAAATAAATTGCCTGTCCAATCTCCTGAACTAGATTGCAAACGATCGGTCCAACGAATCATTGGATCTAATAATTCTCTAAAATCAAGAAAATACTCTGGGTATTCATATAAAATTTTATATTCATTTCCAAACATCAATAAACCTGCTGCTGTTGGATGGAGTTTATTGTCTGCATAAAGTACTCTAGCAGCACCAATTCTTTCCAAATAATCAGCATCTTCTAACTGTCCCCAAACGTGTTCCCTCCGATATACCATATGACGATTCCGATAAGCATGTACTGTTTCCATATTGAATACATCCATCTGCATCTCTTCAAGAACTTTCATATCCATTGTATCTTCTGTCTGATCACGAAGCATTGCTTTTACCTCGCTAGGGTCACAACGATAATCCCCTTCCCCATTACGCCGATAAGTTCCCTTAAACATATCCTGTCCAATATAAATTGGTTTCTGTTCCCTCTTTGCTTTTGGAACATAAATCACCATAATGGTATCTTCTCCAATCTGATAGGTCTGAACATCTTTCTCTGATAAAAGATTTAAGTTTACTTTTTGCAAATTATTAATGGTATTCCAAAAATCTCTGCACAATTTGCTTTCCTCTTGCAATCCTGTCGTATACCAACTTCCGTCTTCCCTTTCTTTCACACCTAAAATGATTACTCCACCATTGCAGTTTGCAAATGCAGAATACGTACTCCATAAGGAATCTGGTAAACCACTCTTCGCTTTCTTTACTTCTCGGCAATTATCTTCTCTCTATTGATTAAATTGAGATAAATCAAACATCAAATACCCTCCAAAATCATGTTTTTCTAATCAACCTTCTTCACAACGAAAAAACTATTTTTATTTTCTTTCATTATCTTTCTTGATTGTACGCCATGAAAATTTTTTCAACAAAATATTTTTTAAGTTTATTATAAATCATATAAATTTTCTCTTTTGTTTTCATTTCCTACATCTACTTCAAAATTTTCTATGATAGTAACATAAGTTTCTGATTCTGTATCTTCACTTCTTATATCTACTTTGTTCTATTGCTGGAAATTGTGGAGTATAATACTCCACTCTTTTCCACATTTGACGTATACATTCCCATTAAATATTCATAAGCATCCTCAAATGCATCAATCGTATTCTCCTGATAACTATCCAATTTCATCTTACCAACACTATTGAGCAACTTCACCAGTTTTTCATTTCTCTTTGCTACTGTTTTACCTAATTTATTACTATTTACATCTATATCATCAAATAATCCTTTAAAATTCTTCTCACTATCTCTCTTCTGTGTGGATGCCTCAATATTACGAAATACCAGTTCCAGTGTTTCATTCAAATTTTCATTTTCTGGTGCTTTTTTATGTATATTACAAAAAAGCTCACTTGGCAGAATAAAATATCCTTTTGATTGAATTAAATCTTCTCTTGCCTGCTCTACCTCTTCGTCCAATAATTTTATATAATCAAAACTAATATTACCTGCTTCTAACTCTCCCTGATTTACATAATTGGTAAAGTTCTCTGAAATATATCGATAAAACAGTCTCCTTACACACTTTTTCACAATAATTATACTATAAAATATCTTAATTGTCATTTACTGACCAAAACAATTTGGCCAGTATTTCTTCTTTTTCATCAGCTCCTGTTGATTCATTCTCCTCTGCTGATTATATTTTACTGCTTCATTCCTAGCTTCTTCCAACTTTTGCTTCCTTGACTTTGGAGCAAGAAAAAGTTCCCTTGATGCCACAAACTACTTTAACTTTTCAGCTTGCTCAGTAAGATCTGTTGTTTCTTTCTTCAAACAGAATATTTTCTTCTTATATGTTTCCAACAGATGATTTCTTGAAACCACTTTATTAAAAATATCCATGATTTTATTCCAGTCACTTTTCTTTACCTTAATATACTCCTCCCCACCAAACAGGCTGTTCACTGGAACAGCAATATTTTTCATCTTCTTGGTTTCCACAACAACTTTCTTTGAAATTCTTTTCAAGGTATCAGCTCTTAAATCATGTTTTGCAAAGACTTCCTGATTATTCTTGTCTTTTGCCTCCATTTTTTTCACTCGTTTTACAAGTTCCTGTGAGTATAATACCAGTTTCTAATTATATACTTCTATTTCTTGTACCTGCCAATAAAGCTTATCTGTCACTTGCTCTAAATTTTTCTTGTGTTGTTCCAATCCTTCATTCTGTCTGCCCAACACCTTTGCCTGCTGTTTTACCCTTTTCTTTGCAAAGTTCTGTCAGATAGGCTCTCTTCCTCTCCTGCCATGCCACAGTTTTATTTTGTTTTCTACTCACTGCCTTTGTAAATCCCATCTCCTGAAATGCTTTCGTCAAACTGTTTCGTGTTTCTATCCCTTTTTTATAACCATGTGCTACAGGAATATAATCTATATGTAAATGTGGTATTGCTTCATCAAGGTGCATCTCACAATTAAATAAATATAAATTTGGATTTCGTTCTTGAAATGTTTTCGCATACTTTTCCAATACTTTGATAACAGACCCCGCCTTTTCTATCAGCTTTCCATTTTCAGAATATTCAATCTCTTTCAAATAATTTTCTTTTTGTCTATCCTTTCTTTTTTTGTAGTATTATACTTTCTAAATGCTTCTTCAAAACATATTTTATAAGCAACTTCTAAAGATTCTTTCTTATAAATCCGATTCCAACTTGTCCGTTCAAATGCTACATTTTTACTTTATTACTTATGACACGTTGTATCAGAAATAAGGCACTCTGCGAGGCTATTTATTCTTTCATCATTCCTTTTAAAGTAACTCATAATTTACTACAAGACTTATCCTCTACTCTATTCAAGATAGCTATTTCCTATCTCTCATATAAATTATGATTCACTTCTGCACTGTAATAACTATTAATTGTATTTGGTACATTATAAAGTGCTGTCAAAAGATATGTCTTAATATTCATAATATAGCTTGTAGTCTTTGTCATACTAGCAAGTACATACCAGATATGGCTGCCATTTAATTTTAAAAATTTCTCTTTTACCAATTCATAGGGATAATCTGTATTTGCTATCTGAACTGTTTTTCTTGGAACTGATACCATATCAGTAATAATCTCCACCAATTCATTAAGTAATTCATAATTACATCCCATATCTATCTTTTGTACCTTATATTCAATATTTTCTTTTACTAATTGTGTATAAGTATCCATCACATCCATCTTATCTTCTACTTGATGGATAGATAAATTATCTCTAATTGAAAGTACTATACTATAAAAAATCGAAAAAAAGCGGTAACGGCATGGATAATATACTTCAGATAGCAGAACGGGTAAAATAACTCCATAAAAATCTAGGTTTGAATTAAAGTGAATTTTGCAAAAAGCTAGGCATAAAGCAATCCACCCTATCCAGTTATGAAAACGGAATGGTATCTCCGTCCAACGAGGTACTTTATGCCATAGCAAAGCAATATCACGTTTCTTTGGATTGGCTTTTTGGTATTTCAGACAATGAATTTTCTTTATCGTCTATGGGCGATATTATCAGTTTTCTTTTGGAGTTGAACGAATTAAAAGAATTGCGCTATGAACTGGAAATCAACGATAAATTTTTCAATGACATAGAAACCGAAGATAACCGTTGGTATGCCAACATTAAATTCTATGGGAATGAAAAAGGACATTTATATAATGCAGATATGTGTCAATTCCTTGCTTCATTGAATGAGAACTGGGAAAGTTTTGAATCCTACTTTACACCAAAAGATATGTTTGATATTTGGAAAAAACAGAGTGACAGCGAATAAGAAGAGAACTACAAGCCAGTTTAACTATTAATCTGGCAAGTGGCTCTCTTTATATGCAAATCGCAAAAGTCATTCGATTTAAAAACACAATTTAATTTGAATTGAAATGTACTATTTGAGGAAGAATCCCACTTCTATTTAATTGATTTTCACGTGGCTGTATTACATTATTTTCTACTAAAGAGTGATACATTCTAAGAGCTTCGACCAAAGAATCATATTGTTCATCAACTTCCATATTAAGTGATTGAATTTTATCAATGATACTCATTATAAAAACCTCCTTGTATGAACAAAAACCCCAAAATTATATTTAGCTACATAGTCCTTCATTATAGAATAATAATCATCAATTTTACAGATCAATTCCTTATCATCTCCGTAATCTATAATTTTTAAATTCATTTCTCTTAACTCTTCCAGATTAATTGCTCTTCCATGAGATTTCCATATATTATTATTACTTAATTTATTAGCAATTTCATTTGCACGCTGCTTCTTTTCTTCTAAGGTAACATTTGTTCTATCAGAATGAACTACCCAGTCTTTAAACTTATATTTCACCAACCATTTTTGAATCAAATCAACTGCAAGCTCCTTCGCCTGTTCATATGCTCGCAATTCTGCTAAATCAAAATCTTTAAGAATTAAAAATTCCGCTTGTGAAATAGTATTATTCTGTGCTTTAGCTAATAAATCATTAATCTTATCTAGGTATCCCAATGCAGCAACTAATTTCCCATCTCTATTTTGTACTTGAGGATCAACTGGACCTAATGCGTTATAATAATTCATATAAATATTATCTCCACTCATGCAAAAAATAGTTCCTGCACTATAAGCAAAATTAGGCACAATAAAATTTACCTCAGAATAAAAATGTTTAAAAATAGTGATATTCTGTTCACAGGATTTAAACTGCCACCTGGAGTAGTAAGTATAATATAACATGTAGTTTTTGGTTCAGCTTCACTTTGCAGATCTTCAACCACTCTTTTCATCTGATCCTCGGCTGAGTCAAAAATCTCCCCACAATATACTATTACATCTGTGTTTAAATAGTTCTCTAAATCTTATAATTTCTCTTTAATCAAAGCTCTTGCCGTTTCATCAATAGGATTTACCATAAATATCACTCCTTGCGTTTATTATAGCACAAAAAATATATAAAAATTATTAAATCTTGATGGATTTCTAAAATAGAGCCATTTTAGAGCCACAAGCCATTTTCCATGAAATTCCGGCAAGTGGCTTTTCCTTTTGTTCGCTATTATTTTTAGACATTAAGAAACCGCAACCCCCTTGATTTCTCAAAGGATTGCGGTGCTTATTTTACTTATTTGGCTCTAATCTAAAGATTACTCAATAATAGAAGCAACCTTACCAGATCCAACTGTTCTACCACCCTCACGAATAGCGAATCCAAGTCCCTGCTCCATAGCGATTGGATGAATCAACTCAATTGTCATCTCTACGTTATCACCAGGCATACACATATCAACACCATTTGGTAATTGGCAGATACCTGTTACGTCTGTTGTTCTGAAATAGAACTGTGGTCTATAATTATTGAAGAAAGGAGTATGACGTCCACCTTCATCTTTTGTTAATACATAAACCTGAGCTGTAAATTTCTTATGGCAAGTTACACTATTTGGCTTACAGATAACCTGACCACGAACGATATCAGTTCTCTGAACACCACGAAGTAAAGCACCAATATTATCACCAGCCTGAGCTTCGTCTAATAACTTACGGAACATCTCAATACCTGTTACAACAGTCTTTCTATTCTCTTCCTTTACACCAACGATTTCTACTTCATCATTTAAGTGAAGAGTACCACGCTCTACTCTACCTGTAGCAACAGTACCACGACCTGTAATCGTAAATACGTCTTCTACTGGCATTAAGAATGGCTTATCTGTTGCTCTTTGAGGATCTGGAATATAATCATCTACTGTATGCATTAACTCTACAATCTTGTCGCCCCACTCACTGCTTGGATCTTCTAGAGCTTTTAATGCAGAACCTTTGATAATTGGGCAATCTGTAAACCCATATTCCTCTAACTGCTCTGTAATCTCCATCTCTACTAATTCTAATAATTCTTCATCATCTACCATATCGCACTTATTCATAAATACTACGATATAAGGAACACCTACCTGACGGGATAATAAGATATGTTCCTTTGTCTGAGCCATAACACCATCAGTTGCAGCTACAACTAAGATTGCACCATCCATCTGAGCAGCACCTGTGATCATGTTCTTAACATAGTCAGCATGACCTGGGCAGTCAACGTGTGCATAGTGTCTCTTCTCTGTCTCATACTCAACGTGAGCAGTAGAAATTGTAATACCTCTTTCTCTCTCTTCTGGAGCCTTATCAATCATATCAAATGCAACTGCTTCACCAGTACCTAAACGAGCATTTAACGTCTTTGTAATAGCAGCTGTTAAAGTAGTTTTACCATGGTCAACATGACCGATAGTACCAATATTACAATGCGGCTTACTTCTTTCAAATTTAGCTTTAGACATTTTAAATCGTCCTCCTTAATTAATATATGCGCCCTTAGCGGCGATTATAGGCTATAAGCATTATATTGCATTTCTGGAATATTTTCAAGCCTAAATTACACTTTTTCCCTTTATCTTACATATTTTCTCTGCTTTTTTAGATTTTCATCTAATTTTATTTCTATTTTTGTGTAATTACTACTTACCTGTTTTTGCATTTAGCACTTTTTCTTGTACATTCTTTGGAACCTGTTCATATCGTTCAAAGAACATCGAATAGTTTCCACGTCCCTGTGTCTTAGAACGTAAGTCTGTAGAATAACCAAACATCTCAGACAATGGTACATAGGCACGAACAATCTTTCCACCACCTAAATCATCCATTCCTTCAATACGTCCACGACGGGAGTTTAAGTCTCCAATTACATCTCCCATATAATCTTCTGGCATGGTTACTTCTACCTTCATAATTGGCTCAAGCAATACTGGAGAAGCTTTTTGCATTGCCTCTTTAAATGCCATCGATCCTGCAATATGGAATGCTAATTCACTGGAATCGACCTCATGATAAGAACCATCATATACTGTTGCATGCACACCTACTACAGGGAATCCACCAAGAATACCTGCTTTTGTAGCTTCTTCAATTCCTTCTCCAACTGCTGGAATATATTCCTTTGGAATAGCACCACCAACTACAGTAGAATCAAACTTAAACAACTCTTCTCCATTGGCATCCATTGGAGCAAAGTGTACTTTACAATGTCCATATTGTCCACGTCCACCAGATTGTTTTGCATACTTGCTGTCTACATCCACTTCCTTTGTAATCGCTTCTTTATAAGCAACCTGTGGTGCACCTACATTTGCCTCTACCTTAAACTCACGAAGCAAACGGTCAACAATAATTTCCAGATGCAACTCACCCATACCAGCAATAATTGTCTGACCTGTTTCATGATTGGTATGTGCACGGAAAGTTGGATCTTCCTCTGCTAATTTCGCTAAAGCTTCACCCATCTTACCCTGGCCAGCCTTTGTCTTAGGCTCAATTGCCAATTCAATAACTGGTTCTGGGAATTCCATAGACTCTAAAATAACTGGATGTTGTTCATCACAAATAGTATCACCTGTCGTTGTCAACTTAAATCCTACTGCTGCTGCAATATCACCAGAATATACCTTATCTAATTCTTGTCTTTTATTGGCATGCATCTGTAAGATACGTCCTACACGTTCCTTCTTGCCTTTTGTTGCATTTAATACATAAGAACCAGAATTGATACTTCCTGAATATACACGGAAGAAAGCTAATTTTCCTACAAATGGATCCGCCATAATCTTAAATGCCAAAGCAGAAAATGGTTCTTCATCAGAAGAATGACGTTCTACTTCATTGCCATCTAAATCCACACCTTTAATTGATGGAATATCAGTTGGTGCTGGCATATACTCTAATACTGCATCCAAAAGTTTCTGTACCCCTTTGTTTCGATAAGCAGAACCACAACAAACTGGAACTGCAGTACATTCACAAGTTCCCTTTCTTAAAGCTGCTTTCATAGCTTCTACAGAAGGTTCCTCTCCTTCTAAATACTGCATCATCAAATCATCGTCTAATTCACAGCACTTTTCAATTAATTCCGAACGATATAATTCTGCATCATCCTTCATATCTTCTGGAATATCTGTCACTGTAATATCTTCACCTTTATCATCATTATAGATATAAGCCTTCATCTCAAATAAATCGATAATACCTTTAAATTCATCTTCTTTACCGATTGGAAGCTGAAGGATTACAGCATTTTTTCCTAATCTTGTCTTAATCTGTTCTACTGCACCATAGAAATTTGCACCTAAGATATCCATCTTATTAATAAATGCCATTCTTGGTACATTGTAGGTATCAGCCTGTCTCCATACATTTTCAGACTGAGGCTCCACACCGCCCTTTGCACAGAACACACCAACTGCACCATCCAGTACACGCAAGGAACGCTCTACCTCAACAGTAAAGTCAACGTGGCCTGGGGTATCAATAATATTGATACGATGTTCTAACGCATCTGGCTTCGCCTTACAGTTTTCCTGTAATGTCCAGTGGCATGTTGTAGCGGCTGAAGTAATTGTAATACCTCTTTCCTGTTCCTGCGCCATCCAGTCCATTGTCGCAGTTCCTTCATGAGTATCACCAATCTTATAATTCACACCAGTATAAAATAAGATACGCTCTGTTAGTGTTGTCTTACCAGCGTCAATATGCGCCATAATACCAATGTTTCTTGTTCTCTCTAATGGATATTCTCTTCCAGCCAAGGGATTTTCCTCCTTAAAAATCAATGTTATGCAAAGGTGAAGCATTGTATCTTAAACAATAACTCACCTTTTTCATAACAGTAATACGATTGTAATTAGAAACGATAATGTGCAAAAGCCTTGTTTGCTTCTGCCATCTTATGCATATCTTCTTTTCTCTTCACAGCAGCACCTGTGTTATTGGATGCATCAAGAATTTCGTTTGCTAATCTTTCTTCCATTGTCTTCTCGCCTCTCTTACGGGAGAATGTGGTAATCCAACGAAGTGCTAATGCTTGTCTTCTTTCTGTTCTTACTTCGATTGGTACCTGATATGTTGCACCACCGATACGTCTTGCCTTTACTTCTAGTACTGGCATTACATTGTTCATTGCCTGCTCAAATACTTCTAAAGCATCTTTTCCGGTCTTTTCTGCAACTCGCTTAAATGCACCATATACAATCTTCTGTGCAACACCTTTCTTACCATCTAACATAATATTGTTAATCAGCTTAGTAACTACTTTATTATTGTATAATGGATCTGCTAATACGTCTCTTTTTTGAGTATGTCCTTTACGTGGCACGTTACTTCCCTCCTTAATATAGCCAGAAATGATTCAGTTTAAACCTTTTTTATTTTCTGACACTGATTAATTCATCGGTACTCACTTTTGATGTGTTCGTGCGTGGTACTACTTCTATATTAACCTGCAACCTACAGGAACAATATTGTCGCATTCCAGCACACAAATCGCTTTTACGACTGTTTCAGCCCTACCTATACTTATTGTATAGCACAAATGTGAATAAACCTTGTTATAAAATTCGGAAACACTTATCTAGATACTTATTTCTTTGCGTCTTTTGGTCTCTTTGCACCATACTTGGAACGAGCCTGACGTCTATTTGCTACTCCTGCTGTATCCAATGTACCTCTGACAATATGATATCTTGTACCTGGTAAGTCTTTTACTCTACCGCCACGAATCAGAACTACGCTGTGCTCTTGAAGGTTATGTCCTTCTCCTGGAATATAACTTGTTACTTCAATCCCATTTGAAAGACGTACTCTGGCAATTTTTCTTAACGCAGAGTTTGGCTTTTTTGGAGTTGCTGTTTTTACTGCTGTACAAACTCCTCTTTTCTGTGGAGCAGAAGCGTTTGTTGCTCTCTTTTGTAAGGAATTAAATCCCTTCTGCAAAGCCGGTGCAGTAGACTTCTTTACGGTTGTCTGTCTTCCTTTTCTTACTAACTGGTTAAATGTAGGCATTTCTTTTCACCTCCTGCGAAAAATATTGATTCTGTGGTTGCTTTTCTTTGTTCAACCTTATTTCTTGGCACAAAAAATAGACTTTTTGGCACGAATTTTATTCTAGCAATTTTATGGCAATCTGTCAAGTATTTTTTTACTTTCTCTGTTAAATTTTGTAATTTTGGTAAATAGTTCAAACTCAATCAAATAACTAAAATCTAGGGAATTTCCTTATATAAGCTTTTCTAATTTGCCTAGAATTAAGAAATTCCCCAGATTTCAGTCTATCTTTTCATTTTTATATTTATAAACAATTGCTTTTTATAATTTTCTGTATTACCCTAATAATTCCTTTAAACTTTGTCTTGCATGTTCCGAAGCTGCTTCCAAGTTCTCCTGTTGTATCTGAAGATAAACCTCCTTCCGATAAACAGGCACTGACTTAGGTGCATTAACCCCAATTTTCACCTGATCTCCTTTTACTTCAAGGATCGTAAGCTCAATATCATTGTTCAGAATAATGGATTCTCCCTTTTTTCTGGATAAAGCCAACATGATTACTCTCCTTCCTTTTCGCCTCTCTTTTTCAAAACATCATATGCCGGAAAACGTACACTATAGTTTTCGTCTTCCACAATAATCTGACGGCATTTTCTGGTTTGAGGATTAATAATCAGTGGCGCACGTAAATTAATTGTCATCTGCGTAATATCCGATGGTACACGCAATGTACTAAATACAAGAAACCCATCTTCCCCACAGTCCCCAAGCTGATTTAATAATTCATCTTCTACGCTTGGATTATAATTTGGCTCTATCGACAGTGGGTTCACTACAGGTAAGGCAAATGCTGGCTCTTCCACTGACTGCATCCAGGAAATCTCACTTCTCTTCTCCTGTTCTACATCATGAATCATAAAGAAGTGTTGCATATGAGGATAACCTATGATGCCTTCTTCAAATGTCAACATCTTACTCTCATCAATATCAACTTCACCAAATAGTTTTGTAACAAACTTCATATCTTATTCCTCCACCGTATTTATTCCGCTTTTTCTATACAAAACCCTATTTTAGATATAATCAAGCAAACTAGTTGACAACAACTTACTTGCAGCTGATAGAGATGCTTCATAAGTATTATGAGCTGTTGTTAAATTGATAATCGTTTCTGCCTCATCCGCATCTTCATTAATTGATTTTAACTCTTCTAAAGAAATGCTTTGATTGGATAAACGAGTTTCATTTAATGTTAATCTCGTACATCTAGCACCAATATCCGAAAGTTCTGCGGTTACTACTTTTTCATACTCTGAAAATTTTGTAATTCCTGTTCCATACATTGACTTTAATGTATCATGTGCAAAATCTAACTCTTTTTCAGCCGCTGCCAGCATTGATGCAATCTCTTTTTGCTTATCTTCATATGCAGAGTCATTTTGCATTTCTTTCAATTTATTTACTTTTTCTTCTATATCTAAAGCTTTCTGTGTAATATCAATCAATTCATCAATATCTCTAATTACACTATGTTTAAATACATCTCTGCCTTCTGTATTTACTTTCATTGTCTGATTAAAGTTTATAGTATAATTAATATCCTGTCTGTCAGAAGAATATTCTGTTACCTTTGTTACACCATCACTTGTTGTACAAGTACAAGTAAAATAGTGTTCTGGACGTAATTCCCCTTTTTCAAAACCAACTTTGGTATACTCTGTACTAATAGAAGTTGCATCACTTAATTGCAAATATGCTTTTTTATTCATTACAATTTCACCAGAATCCGCTATTAAATATGCTTTTGTTCCATTCGTTCCATCATCAGTCGCCATCTCTTCATATGGATTTATTTCTTGTGTTGGATTTGCTGGATCATAATATTTACCATTTCTACATTCCAATTTTGTTACAGTAATATCAGGTGCTGGATCTCCATTTCCATCTGTAGATTTAATTACTAGCCCATCTTCTTGTACCTTATCATAAGACAAGCGTAATCGGTACGTATAATGTCTTTCTGGCATATCAGCATCTTGTATTTCAGCTATAGTATTTGTATCTACTGAATTCGATATAGTTGCTACCTGATCCAAATCCTTATTGGAAAATGTTTCTGTAATCTTATATTTAATTGTAGTATCTGT
This sequence comes from uncultured Lachnospiraceae bacterium, assembly GCA_910579865.1. Classification (GTDB taxonomy): domain Bacteria; phylum Bacillota; class Clostridia; order Lachnospirales; family Lachnospiraceae; genus MGBC114844. Next base: position 65,956 of record CAJTXA010000014.1, read on the forward strand.
ATGAGCAAATGTCATATCTGTATTGGTTTTATACCCAGTAAAAATACTTCTTCCAGAATATGTCGAATTGGCATCTTCATGAATCTGTTCCCGATACTGTTTCATGGTCTTAATAATTGTCATTTTTGCTTCCGCATCTAAGGTACCATTTGCTCCTTGATCCATATAAGTAACCATATCACTTACCATCTTACTTACACTCTCTAACGCATCTTCTGTCAATGTCATCCAAGATCTAGCATCAGGAATATTCTTTTTCAAATACTGTTTCAACTCAGATAGTTCTGCACGAAAACGTAATGCACGAATCGAAATAATTGGATCTTCAGATGCTTTTTGAATCAATTTTCCGGTCGATAATTGTGTATATAGGGTATCTAGGGTTGATTTATTTATATTGACATTTCTAATTGTATTATTGGTAATAATTGAATTTGTAATTCTCATTTGATCTCCCCTTCTTTCTACTATACAGCTGTTTCATTAATCAATTTATCATAAATTTCCGCCATTACAGAGATGCACTTTGCTGCAAGATTATATGCATGCTGATATCTTACAAGATTCGCAGCCTCCTCATCTTCATCCACACCCGAAATAGAAAGCCGTTGATTCTCAATTGCATGAGAAATATTTTCATAATTTGTTTCTAATGCTTTTTCTGCATCTGAATCAATCGCAGATACAGCAACCAAGCTTTCCATAAACTCCTCTGCAGTACCATTTATCATAAATCGTTTATCTGCTAATTTTACCATTTCTTGAATCAAATCCTGTGAATCAACACCATCATAAAGATAACCCGTTGTAGCTACCTTATTATTATCTAATATTAACTCCTCATTCACACACATATTTCCAGCTGTCATCTGATCGGAAATAAAATCTACCATTATCATATAACCTGCCATATCTGCACTTTCTCTTGTTGCATCCATATAGGCATCAATTACGTCATCTTTTACTGTACCATCTGGATTATAACAATCTTCTTTTGTAGTAACACCTAGGATTTGATTCTTAACTGCATATGCGACTGCCTTCTGCTGATAATCTGCATTGTGAAGATATTTATAACGATACTCATCTAAATATTCCTCTTTTACAATACGATCTGCTTTTGGATCTTTCAACAAATCGTTTTCTGCTATATCAGGATGCTGCTTTTTTGCATATTCTAGTACCTTATCATAATCTATTCCATAAAGATACTCTTCCATATATTTTTCTTTTAAATTATCTCCATCTTTTAAATCTGTTTCTAATAAAGTAGGATGTTGTTCTTTTGCAAATTCTAACGCCTTTTCTTCTATCCATTCGTCCACATTTTTACATCCGTCTACGTCTCCCTTAGACCACTTTGTTGTGCTACCATCTGCATTTTGAATCTCTACTGTTGTTCCATCGGCAGCCTTATATAAATTATAAAGAGCATCTGCTTGTTCTTGCACTTTCTCTGTTGTCATCGTTGTAAGAGAGAAGAATGGAATTCTTGCTGTTGATTCTTCATTAAAATTCTGTCCTTGCATCTGAATCTTATTAAACTCTCTCGCATACTCTTTTACAAACAAATTAGTCTGTACTTTATAATATGGAATTCCTTTATATTTTAATCCTTCTGCATCTTCAATCGGATGATGTGTAAGTTCTTGATTATTTCCATCACGAATATCAATATACCCTTTTATCATTCCTGTCAAATTTTCATTATACGTACCAAAACTCATTCCATTGCTCCATACAATATCATAAAGCCCTTCTACATCCTCATCATGCCGAAGTTCTTCTCCTGTTCTGGTTTTTATATATAATGTATTACAGATTTGTCCTTCTACTAATGTTTGATTGCAGATCTTTACACTATAAGAAGAACTTCCTGTATCAGACACTTTTTCTAATACAGTCACCCCAACATATTTTGATAATTCATCTACAATATTTGCTCTCTGATCACGTAATTCATTTGCTGTAGCTCCGTTTAATTCCAATGTCTGTATTTGTTTATTCAAAGCTGCAATATTTTTGGCTGCACTATTAATTCGATCCACCATTACACTAATCTGTAAATTTGTATCATCCTGATATGCATCTAAACTAGTTGCTGTATCATTGAAATAAGAAGCCAATGTCTGTGCAGACTGAATCACTGCATTTCTTTTTGATATATCTGCTGGATTAGTATATAGCGTTTCCAACGCTGCTGTAAAATTTGAATAATAAGTAGTAAATCCAGAAGACTTTATCTCTGAAAAGTATAACTCTTCAATCTGTCCCATATAGTAGTTTTTTAAACTATGCTCACCTAAACTGCCTTGATTTTTCCAATACTTATGGTCATAATAAGAATCCCTAATTTGATCAATTCCAGTTACTGTTACACCGGCTCCCATTGTTCCATATCTTGCATAAACACGAATTGGTTTAAATGCCTGTTGTGTTACTACCTGTCTGGAATATCCTGTTGTATTTCGATTTGAAATATTATTCGCAGTTACATTAATTCCTGCATTTGCTGCGGTTAATCCGCTTGATGCAATTGTAAGTCCTAAAAATGTAGATGCCATATGACGCCCCTTTCTATAGCTGTGTTACAATTAATTCTAGCATCTGATCAATTACTGTGACAAAACGAGAAGATGCATTATAAGCTGCTTGATACTTAACAAGATTTTGTAGTTCTTCATCAGAAGATACATCCATAATCTGTCTTCGCACGCCATCTATGCCACTAATCAGTTTTTCCTGCTGCATAATCATATCATTATATAACTCGCCTGCTCCTGCTATCTGACCAATAAGCTCAGTATAATAATTCATATAATTCTTATTTGAACTATACTCTGGAAGAAGAACCAAATCATCTTTCTTCCATAATGCATCAATTTGATCAATTAATGGTCTGTTTTCACTGCCATCTACATTACTAAGCGGAATTAACTGATTGTTACTAAGGACATCTGGGTTTACTTCCAAATTTGTTAAACTATAAAGAGATTCATTTTCTAATTCATCCCGATAATTATATACATAATACTTCTCCCCTGTAGTATCATCTACATATTCTGTGTATCGCTTTGTATGCTTTCTTGAAAATAATTCTGTTCCTTGTGTTCTTTCTTCATCTTTTCCATAACCAGCTTTATCTAAATCTAATACTCTAGTTCCTGCTTTTAGTGTTATTTGCTTTCCATTTACAGTTATCGTTTTATCTTGATCTAATTTTTTTGTTGGAGAAAGTACCTCATTAAAATCTTCTACAATTTTATTAATTAACTGATCAAATTCTCCCATAACTGTCATAATTGAAGATGGAATTACATAAGAATCATAATATTCCATTGCTTCTTCATAAGCAGGACTATCTTTTCCGCCTACATAATCGTTATAATCAATTCCTTTTTTTCCTAACTCTTTTTCAAGTTCTCGAACTTTTGTCCAGATAACATCTCCATTTCCATCAATAAGACTGCTACCATCTGCAGCTTTGGTATCTCTAATAGAAAAATAATCACCACTATTAATTTTTCTCATATATTCCAGGCTTTTTTCTCCACCCTCATAGTCCTCTGCATTAGGAATATCTGTATAATTTGCTTTTGCACTACCTCTTGCTAATATATATGCCTTTAAAGATCCCATATCATTATTCTTCACTGTGGAGACCATTGCAGTAATATTAAAAACTTCCTTTTGATTTAGATAATTCCATACTGGAACAACTAGCTCTGGATCGGCGTCTCCACCTGGATGAACCAGCCCCATTTCAAAAAATCCATTCTCGGTTACAAAGTCTACATTTTCTGCTTTTACAGTGACTACACCGCCCTCTAATTCTTTATAGGAAATTTTAATTAATCCACCTAATTCATCTAAAAGATTATCCCTCTTATCTCGATAATCATTTGCAGATTCAATATCACCTACTTCAATTTTCGAAATCATCTTATTAAGACTATGAATTTCTGCCCCAATCTCATTAATTCGATTTACAGAGTTAATTACTTTTTGATTTAATGTTAATTGATAATTGCGCATATCTGAATAAATCGAATTTGCTTTAGAAATAAAAGAAACCGCACTTTGCACCAGTGCGGCCCTTGTTTCTGTGCCAAGAGGGTTCTTATTCACCTCCTGAATCGCTCTCCACATGTCCTCTAGATAATCCTGAAATGCTTCTCCTTCCAATTCCCCGAAGTATCCTATTATTTCATCGATTACCTGCGCCTGGCTATCATAGAAGGCTTCCCTGCCACTCTCTTCTCTATATGCTTTATCTAATAATACATCTCTGACATGCCGGATATCCATAACTGATACCCCACGTCCAGACTGATTATAATATACCGATCCAACACTAAGCGTTTGATACGATCGATCGGAAAATACAACTTGTTGTCTTACATATCCTGGCGTATGCAAATTTGCCAGATTATGCGATGTTGTATTAATCGCATTCTGGCTTGCCTGTAAGCCAGAAACCCCTATATAAAGGGATGACATTCCACCCATAATATCCTTCCTTTCCTAACTTTAGAATATATTATATTTCTCATATTCTTCTATTAATTTTTCTGCAAAACTGCTGTTGCTTACTTGATAAGTTCCTGCTTCCATGCTTGCCTTAATCGCTGCAACTTTATCTTCTCGAATATCAGATGCCCGTGTAACTGCTTGTTTTGCAATCTGATAATCTCTTCCTGCACCGGAAATATGCAATTCATCTTTTGCTACTACTTTCCCAGTTGTCTGCATTTTTGTTTTATGTGTAGTCTGATAAAGATGACCAATCTGGTTATATGCATCAATTCTCATATCTGTTCCTCCTTTTTCACCCAACAGAATTATATTTTCTGTAAGGTTTTTATTACTGTGACCGATCAAATGCTCCGGAAACCCGCATATGTTCCCCAACATTATAAGCATTCTTGTCATAATTAGCCGTAAGCGGAGCCTGCCGTGCACTATTGAATAAATTAATATCGAACTCTACTAACTCCAGAGATTCTTTCAAAAGCACTTTATTCATATCATTTACTTTTGTCATCTGTTTCATTGTAGTATGCAATTTATCATGAATTTCATACAATCGTCTTTGTGTTTCTGGCTGTGCAGCCATCAACTCCGCCAATTTCTTTAATGTCAACTCTTTTGGCTTTCGATTGATAACCATAGCAATATCACTTGTACATTCCTGTCTTTTTTTCTCCAAAGGTTGTATCTTATTTGTCATAAGAATCTGTTCTTTTTCCACAATATCATTTAATGCCTGAATATCACCTTTTACAATAATACCCGTTTTTTCTGTTGATAATTCTTTCAGTTCCTGATAAGCTACATTTTCTTTTTCTAGTGTTTGAATTAACTCTTCAATTAGACTTGCCATAGCAACCTCTCCTTTGTACTTCTGCCTATAATATCGGATATTTTGAGATTTACATTATAGTATAACCTGACATTTTTAAACTTAACCACTCTTTCTTTTTATAAAAAACCTGAAAAATACTGCATTTTTCTTTTATATAAAAAATGAAGACATTCCAAAGAATATCTTCATTTCTTATCAAAAAATGTTTTATTAAAGTATTCCAAAACCTAAAATATTTATTTATCAAGAAAGCGCATTTTATTTCCATCTTTCTTTATCTCTGGTTCTGGCTCCTTCTCTTTATGTATGCTGGCTCCTAGTTGATTTGCCATTTTATCTGCACACTTTGGACAATATTTTCCTTTTGCAATTGGCTTTCCACATCTTAAACATTCAATTCCAGAAGCACTTGGATCTTGAAAATACAAGCGTTCCTCTCGTACCCATTTTTTTAATTGTTCTACACTAACATCCATCTCTTTGGATACTTCTACAATTGTTACATGTTCATTTTCTCGAATATACTGTTTTACCTCCTGATACTTTTCTTCCAATGCCTTTTCACAATCTGGACATATCGGACGATTGACTCTATGAAATAACCGTCCACACCTTCTGCAATTTGTTAAATCAAAACTCATACCTTCTCCTCCGTTTCTACTAATGTCTGCGTTTTGATAGACTTTACTATTATACCTCATATCCTGTTCCAATACAAAGACTAATAAAATAAATTTCTTGTATTCCTACCGTTTTTAAAACTTCAGAACAGGCATCTATCGTACTCCCTGTAGTATAAATATCATCCACTAGTATTATCTTTTTATATTTTACACCTTTTTTCCCAATTTGAAAAGCATTTATCAGATTTTTTCTTCTTTCTTCTTCATTTAATTCTTTTTGCGGAAGAGTTTTTTTGCTCCTTTTAATCAGAGTGGTATCTACTGGAATAGAAAGCAAAAAAGAAAGTTCCTTTGCAAGCACTTCTGCCTGATTAAATCCTCTATTAATTTGCTTCTTTTTATGAATTGGAACAGGAATCATACAATCTACCTTCCAATTCAAAATTCGTTCTCCAAAATATTTTACCATCTCTTCTGCATAGCCCTTTGCATACTCTCTTCGATTTTGAAATTTAAAATATGCAATTGACTTCTGCATTACACTATCATAAGGATAAAGAGCCATACCTTCTTTATAACAATGCTTCCCTTTTGTACAATCATAGCAATACTCTTGTTCCTCTTTTGCAAGAGGTTTCCCACACTTTTTACAACGTGGTTCTAAAATTGGCTGTAACTGTTTTCTACAAACAGTACAAACGCTTTCCCCCTTTGGTGTCACAATCTTATGACATACAAAACAACGTCTTGGATATACCAAGTACAATAGTTCTTCTGCTAATTTCCCCTTCTGTCTTTCTATCAAATATATGCTTCCTCCATTTCCCTTATTAATACAATGCTACAAAAAAGTATGGTTCACTACCTCGTTGATACGATCTTGCAGTCCAGAATATCGCTTTTGTTCCCTTTCATTCTTTGCCATCTCATAAAAAGTTTCCGCATTTCCTACTAGACAAACACATTTTTTTGCCCTTGTTACAGCTGTATACAAAAGATTCCGGCTCATCAGCATCTGTGGTCCAGTAAGAAGTGGAATAATCACGGCTGGATATTCACTCCCTTGCGACTTATGAATTGTAATCGCATAGGCAAGTTCTAACTCTTCTAACTGTTTAAAACTATATTCTACAAAACGCCCTTCCTCAAATTCAACACTCATCTGTTCAGCAAATAGATTAATTTCTCGTATAATCCCCATATCTCCATTAAATACACCTAAACCCTGCTCAATTGGAATTCCATTTTTACTTCGAATCTCCCATTCCAACTGATAATTATTCTTAATCTGCATGACCTTATCCCCTTCTCGGTATTTCCCAGTGCCATACTCTTTTTCTTTTTTATTTGGTTCTGGTGGATTTAGATATTCTTGTAAAATTGTATTTAATCGTTCTACTCCTAATAGTCCTTTTCGCATAGGAGTTAAAACCTGTATTTCTGATTCTTTTGCATTGACATAACTTGGTAATTTTTTCTGAATCAAGGTAATCATTGCACTGATAATTGTATTGGCATCTTCTCTTTTTAAAAAAAGAAAATCCTTACTTTTATTGTCTAATAGAATTGGTATCCCCTCATTAATTTTATGCGCATTAATTACAATATCACTCTGTGTTGCTTGCCGAAAAATTTTCTTTAAACTGACAACCGGAAACTGCTTTGATGCAATCATATCCCTTAACACATTTCCTGGTCCAACACTAGGAAGCTGATTGACGTCTCCCACCAATATCAATCGTGTTCCTATCATTACCGCCTTTAACAAGGCATACATTAGACCAATATCTACCATAGACATTTCATCAATAATAATCACATCACTTTCCAGCGGATTTTGTTCATTTCTTTCAAATACGGCTGTACTTCCTGTTTCATCTGCTCCGCCATTTAATTCCAATAGACGATGAATGGTCTTTGCTTCACAACCTGTTGCTTCTGTCATCCGTTTTGCTGCACGTCCAGTTGGTGCCGCCAATAAAATCTCCAACCCTTGTGATTCAAAATAGCGAATCATTGCATTAATTGTTGTTGTTTTTCCAGTTCCAGGCCCTCCTGTTAAAATAAAAAGCCCATTCTTTACCGCTTCATAGACTGCCTTTCTTTGCATCTCATCCAAAGTTGTTCCCGTTTCCTGTTCAATCTGTTCTAGCTTTTGATAAACAACGGTTTCTTTTGCTTCGGTCTTTAAATCGAGATCATATAACATTCTTGCAACATTTAACTCCATATAGTAATAGGTAGCCCCAAATACTAACTTTTGTTCTTCCTTTTCCTTAATTACAATTCGTTTATTAATTGCTAAATCCATCACATGCTGCTCAATTGATTCTAATTCAATTCCTAATAACTCTTTTGTTATTCCAAAAAGTTGATCGATTGGTAAATAAACATGTCCTGCTCCAGTCGCTTTAAAAAGTGCATATAAAATTCCGCTGCGAATACGAAAATCAGAATCAGCATGTATTCCAGCACGAATCGCTATCTCATCTGCAATACGAAACCCCACTCCCTTAATATCATCTGCCAACTGATAAGGATTTTGTTTCAATACTCGATAAACTTCTGGTCCATATTGATTATAGATTTTTATGGCAAGAGCAGAGGTAATTCCATATTCTTGAAGAAAAATCATTGCCTTTCGCATATCCTTTTTTTCTTCCATCTGTGCTGCAATCTCGATTGCCTTTTTTTCACTAATTCCTTTTATTTCAACCAGTCTTTCTGGCTCCTCTTCAATAATTCGAAAGGTGTCCTTCTTAAAACGCTTTACAATCCGAGCTGCCATCACTGCTCCAAGTCCTTTAATTGCACCAGAACCAAGATAGCGTTCAATCGCTATTGTATTCTCTGGCGCTTTTACTTCATATGTTTCTACTCGGAGTTGTTCTCCATAAAGAGTATGTGTTGTAAATTCTCCTACTATTTCTAGACATTCGCCTTCTGCAATCAGTTGGAATGTTCCTACACAAGTAATCTCCTCTCCATTTGAAGAAAGATGAAATACTGTATAACCATTATCACTGTTGCGAAATACAATCTTTTCTACATATCCTTCTACTACTGCCATGTTCACTCCTACCTGATGTAAACTAATTTTTTCTAAATATAAACATAGGCAATGCCAGAATTTTCCAATTCGACACTGCCCTTTTTCTATTTTTCCACATCAGTCTTATTCTAATTCATAAGTCCTTTTCATCTGCTCATAAAGCGTCTGTGCAAGTCCTAGCTGCCCTGAATCAGCAACATTTTTCGCATATTCTTGATACAGATTATCTTCAAACATATTCATATAAGAAGACTCCGACGAATCTTCTTTATGTACCGTTTCTTTCATTGCTTCAAACATCTGTTCTACAAAATACGTTTCAAATTCTTTGCAGGCATCGAAAAGCTGTTCCTCTGTAGCAGAACTATAGTCCTTTGATGCTGCATTTTCTGCAGAAGAAGCTGTATTTTGTTTCATTGTATCAAGATAAGAATTTCCAAATCCTGTTAAACTATCCACTACTGACATATTATGTTATCCTTTCTAACGTTTCAACTGATTTGCCTGTCCTAACATCTCATCAGAAGTTGTAATTGCTTTTGAGTTCATCTCATAAGCACGCTGTGCAATAATCATATCTACCATTTCGTCTACTACCTGTACATTGGAAGCCTCTAGATATCCTTGTGAAATCTTACTTGTCTTTACATTTCCTGAAGACTCTAATACTGGATCACCAGAAGCAGCCGATACCTGATACATACTATCTCCTGTCTTTACTAAACCAGCCGGATTTGTAAACTGTACTAATCCAATTCGAATTCCCAATGGCTTTGGATTGTTCTGCTCATCTGGATAGCAAAATGTTCCATCTTCTGTAATTGTCAGTTTTGCTGTATCAATTGTAGAATCAAATAAAATAGAAGCTCCATTTGTATCTAAAACAGGTAAGCCTTCTGCTGTTGCTAACATTGTTCCACTGTTGGCAATTGCCATCTGAAACTTTCCAGTTCTTGTATAATAAACTTCTCCATCTTCTCCTCTTACACGAAAAAAGCCATTTCCCTGAATTGCAAAATCCCAAGTACCATCACTTGGCTGAACTGGTCCTTGACGAAAAGCAGTTGAAACAGAAGAATTTCGCACACCAAGTCCAATCTGTGCATCAATTGGTTTTTGTTCTCCATTTGAAGATGTTGTTTTTGTTTGAATACTTTGATATAATAACGATTTAAATTCTGCTGTTTCTTTTTTATAAGAAGTTGTATTTACATTTGCAAGATTATTGGCAATTACATCAATTGTTGTCTGCTGTGTTCTCATTCCAGATGCAGCAGTCCATAGTGAACGCATCATTGTTTTATTCTCCTCTCATTTAAAATCCTATAAAGCTCCTAATGTCACATCTTTTGAAAGTGTATCATCCGCTGTCTGTATAAACTTCTGGTTTGCTTCATAGGCTCTTGCAATTGTAATCAGCTCTACCATTTCTGAAATTACATTGACATTAGACTGCTCCAAATAGCCTTGACGGAGCACAGCATCTGCCTGTTTTTGTGTTGCTCCTTCTACTGGATCATACATATTCTCTCCATATTTTCTTAGATAGTTATAATCTTCAAAATCGACTACCTTAATCTGATCAACAACTTCTCCATTTTCAAAAATTCGTCCTGTTGTATCAATCCTTACTTCTGCTTGTGTATCCAACTGAATATTTCCACCTATCCCCTGTACAAAATCGCCATCCTTCGTAACCAGCCAGCCATCTTTCGTCAATGCAAAAGAACCATCTCTTGTATACTTTAACGACTCTACTCCTGCTTTGTTTTTAAACGAAATCTCAAAAAATCCATCTCCAGCCAACGCTACATCCAGCGTATTATCTGTTGTCTTAAGGGAACCTTGTGTATAATCAGTAAAATTCTCACCAATCTTTACACCAAGTGTTGTCTGCCCAATTCGACGATCCCAAAATCCCTCTGAACTGTCTCTTAACTTGGTAATCATCAATTCATCAAAAGATTGTGAAGTTGCTCCCTCTTTCTTATACCCTGTAGTAGCAGAATTTGCAAGATTATTTGTAATGGTATCCATTCTGTACTGCTGATTCAACATTCCTGTATAAGCTGTGTATAATCCTCTTACCATATCTCTCTCCTTTGCATCCGCTTATTAAACAGATGCTTCTATTTTTCATTATGCATCTTTCTTTCCGCTTAAAAACTCAATAAACTTTCCGGTTCCAATTGCCACTGCTGTCATAGGTTCCTCTGCTGTCATAGTATTGATTCCTGTTTTCTCTTCAATTAATTCCTCTAATCCCTGTAGCAAACATCCACCACCTGTTAAAACAATTCCTCTATCTGCAATATCTGCTGCCAATTCTGGAGGGGTCTTTTCTAGCACACTGTGTACTGCCTCTACAATCTGTGCTGTTGCCCCACGTAAAGCCTCCTCTGTTTCCTCGGAAGTTACAGTAATCGTCTTTGGAAGTCCTGTTACCAAATTTCTTCCCCGCACATCCATAGTAGCTACCTCTGCTCTTTTATAAGCAGAACCAATTTTAATTTTAATATCCTCTGCTGTACGTTCTCCAATTAAAAGATTATGTTTTTTTCGCATATAATGTACAATTGCTTCATCAAAATCATCCCCAGCAATTTTAATTGAAGTACTTACTACTGTTCCTCCCAAAGAAATCACGGCAATATCTGTCGTTCCACCACCAATATCCACAATCATATTTCCGCAAGGCTTAGAAATATCAATTCCAGCTCCAATCGCTGCTGCAATTGGTTCCTCAATAATCGCTACTTCTCGTGCCCCTACCTGATAAGTAGCATCCTCTACAGCCTTCTTTTCTACTTCCGTTACACCACTTGGTACACAAACACTAATTCGAGGCTTTTTTAGTGTTCTTTTGCCAAGTGCTTTTCGAATAAAATGTTTTAACATTTTCTCTGTCACAGTATAATCAGAAATTACCCCTTGACGAAGCGGCCGAACTGCTACAATATTCCCCGGTGTTCGTCCAATCATCAAACGTGCTTCCTCTCCAATTGCCCGAATTTTATTTGTATCTTTATCAAATGCCACTACAGATGGCTCTTTTAACACAACGCCTTTTCCTCTTACATAAACAAGGATGCTTGCTGTTCCCAAATCAATTCCTATATCAGTTGATAACATATTACATGTTCTCCTTTCTCTCTTCTTCACAGGCAGAACTACCTTATTCTGTCTATTTCTTTCAAACGGTATACACAAACAAATGTTCGTCTTTTCTGTATCTAATCTGCAATTCTACCAGTATCCACCAGTATCCTTTCACATTATATACAATTTTCTCCGATTTTAAAAGGACTTTCTGCAATATTTCAACTTTTTTTCAAAAAACACCACATCCTTTTATTTTATCGGCATATTTCCAGCTTCTATTTACTTTTTTGCTCTGGTACTATTCTCCCATCTTCCTAATATAAGCATAAATTCCTTTTCAATAAAAAACAACAGTATCAGATATTTTCCATCCTATAACTGCTGCTTTTCTTTGCTTATTGCACTATTTTCATGAAAGAACATCCTCACGAATTTTAAATCGTTCTGCTACTGTTTCTAGCTCCTGTGAAAGCTCATGTAAACTTTCGACACTTTCCTTTACCATTCCTACTGAGTTTAAATTTTGTTCCGTTGCATCTTTTACAATTGTTACTGTTGTAGCAACTTCCTCTACTCCAGCCATCTGTTCCTGTGAGATTGCAGCCAAGCTCTGTGCATTATCCTCTACATTATGAATCGCCTGCAGCATCTCCACAATTTCTTCTCGAATTTGATCCACTGCTATTGCAATATCAGAAAAACTTTCTTCTGATTGTCCTACTGCAACTACACTGCCTTCTATCTTTTTTACATTTACACTAGTCTGTTCTACTGTATCTCGTACAATTAATTCTACTTCTTTAATTAATTTTGAAATATCTCGTGCCGATCCTGCCGAACTATCTGCTAAATTTTTAATTTCTTCTGCTACTACAGCAAATCCTCTTCCAGCCTCTCCTGCCCTTGCTGCTTCAATCGATGCATTTAAAGCAAGTAAATTTGTCTCTGATGCAATCTCTTGTATCACACCAATAATATTGCTAATTCTTCTAGTTATATTTTCTGCTTTTTCAACTGTACTAGAAAGTACCATAATGGACTGTTTTACATCTTCAATTTCTTTTGTAACTTGTCTAATATCCTTTTGTCCTGTTCCTGTTACCGAAATGGTATGATCTAATGTATTTTGTGCCTCTTTTCCCTTATTTGAAATCTCTGTTACAGAATCTGTTAAACTACCTGCCATTGTTGCTACTTGGGATGCTGCTATAGAAATCTGCTGAATACTTCCTGCAATTCCTTCTGCTGACTGTGCAATTGAATGAGAATGTTCTTCCAAAGTTTCGGTTGCCTTTTTCCCATCTGTCACTTCCACTGTCAATGTCTGAATGGCTCCCTTCATATTTTTAATGACGCCTTCTACACTACTTACACTTTCATTAATCGCTGTCATCATAGAGCCAATTTCTGTAGCAGAAGTTACCTTTAATACATTTGTCAAATCGCCTTCTGCCATCCCTTTCATATAAGTATTTACCATACGAATCGGTGTAACAATTGTTCGAACCACTAATGCAACCAAAAGAATTAAAATTAATACAGAAATAATCATACCAATTCCTGCCAAAACTGCCATACTATAACAATCACTTAAAATAGCTGCCGTTGGAACCATAATAATTAGTTTCCACCTTAATTGTTCCAATTCTGCTACTGCTACAATCTGAGCTTCTCCATCTATCATATAGGATTCTTGTATTCTATTTGTTTGAATATCTTGATTTAAGACTGTATCCATTTGGCTTAAATTTTGATGTTTCCATTCTTCTTTATTACTAATTATAATTTGTCCTGTCTCACCAATTAAAAAAATATTTGCCTGATCTTCCTCAGCCAATTCCAAAAGTTTTTTCTCCATCTCAGTAAAATATAAATCAGCTGCTAAAACTCCATCATTTGTATCAACTGACATGGAAACAGTAATATAATAACTATCTGCTGCTGCATCATAGGAAGCTCCGCTATACCAAGCACCTTCTTTTCCCACAATATTTGTAAACCAATCCTGTTCTGCTGGATTATAATTGACACCCAAACTTGAACGCTCTACCCCGGGATAGAGTAACATCCCTCCTGAAAGTCCCATATAGATTCCTTTTGGTATTGCAGAAAAGCTATCTTTAATCCCTGTTAAATAGGCAATTCGTCCTGCCTGAGAAGTTTTTGTATTGACATAATCAAGACAACTTTCTATTACATAAGTATTCATCTTAAGCCAATTTCCAATTTCCCCTTGTGCCTGATCTGCTATAATTTCAATTTGCTTCATATTGGAATCTCGCAGTTTACCATAGGAGATAAAAAGATTTAGCCCATTTGTCACTAACATAATAACAACTACAACTCCAATAATTAACAATGCCATCTTTATTCCCATTTTTTGAGGCTTTCTCTCTTTTCCATTTACCAAAATCCGATTTGATGTTATTGTATGATCTTGTACTTGGAAATAAATCTTCTTTTTATTTTTTGTCTCCATGCTAACTGCACTTCCTTTCTGTATGTCCTTCAGATTCCAGAACACATTTCTTTTTCTAGCAATATTATAGCATTTTTAGACAAAAAATGAAATAGAATTATTTCGTTTTTTGTTTCTTTTTCTCCTAATTTTTGTCATGAACTATAGACTTCCTTCATAAATTGTAGCAAGGAAATCTTTTGAGGGTTCTTTTTTGAAAAACTACAATTTATTAAAAAGTCGCCAAATCGAAAAACGTGTACTTGAGATAGCACAATATATTATTGAAAAAAAAGCCACAGTACGGGAGTGTGCAAAACAATTTGGTGTCTCTAAATCAACTGTACACAAAGATATCACCGACCGTCTTGAAGAAATTGATCCTCTACTTGCCGGACAGGTCAGAGTTGTCCTAAACCTGAATAAATCCGAGCGTCATATACGAGGAGGACTTGCCACAAGAGAAAAATATAAAAAAAGCAAATATCTGGCATTTTAGCCAATATTTGCACGTTCTCGGGGGGATAGCGCCTATCCGCATTACTGCGGGTAAGCGCCAGAGTTATGAAAATGTTAAGTTATCTACCACTTATCTGTGGTATGTATATACTATACAAAGGAAATGTGTCTATTGTTTGTCCGAAGTCTAAAGAAACCATAAATTGCCGAAACAAATCATAAACAAATTATAAATAGAATCTCTTTATTCAATTATAATTTATCGTTTTTTAATATATAAAAAACACCAGATTGCTCTGATGCTGTTCTTTGGGGGGTACCTGACGGATCACTCCGTCAGGCTTGAGTATGAAAAAGCTTTGCATATTCATTGTGATAGGGTCAATGCTGAATATGCGGGATACTATTCGGAAATAGTATGCTATATTTATACCCCTGTTTTGTGATGGGAATGTGATAAAATTATGAACATTTTGTAAACATTTTATTCTTCTGCCTTTTCCACCGCTAAAGACTCTATATATTCTACCACCTTTGTAAACAACATACTTTCACGAATATAGCCTTCTCCACCGTAATAAGAGGTAAGAAACTCTTCACTCATTCCACTGCTTTCTACCATTTTTTCCATTTCAGTCTGATACTCTTCATCTGTTATTGTCATATTCTCTGCAGCTGCAATGGAATAAAGTACCATTGTTTCATTCATCATACTTTCGCCATATTCCTGACATTCTGCTTGAAACGCCTCTTCTGTAAGATTATTGGCACTTAATAATGTCGCCAAATCCATGCTATATTGCATCGCCATCTGCTCATAATAGGAACGTAATTCTTGTGCATAAGCTTCTACTTCTTCCTGTGGATAACCACTAATTGTAGCATTACTTACTGCTTGAAACCATAAGTAATTCATTCTCTCTTCATTCCGTTCCATATAAATCTGCTCTGAAATCATTTGTTCATATTCTTCTATCGTTTGATATTCCGTATTTGCTTTAATATTCTCCAATGTATACTCTGGTGCAACAACACCATCAATCGAATTTACTTTTACTGTAAACACTACCTCTTTTCCTGCCATATCTGGATTTTTCTTATAAGTTTCTGGAAAAGCTAAGTTTAAATCTACTGTCTCACCAATCTTTACTCCAACCAAACCACTTTCAAATCCATCAATAAATCTTCCAGAACCGATTGTTAAAGAGTCTCCTTCTGCACTTCCCCCTTCAAAAGCCTCTCCATCCAGATACCCTGTATAATCAATATTCACCGTATCCCCCTCTTGTATCGTATCCCGAAAATATTGTTGAATTCTTTCTTCTATCTCTTCATCTGTTACAACAATAGGTTCTACTGAAAGTCCTTTATACTCTCCTAATGACACATAGTTACTATAATCTTTAATAGTAAACTCTGTTGTTTCTTCTTCTGTTGTAGTTTCTGTTTCTTCTGATACAGTAGTTGTATCAGATTCCTCTGCTGTTGTAGATGGAGTTGTAGCTTCTGTTATATCTGAATTTCCACCACATCCTGCTAATAATGTTGTTGCCATTACACCCACTACAAGAAATTTTAATGTTTTTCTCATCTCACTTATTCCCTTTCTGAAATATACCTAAATTCTATCACTTAATATATATCTGTAAATGAAACAGACTATCTATTTATATCATATCTAAAAAGAAAAAGAAAGCGTTTCTGAAAAGTTCACTTATTTTTCATAGTTTTTCATCTAAATGGAAAGAAAAATATAAAAATTGGTGCACACTTCGCTATTATCCTAACGAAATATGCACCTCTTTAAAATTGGTTTTATCCCTTTATAAATATTCTTTAATTTTCTCAATCAAACTTTGGTATTCTTCCTCTGTCAATGTTTTTTCTCCGGGATTCATTGCAAACACTCCACCCCATTCATATTCTTCTTTATACTTTGGAACAAGATGAAAATGAAGATGATGTCCTGTATCTCCATAAGCACCATAATTAATCTTATCTGGATGAAATGCCTTTTGAAGTGCTAATGAAACCTTTGCAATATCTGCAAAATAAGCATTTCTCTCCTCTGCTGATAATTCTGTTATATCCCCTATATGTCTCTTATGTGCAACAATAACCCTTCCTTTATGACTTTGTTCCTTAAATAAATACACTTTTGATGTTTCCAATTCACAAATTTTAATTCCAAACTTTGCTACTAGTTCCCCTTCCATACAATACGCACAATTTATATCCTTCTCCATTTTATCCTCCATTCTGCTGATTTTCAGCTTATTTATTTTAATTCATTTCTGCTTCTCTTTTAGTTTACCACAGTTTTTTTGAATGTCAAATCAAACTCCTTTTTTCTTTCCTATAATCAATTCTTTTGCATAAGGCAAAGTAAGTATCCAATCACAAAATCTATGCCACTCTTCCAATTTATGCTCTTTTCTAGCATAATACATATTCGAAAGATTTTCATAATTCATACTGCAAGTACGCATTTGATTATAACTTTCTGGTAGAAGCTGAATCAAATCATACCAATCTTCCTTCTTTTTTTCTTTTATATAACATAAACGTACCTGTTCCAAATATCCAACAACCTCTTTCATAAACTGCAATGTAGATTGCGTCATATGATCACAGCTAAAATCTTCTAACTCAAATGGCTTACTATGAATTTTATGCATTGTACTTGTTGAATTTGCTACAGTTCCTACCTTATAAGTATCATACTCCTTCCACCAATAAATAGGGGCTGTTATATCCACAGATACAAAAATCTGACGAATAAATTTTCGATGATCGCTTCCTGCATTTGTAAGCCTTGTTGCAAGTTTTAAATCATTTTCACCAAGTATAAAATTTCCCTCTTTATCATAAAAGCTGTCCATTCTATCCCAGCTATTCATCGGATTTCTTGCTCCTCGCATCGCATTTTCCAAATTCATTACACAAGTTCTTTCTAATCGAATCATATGCCCTCCTTATCAAATATCATTTTTGATTATACCTTGTTCCTGATTCTATGTAAAGTAAAACAAATCATTTCTTTTTCAAAAATAAAACAATATAAACAATACATAAAATTTTACAAAACTCCACTAAATCTCTTGATATTTTTTTAACATTATGTTATAGTATCTTCTATAAAGAAAAGGGAGTAGCTTCCATCCCAAAGGTGGAATAAAATGTCGTCAACACGATTCTTTCTTAAACGGTCATGAATCCGCATTTTATTTGAAATAGCAAGACTTTTGTTTTGACCATGCTTACTTGGTCTGAGCAAAAGTTTTTTTTATTCCTTTTTCCAACTATCAACCCTGCAAAAGAAAGGAGCAAACAATATGGAAACTGTAGATTTCACCCCAAGAAAAAAAGGACTATTTGGAAAGATTCTTATTGCTGTTATTGTTCTATTTTTATGTTTACTGCTCGCACTAAGTTCTTTTTATAGTATTAGTGAACAGCAACAAGCGGTTTTAACCACCTTTGGAAAAGCAACTGCTGTAACCGATTCTGGGCTACATTTTAAAATTCCATTTGTGCAAAAAGTACACAAAGTAAACACTACAATTCAAGGTTTTGCTATTGGATATGATACAGGTAATAACTACGCTGAAGAAGCAGAGTCTCTAATGATTACCTCTGATTACAATTTCGTTAATGTTGATTTTTTTATAGAGTATCGTATTATAGAACCAGTAAAAGCAATCTATGCCTCTGAAAATCCAGAACTAATATTAAAAAATATAGCGCAAAGCTGTATTCGTGGCGTTATTGCTAGCTATGATGTAGATAGTGTATTAACCACTGGAAAAACAGAAATCCAATCTGCTATCCGTGAAAAAATTGTAACTCAATTATCGATTCATGATATTGGTATCCAATTAGTCAATATTACAATTCAAGATTCCGAACCTCCTACAGCAGAAGTTATGGAAGCCTTTAAAGCAGTAGAAACAGCAAAACAAGGAAAGGAAACTTCAATTAATAATGCCAATAAATACCGAAATGAACAGCTTCCAGAAGCGGAAGCTAAAGTGGATAAAATCTTAAAAGATGCGGAAGCTACCAAACAACAAAGAATTAACGAAGCAAATGGACAGGTTGCACGTTTTAATGCAATGTATGCAGAATATATTAAAAATCCTGCTGTTACCAGACATCGTATGTTTTATGAAGCAATGGAAGAAATCCTTCCTCAGATGAAAATTATTATTAATGGAAGCGATAATGATACTATGCAGACCATTCTTCCACTTGACTCTTTTACACAAAATTCCAGTTCTAACCCTACAGAACAATAAAATTGCATATCATATGCAGAAAGGATTGGTATAAACAATAATGAAAAAAATATTAATTGGAATTATTACAGTAATTGCTGTTCTTTTACTTGGTACCTCCATTGTAATTACAAATGAAAATGAATATAAATTAATCCGTCAATTTGGAAAAGTCAACTCGGTTATCTCTGAACCAGGTTTAAGTTTTAAAATTCCATTTATTCAAACAGCAGACACCCTTCCAAAAGAAATTTTAATTTATGATTTATCAGAATCTGATGTTATTACAATGGACAAAAAAACTATGATTACAGATAGTTATGTACTATGGAAAATTTCCGATCCGCTTATTTTTGCACAAACCTTAAACTCTTCCATTGCAAATGCAGAAAGCCGTATTGACACCACTGTTTATAATGCTATCAAAAATATTATCAGTAGTATGACACAAAACGATGTCATCAGCGGACGTGATGGAGAATTAACTCAGCTATTAATGGAAAACATTGGAGGTTCTATGGAACAATATGGAATTCAACTTCTTACAGTAGAAACCAAACGACTTGATCTCCCTTCTGACAATAAAGCTGCCGTCTATGAACGTATGATTTCAGAACGAGATAAAATAGCTGCTACTTATACAGCAGAAGGAGATTCTGAAGCAAAAATGATTCAAAACACGACTGACCAAGAAGTTGCAATTAGTATTTCCTCTGCTAAAGCACAAGCTGAAAGTATTATTGCAGAAGGCGAAGCTGAATATATGAGAATTTTATCGGAAGCCTATGCAGATGCTTCTAGAAGCGAATTTTATGCATTTGTAAGAGCGTTAGATGCTGCAAAAGTCGCATTAAAAGGAGAAAATAAAACATTAATTCTCCCATCAGACTCACCAATCGCTCAGATATTTATAGGACAATAAAGAAAAAAGGACTATCACATTAAGTAGAAATTATATAAGATATAGTATCTTGAAATTTAAGATAACTATATCTTATACTTAGTGTAATAGTTCTTTCTATTTCGAATATTTTATAAAATCAATACTCATTTTTCATCTCATCTGGGATATAACGAATAAAAATCTTATTATAGATAAAAGAAGTCACAAATGCTGTTACCCCAAATATAAAAATTCCTACTAAAAATACTGTAATATACAAACAAATTGCAACCGCTATATAAATTGCTATCAGTAAAACAGTCCATGGTAAGTGACGAACACATATAATAAATGCATTTTTTATTGTCTGTTTTATACTATTCTCAAATTGTGCTTGAAGTGGAAAAATATAAGCTGCTGTGCATAAAGCTAAGGAAGATAATGCAATCATTCCTGCCATTCCAAATTTAGCATACTTTGAGGTACTATTATAAAAATAATAAATGTCTGTTCCTAATACAGTACCTACTATCAGCAAAATAATCCAAATTATGGTTGCTTGTTTAAAATTTTCTTTAAATGCTTTCCAAAAACCTTGAAATACATATCCCTCTTTATCTCTGGCCATCTTCATTGTTACAGAAAACATTGCTGTAGTAGAAGCACCGATTGTCACCATCGGAATACTAAATATCAGCCATAAAATATTTAGCCAAATTACATCCACCAGTTTCGATATAAAACGAAAAAAGGGGTTGTCCAAATCAAATAGTTTATCCACTGTTTCTTTCTCCTTTGATTATTGTTCTCCTTTGATTATATCCAACCTTTTTAGAAAAGGCAAATCATTTCCTTTGTTTTAATATTTTTTTAAGATTTCGAAGAATAATTTTTCTTGTTTGTTAAAAGATTTATGTTACAATAAAGTCTATACCTATTTGAATTTATTATTCTAAGACAAACCGAAAGGAGGATATTCCTATGCGTATGGAACTTCCAAAAAACAATAAAAAAGAACAATATATCGAGCGAACACAGTTGACCTTTAAGGACATTAAGGGATTTCGAAAAAAAGTACAATATATCTGGGAGTACTATCATATTTTATTCTTTACTGTAATAATTTGTGCTGCTCTTATTGGCGGAGTAGCTGCTTCTGTCTATAAAAATATCAAATATAAAACTATCTTTTATTGTACTATTGTAAATAACAATTTAACAGAAGAAACACATAAAGCTTTAACACAAGATTTCTCCAACTACATTCATCTAAATGAAGAAAATGAAATCCTTACGATTGATAATAGTCTGACTATCGATTATGCAGAAAATTCTCCGCAACAGGAAAATACGTATTATTCTATTCAAAAACTAACTGCTTTGTTTGCTTCTCATACAGTAGACTGTTTTATTTCTGATGCTGTCGTTACAGAAGCCTATGCTACAACGGCTGGATTTTATGATTTAAATCAAATTTTACCACAAGATATGTTAGATGCACTTTCCGATCGCCTTGTAACCTTCGTTGCATATGAAAATGAAGATGCTCCTGGAATAGAAGGCTCCTATTCCATCGACATTACTGGCACAGAATTTGCAAAACAGTATGGTATTTATCTGGAACATGCCTATGTTAGTATCATTATAAACTCAGAACATATTGATTCTGCTATTGCATTTATTCGATTTATCTTTGGACTATAAAAGCATAAAACTACTTCCATTCGAACAATATTGTCTAAAATCATTATAATTTTAAACTGTATTGTTCGAATTCTTTTTGTTCTCCATATCGTCTTTTCTCCTCTTTTCTTAGTCCACATCGCTCTGCTGTTCGAATCGAAGCAGCATTTTCTGGTCGTATATAGCAACTTAGTCTTTTCCACAAATACTGTTTCCTTTTTTCCTTTACATATGAAAGAATCCCTGTTAATGCTTCCACTGCATATCCTCTTTTTCGAAATTCTGGAAGAATAGCATAACCAGCTTCCAGACAAATCCCCTTTTCTTTCCAAATAAAATGCGTATCTTCTTCAATCCCTGCTTCTCCAACAAAACAACCTGTTTGTTTTTCTTCGATTACCCACATTCCATAATCATAAAAAGGATAACGTACTCTACAATAGCTTTCTATAAATACTATAAGTTCTTCTCTATTTAACTTTGCTTGATCCACTTCTTTTTGTACATCTTTGCAGTGATAAAGCCGGAACAGATCCTCTGTATCCGACTTTTTTATTTCTCTAATAAACAGATGTTCTGTCTCAATTATTACAACAGGCAAATCATAATACCGCTGATACACTCGCTCTAAAAAACGAACGCTTTCTGCATCAATTCCTTGTAAAATATAGGGCGTTCCAGTCAGATGAAAAGAATCCTCTGTTTCCAATCCCACTACTGGTATATGCATCCGGTTTGCCAAGTCCAACGTTTCTTGCTTTTCTGTAAGGATTAGAAGTTCCTTACAAGAAATTCTATGATACAGCAATTCCAAAAACACTTCCGATAAATGCATAATTTTTCTTCCATTCCAATGAAATGTCTTTTTTTGCAAAAGTGTTTCACAGTCTGTAATAACGATTTTCCATTCCATCATTAACACAATCCGTTTCTTTTTAAAGTTTTTCTGGTTGTGGATAATCTACCCCATTTGTATCAACTGTAACCTTTTGTATCACTTGTGGTTCTAATGGTCGATCCATATAATCAGTTTCAATTTCTGCTATCTTATTTACTATATCCATTCCTTCAATTACCTTCCCAAAAGCTGCATATAAACCATCTAAATGTGGAGAAGTTTTATGCATAATAAAAAACTGGGAACCTGCGGAATTTGGCTCATTTGTCCGTGCCATAGAGAGAACACCTTCTGTATGTTTCAATGGATTTTGAAACCCATTTGCATCAAATTCCCCTTTAATTGCATAATCGGGTCCTCCCATTCCTGTACCATCTGGGCATCCTCCCTGAATCATAAAATTACGAATTACACGATGGAAGATCAATCCATCGTAAAAATTTTCTTGAATTAAACTAATAAAATTATTTACGGTATTTGGTGCAATTTCTGGATATAACTCTGCTTTAATTGTATCCCCATTTTCCATTTCAAATACTACAATTGGATTACTCATCTGTTTTCCTCACTTTTCTTTTACTAAAATATTTGTATCTCATTGTACGTCATACTTTCTATTTCGTCAACTATAAAACTCTTTTTTATTCTAAGTGAAATGGGTAAACTTTATTCTCTTTCATATATTGTATGGATTGTTGTAAATCTATAAATTTTCGTACTTCAATTAAAATAGAAGGCTCTTGTTTTAATGATTTTCCAAATTGGCTAAACAACTTCCAATCCAAAATTCCTGTCCCAACTGGACGGTGTAAATCTTCAATCCCATTATTATCATTGATATGTATATGTGTAATATAGGATTGTAAACAGTCAAACCAGCGCAATACTGGTGTACCAGAAATTTTCGCATGTGCCAAATCAAAACATATTCCAAATCGTGGCTCATCTTCCATTTTATGTGCAAGCTGTGTAATCATATCTGGTGCTTCATCAAACATATTTTCAATATAAACCATCTGATTTGGATATTCTTTTAATATCTTTCGCCAATAAATTTCATTTAAATTTAACCAAGTATCTAAATATGATTTCAGTTTAAAATTTACAATATAATTTGTGTGAAAAATAACCGCTTTTACTCCCATTTCCTGTGCAATTTCCATACTTTGATGTACTCGATAATCACTTACTTCAAAGATTTTAGGATCTCCACTATTGATACTTATATCAAAAAATGCTCCATGAAGGGTATCTTTCGAACAATCCCTTCCTATTTCTTTGTACCGTTTCATAATATTTTGAACTGATATTCGATCATCCATAACAGCTGGAATATAAAATTCATTATATTCAAATGCTGCTTGATATTCTTCTGCAAATCTAACATAACGATCCAATTCATCTAAAAATGGGATACAAGATAATTGATTCATACACTCCTCCATCCAAAAAGAAATTTTCTACCTTCTTCTTCTTCCTCTCTAAAAATACCTTTTACTTCATATACAGATACCTTTTCCTTTTTCCCTTTTAAAGATATCTCTCCTGTAAATACTGTTTTAATTCGATCCTTGATTCGTTCTCTTACCTCACTGCTAATCAAAATTTGTCCTGAAGCAGCAATCCCTTCCAATCTAGAAGCAGTATTTACGGTATCTCCAATTGCAGTATAATCCATCCGAGATGCGCATCCTATATTTCCGATAACAGCTTCTCCACAATGTACGCCGATTCCAAATGTAACTGATTTTCCATATTTTCCCTTATATTTCTGATCCAGTCCACTTGCACTGTCTCGAATATCCCATGCAGTACAGATTGCCCGAAATACATAGTCCTCTATATCTGCTGGTGAATTAAATACTGCCATTGCAGCATCCCCTATAAATTTATCCAGTGTTCCACCATTTTTTGCCACTGCATTTGCAACTAAACTTAAATAACTGTTTAAAATATCTACAACCTGTTCTGGCTCCAAACTTTCTGAAAGGGTCGTAAATCCTCGCAAATCTACAAATAAAACAGCAATATCCTTTCGAATAACACCTATCTTAGCCTCAATTCCTCCTTCCTTTACAATTTCATTCACTACCTGTTCATCTACATATTTTTTAAAAACTCCTTCTAATACAGCTCTTTCTCGTTTCGCCCGAATATAATTTACACCCAAATTCATTACTGTAATTCCAATTACAAATATAATTGGAATCAAGACTGGTACATAGTACCCTAATTTATTTAAAATACAGCAGCCTAACATCTGAACAGCAAGCAGTAATGTTGCCTCAATAATCGTGCGCAGCCCACCACTAAAAGAAATCACGATAAAAAAAGCGCCTACAAAAATTCCATAATAAAATGCTAGAAATGTTCGTGAAACATGTAATCCTGTTTTCTGTGTCATAAGTGCTTCTAATATATTAGCATGTACTTCTATCTCTGTCATTTCTGTATTTCGCTGATTTGGCACTTTATAAGTTCTCTCTCCTTTTGTATCATCTCCTACTAATACAATGCTATTGCGAAAAGTAGAAGCTGGTACCTCTCCTGTAAGTACATCATAAAATGAATAGACTGTATAATCTGTACTTCTCTTTGAATAATTAAATGCAAAAGAACGATCGATATCTAATTTGGGCAAAGAATAGGGCTCTCCTATGCTATCTCGATACATTTTATAAATTGCCACTGGAAAACTGTCCATTTCTATATCATCTATTGTAATATTTGCAACTGCATTTCGAATATAACCATCTACGGAATACTTTGCAATATTGGTAACACCAGTAATTGTATAGGGCAGCAGATCCTGATAGGGTAATATTACATCTGATACTATCACAGGTTCTGTATCCTCTATGAAATCAAACACTTCTGCTTCCTTTATTGTAGGCTCATTTTTCTGTATAACAGCCGGAGTACCAATGCAAATATTATCATATTTTTTACAGATCTCTTTTAGCATTTTATCCCCTTTGTAGTCTTTTTTTTCAGAGTAAAGCAAATCCAAGCCAATTACATTTGGTGCATCCTTTGGTACGCAATTTAAAATCTCAATAAATTCTGCTGTTTTACTTCTTGACCAATCCTGATAATCTCCTAGCTTCTCTACTGTATCTGAATCAATCATTACAATCTTTATCATATTTTCATTTTGATTTCGGCTAATACACTGATAAATTGCATCACTTACAATATTATCCACTGGATCTAACGTTCCTGTCAGTACCAACATTCCTGCTAAAACAGCCAAATACCCTGCACCAAATAATACATATAACCTCCATAAAATTTTTCTCCATTTTTTCCACTGTATATTCACTCCATCACCTTCCCCCAATCAAGATAAGTTACCATAAATCGATTTTGATTCTTTAATACCTCATAAAGATTATCATAAACAGTTTTTAACATATATTGAATAAATGGCGTTATATCACAAAATAAATTTTCACTATTTTCTAATGCCTGATAATAGTCCTGTGCTGTTTCATTAATTGTCTTACTTAATGTAATTGCACTAAAATTCTCTAAACCAGAACGAATTAGAAAATCAGAAGTAATCAGCCTGCCAATTCTTCCATTTCCATCACAAAATGGATGCATATAGACAAAATAAAAGTGTAAAATCGCAACTTTTATATAAGGAGAAGCTATGTTCTTTTCATGGTAAAAATGAAAAAATTGTTGCATACAATATTCTAACAGCTCTGGCTCTGGTGCCTGATGTGTTCCAACTACTACCACTCCCTTTCTAAATTTTTCGCCTGATAAGTTTGCATTATCACATACACCATCTGTAACAATCTGCCACAACTGAACCAATGTATCTACATCTCTTTTTTGAGAAAGATTTAAATATTTCACTGCACGATAGGTATTTAAAATCATACGTTCTCCCTTTGTCTCTGTTCGCTTTGCCCGAAATATATCAAATAATTCATCAATTGTTGTATCTGCTCCTTCGATCCGGCAGCTATGGAAAGATTCTTTTTCAATTGAAATATCCGTATCGATTGAAGTAATTGATATATTTTTATACATCAGATCAATATCGGATAACAATTTTTCAGGAATGGCAGAAGGGCACCATGTAAGAGAATATCCTAATGCATCCCGTATTGGTAATTTTTCTAATTTTTTTTGTCTTTCTTCTAATACCTGTTGTGCATGATAATCACCCAACTTTGCATCACGTTCTAACTGTTTATAGTTCATATTGATACCTCCATTTTTCGTTCTTATTATCACTTATTCTATTTCTCAATCAATAGAACCCTTCTTTTATTCTCAATAGTTTCATTATAGTCAGATTATTACAAAATTTCAATATTCCCCCATTATTTCTTATATTAATCAATCATGTCTTCTGCAAAATCCTACTTTCTATCATTTCTTCTCTATCGTTATTTATATGTAAATTTTTTCCATTAAGAATCTACATGAAAAATACCAATAAGTACATTGACTTTTCCAATCGCTATTTGTAGACTAGGTTCGAAAACATCATCAATTTAGAATTAAAATTATTTAAAGCGGAGGGGTTAATAATATGAAACAATATATTCCTAAAATGACTGTTCCTACAATTTTACAGCCTAAAAAAAGAAAAAAATTTTTAAAGGAAAACCTAACCATATCATTAGAAAAAAAACAAAATATGGTTCGAGATATGACAGAAGGTTCTCCTATGAAATTAATTGTCCAATTTGCAATTCCATTACTTTTTGGTTATCTATTTCAACAGTTCTATAGTCTGGTGGATACTGTTATTGTTGGACGTTTTTTAGGTGTCAATTCTCTTGCCTCTGTTGGTGCTACAAGTTCCATTAATTTCTTAATTATTGGTTTTTGTATGGGCGTTTGCAATGGCTTTGCTATTCCAGTTGCACAATGTTTTGGTGCAAAAGATGAATCTGCCTTAAGAAAATATGTTGCCAACGGGGTCTGGCTTTCTGGTCTCTTTGCTGTTATTATGACATTTGTTGTTACGATTCTATGCCGAAATATCTTAATATGGATGAAAACACCAACCGATATTTTAGAAGGTGCCTATCAATATATTGTAATTATATTTATTGGAATTCCTGTTACTTATCTTTACAATATGCTATCTGGTATTATTCGTTCGCTTGGTGACAGCAAAACTCCTGTTTTGTTTTTAACTTTATCTTCTATATTAAATATTATATTAGATTTATTTTGTATTGTTGAACTTCATATGGGTGTTGCAGGAGCAGCGATTGCTACAGTTATCTCACAAGGAGTATCAGGTATCCTTTGTTTTTTCTATATGAAGAAAAAATTTACTATCCTTAAACTAACCAAAGAGGATTGGAAGCTAAATCCTCTTTATATTAAAAATTTAATTAATATGGGAGTGCCAATGGGACTTCAATACTCTATTACTGCAATTGGAAGTGTTATTTTACAAAGTGCAGTTAATACATTAGGTTCTCTCGCTGTTGCTGCAGTTACTGCTGGAAGTAAAATCGGAGGGTTTTTCTGCTGTCCATTTGAGGCAATGGGTTCTACTATGGCGACTTATGGCGGACAAAATGTGGGAGCTGGCAAATTAGACCGTTTAGGGAAAGGACTTCATTCCTGTCTTATTCTTGGTTTTAGTTATGCGATATTGGCTTTTATTTTTCTACTTTTCTTTGGAAAAAATCTTGCTGTACTATTTATTGAACCAGATCAAATGGAAATTTTAAGCAATGTCCATTTATATCTATTATTAAACAGTGGTTTTTATATTTCATTAGCTCTGGTAAATATTATTCGCTTCTTAATTCAAGGAATGGGCTTTAGCCGTTTTGCTATTTTATCAGGACTATTTGAAATGATTGCAAGAACATTCGTTGCTTGTTTATTTGTACCAATATGGGGATTTCAGGGTGCTTGCTTTGCGAATGCTGCCGCATGGTTATTTGCCGATCTTTTTTTAATCCCAGCTTTCTTTTACTGCAAACGTCGTATGGCTGCATCACTTCAAAATAATTAAAAAAATAAAACAAAAAAACTATCATATTGCGTATTTTTAATACTATACTTTATATGATAGTTTTTATTTTTATCTTATTTTCAAAACAAGTGTTCTACTTATAATAATCCAGAACGATTAATTGCTGCCATTAAGGCATAAATTGAAGATTTAATAATATCTTCATCTAATCCAGCACCCCAAATAATCTGTCCATCTACCATAATGCTGACATAAGACATCGCTTTGGAAGAAGTTGTACGAGATACTGCATGTTGTTCATAATCTGTCAATTCATATTCTATTTTAAAATGTGCTTTTAATGCATTACTCACTGCATCCAAACGTCCATTTCCATGTCCAAATACCTCTGTTTTATTTCCATTCTGTTCGATTGTTACTGCTGCATCAATACCATCTTTTTGCTGGAAATGACATTCTAAAATATCAAATTTCTTTTCTACATCCCGATAATTTTTCTTAAAGATTTCATAAATTAGTTCTGCACTTAACTCCTGATCTTTTTTATCTGAAACATCCTTCACCAAATAGCCTAATTCTTCTCTCATCCGATAAGGAATCGACAAACCATAATTTCGTTTTAATACATAGCTTACTCCTCCCTTACCAGATTGACTGTTAATTCGAATCACATCAGAATCATAGGTTCGTCCGACATCCTTTGGATCAATTGGAAGATATGGAACATCCCAAACGGTTCTCTTTCCTTCTTCCCAAAATGTCATACCCTTTGCAATTGCATCTTGATGAGAACCAGAAAACGCTGTAAATACCAAATCTCCTGCATATGGCTGCCGTGGTGACACCTGCATCCCAGTCAATCTTTCATATGTTTTTACAATCTTTTTCATATTTGTAAAATCCAATTGATTTTCGACTCCATGGGAATGTAAATTCATAGCAAGTGTAATAATATCCACATTTCCAGTACGTTCTCCATTTCCAAACAAAGTTCCCTCTATTCGATCTGCCCCTGCCAATAATCCAAGTTCTGCATCACAAATACCACTTCCTCGATCATTATGTGGATGTAACGATAATAATACATTTTCCCGATATTTTAAGTTCTTACTGATATACTCTACCTGACTTGCAAATACATGAGGAATTGCATTTTCTACTGTAGTTGGAAGATTAATAATAGATTTACGATCCTTTGTTGGCTTCCATATCTCTAACACTGCATTGCATACATCTAATGCATAATCCATCTCAGTTCCTTGAAAACTTTCTGGACTATATTCAAAAGAAATATTTCCTTTGACATTCTTTGCTAGTTCATAAACCATCTGTGCACCATTTACAGCAATTTCTTTTATTTCTTCTTTTGATTTTCGAAATACCTGCTCTCTTTGCGCAACTGAAGTGGAATTATATACATGTACAACTGCATTTGGAGCACCATCTACTGCTTCAAATGTTCTTTTTATAATATGATCTCTTGCCTGTGTCAGCACTTGTACTGTAACATCTTCTGGAATCATATTTCGTTCAATTAAAGTACGTAAAAAACGATATTCTGTATCAGATGCTGCTGGAAAACCTACCTCAATATGTTTAAATCCAATTTCTAACAGCATCTGGTAAAACTCCAATTTTTCATTTAAGCTCATTGGCTCCACAAGTGCCTGATTTCCATCTCTTAAATCTACACTACACCAAATTGGCGCATGGTCAATTGCATCCTTTTTTACCCAATCATAGCAATCGACTGGTGGCATAAAATATGTTTTTTGATACTTTTCAAATCCTTTCATGTTTTCCTCCATTCTGCCATTCTATAGCAACTCTTTTTCTTTTTTGGAATCTAAAAAAGCCTTGCATCTCGTATAAAAAACTATACTAGAGACGCAAGACATACTTACGCGGTACCACTCTATTTCATGATTTCTCATGCTCTTATCGGTACGGGAATAAATTCCTTATACCTTTCCCCTTTAACGGTGGGCATCCGACTGCATCTACTCCATCATTTTTTATTTAAAATCAGTTTCAAGCAGCAACTCCACGGTGAGTTCCTTATCTTTCCTCTACTGTCTCACACCAGCCGACAGCTCTCTGTATTTAGAACGATATATACTATTCCGTTTCTTTGTCTTTCGTTTTTTATCATAACATAACCTTTCTAAAATGTAAAGACTTATTTTTCAGTACAACTATTCCCTTCTCTTAAACTTCTTTCCCGTGTCAATCGAGAAATAGGAGACTGGTTGATTCAGCATATTCTAACAGAGGATCGGGATTTGGCAAACTACATTCGTACTTCTTCCTCAAAAAAGTGATTCACACAAAGCAATTAATGCTAATGACTGTCCATATGCCATAGGTGCTTTTATAATCTTCTTATAATGTTCTGAATCTTCCCCTATTCCGGTTCCGGCAGAAACATTTAATACTGTTCCATCTGTATCAATATTGGCGCAGATTGCTTCTACTGCTTTTTCTGCCACCGGAAGATACTCCTGTCCCAAAATTCCTAAACGCACAGCTTTTCGAATTCCTGCTGCCATTGCAGAAGAACCAGAAACTTCTTCATAACTGTCCTCTTCATTTAATACCGTATGCCATAAACCAGATGGAGCCTGCAATTCCTTTAATGTCTTTGCATGTGCCTTATAAGTATCGATTAAATATTCATATAATCCTTGATCAATCTGATTGCTACTTGCCTCTAAAAAATCAATCATTCCAAGTGTAAACCAGGAATTTCCTCTGCACCAGAAGATTCCTCCATAATTATCATTTCTTTGAAAACTCCAACCATGATAAAATAAACCATTCTTCTTTTCATAAATATACTTAATATGTATTAAAATCTGTTTTTCTGCTTCACTAATCCAAGCCTGATTTTGATAGCGATGTCCCATTCGATTTAAAAATAAAACAGCCATAAAAATGGTATCGATCCACATCTCACTTTCATTTAAAGCAATCCCATTGCGATCTCCTATTGCACTTGTTACATGTTGAAAACCGCCCTCTTTTGTTTTTGGAAGCTCTTCCATTAACCATTTTGCACGCTCCAAACACATTGTTTCATACTCTTTATTTCCGGTTCGCTCCACCAATCCAAGTAATGTCAAATAAGGTGCGGTTGTATTAATATTTTTAGATGGAAGTCCTCTATCAATATTATTGCGATACCATTTTGTTAAAAAACTATCATATCGATTATCTTGGTAATAAGTCTGAAGTTTTTCTAACCCATATAGTCCTACTCCCTGTGGCCAATCAAACTCCTCTATTCCAAAGTCTCTTGCAATCACACCTGTTTTATGTGCCTCTTTTGAAGTACTTTTATCGGAATCATAATCTGCTCCCCCTAAATTCATTAACTTATCTACTACCAGATTAATTTTCTCCAAAACAATTTCCTTATTTACCATGCTCTTTCTCCTTCCCTAGTAAAAATCTTTCTTATTCTTTCTTATCTTTTTATTGTAACATATTCCTCTAATTATAAAAGAGAAAATCCAAAAATTTTTCTTTATTTCTGTATCTTAATTCTAAATCTAGATTTTTGTTGAATTTTCTTTTGATTTATAGTAATATCTATAAATAGGCAAATAAATACAATATCCCCTTTTATATTCAAAATCGATCTGGAGGCAATTATGGAGACCCTATATATTGTAATTCCTGCATACAATGAAGAAGCAAATATCAAACAGGTAATTGAAGAATGGTATCCTATTGTTGAACGACATAATGCCTCTTCTATGTCACGCCTTATTATTATTGATGATGGAAGTAAAGACAATACTTATACTATTACAAAAGAATATGCAAAATCCATGCCTCTTCTCTATCCAATTTCAAAGGCAAATGCTGGACATGGTGCTACTGTGTTATATGGATATCACTATGCCCTAGAACATCATGCCGACTATATCTTTCAAACTGATTCAGATGGGCAAACTACACCAGATGAATTTGAACAATTTTGGACTATAAAAGAAGCTTATGATATGGTAATTGGACATCGCAATCATCGCAAAGATGGATTTTTTCGAATTATTGTAACAAAAGTATTAAAATTTACAATCCAATTACGATTTGGTGTATCTATTGTTGATGCCAATACACCATTTCGCCTAATAAAGGCTACTTCTTTAAAAGAATGTATTTCATTTATTCCAAAAAATTTCAATCTAACTAATGTGATTTTATCTGTTATTTTTGCAAAAAAAGGGTATCAGGTAAAATACCTTCCAATTACGTTTCGTCCTCGCCGAGGAGGAAAAAATTCTATTAATCTTGCAAAAATAGTTGAAATTGGAAGACAAGCACTAAAAGATTTTAAGATAATTAATAAAACCCTATAAAATTAGGAGATATCTATTTATGAAAAAAACTCTTTCTATTGCTGTTTTTTTATGGCTTTTATTTATAATGACATATAACTTATTACACTCTGCTCCATGGGGTGATGAATGGATTGAATATACTTATTCTCAAGCTTCTTTTCAAAATGGTGAATTTTATGAATCTGTTATCAGTACCTTTCAACCACCACTTTATAATTTTATTATGCATTTCTGGTTAAAAATTAACACCAGTGTTTTATGGTTCCGCCTTTTTAATCTAATACCTGGTATTCTTTCTGGCCTTTTTTTATATAAAACCATACAAATGCTTTACCATCAACAGCTTGCTATCTTGGCTGTCTTCCTTCTCTCCATCTCATACCAATGGATCTATTACATTCAGGAATGTTCAGAATATACTTTAATGCTTATGTTTCTTTTTGCCAGCATCTATTTTTATATTCTATCACTAGAAAAATTTACCATTCCTAATGTTATTGCATTTACTCTAATGTGTGTAGGTGCAATTTACAGTCAATACGGCAGTATTTTTATTGTATTACCACTACTATTATTTTTTTATTTTACTATACTTTTTTCAAAAAAGAAAACCCATATCCTGCAAACTACTCTTATCTATTTTGGAAATTTACTATTATTTGCAATTCCATTATACTATTTTTTTATAAGAGTCCAGCTATCACAAAATGGCTCAGAGGAAATTCCTATTACTATCCAACATATAAAAGAATTTCCTACTACTTTAGGAGTTATAATTGGCTATCTATTTCATCTTAATACCAGTGATTTTCTTATTCACCTATTACAGATTTTCAGTATTTTTTTTATTGGATTAAATATTTTTTTTCTTTTTAAAAAACCTTTTGAATGGCAAAAAGCAAGTTTGGTTTTCACATTATTTGTAGCTTATACTTTACACTATTATCTTGTTATTAAGCATATCTATGCTATGATCCATCCTGGTTTAAGTGGAGGATTTTATTTTCGATATAGCAATTTTTATCTGCCACTAGTTTGTATTTTACTGCCAATGATTTTTTATGAAACAATATTGCGCTTTCGCCAACGTATTTTACAACACCTTTTCGCTTCTGGAGTTATTTTCCTTTTTTTATGTGTTGTTTCTATTTCTTTACCTGCTATTCTGAAAAATTGGAAAAAATCCTATGATGATGACTTTGCTAAAATCTGGGTATCTCATCAAGGGTATCATGAAATCACTTATATTATCGGAGTTGCCTCCTATGGATTTCACTATTATGTTTCTGAAATTTTACAAGATATGGAAAATACGATTGATTATACAAAACATGTACACAGTAGTCTAGAAATTGATCTGGAAAATCTGCCTGATACCTTTTGGTTATGGAGAACAAACTGGGGTGGTGATGCATATGGTACTACTTTAGAAGCAGCCCAAACACAAGGATATCAAATAGAGGTTTTTATTGACGAAGATTACTATGGTCAATTAGCCAGATGTGTGAAACCTTAAAATCTTTACCTCTTATTTTTCTCTATTATCAGTGGGAGCCAAACCTTATACAAAATAAAAATTTAATTGTATAAATTAATTTTGCTCCCACATAATAATAACTTTTTCTTTATTCTATTACCACACGTTTATAGTTCTTCTTTCCACGCCGAACAATCAACCCCTCTTTTGTAAACTGTTCCATCTGATAAACTGTCTTTACATCTGTAATCTTTTCTTCTTCTACCATCACTCCGCCTTGTTCCACTGCTCTACGAGCTTCAGAACGAGTTACATTTAATCCAGACTTTACAAGTACTCCTAAAATATCAATTGTTCCATCTGTAAAATCTGCCTCTGTCAGTTTTGCTGTAGGCATATTCGCTGTATCTTTTCCACCAGAAAACAATGCTTTTGCACTTTCCTTTGCCTTAGAAGCCTCTTCTTCTCCATGTACCAGCTTAGTTAATTCAAATGCCAAAATTTCCTTTGCCTGATTTAACTGGCTTCCTTCCCAAGCATCCATTTCCTCAATTTGCTCTAATGGAAGAAAGGTCAACATTCGTAAGCATTTTAATACATCTGCATCATCTACATTTCTCCAATATTGATAAAATTCAAATGGGGAAGTTTTATTCGGATCCAACCATACTGCTCCCTTTTGTGTCTTTCCCATCTTATTTCCTTCTGAATTTAATAGCAAAGTAATTGTCATTGCATATGCATCTTTTCCTAATTTTCTACGAATTAACTCTGTACCACCAAGCATATTGCTCCACTGATCATCCCCGCCAAACTGCATATTACAACCATATTTTTGAAACAAAGTAAAAAAATCATAACTTTGCATAATCATATAATTAAATTCCAAAAAGCTCAATCCTTTTTCCATTCTTTGTTTATAACATTCTGCTGTCAACATTCGGTTTACACTAAAATGCACACCTACTTCACGAAGTAATTCCACATAATTTAAGTCTAACAACCAATCTGCATTATTTACTAACAATGCTTTTCCCTCTGAAAAATCAATAAAATGACTCATTTGTTTTTTAAAACATTCTACATTATAATGAATCGTTTCTTTTGTCATCATCTGGCGCAAATCACTTCTTCCAGTAGGATCTCCAATCATAGCTGTACCTCCGCCAAGCAATGCAATTGGCCGGTTTCCTGCCATCTGTAATCGCTTCATTAGGCAAAGTGCCATAAAATGTCCTACATGTAAACTATCTGCTGTTGGATCAAACCCAATATAAAAGGTTGCTTTTCCATGATTAATTAATTCTTTAATTTCCTCTTCATCTGTAAGTTGCGCAAGCAATCCTCTTGCTTTTAATTCATCAAATATTGTCATATCCTTTTCCTCCATTCTATAGACATAAAAAATCCCCGCCCTAATGAAAGGACGAGGTTATCTACCCGTGTTACCACCTTTTTTTACAAATCATTCACACAATTTGTCTTATTAAGTACAGCAGTTCTCTCCTGCTTATACTCTTGCACGATAACGTGTGCAGGGAAATACTCCCTATGCCCGTCGCAGCCTACTTATTTTCTATCTGTTCGGTGCGAAGCTCCAAGAGGTATTCCTATTAAACTTTCCATGCGTCTCTCATCAACCGACTACTTTCTGTTTTTTTCATTTAATAGTACTTTTTCTTTTCGTTGCTTTTCTTTTATTGTTGTAGCCCTTATTATAAAAACAAGAGCAGGAATTGTCAAGTATTTTTTCTTATTTTTTTATTTTAATCGTTTTGCAATCTCCACTCCAGTAGGAGTTGCTGCCAATCCGCCTTCTCCTGTTTCTCGTATTGCTGATGACATACTAAGCCCTATAGCTCGCATAGCATCAATCACCTCATCTGGTGGAATCGCACTTCGTATACCTGCAAGTACCAAATCTGCTGAAGTAAGGGCATTTACTGCTCCAAGTACATTTCGCTTTACACAAGGAACCTCTACCAATCCTGCAACTGGATCACAAGCAAGTCCAAGTAAATTTTTTAACGCTAATGCAGCAGCATGGATAATTCCTTCATGCTCTGCGCCCTTTAGATAAGCTGCTGCTCCGGCTGCCATAGCGGAAGCGGAACCAATTTCTGCCTGACAGCCTCCCTGTGCTCCTGCAATAAAAGCTCGATAAGCAATTACCTCCCCAATTCCTGCTGCTACATATAATGCTTGTAGCATCTGTTCCTGTGAAAGCGAAAACATCTCTTCCATTGTCAAAAGCACAGCTGGCAATACTCCACAAGAACCGGCTGTAGGTGCTGCTACAATTCGCTTCATGCAGGC
The DNA here is from genome assembly GCA_910579865.1 of uncultured Lachnospiraceae bacterium. Classification (GTDB taxonomy): domain Bacteria; phylum Bacillota; class Clostridia; order Lachnospirales; family Lachnospiraceae; genus MGBC114844. The sequence goes on from CAJTXA010000014.1 coordinate 102,860, forward strand.
ATTAGACTCACCCATTTTAATAGCTCGTTCAATTGCTTTCCCAATAAACTCCCCACATAAACTGTTTCCCTTTGAAAAATACTTTTGTACTTTCTCTCCATCTCCTCCAACTAATCGACTAGAAGAACGTAATTTTCCTTCATAGCCTGCATCTGCTTTTTTCATAGCCTCATACATTGCCCGCATCTTTTCCATCGATTCTTGCATGGTTACATCTCGCTCCCGCATATCTCCCATTACAATAATCTCCCAAAAAGAAAGCCCTTTTTCTTGTCCATAAGAGGCGATTTCTGCCAAAGATCGATAACCCATCTTATTTACTCCATTTCTAAATTTGTTCCTATTCTTACCCTCTTAGTCCTCTTTTAGACTTAGATAGGTCACTTTTAATATGCCCTTTTGCTGTTTTATCCATTCTAGAAATTCTTTAGAAATCTCCTGATCACACTCTAATACCATAACAGCATTTCCTCCTCGACTGCTTCGATAAAGCTGCATTGTAGCAATATTAATTTGTTCCTTTGCAAGCATTGCTGTTACTTCCATTACAGATCCTGGCTGATCTAAATTATGAACAATTAACGTTGGATAATCTCCACAAAAGTTTGCATCCAATCCATCAATTTGACAAATCTGAATCCTTCCTCCTCCTGTAGAAGCAGCAACCACTTCTAATTTTCGGCCACTTCTTCCAGTCAAAAGTAATTTTACGGTATTAGGATGCGCTTCCATCAGTTCTACTGCTCCAAATATCACTTGCATTTCCTGTTCTCTAGCAATCTCCATACTATAAGGAATTCGTTCATCATCTGGCTTCATTCCAAGCAATCCAGCAACTAATGCCTTATCTGTACCATGTCCCTTACCTGTAGCAAGAAAAGAACCATAAAAAAGAATTCTAGCCTCTGCAATTCGTTCATCCATCATTTTATTACAAATATAACCAATTCTAGCTGCACCTGCTGTATGTGAACTAGAAGGTCCAACCATCACAGGCCCGATAATATCAAATAATCCCATATTTGCTCTATCCTTTCTGCAATTGTTCCACTAATTCCCAAATTTCTTCTCGTCCTTGCTTTGTCTCGGCAGAAAAAGGAATCAATATGGTATCTGGTTCTACTTGCAGTCCCTCCCGAATCAGTTTTAGCTGTTTGGTAATTTGGCTCCTCTTAATCTTATCTAATTTCGTTGCAATTACAATTGGATGAAATCCATTTTCTAAAATCCAATTATACATCACACGATCATTTTCAGAAGGTGCATGACGAATATCAACAAGTAAAAACACTGCTTGTAACTGTTCTGACTTTTTTAGATAATTCTCAATCATCCTCCCCCATTTTTCTTTTTCTGTCTTTGCTACTTTTGCATATCCATACCCTGGAAGATCCACATAATAAAAGGCTTGATTCACATTATAAAAATTAATTGTCTGCGTTTTACCTGGTTGAGAAGAGGTCCTCGCTAATGCTTTTCGATTGATTAATGCATTAATTAATGAGGATTTTCCAACATTTGATTTTCCAGCCAAAGCTATCTCTGGTTTTGTATTTTCAGGAAGTTTGCTGGTAATACCACAAACGGTTTCCAAACTCACTTCTTTAATTATCATTCCTTCACCAAATTCCTTTCCCTTGTTCTTTTTTATCACTTTCTCTCTTTTAATACTGCTTGTTCAATCACCTGTTCCATATTCTCTACATATTTTATCTGAATTCCCTTTAATATCTCAGAAGAAATTTCCGCTATATCCCGACGATTTTTTTCTGGTACTAATATAGTTTTAATATGTGCCATTTTCGCTGCTAAAATTTTCTCTTTTAATCCACCAATTGGAAGTACTCTGCCACGTAGTGTAATCTCTCCTGTCATAGCCAAGTCTGCCCTTACTGGTTTTTCTACAATTGCAGACAGCATTGCTGTAGCCATCGTAATTCCAGCAGAAGGCCCATCTTTTGGTACAGCTCCTTCTGGTATATGAATATGAATATCATGTGTTTCAAAATAGTTCTCTGCAAGTTGATACTTTGATGCAATAGAACGAATATAACTTACTCCAGTTTGTGCCGATTCTTTCATAACATCTCCTAATTTTCCAGTCAATTTCAGCTCTCCTTTTCCTGGCATAATATTGACCTCAATCTGAAGCGTATCTCCTCCTACACTTGTCCAAGCAAGTCCACGTACAATTCCTATTTCATCTGTTTCATTTGCTACATCAAAAACATATAATTCTTTTCCAAGATATTTTTTCAGGTTTGACTCTGTAATTTTTACAATTTCCTTTTTATCCTCTAAAATTTCACGTGCTGCCTTTCTGCAGATCTCTCCTATTTTGCGTTCCAATCCACGTACACCAGCTTCTCTTGTATAACTATGAATCATCGACTCTACTGCTTTATCTGAAAAAACTAATTGTTTTTCTTTTATTCCATGTTTTTTTAGCTGTTTTGGAATCAGATGGTCTTTTGCAATATGTGCTTTCTCATTTTCTGTATAGCTGGTCACTTCAATCAGTTCCATTCGATCTAATAAAGGTTTTGGAATCTCTTGTACGGAATTTGCTGTAGCAATAAACAATACTTCTGATAGGTCAATTGGGATTTCAATATAGTGATCCCGAAACTTAGAATTTTGTTCCGAATCTAATACTTCCAATAACGCAGAAGAGGTATCTCCTTTATAATCACTACTTACCTTATCAATTTCGTCCAATAACATAAGTGGATTTTTTACACCAGCATTGCGAAGACCGACTGCAATTCGTCCTGGCATTGCACCCACATAAGTTCTTCGATGTCCTCTAATTTCAGCTTCATCTCGTACACCACCTAAACTAATCCGTACATACTCTTTATTTAATGCCTTAGCAACTGATCGGGCAATAGAAGTTTTACCTGTTCCAGGCGGGCCTACCAAACAAATAATAGGACTTTCCCCTTTCTCTGTCAACAAACGCACTGCTAAAAATTCTAAAATTCGTTCTTTTACCTTCTTTAGTCCATAGTGATCCGCTTCTAAAATATCAGTTGCCTTTTTTAAGTCTTTGCTGTCTTTTGATGCTTTATTCCATGGCATTTCCAATAAAGTTTCAATATAGGTTCTAGATACACTGCTTTCAGAACTATTTGGTCCAATATTTTTAAAACGAACAATCTCTTTTTTAATCTTATCCTTTACTTCTTTGGAAGCTTTTAATTTATTTAAGGTTTCCATATAATGATCGGCATCTGAAGCACTGTCTCCCTCTCCCAATTCATCCCGTATTAGTTTCATCTGTTCCCGTAAAATATATTCCTTTTGATTTTTATCTACTCTTGCTTTTACTTCTTCCTGAAATTCTTTTCGAATCCGTAAAACTTCAATCTCATTACTTAAAATTCTAGTAATTACTTCATAACGCAATGTAAGATCCGATGCTTCCAAAAGTTCTTGTTTCTGCTCATACCGCAATGGAATATTATTGGCAACTTGATCAAGAAGATACTCTAAATCCCCAGTTTCTGTAAGAAGTTTTATGGTATCTCGATTTAGCTTTGGATTCATTGTACTATAACGTAATAATAGTTCTTTTACAATTCGCATCATTGCTTCCATTGTAACTGCATCTAATTCTTCTTTTCCTGTATTTTCTAAAATATAAACTTCTCCAATTAAAGTTTCTGTATCCTCAATAAAATTTTCTAATTCAGCACGTTCTTTTCCTTCCACTAAAACACGTATGATATTATTTGGAAGTTTAATTAATTGTTTTATTTCACAAATGGTTCCTATTTGATATAAATTTTCCAGTGTTGGTTCTTCTTCTTCTGGATCTCTTTGTGCAATAACCAGAACTCTTTGATCATGTATCATTGCCTTTTCCAATGCATGAATCGATTTTGATCGGCTTACATCAAAGTGTACTACCATCGCTGGTAAAATTGTCATACCTCTTAGTGCAATCACTGGTATTAAAATTTTTTCCTCGCTCATTCTATTCCTCTTCCCCATTCACTCTGGAATGACTTTATCTGTTCTTTTAATATATCTCAGGAAAGGTGCGCTGCACCGCAACGCACCTTTCTTTTATTAACATAAGGATAGTTTGCAAAGCATACTATCTGTTGTTTATGCTGGATCTTTTTCTTTTAAATCACGTGTAATCTGCCTTCTTACTTTATTCTTACAGATTACTTCTGGTCCACTTTTTCCTGCTACTACATCCTTTGTAATAATACACTTTTCAATACTTTCATCTGAAGGAATTTCAAACATAACATCTGTCAATACATGTTCCATAATCGCCCGCAATCCTCTGGCTCCTGTTTTTCGTTCCAATGCTTCTTTTGCTACCAAACGAATTGCTTCATCTTCGAACTGCAACTCCACATGATCCAAATCAAATAATTTCTGATATTGCTTTACAATTGCATTTTTAGGTTCTTTTAAAATACGTACTAATGCTTCTTCATCTAATAAATTTAATGTTACTGTTACTGGAACACGTCCTACAAATTCAGGAATCAATCCAAACTTTACTAAATCCTGCGGCATTACCTCATGCAATAATTCTCCAATTTGTTCCTCTCTTTTTACTCCAATATCTGCATTAAATCCAATCGATTTTTGATCTTTTCTTCTCTCTATAATTTTCTCTAATCCATCAAATGCTCCACCACAGATAAACAAAATATTGGTTGTATCAATTGGAATCAATTCCTGCTGCGGATGCTTTCTTCCTCCCTGTGGCGGAACAGAAGCTATTGTTCCTTCCAATATCTTTAATAATGCTTGTTGTACACCTTCTCCTGACACATCTCTTGTAATCGATACATTTTCCGACTTTTTTGTAATCTTATCAATTTCATCAATATAGACAATGCCATATTCTGCACGTTCTACATCTCCTTCTGCTGCCTGAATTACTTTAAGCAGAATATTTTCCACATCTTCTCCTACATAACCAGCTTCAGTTAAAGTAGTAGCATCTGCAATAGCAAATGGTACATTTAACATTTTTGCCAATGTCTGTGCCAAAAAAGTTTTACCAGAACCAGTTGGACCTACCATCAAAACATTACTTTTTTGTATCTCAACTCCACTGTCTTTTCCAGACATAATTCTCTTATAATGATTATATACAGCAACAGAAAGTACTTTTTTTGCTTCCTCTTGTCCCACTACATATTGATCAAGAAATGTTTTCATCTCTTTTGGCTTCATCAGATTAATCCCCATCGACTCGTCCAAAAGTTCTTCATCTAATTCCTCATCAATAATGTCTGCGCATACATCTACACATTCATCGCAGATATAAGCACCATTTGGACCTGCTATCAACTTTCTAACTTGATCCTGTGATTTATTACAAAAAGAACATCTCATTCTTTTATCTTCCATTCTCCCTGCCATCTTTTCCCTCCATTTGTTCTTGCCACCACTTTCTTTAAATTACTATACCAATACTCCCACTTTATTATAGTGAAACAGCCGCCGCCACTGGCAGCGACTGCTCTTTTTTATCTGCTCACAATAATTTCATCAATTAATCCATATGCCTTTGCTTCCTCAGCAGTCATATAATTATCCCTTTCGGTATCCTGTTCGATTACAGAAATATCTTTCCCTGTATTGGCAGCTAAAATACGATTTAATTTTTCTTTTGTTCGGAGAATCTGTTCTGTTACAATCTTCATATCGGTTGCCTGCGTATGTCCCGGAATTCCACCTAATGGCTGATGGATCATAATCTCTGCATTTGGAAGTGCTAAACGTTTTCCTTTTGCTCCACTCGACAATAAAAAAGCTCCCATACTTGCTGCTAATCCCATACAAATTGTTGAAACATCACATTTAATATAATTCATTGTATCATAAATTGCCATCCCTGCTGTTACAGAACCACCCGGACTATTAATATAAAGCTGGATTTCCTTCCCCGGATCTTCAGCCTCTAAAAATAACATCTGTGCAATTGTCAAACTTGCTGTTACATCATTTACTTCTTCACCTAAAAAAATAATCCTATCCTTTAACAGCCTAGAATAAATATCATAAGAACGTTCCCCTCTGCTATTCTGCTCAATGACGTAAGGTACTAAACTCATATCTGCTCCCTTCTGCCCACTCTATGGACTTTCTCCCCTTTTACTAATTCAATTTGAAAATTCTTCCTTGGATTAAATTCCATCTTTAATGATAATATCCGGTAAGCCTTTCTATTATTTTACAAAGACTTATCGGATGGTATCTTCTTATATTATACTTCTTGTGCAGCTTCTACTACAAATTCTGCTGCCTTTTGAACAACAATATCTTCTTTCATTTGTTTCATTTCAGCCTCGCCCATAAAATCTCTTAACTTACTTGCTTCCATATTATAGGCTGCTGCTGCATCTTCAATTTCTTGATCAACATCTTCCTGTGTTGCAGTTAAATTCTCAAGCTCTGCTATTTTTTCTAATACCAATCTGCTTTGAATTTTCTTCATTGCATTTGGTTTCATATCTTCCATCATCTTTTGTGCGGAAAGACCTGTAAACTGGAAATACTGCTCGATTGATAAACCTTGCATTTGCAAGTTTCGAACAAACTCGTCCATCATATTGCGAATCTGATAATCTACCATAGCCTCTGGAATTTCCATCTGAGAATTTTCTATAATCTTTTCTACTACAGCATCTTCCTTTTGATCATAAGCATCGTCTTCTTTCTTTTCCAATAGCTTTGCTTTTACATCCTGCTTGTACTCTTCTAATGTATCAAAGTCAGATACTTCACTTGCAAATTCATCATCTAATTCTGGAAGTTCTTTCACCTTAATTTCTTTTACAGTTACTTTAAAAGTAGCTGCTTTTCCTGCTAAATCTTTTGAATGATACTGCTCTGGGAATGTAACTTGTATCTCAATTTCTTTTCCAATTTCAGCACCAATTAATTGATCTTCAAATCCTGGAATAAATGCACCTGAACCGATCACTAAATCATAGTTTTCTCCTTTTCCGCCCTGGAATGGTTCTCCATCTACAAAACCTTCAAAATCAATTACTGTCATGTCGTTCTGTTGAACAGCTCTATCCTCCACTGTAACAGTTCTTCCGTTTTGATTTCTTACTCGTTCAATCTCTTGATTTAATTCTTCTTCTGTTACTTCTATTTCAATTTTCTTTACTTCAATTCCTTTATAATCTCCAAGAGTAACCTCTGGTTTTAATGCAACTTCTGCTGTAAAAATAAATGGTTTTCCTTTTTCTATCTGCTCTACATCAATTTTTGGCTGTGATACAATAATTAACTCACTTTTTCCTATTTCTTCTTGGTATGCTGTTGGAATTACATCATTTGCTGCATCTTCATAAAAAATCTGTGCACCATACATTCTTTCAATTACAGCCTGTGGCACTTTTCCCTTACGAAATCCCTGAATATTCATCTTACCTTTATTCTTTAAATAAGCTCTGTGAATTGCTTTTTCAAATTCTTCTGCAGAAACTTCAATCGTAAGTTTTGCCATGTTCTTTTCTAACTTTTCTACCTGTAAGCTCATTTCTATTATTTCCTCCTTAATAGTGGGAATTCTGTTCCCATCACATAATCACTCATATTATAGCATTATAACACAAGCAGTATATGCTTGGCAATGACTTTTTCAGTGGTTTTTTGCCGATTTTTATAAGAATTTTACTGATTTTTCTGTTCTGATTGCTGGATTTTACCTTTTCTTTGTCTCTTATAGGCTTTATTTTTTCATAGTTTTCCAAGAGAATCCTGCCAAATTAGTAAATATTTAGAAACTTTTATTTTTCTATTAGGGTTTCTCTTTCGATTGACGATATTAACTAGAAGTATTATGATATGGATATGTAAGTTATTTTCTTATTTACATATGAAAGGAGTGTGTATATATTTATGAAAAAAAGATGGTGTTATTTTACAATACTATTTATGTGCAGCATAGTTCTTCTTAGTGGATGTGGTAATAAGAAAAGCTCTAAGAATAATCATTCTTATAATAATAACTCTAACTATACCCCTTCTACTCCTCCAGTACAGACACAGCCTACTACTACTATTTCAGAAAATGCACCAAAAGTAAGTTTAAATAACTTAACTATAACAGCTGGTTCTGAAATTGACTATATGAGTGCAATTGAATCTGTAGAAAATATGGACTTAAGTAAAAGTATGGTTTCGATTAATTCTTCTGGTGTGGATCGGTTTACTCCTGGAAATTATACCGTATATTATACATTTGACTATATGGGACATACCGTAAAAAGTTTTATTATTGTTACAGTATTAGAAAATACAGAGGAAACAACTATGGAAACATCAGAGGAAAATTCTATCCAAGAAACTTCTGAACCGATTTCTTCCTCTTTAACAGAAACTTCAAACGAGGAAACCTCAATAGAAGAAACATCAAATGACGAAACTACTTCAGAATCTAATACAGAAAACAATCCTTCTGAGCCATCTCAAGAAGGAACGTCTTCTTCAGAAAATAACAATGGTGCATTAAATGCAACTATAAATCATTCCAATTTACCGATTCCTGATGCAGTATTTACTTTGTCTACAGGAGAAACAGTTACTATTAAAAATACGCCAGAACGTTATATTGTTGAAACTTTTACAGATGACAATTATTACACAGAAGACGGCTGTTCTTATCTTCGATCGGAATTAAAAGTTTTAATGAATACTGGTGAAGTGCAAACGGTAGAAATGGTAATTACAAGAGTAAATGCTATACCAGAAGAAAATAGTTCCAGTTCAGATGAAACCTAAATAATACATATAAGTAAAGCTCATAAACAACAAACAGGATGCCCTGCAATAAATTATGACCATCCATTAAATGGATGGTCATAATTTATATTGATAAAATATGGATTACTGTAATAAGGAAAGAACACCTTGTGTTGACTGATTTGCCTGTGCAAGCATAGACTGTGCTGCCTGCTGTAAAATATTATTCTTAGAGTAAGTTACCATCTCTTCTGCCATATCAACATCACGAATACTAGACTCTGCTGATTGTAAGTTTTCTGCAGTATTATCCAAATTGGCGATGGTATGTTCTAAACGATTCTGAACAGCACCTAACTGACTTCTCTGTGCAGACACTTTTTTCACTGCATCATCAATTGTAGTTGTTGCTTTTTGTGCTCCCTCTTGTGTACTAATATTAATTTTATTTCCATCTACACCAAGAGCCCTTGCACCCATATTGTCAATTGAAAACTTCATGGTCTGTCCTTCATTTGCGCCAATCTGCAATGTGATTCCACCACCTGCACTAACAGTACCATAACCTTCCTGACTCCACAGTGCCGCTGTACTGCCAAGTCCAGCTCCTGCTGTGCCTCCACCCATTGTTATATCTCCTACTGTTGCGGCACCTGTTGTTGCCATAAGCGTATTTGGCTCATCTGGAGTTGCTCCACTTAATGTTACTTCAAAGTCAAAGCCACCCTTTTTCAATATTTCTTCCAAATCTGCTGCTGTATATTCCTTTCCAGCTGCTAACGAAATCTTATATTCTCCTGCTGTCACACCATTGGTTGCACCAATTGCTATAGCAGTTGTTGCTTCCATTTTTTCTTCTCCTACTTTTGCAGTAAAATCAATTTTAAATACAGTATCATTAAATTCTGTACCATATTTCTTTGCAGTAAACGAAACCGTATCAGCTCCCACAAATTGTCCTGCTGTCATACTACCTTCATCTGACACAGCCTTTACTCCTGCTGCTGTTGCTACTCCCGCTGTAGTCGCTGAATCTGCTGCAAAAATACCATTTTTCAATGTTACCTTTACATCTGCTGGTTCACCTGTAGCTGTACTATCTTCTTGTTTTGCATTTTCAATCAGCTCATCAATCTCATCTTGTGAATACACTTTATTTAATGCAAGATTCAATGTTAAGGTTTTACCTGTAGCATCCCAAATAGCAGTTTCACTTCCTTCTTTTGTAGATGTTGTAGCTGCTGTAGCCACTTTTATTCCTGCTATACTAGATGTTACTAATGCTCCATCTAATGTAGAATCTACTACACCAAACTTTGGACCTGATCCAGTTGCTCCAGAAGAAGAACCTAACGAACCATCTAATAATTTCATTGTATTAAATTCTGTTGTTTCTGAAATTCTTGTTAATTCATCTTGAAGCTGTGTTACTTCATTTTGTATTGCTTCTCGGTCATCATCTGTCTCTGTACCGTTTGCTGCCTGCACTGCCAATTCTCTCATTCTTTGTAAAATAGAATGAGATTCATTTAATGCACCTTCTGCAGTCTGTATCAGTGAAATACCATCTTGTGCATTGGTAGAAGCCTTATTCAAACCACGAATTTGTCCTCTCATTTTTTCTGAAATGGAAAGCCCTGCTGCATCATCTGCTGCCCGATTAATTCGATAACCAGATGACAATTTCTCTGTCGACTTTCCTTGATTTGCTACGATACCACCTAACATTCTGTTTGCATTCATTGCCTGCATATTGTGCTGAATAACCATAATCATACCTCCATGTTTTTATCGTGGAATCCGTTCCACTATTCTGATTGATAAATTAGTTTCTATAATAAGTAACACCCCTAGGTTAGTGTTACATTACTATCCTTTTTGCTTTTTTCTGTACTGCTATCATCTTTTTCATTTTTTCTGCGGATATAGAAGGCTCTGCATAATATGTTTTTAAATTTGGCAACTCTTCATTCTGAATTGCCTTTCTCTCAAGCACCCTACCCCTTACAATGTTATAACTTCTTGGAGCTTCTACCATAACTTTGATATTATTTGCTGTTCCACCAAGAATTACAACTTTAATCTCATCTCCGATTGTGAAACATTCTCCTGGCTTTATTGTAAAATTCAACATATCATATAACCTCCCTGTTATAATGAATTCTGTAAGGTATACTGCAACACTTTGTTATCAAATGTTGCATACTCATTCATGGAGGAAATTGAGGATTATTCCTATATGCCTTCTCAATTAAAGGAACACTGTGAATACAGTAGAATTGGAGGAAAAAATATGAGCACTACAAAACCGATTAAAAATCTTAAAGAACTGGAACGATTAAAAAATTATTATTTAAAACAAGCGCCAAATCTGCGTAATTTTACCCTAATTTGCATAGGAATCAATACAGCTCTTCGTATTAGCGATATTCGATTATTAAAATGGAATGATGTTTATGACTTTTCAACAAAGCAATTTCGGGAACATATTGTTCTGACAGAACAGAAAACGAAAAAATTAAATTCCATTGCTATTAATAAAAACTTAAAACAAGCTCTTTCTATTTACAAAAAATCCAAATCTGTTATATCACCTAATTCTTATCTTTTTACAGGTAATGGAAGAAGTACACCTATTAGCCGTTCTCAAGCATTTCGTATTATCCGCAAAGCGGCGGAAAAAGTAAATATAACAGAACCTGTTAGTTGTCATTCACTTCGAAAAACTTTTGGTTACCATGCATGGCGTACTGGTATTGCGCCTGTTATTATTATGCATATTTACAATCATTCTTCTTTTCAAATTACAAAACGTTATCTTGGAATTGATCAAGATGATAAAGACGCTGTATTTCGAAATGTGAATTTATAAAAGATGATTTAAATAATAAAAAAAATTATTTTCTCTATAAAGTGTTTTAACATTTTGACGATATATAAGGTGAAAATAAAAATGCAACACTTGATAACAAAGTGTTGCATTTTATTTGTATTATAACCTAAAAATTAATTTTTATCCTTATTTTTTGATTTGTATTAATATAAACCAAATTTTAATATTTTAGATAAAAAAATTCCCTTTATGTCTTTCAACATAAAAGGAATTATTATTTTATGTTAGCAAAAAGCCTGCTATATATTTTTATATAGCAGGCTCTTTTATACCCTCAAAACTGCACATTGTATTCTCCGCTTTTTTCTTGGTCAAACCCTCGACCGATTAGTAATGGTCAGCTCCATCGAT
>CAJTXA010000015.1 GCA_910579865.1 uncultured Lachnospiraceae bacterium
AAATTGCTTCGGTGGTTCGAATCCACCTCTGCCCATTAAATTTTTCTAAAATTGTAAATTAAATATCGCGGGGTGGAGCAGTCTGGAAGCTCGTCGGGCTCATAACCCGAAGGTCGTAGGTTCAAATCCTGCCCCCGCCACTCTTGCCCAGATAGCTCAGTTGGTAGAGCAGAGGACTGAAAATCCTCGTGTCACTGGTTCGATTCCGGTTCTGGGCATCTTTTATTTTTTTATTCTAATATTTCAATTCTAAAATAAATCCAAAGTAAAATTAAGATAAATAAGATTTTATAGTATGATATATTTGATTTATACAAGTATTTAGATCTATATTTTGATAGCGAATATTAATTTTTGCTTCGTTTAATTTATCCTCAGAAAAATCTTTTTGATCTGCAAGAAAACGTCTACACATTTCTTCATAATTTGGCATATTTTGTGTTCGTTCTCTGATTAAAGCACGTTCTAAACGAATTCCATCTTCCACTTCAATATAAATAGGAATAACTCGTTCTTCTCCAAAATAATTTTGGATAGCTTGAAAAGATTCTAAAGTGCCAATCATAAGAAGAGGAGAGGAAGAGGTAAACTGCTTATCATCTACTGTAAAATAGTGCCAGATTCCTAAAATAGTATTATAGGTTCGTTCCTCAATAATTTTATTCTGCTTTCGTAAAAATTCGAGATAATTATTATCTGTAAAATAGTATTCGATACCATTTGTTTCTCCTTCACGAATAGGACGGGTTGTATAAAGAACAACTGGTTTTAATGAAAGGGTGGAATCTTGTAAAAGTAACTTATAAATGGTATCTTTTCCAGTTGCGCTCTTTCCAATTAAATAAAATATAGTTTTCATAGTAGTATTGTATAAAGCAGAAAGTCCTACTTGCTTTTTCCTTTCTTTTATAAAATAGTTTATAATGATAAATTTATTATCTTTAGTTTTCCTTTTTCTATGCCAAGTATTTCAAATCCATGTGTTTGGTACCATAAAATTTGCTGAAGAATTTCTTTTGAGAAACATTCACCAGGAACAACAAAAGGAATTCCAGGTGGATATAAATAGATAAATTCAGCACTAATTTTATCTTGTGCTTCTTCTATTGGAATTTGTGTAGAAGAGTAATGTTCACTTTCTGCAATAGATAAAATAGTTTTTAATCGGAACTGTTGCAATTGAAAAAAAGAATTTGAATGGCGAAGATTTGACTTTATTTGTGGCACCGATTTTTGGTTTATTTCTTTTATTGCGGAAAGAAGTCGAGAAAAACCCTCTTCTGTATCCATACAAGAAGTCATGGCAAGTACATAACTTCCCATATACATTTCACATTGTAAATGGTATTTATTTTGCAGTAATTGATAAAGAACTTTACCAGAAATAGGAGATTGTTTGCAGGATAAAAGTAATTTGGAGTTATCCACATCAAATACAGCATTTTCTTTTGTTTTGTTGATAGTTTCTAAAGAAATAGGAGTATATGTGGATAATTTTTTGCGAGTGATTGTTAATCGATTAGCGTACTCTTGCATTAATTTTTCTCCATTTTCCAATATTGTAAGACAATAATCAATACTTGCCATAAGTAAATAGGAAGGACTAGAGGTTTGATAAATACTTAGAAATTTTTCTAAACGTGTCTTGCAAACGAAATTCCCCTTTTGATGTAAAAGGGCTGTTTGGGTTAGAGCAGGTAATGTTTTATGAAGGCTTTGGATAACAAGATCAGCTCCTTGTGTAATTGCAGATTGTGGAAAAGCATCACAAAAACCAAAATGTGCACCATGTGCTTCATCTATAATAAGTGGAATATGAAACATATGAACAATTTCTGCAATAGTAGTAATATCAGATACAATTCCTTCATAAGTTGGTGATGTCAGGAATACTGCTTTTATTTCTGGTGAGTTCAAGAGTTGTTGTTTTAATTTTTCAGGAGAAATACCACCATTTATCTCACAATTAGATATAGACTCTGGATAAAGATAGATAAGATGCAATTGGTTTAAGTAAGCAGCATGATAAACAGATTTATGACTGTTTCTTGCAATTAAAATAGTATCTCCTGTATGAGTAACAGCAGAAATTGCACTTAAGATACCACAAGTACTTCCGTTTATTAAAAAATAAGAGTTATCTGCATGATAAAGTTTTGAAGCATATTCCATTCTGGTCTTTAGTAATCCTTTCGGGTGATGCAAATTATCAAATCCATCAATTTCTGTAATATCTATGGATAGGGCATCTGGAAAGGGTAATGTAGAATTACGCTTATGGCCTGGCATATGAAAAGGATAATAACTAGATTGATTATATTGGATCAGTGTTTCTATCAAGGTTTTATTCATTTATTACTCCTGTTTTCTATACTCAATTAACTGTTTTATTCTAACATATATTGTAAAAAATGTCACTATTTCGACTTTAAAAATTTATATAGAGACAATCATTTCCCTTTTTTCTTATTTTATGATATAATAAAACAGCAATTAGTATAAGATGGGTAGATGCTCTGCAAGAAAGAGGAGTGCATTAGACAATGAGAAGGGCTAGTTTGAAAGATGTAGCAACACATGCGGGAGTAGGATTAGGTACAGCTTCCCGTGTAATTAATGGAAATGGGAATGTAAAACCAGTTACAAAAGAAAAGGTATTAAAAGCAATTAGGGAGTTAAATTATCATCCTAATAATATAGCAAGAAGTTTAAAGACCAATGCAACTCGATCATTGGGGGTTTTATTGACAGATTTAAAAAATGGATTTGATACAGAAATTATAAGAGGAATAGAAACAGAAGCGGGAAAAACAGATTATTCTCTTTTTCTTACAAATACAAATAAAGAACGTTCTAAAATGATTTCATGTATTAAAAATTTTGTAGAGAAAAATGTAGATGGTATTATTATTATTGGTGGAGAGATTACAGAAGAATTTTATACAGATATTAAGCAATTTCATATTCCATTAATTACAATTTCTTGTGAAAGTAATATTAAACCAGAAGGACAATATATGTCTATTACAATTGATAATGAAAAAGCAGCTTATGAGGTAGTAGAATATTTGATTCAAAAGGGACATACAAAAATTGCTATGATATCTGGTGAAAAAGATGAGATGAATGCTGGAATTCCAAGAATAAAAGGGTATCAAAGAGCGTTGGAAAATTATAAAATTGCATTTCGAAAGGAATATTTAATTGAAGGAAACTATACTTTTTTATCAGGATATGAAAAAGGAAAACAAATTCTTACTTTAGCAGAAAAGCCAACAGCTATTTTTGTAGCCTCAGATGCTATGGCAATTGGAGCAGAAAAGGCATTATTAGAAGCAGGAGTAAGGATACCAGACGAAATAGCAATTTTTGGTTTTGATGGATTAGATTTTGCAGAATATGTACATCCTTCTCTATCTACTGTTGTACAACCTCGGTATGATATGGGAGTTTTGGCTATGCAGCGTATGTTAGAATTTTTAAATGAAAAAGAAAAGAAAGAACCAAAAATAATTATGAAACATCAACTTGTTGTTAGAGAGTCTGGATGATTGAATAGAAATAAAAGGGACAATATAATAGGAAAGGGAGAATAGGATGGAAAAAAAAGGTACAGAGGAAGATCAAACTCAATTAAAAAGTAATTCTTGGAAAATGGATGATGATGCTTTTGAATTTATAGATGACGATGAAAGAGAAGAGAAAAAGAACAGGCAAAGGGGGAAAAAAGTTATGAAAAAAGAAAGGAGGATCTATTCCGTAAGAAATCGGGAAAAAAAGAAATCTGGTCAGGTAAAAAATCAGATTATTTATTTTGAATCTGTTATGATATTGGTATTAGCAGCAATTCTTATTATTTCTACTTTATTTCAAAGTAGAAATATGAGACGAGTAATGGAAGCAATAGCAGATCTTACAAAACAAGGAACAACTTTAAATGATGAGGTAATGCGATTAAATCGAGATATTCAAAGTTTAGAATCATTTCAGGAATCTTATCTTGCAGCAAATTCAGGAGAAACTATTTTAACTTATGATTCGGATGGAAATGAGGTTCGTCTTCCAATTTTACCAAATGTACCAAAACATCCATATGACTGGACTTGTTTACAATCTTTGTATGGCAGAAAGAATTATATTATTAATGGGCAAAGAGTATCAAAGCAGGGAATAGATGTTTCCTCTTTTCAGGGAGAAATTGATTGGCAAAGGGTAAAAGAGGATGGAATCGAATTTGCAATTATTCGTTTAGGATATCGTGGATATGGAACAGGACGTATTATGTTAGATGATTATTATGAAGCGAATATCCAAGGGGCTTTAGATGCAGGACTAGAAGTTGGAGTTTATTTTTTCTCTCAAGCGATTTCAGAAGAGGAAGCAGTGGAAGAAGCACAAATTGTATTAGAAAATATTAAAAATTATCAGTTGACTTACCCAATTATTTATGATGCAGAAGAGATTCCATCGGATACAGCTAGAACAGATGGACTCACTGTACGTCAGCTTACAGATAATGCAATTGCTTTTTGTGAATACATTGAGGCAGCTGGATATTCTTCTATGATTTATTCAAATAAAAGATGGTTATTGACAAAATTAGACTTGGAAAGATTGACAGATTATGATGTTTGGTTTGCTGGTTACATAAATATACCTGAATATCCATATGATTTTAAGATGTGGCAGTATACAGAGAGTGGAACAGTAGATGGAATTGAGGGAAATGTAGATATGAATGTTAGTTTTATGGAATATCGTGCTCAATAAGAAAAAGTAAAATAGAGATAAAAAGGGGAAATGCAACGGTTATTACCGTTGCATTTATGTTAGAGGAAAGGTCCGAATTATTCCATGGGAGGGAACAACTCGGAAACAAATATTGTATAAAAAGAATCAAGAAAAATGGGAGGGATAGGCGCTTGATTCTTTTTGCATTTCAAAACTGTTCAGTCATTTTAAGACCTACTAATTGTGCTAATTCGAAAATTGTCTTTTTCGAAATTTTCTTTCCCTGATATTCAATTAAATCTTCTGTATTTCCTGTGAAAATATCACTAGCAATATATTTTCTTAAAATGATACTTTCTTCATCTACAAACACTTCTAATGGATCTCCGACTTCAATATTCATTTTTCGTCTTAATTCCATTGGTAAAGTAAAACGTCCTAGCTCATCGATCTTTCTTACAACACCTGTATCTTTCATATCTGAACTCCTTTCATATTCTGAAAGTTACATAATAGTTACTATCTTGTTAGTTATAAAGGACTATATATTATTTATAGCACATGTGTAAAAATATGTCAACCTATTTAGAAGATATTTCTTATATTTTGGTGCTTTATCGCTGATTTCAGCGGATTATTGTAGGACGAATAAAAGTAACTTCATAAGGAGCTTCTGGATGTTCTGTTCGAAACAATAGTTGTAAAGCCAAGCGTTTACCAAGCAAATCGGTTGCTACATTGGCAGTAATAATGTGCCCGGCAACATTGGTATATTCGCTGGCATTGTCGAATCCAGTTAAAAGAACCGAGTGTGGCAGACAATATGAGTTTTCATCGATATAATGTTTGACAAAATGTGCAACATAGTCACTAACACATACAAAAGCGCTTGGCCAACTGGTTAATTGTTGTAAAAATGTATTTAATTCTTTTTCATAAGAAAAAATATCAATTTTTCCAGTAAGACAGTATTCTGGATAAATAGGAAGATTGTGTTTTTCCATACAAGCACAATAGCCACGGTAACGTTCCAAATTAGTTTGTGCATAATTAATATCACCTAAAAAACCAATATTTTTATGTCCATTTTGTATTAGAAAATCAGTAATATCAAATATAGTATGATATCCTTCAATTAGAATAAGATCTCCATGTAACTGTCTACTTGTTAGAGAAGGAACAGTATCAAGAAAAACTTTTGGCAAAGAAAGATGATTTACCATACTTAAAATTTCTAAATCGTATACATTTAATACAACGATTCCATTTACACTATTATTTAAAAGAATAGAGGGTAATGTAAAGGATTTATTATAAACAGAAGGAACATAGGTATACATTAAGTTAATATTATAGTTTGAAAGTTCCTGTGCCATACGATGAATAATACTTGTCCAAAAAACAGCAGAATCTGGTCTTGATACAATAAGAGAGATAGTACGAGGTTCAACTTGTGCTTGTTCAACTGCCTGATAGGGAACTTTTGCATATCCAAGTTCCTTTGCTTTTTTAAATATAAGTTCTCGGAGTGAGTTTGACACTCCAGCTTGATTATTAAATGTTTTACTGACGGTAACTCTTGATATATTAAGGGCATCCGCAATATCTTGCATTGTAATTTTTTCCATGTAGACTCCTAATCTGCAATACATATGTTAACTGCGTAAAGTAATATATGTTAGTATAACATAACAAAGTAAAAATGCACAAGTTTATAAATGCTAATGAGGGATTGTTATAAAGATAAATATTGTTTACATTTGTAAAGTGACTTATCATTCTATTTACATAAAATCTGTTCAATTGTTGGTAAATATTTATAAAAGAATTTCAAAAATTTTTATTATATTGAAAAAAATGACAAGTTTAAGTTGACATTTGTTAAAGATAATGTTAATATACTATTAACAAAAATAAAGGAGGAGGTAAAAGAAAATGAGCATGAAAAAAACACCTGAAAGGGGAAGTCTGAGTGGAAAAAAACCTCGGAAGAAACGCTGGTCTAAAGATGATACAGAATTATTTCTGTTGTCTTTGCCTACTTTGGTATGGTATTTTTTGTTTTCCTATTTACCAATGTTTGGAATTCTTATTGTTTTTAAGGTTTACAAACTAGCACCTGGCGGACATAGTTTTCTCTATAATTTGCTACATAGCGAATGGGCAGGATTGAAGAATTTTAAATATTTTTTCACTTCCAATTCATTTTTTATGCTGCTGAGAAACACCATTCTTTACAATATTGCGTTTATTATAATCAGTGCCAGCGTTGCAGTTGGGGGGGCATTGATGTTAAGCAGTATGAGAAACAAAAAAGGCTCAAAGGTTTATCAGACTATGATGTTTTTGCCTTACTTTATGTCTTGGGTTGTTGTTAGCTATTTTGTCTATGCGTTGTTGGCACCAGAGCGAGGGTATTTTAATGGTATGCTTTCTATTTTAGGAAGAGAGCCAGTAATGTGGTATCAGGAAAAGAAATATTGGCCATTTATTATCATTTTCCTAAATACTTGGAAGGGAATGGGATATGGTATGGTACTTTATCTGGCAAGTATTACTGGAATTGATCCATCACTTTATGAGGCTGCTGTTATGGATGGTGCAACAAAAGCACAACAAACTCGACATATTACACTTCCATCGATTAAACCAGTCTTTGTTATGATGCTGATTTTAGATTGTGGAAAGATATTTAATTCTGATTTTGGATTATTCTATCAAGTAACAAAAGGTATTCCACAGTCATTGTATACAACAGTATCTACATTTGATACTTATATATTCAATGCAATTCAATCGGGAGCACCGATTGGACAGACTGCAGCTCCTAACTTTTTCCAAGCAGTTTGTAGTTGTGCAACCATTTTGTTTGCGAACTGGATTGTAAGTAAAGTGGATAATGATAATCGAATTATTTAATAGGGGGTGTAGCAAGTGAAAAAAGAAAAAATTAATAATGGAACAAAAAATCAGATTAAGACATCTACCAATATTATCTTTAATATTATATTTTTAATTTTAGCAATCCTTTGTGTTCTTCCACTGCTTTTTGTATTTTCTATATCAATTTCTAGTGAAAATGCACTTCAGGTAAATGGCTATCAGATTATTCCAAAAGAATTTTCTGCTGCTGCTTATCAATTTTTGTGGAATGAGCGTTATACTATTTTACATGCTGCGTTTATGTCTATCTTAGTAACTGTATTAGGTACAATTATAGCAGTAGCATTAAATACTTCTATGGGGTATGTAATTTCAAGAAGAAATTTTAAGTTAAAGAAATTATATACATGGCTTGTATTTATTCCTATGGTATTTAATGGTGGTATGTTTTCAAGTTATATTGTAACCAGTAATATTTTAAAATTAAGCAATACAATATGGGCATTAATTTTACCTTTGGCTTGTTCTTCTTTTAGCGTAACAATATGTAGAACATTCTTTCGAACAACGGTACCAGATTCTATTATTGAATCAGCTAAAATCGATGGAGCAGGACAGTTTCGAATTTGGTCACAGATTGTATTACCAATTTCTAAGCCAGTTATGGCAACGATTGGAATGTTTGCTGCATTTGGATATTGGAATGATTGGTTTCAAGCTTCTTTGTATATTCAGGATAAAAATTTACAGACATTACAATCTTTGCTGAATAATATACAAAAAAATATTGAATATCTTGCTAACAACCCATATGGTGGACTTTCTTTACAACAATATAAGTTATCCATGCCAACAGAAAGTGTACGTATGGCAATTGCAATTGTTATTATTGTGCCTATTGCATGCACCTATCCATTTTTCCAGAAATTTTTTATCTCTGGATTGACAATTGGATCAGTGAAAGAATAAAGATAGATTAAGAAGGGAGAAAATTATGAAATTTAAGAAATTAGTAGCAACAGGTCTTGCAGCAGTTATGATGTTAGGAACATTAGCAGGCTGTGGAGGAAATCCAAGTAATAATCAAGAAACAACTACTTCTAATTCTTCTAATGGAAGTGGAAATCAGTCGCAGGTTCAAGATACGAAAAACCAAGAAATTGTAAATCTAAAGTGGATTACAATTGGAAATGGGATGCCAACAAATTATGATTCATGGATTGCAAAAGTAAATAGCTATATAGGAGAAAAAATAGGAGTAAATTTAGAAATGGTAGTAATCCCATGGGGCGATTGGGATAAACGACGCAATATTATTATCAATACCAATGAACCATATGATATTATTTTTGGAACAGGTAATAACTATATAGCAGATATTAATTTAGGTGCATATTATGATGTTACAGATATGTTAGATACCTATATGCCAGGATTAAAGGAATTGATGCCAGAAAAATACTGGACTGGTGTAAGAGTAAAGGATCGGATTTATGGAATACCTACTTACAAAGATAGCTCTATCTCAAATTATGCAGTATGGGATAAGAAAATTGTCGATGAATATGAAATTAATATGGCAGATTATGTTGAACTGGGTTCATTAACAGAATTATTTGAAAAGTTAAAAGCAGAAAAGAATGATTATCCAGTTTATATAAAAAATGATGGAGTGTATTATATTTTCGATGTATACGATCAAATTGGTAGTGGAACACAGATCTTAGGTGTTCGATATGATGATAAAGATGCTAGAGTATGCTTTACATTAGAAGAGCCAGATATTTATTCTGCATTAGAGATATTCCATGAGTGGAATCAAAAGGGAATTATTAATCCAGATGCAGTAACATTGACAGAAGCACGTGTTTATAATATGTGGAGAGTAGCACAAGGTTGGGAATCAGCAGGTGTCACTTCCTGGGGACCACAGATGGGAATGGAAGTTGCTGTTCAAAAAGTAGGTGATACCATTCTTTCAAATGAAACAGTTCGAGGATCGATCAATATGATTTCTACCAATAGTAAGTATCCAGAAAAGTGCTTACAGCTTTTAGATTTGGTGAATACCGATACTACTCTTCGGGATATGTTCTATTATGGAGAAGAAGGGGTAAACTTTGAGTATAATGCAGATGGAAAAGTACATAAAATTAACCAGAATTGGGAGATGGCAGGATATACACAAGGTACCTTTTTTACTGTTACACCAGTTGAAACAGATGAATTTAATCAATGGGAAGAAGTTAAAGCTTTAAATGAAACAGCAGTATCTTCTGTTATGCTTGGTTTTACATTTGATACAACAAGTGTATCAGATCAATTAGCAAATTGTCGTGAAATTTGGATGCGTTATCGGAGTGAAGTAATGACAGGTGTACAAGATCCGGCTGTTGCTGTACCTAAAATTAAAGAAGAATTAATGCAAGCAGGCTGGCAGGATGTAATAGAGGAAGCACAGAGACAGGTTGATGAGTTTATGGCAAAGTAGAAATGATAGGTGGAAAAGGATGACAAAAATAATAGGAAAAAATTTACCTAATATACCATGGCAAGAACCAGAATGTGTGGAGAGATTACCAGTATGGCGTTATCGTGCCAATCCAATTATAGAACGATTTGCAACAAAACATTCCAACAGTATTTTTAATAGTGCAGTAGTTCCGTTTAAAGATGGATTTGCTGGTATATTTCGGTGTGATAGTAAATCGATTAGTATGGATATTTTTACTGGATTTAGTAAAGATGGAATTCATTGGGATATTTCGGATGAACCAATTTTATTTCAAGGAGCAGATCCAGAGATAGCAAAACGAGATTTTCGATATGATCCTAGAGTTTGTTTTTTAGAAGATCGTTTTTATATTACTTGGTGTAATGGATATCATGAATATCCTACCATTGGAGTAGGCTATACATTTGATTTTCAGACCTTTTATCAGTTAGAAAATGCTTTTTTGCCATTCAACCGGAATGGAGTGTTATTTCCTCGAAAGATTTGCGGAAAGTATTATATGTTAAGCCGACCAAGCGATAATGGACATACTCCTTTTGGAGATATCTTTTTAAGTGA
Organism: uncultured Lachnospiraceae bacterium; assembly: GCA_910579865.1. Classification (GTDB taxonomy): domain Bacteria; phylum Bacillota; class Clostridia; order Lachnospirales; family Lachnospiraceae; genus MGBC114844. Next base: position 10,688 of record CAJTXA010000015.1, read on the forward strand.
AAGTCCAGATATGAAATATTGGGGATGTCATCGTTTTGTGATGGGAACAATTAAAGGAGATACTTCTGCTTGGCAGTGTACAAAGATTGGAGCTGGAAGTGTTCCAATTGAAACAGAGGATGGATGGCTTTTAATTTATCATGGAGTAATTAATACTTGTAATGGATTTGTATATCGGATGGGGTGTGCTTTATTGGATTTGGAAGAACCCTGGAAGGTAAAGAAGCGGACAAAGGATTATATTTTAGGACCTCATGAATTGTATGAATGTGTTGGAGATGTGCCTAATGTAGTATTTCCTTGCGCTGCTTTGAGTGATGCAGAGACAGGAAGAATTGCTATTTATTATGGATGTGCAGATACTGTAACAGGATTAGCTTTTACTACAGTAGATCGGTTAATGGATTATATGGTATAATGTTGTTGTGTTGAAATATGTTAGTATCATATGGTATTCCTATAGAGATTTACCATATGATACTCTCTATTTAAGCAATCGAAAGCAAAATCCTGTCGGAATATGTTGAATAAAGAAAAGAGGAATTGAGATGCAACTGATTAGCAGGACAGATAAGAGCCCTTATATCAATGTGATATTTGGAAATTTTTATAGCCCAGCTTATGATGATGAAGCATTTATTGATCGGATGATGCAGTTGATAAAAGAACTTGGGTTTCATAGTGTAATGTTTGATACAAAAGCTTGGGAAGATTTTAAGGAGCGTTATGAAACAGGGGCTTTGAGTCAATATGTAAAAATGCAAGAGTATATGGGTAGTTCTGCTATAGCACATGGTCTTGCTTATAATTTTTTGCTACTTTATTTGAATGGAGATAATCTTTATCCTCATATTCGATTTAGTCCCCCTATTTATGGAGAAGAAACTGTACTTTTGGATGGCAGACCAGGAAGATGGTATAAGTATTGGTCTAAAGCAGCTAGAAACTCAATGGAAGAACATGTCAAACGTATTATGACAGCTTATGGATGGGGATGCGAACGTTGCCTTATATGGGAGGATGGAAAAGAAAGAGAGGTACTTCCTGTATGTAGCATGTGGGATCCAGTAGTGGCTCCAAGTTTTGATGAAGATGGAAAAACTCGCTATTTGCAATATTTAAAGAAAGCTTATGGTGGGGATGTGGAACAATTAAATAGGCGGTATGACATAACAGTTTATGATTTTTTAAAACTTAAGCCAGAGGAATATTGGTATTCTTTAAGGTATAAAGAGGAAGGCTGTTTTTCGGAAGAAGATGTAAGAAACAAAACGCCTCGGTTTTGGCTCTGGGTTGATAACATGAGCTGGAAAATGCAAGAACTGATTCTTTATTTTCAGAAGATGCAAAAGAGTTTAAAGGAAAAGAATTCAGAATTATTTTTATGCCCTAATATGACACAGTGGGGGTATTTTCTTAATATTTATGGAAGAGAACAAGCAGATCTAGATAATGATTTTAGTGATTTATGGGATACTGCAATGCGTGGAATTGATATCTATGCTTTGGCTCCATATGTGGATTCTTGTCATTTTATTACAGTTCCTACTACACCAGATGGGTCTCCAGACGCTTATGTTGTGTCTTGTCAACATAGTATGATGCGAGTAATGAATATAGGGAAACCTATTGTGGGAGGGATTTATTGGGGACGGTTTATTTATCAGGATTTGTATGTTTTTTTGACTCCTGCTGAAATAATTGGTACTATGGCGGCTTGCGGAATAGATGGTTATACTTGTTATGGAATGAATGGTTTAGATGATGGTGGCGTACTAAATCGAATGGATACAGATTTTTTAGAATCACTTACCATTGGAAATAAATGGCTTACAAATGTACTTTTGAAAAGAAATGGGGTTAGAAAAAAAGAGATTGCATTGTTATTTCCTTCTGAAATGGCACATTTTGAACCTTTTGAAGTAGAGAATAATAAAATTCGAAGGTTAGACCTATTAGGGTGGTATAAGCTTTGCTGTGATTTTGGATATCAGGTTGATGTAATTAGTTATCATGAGATAGAAAAGGGAATACTTTCTGACTATCAAATTCTAATTGCTACTGCAAACGATTGTTATTTTGCTGTTGATCATAAGAAAGCAGAAACGAAAATACGCAATTGGGTGAAAGAGGGTGGAGTATTTTTACATGGTCCAAAGGATATGGTTGCAGAGGCTTGTTTTGGTATTTCTGGAGAAGAATGTGAAAAAATGCCTTATTCTTATGAAACAGTAATTATTCCACAAGGAGAGAAATTTTGCAGGTATAAAGATGGAAGAGTGATAGCAGAGTATATTGAGAAAAAAGGATATTGTGTAGTAGAGTATAATGGAAGTTTACTAAAAGAAAAGACAAAGGAAAAAAAGGATTTTTTGGGATGTGTCTATTCATTTGGAATTCAGATTGGAGCTTCCTATGCCTCGAAAAATATTCCTCATGTACCTTACGCATGTGGAAATCAAGAGATGTATCCTTTGACCCTTTCAAAAACAACATTAGTACGAGATATTTTAGAACGCTATAAAAAACCAATTAGTGGGATTGTGGAAAGAGGAATTGAAACAGGTGTATTTGAAAATGGGATGATCATCGTAAATCATCGTTCGACCCCTTATTTGCTTACGAGAAAATATGGAGTAGAGCAATATCAATATTCAACTGCATATCAGCAGAATGGAAATGGTATATTGGCAGGCCACTCAGCAGTTTGGGTTAGTGATTTGTGATAAAAGTAAGATAAAAAAATAGATAGATTCTCTTTTAGAAGAGTAGATAAGGAGGCAGAGATGCATTTTTTAGATAAAAGAGTTAATGTAATCTGTGAAGAATTAAAAAAATTAAAAGTAAAGAAACGATTTGTTGTATCAAATTGGAAGTATAAAGAAGGGAACTTTATACGTCCTGAAGAAGCAGAAAAAGATGAAACTGTTTGGGAAGAGTTTGACTGTCAAACCATGCATTGGTATGGAAAAGATCGGCATTATTGGTTTAAGACAACTTATCAGGTACCAGAAGAATTGAATGGTGCTCAGATGTGGCTTCATGTTTGTACACAGATTGATGAATGGGATGATGCGAAAAATCCGCAGTTCCTTTTATTTGTCAATGGGGAAGTAGTACAAGGAATTGATATGAATCATAGAGATGTACTTTTATGTTCTCAGGCAAAGGCAGGGGAAGAATTGGCATTTGATCTTCAGGCATATACAGGAATACTGCATAAAGAATTTCATTTGATTGTAGAAATACAAGAAATTGATCCAAGAATTGAAAAACTTTATTATGATTTATGGGTACCACTTGCAGCTTTTTCTAGAATGGAAGAAGATGATAAGAACCGTAGAGAGATACAAGAAATTCTAAATACTACAATTAATTTTTTGGATTTAAGAACACCTTATTCAGAAGAGTTTTATGAAACTGTTCAGAAAGCTACCGATTATATTGCACAGGCTCTTTATACGGATAAAGCAGGCTACCGAGATGTAATTGCTACTTGTATTGGACACACTCATATTGATGTAGCATGGTGGTGGACAGTGGCACAGACTAGAGAAAAAGTTTGTCGTAGTTTTGCAACAGTGTTAAAACTGATGGAAGAATATCCAAATTATAGATTTATGTCTAGTCAGCCGCAACTTTATGTATTTTTAAAGGAGCGTTATCCAGAACTTTATCAAAAAATAAAAGAACGAATTCAAGAAAAACGATGGGAACCAGAAGGGGGAATGTGGGTTGAGGCCGACTGTAATTTAACTTCAGGAGAGTCATTAGTTCGTCAATTTATGTATGGAAAACAATTTTTCCAAGAAGAGTTTGGAGTTGACAATCGGATTTTATGGCTACCAGATGTGTTTGGCTATTCTGGAGCACTTCCTCAGATTATGAAAAAGTGTGGAATTGATTATTTTATGACAACAAAGCTGGCATGGAATCAGTTTAACAAAATACCATATGATACAATGATGTGGAGAGGAATTGATGGAACAGAGGTATTAACTCATTTGATTACAACATTGGGAGTAAATCAACCAATTAAGGATTATTTTACTACTTATAATGGAATGCTTCATCCAGATGCAATTATGGGAGGATGGATGCGTTATCAAAATAAGGAAATCAATAATGATATTTTAATTTCTTATGGATATGGAGATGGAGGCGGTGGCCCAACCAGAGAAATGTTAGAAACTTCAATTCGTATGGAAAAAGGAGTAAAAGGAATTCCTTTTGTACGCCAAGAATTTGCAGGTACTTATTTTGATGAATTAAAGGAACGTGTGATAGGTAATAAGAGACTTCCAGTATGGGAGGGAGAACTTTATTTTGAATATCATAGAGGAACTTTAACTTCTATGGCTCGTAATAAACGTTCTAATCGAAAATCAGAACTAGGATTGATGGATTTAGAGTATTTTTCTGTATTAACATTGAAAGAATTAGCATATCCAAAAGAGGAATTAGAACAATTATGGAAAACCATATTGTTAAATCAGTTTCATGATATATTACCAGGTTCTTCAATTCAGGAGGTCTATGAGGTAACAAAAGAGGAATATCATCAGGTAGCAGAGCAGATTGAATCTTTAGTGGAAAAGCGAAAGAATATGATTGCTGGTACAGGAAATGCAATTACTATTTTTAATACAACTGGAAAGAAACGAGATGATGTTGTAAATCTTGGTACATTTGATGGATCAATGCTTGTGGATGAAGAGGGTGTATTTTATCCTGTTCAGAAAACAGCAGAAGGCAGTGTAGCATTTGTAAAAGGCTTGCCTGCTAAGGGCTATAAGTCTTTTGAAAAGGCAGAGGAAACAGATAAGAAAAATCCATTTACATTAGTTCAACCATATCAATTAGAAACACCATTCTTCTCTGTTCAATTTGATGAACAAGGAATGATAACTAGTATTTATGACAAAGAATTTGATCGAGAAGTGATTCAAAATGGAGAGCGAGCAAATCTTCTTCGTATGTATGAGGACAAGCCAATTTATTTTGATAATTGGGATATTGATATTTATTATACAGAAAAATTCTGGGATTTGGATACAGTAGAAGATATGGAATGGATTGAAATGGGATCAGTAAGAGCAGTTCTTAAAGTAATCCGGAAAGCTTCTCGTTCTATGATCTGTCAGAAGATAATATTCTATGCAGACAGCCGAAGAATTGATTTTGTAACAGATGTGGATTGGAAGGAACATCAAACTTTATTGAAGGTGCATTTCCCAGTAGCAGTGCATACAGATGAAGCAACTTTTGACATTCAATTTGGAAATCTTACTAGAAAAACACATCAAAATACTAGTTGGGATGTTGCTCGGTTTGAAAGCTGTGGACAGAAATGGATGGATCTTTCAGAGGGACATTATGGCGTTTCTTTATTAAATGATTGTAAATATGGACATTCTGTAAAAGATTCTAATATGGCTTTAACATTAATTAAGTCAGGAATTGAACCAAATCCAACTGCTGATCAGGAAAAGCATCAATTTACTTATGCTATTTATCCTCATGCTGAGGGATGGCGTGCAGCGGGAACCGTAGATGAAGCTTATAAATTGAACCAGCCATTGCTTGCAGCAGTAGGAACAGAGAAAAAGAAGAAATATTCTTTTGCGTCTGTAGCACATGCTAATATAGTAATCGAAACAATAAAACAAGCAGAGGATGGAAATGGAATTATCATTCGTATGTATGAGTCAGAAAATGCATATACCAAAACAAAATTAATGGTAAATACTGCTTTTGAAAAAGCATATCTTTGTAATCTGTTAGAACAAACAGAGGATACATTGGAAGTAACAGGAAATGAAATTTATATTTGTTTGAAACCATATGAAGTGGTAACTGTAAGATTGAACTAATTTTATAAGAAATAGAAGGTAATTTGGTAATTACAAAACTTATACACTATAATTTATAAATTTTACATTAAGTATCCAAATCATAGTGGGAAGAAAAAATATTTATATGATTTTCGTAGTTTTGTAATTACTTAATGGAAGGTGATAAATGAAAGGAGTAGGGAGGATATGAGAAAAAAGAGGTCTATTAATCGTAGAATAGGTATGGTTTTGGCAACGTCTATTTTAGCATCTTTGGCATCATGTGGAAATCAGGAAAAGCCGCAAGAAAGTACAACAACTCAGGCAGAGGAAACAACTACAGTAGAAAGTGTACCAGAACAGACAGAAAGTACTCCTATTTATTCTATAACAGAAGAAAATTTAAGTCCAGAACTTACTATGAGCCGTCAACCAGAAGCGTCATATTGGTTTCCAGCACAATTATTGGAGTGGAATAAAGAAGAAGATCCAGATTTAATTTTTAATATCAGTACTGTACCACTTGCGGAACGTGTGGATACTGCTAAATTGGAAACTGTAAATGAAACACAGAATCGGGATACAAAAGTAATGTCAATTTCCATTATGAATGGTAGTACAAGTGGAAATTCACCACATGGATTAAATAAGGTAGATGCAAATGCGTTTACTTATTGGCAATATGTAGACTTATTAGTATATTGGGGAGGCTCTTCTGGAGAAGGTCTTATCGTGGCACCAAGCGCAGATGTTGTAGATGCTGGACATAAAAATGGAGTAAAAGTAATAGGAACCGTATTTATGCCACAAGCAGCACATGGTGGAAAGATGGAATGGTTAGAAGATCTTCTAAAAAAAGCAGAGGATGGAAGCTATCCAGTTGCAGATAAACTAATTGAGGTTGCTAAAGTCTATGGATTTGATGGATGGTTTATCAATCAGGAAACAGAAGGAACCGAAGAGGAACCTTTGACAGAAGATCACGCATTACGTATGCAGGAGTTTTTATCCTACTATAAAGAAAGGGCTGCTGAGTTAGAACTGATTTATTATGATTCTATGACAATTGATGGCCAAATGGATTGGCAAAACGGATTAACCGAAAGAAATCTTGCATTTTTAAAAACAGAAGAAGGAAAGACAGTTGCAGATAAGATGTTTTTGAATTTTTGGTGGACAACAGAAAAGTATGCACCAGAGGAACTGTTAAAATCTTCGAAAGAGCTTGCAGAACAAAAAGAAATTGACCCTTATACATTATATGCAGGAATTGATTTGCAAAGCAAAGGTTATGGAACAGAAATTAATTGGAGTTTGTTTGAGAATCCAGAAGGTGGAACCTATACTTCTTTAGGACTTTATTGTCCAAGCTGGACCTATTTTTCTGCTGATATGATACAAGATTTTTGGAAACAGGAAAATAAATTATGGGTAAATGCAGAGGGAAATCCAGCAAGTGAGAGCAAAGAGTTGGGGGATACTCAATGGAGAGGGATTTCTACTTATGTAGTAGAACGTACTGCAATTACAAAAGCTCCTTTTGTCACAAATTTCTGTACTGGAAATGGATATGGGTTTTATAAAAATGGGGAACAAATTAGTATGCTAGATTGGAATAATCGAAGCATATCCGATATTTTGCCAACTTATCGTTATATTATTGAGAACGGAGAAGGAAATTATCTTTCTGCTGATTTAGATGTAGGAGATGCTTATTATGGAGGAAATAGCATGATCCTTCGTGGTGCAGTAAAACAAGGAGTATCCTCTACAATAAAAATGTATCGGGCTTCTCTTCCAATAACAGATACTATGATATTTACGACTACAGCAAGAGCAAAAGGAGCAGAAGTTGCATTAGATGCGATATTGACACTAGAAGATGGTTCTGAACTTGTACTAGAAGGAGATAAAAAAGTCAGTGATAGTTGGACAACTGTAAATTATTCCCTATCTGAATTAGCTGGAAAAACAATTCAAGGTATTTCTTATCAATTAACTTCTGAAGCAGATGTAAGTGGATTACAGTTCCGTTTTGGCAATATCACTTTATTGGAACCTGATAAAGAAGAGCAGGCTTCTGTAAGTAAGGTAGAAATATTAGATAGTGAATTTGATGAGGATGCGATGTATGCGGGAGTAAGACTATCATGGGAGTCAGATGTGCCAACGGATTATTATGAAGTTTATCGGATTAATTCTGATCAAACAAAGTCTTTACTTGGTGTATCAAATACAAATAGTTTTTATATCAATACCTTACCTCGAACAGATGAAACGAATCAATCTGTTTTTGAAGTAGTACCAGTAAATGCCTTATTAGAAGAGGGAACAAGTGCACAAGTAACAATGGATTGGCCAGATAATAGTATTCCAAAGGCAGCATTTGCAGCAGATGTTACATTAGCAGCGCCTGGAGAAACCATTACATTCCAGAGTCTTTGCTCACCAAATACAAAGAAAGTAACTTGGACTCTTTCAGGAGCAGATACAGAATCGGCAGAGGGAGAAACTGTTTCTGTCACTTATTCAAAGGAAGGAGTATATCCAGTTTCTATTAAAGCGGAAAATGAGTCTGGCAGTAATGAAGCATCTATTGAAGGATATATTGTAATTACAGAAGCAGCATCGAATGGACGTGCTCTTCTTTCACAAGGAGTTTCTGTAGAGGCAGACACTTACGTCAATGATAATGAAGCACCAGAGTTTGCAGTAGATGGAGATATTACAAAAAAATGGTGTGCTACAGGAAGTGCACCACATGAGATTATCTTAGATTTGGGAAGTAAAAAGACAGTAAGTGCAGTTGACGTCTATCATGCAGAAGCAGGTGGAGAAAGTGCTGAAATGAATACAAAGTCTTATGCAATCTATACAAGTGAAGATGGTATAACATTTGAGGAAGTAAAAAAGGTAACTCGGAATACAAGTGGGCAGACACATGATGCATTTGCTCCTGCTGAAGCTCAATTTGTGAAACTTGTGATTTATAAACCAACACAGGGAAGTGATAGTGCAGCACGTATCTATGAAGTAGAAGTCTATGGCTTAGAATAAAAATAGAAAGAGACAGTGAAATGGTAAAGGAGAAAAAGTGAGTAAGTTAGAGAAAGAAGATAAAGTAATTGTTGGAATTGATCTTGGAGGAACAAAAATTAAAATAGGTTTGCTAAATCAAGAATATCAGATAATTGGACAAACTGCAATTCCAACTCAGGCAAATAGACCATATCAGCAAGTAATTGCTGATATGGGGCAAACTGCAATCACTTTGTTAGAGCAAAATGGATATTCATTAAAAGATTGTTTAGGAGTTGGAATAGGAAGTCCAGGAACAATTGACAGTGAAAATGGAATCGTATTATATTCTAACAACATCCGTTGGGATCATATTCCTTTAACAAAAGAATTACAACATTATCTTCCTCTTCCAATATCCATCAATAATGATGCAAATTGTGCAGCACTTGGAGAAGTAGTAAAAGGAGCAGCAAAAGGTCATCAAAATGTAGTGTTTTTAACATTAGGAACTGGAGTAGGAGGAGGTATTATAATTGATGGAGCAATCTTTGAAGGAGGTCATCCTGGTGGAGTAGAGCTTGGGCATATTCGGCAAGGATCAGAAAAAAGAAAGTGTACTTGTGGAAGAGAAGATTGTTTTGAAGCATATGCATCAGCAACAGCACTGATTGCAGATACAAAAAAGATGGCAAAGGAACATCCAGAATCGATTCTTTGGACATTGTGTGGGCAGGATTTAGAAAAAATAAGTGCGAAAACTCCATTTGATGCCGCATTAGCAGGAGATTACTGTGGCAAGGTACTAATAGAAAACTATATTCAATATCTTGCAGATGGAATTACCAATCTTGTTAATATCTTCCGCCCAGATCTTGTAGTACTTGGTGGTGGAGTATGTGCACAAGGGGAAAGATTGACAGAACCATTAAATCAATATTTAAGGAAATATTGTTTTGGAACAGATGTTACTTATATTCCACAAGTAGTAATTGCAGAAAATGGAAATGATGCAGGGATGATTGGAGCAGCAAGCCTAGTGAAAAGAAAATCAAAGGAAATTTTATTTTTGAATCCAGTTTGTACAGAAAATATTTGGGGTGGAACAAGACTTAGAGATGAATTTCACTATGCTAATGCAAATGATCATACAGGTGAATGTTGGGGAATTTCTGCTCATCCAAATGGTGATGGAACAATAAAAAATGGAAGTTATACAGGATATAAATTATCTACATTATGGAATGAACACGCAGAACTTTTTGGAAATTTGGAAAAAGATCGGTTTCCTCTTATGGTTAAAATTATTGATGCAAGAGAGGATTTGAGTATTCAAGTACATCCAGATGATTCCTATGCAAAGATTTATGAGAATGGCTCCTATGGAAAAACTGAGTGTTGGTATGTGATGGATTGTAAAGAACCAGCTTCTCTTGTTATAGGACATCATGCAAAGACAAAAGAAGAATTGCATAAAATGATTGATGAGAAAAGATGGAGTGATTTTCTTCGTGAGATTCCAATTCAAAAAGGAGATTTTATTCAAATTGATCCTGGAACAGTACATGCTATTAAAGGAGGATGCCTCATCTTAGAAACACAGCAAAATAGTGATATCACATATCGTATTTATGATTATAATCGATTAAATAATGGAAAACCAAGAGAACTTCATCTACAAAAAAGTCTAGATGTAATAAAAGTTCCAGCAAAAAGAGCAGAGGATAGTGTGTTGTTTGCAGGAGATATACCAAAGAATCAACTTTATCAATTATATCATTGTGATTACTATAAGATATTTAAACTAGATGTAGAAGGAGAAGTTTGGCTTGAGCAAAATGAACCATTTTTGCTGTTGTCTGTATTGGAAGGAACAGGTTCAATCGATTCATATAAAATAAAAAAAGGAGATCATTTTATTATTCCTTATCAATATGGAAGCTTTCAAATAAAAGGAGAGATTAGTCTGATTGTTTCTACAGTAGGAGATACAAGTGGGAAAGAAGAATAGGAGTAGCTAAAAAATGAAGATAATAGTAGCAGAGAATTATAAAGAGTTAAGCCAAAAGGCAGCGAATCTTATATCTGCTCAGGTGATATTAAAATCCGATAGTGTGTTGGGTCTGGCAACGGGCTCAACACCTATCGGGATTTATGATCAACTAGTAGATAGATATCAAAAAGGAGATCTGGACTTTTCACAGGTTTCAACTGTAAATTTAGATGAATATTATGGTCTTTGTTCAACAGATGAGCAAAGTTATCGTTATTATATGGAGAAATATTTATTTTCTAAAGTAAATTTATCAAAGGAGCGTTGTTTTTTACCAGATGGAACAAATTTGGATGGTAAAATAGAGTGCAAAAGATATCAAGATTTGATTGATGCTTTAGGCGGAATTGATTTGCAGCTTTTAGGATTAGGGCACAACGGGCATATTGGATTTAATGAGCCAGCAGATTTTTTTGAAAAAGAGGTACATTTGGTAAATTTAACAGAGCAGACAATTCAAGCAAATCAACGTTTTTTTGCCTCAATAGAGGAAGTACCGAAACAGGCATATACTATGGGAATTGGTACTATTTTTCAAGCAAAGAAAATCCTATTAGTTGTAAATGGAAAAGAAAAAGCAGAGGCTCTTAAAAAGGTAGTACAAGGAGCAATTTGTTCTCAGGTTCCAGGCAGTATTTTACAATTACATGCAGATGTAACAGTTGTAGCAGATAAGGAAGCTGCTTCACTTTTATAAGGGGAATAGGGGTATGGTAATAAAAAATGGTCTAGTTTATGAAGAAGAGAAAAGGTTTAGAAAAAAGGATCTTCGAGTGGAACACCATCAAATTATAGAATGTGCAGAGTATATTGAGTCAGAAGCGGATCAAGTAGTAGATGCAGATGGATTATATGTGATTCCTGGACTGATTGATGTCCATAGTCATGGAGCAGCGGGATATGATGTATCAGATGCAGATGCAAAAGGATTGGCAGAGATTTTACGATATGAAAAAAAATGTGGGATTACTTCTTATTGTCCTACAACAATGACACTTTCAAAGAAACGAATTTTTGCTATCTTGGATCATATTCGTATATTTTGTGAAGAAGAAGATATGGCAAGAATCATTGGTGTCCATATGGAAGGGCCTTTTTTAGATGCAAGGAAAAAGGGAGCGCATAGGAAAGAAGAGATTTTAGAACCAGATATTGCTTTTTTTCGAGAATGTAATAGAAGAAGTGGACAGCGTATTCGATTGGTGACTGTTGCACCAAGTGTAACAGGAGCGTTGGAATTTATTCAAGAATTGAAGGATGAAACGATTTTGTCAATTGGACATACTTCAGCAGATTATCAGACAGCGAAAGAAGCAATTTTAGCTGGAGCAAAACATATCACACATCTTTATAATGCAATGCCCCCATTTTTGCATCGTGATCCAGGTGTTGTTGGTGCAGCAGCAGAACAGGCAGAATGTATGGTTGAGCTAATCTGTGATGGAATTCATGTACATGAAAGCATGGTACGTGCAACGTTTACTCTATTTCCAGATCGGGTTGTATTAATAAGTGATTCTATACGAGCAACTGGTATGAAGGATGGAAGATATGAGCTGGGAGGACAGGAGGTTTGGGTAAAAGGGAAATTGGCTACTCTGTCAGATGGAACGATTGCAGGATCAGTGAGTAATTTACTGGATTGTATGAGAAAGGCAGTAGAATTTGGAATTTCGTTAGAGGATGCAGTAGCAGCAGTTACAGTGAATCCCGCTAAAAGTGTTGGAATTTATGATAAGGTAGGATCTTTTGGAATTGGGAAAAAGGGGGATGTAGTATTGTTAGATAAGGATTTGAGAGTAGTTCGAGTGATTACTTAAGAAAGAAGAAAATGCTTATTTAATTTGGGCCCACTTGCACTTAGGATTTCTTTGTAGTGTAAGTGGGCCTAAAATAGATCTTAAATTTTTTAACATATTTTTATTTTTAGATTTATTTACAGATAACTAGACTTATGGTAAACTGATATAATATATTATTTTGAAAGGTTTGGAGGAAAACATGAAACAAGAATATAAAAAGTATATGGGTTTAGCTGGATGGTTGTTTGTCCTTTATCTTTGTATACGATATTGGGACTATTTTATTAATTTGGTTTTTATTGGAATTCAGGCAGCTTCTCCTTTAATTCTGGGTGCAATAATCGCCTATATGCTAAATATTATTATGAACTTTTTTGAACGACATTATCTAAAACAGTGTAGATTCCAAGTTGTGATTAGTCAGAAAAGAATGATTTGTATGCTTTTATCTTTTATTAGTTTGGCTGGAATTATTTTTTTAATTTTTCATTTGGTTTTGCCAGAATTAGTAAATTGCTTTAAAGAATTATTGAAAAAAGGACCAGCTGTGATAGAGGAAATTTATATTTCATTAAGAAATAATACAAATTTAACAGAGTATATGGAAATTTTGGATAAAAATGTGACATTGGATCAAGAAATGCTCGAAGAGAAGATAGAACAGGCAATTGGTGTATTATTAAATGGTGTTGGGGGCGTAATGAATTCAGTAATTTTGGCTGTTACTTCTTTGGTTTCTTGGGTAGTAACACTTATGGTTGGAGTGATATTTTCGATTTATTTATTGATTGGGAAAGAACGAATTGGACAGCAGATAAAATTATTGATTTGTACGTATTTATCAAAGTATCATACTAAGATTTTTTATGTGGCTAATGTGGTAAATGACAGTTTTCATAATTTTATTGTTGGGCAGTGTACAGAGGCAGTAATTTTGGGGAGTCTTTGCATTACTGGGATGTGGCTTTGCCGCTTTCCTTATGCAGTAATGATTGGTGTGCTTGTTGGATTTACAGCTTTAATTCCAATTGCTGGAGCTTATATTGGAGCTGGAGTAGGAGCTTTTATGATTTTTACAGTTGCTCCAGTAAAAGCAGTGTTCTTTTTAGTATTTATTGTTGTATTACAACAGCTTGAAGGAAATTTAATTTATCCCCGTGTGGTTGGAAATTCGATTGGACTTCCTGGAATTTGGGTACTTGCAGCTATTACAATTGGTGGAGGTATTCTTGGAATTGGAGGAATGTTAGTAGCAGTGCCTTTGACTGCAGCTTTTTATCAGTTATTACGAGAAGATGTATATGATAGAAATAAAATAGAAGTTATAGAGGAAACTTTAGAGGAGGAAAAGGAAGAATCGTGATAGAAGAAAGTTTTGTATGGTATAGCTGAATATAAGAGTGCATAGTTTAATAAGTAAGAAGCTGTAGAAAAAGGAAAGATTTTATGTTAAATAAGCTATGGGCAGGAATGATTTTAATTGGGATTTGTTTTGGAGCAGTGACAGGACATATGACAGAGATTTCTGGAGCAGTGATTGAAAGTGCAAAGGAAGCAGTTAGTTTATCAATTACTATGCTTGGGGTGGTTGGAGCTTGGAGTGGAGTGATGAAGATAGCAGAAGATTCTGGACTGCTAAAAGAAGTAGAGAAAGGGCTTAGTCCATTGGTTCATTTTTTGTTTCCACGGATTCCTAAAGAACATAAGAGTTTAGAATATATTACTACGAATATTGTGGCTAATCTATTGGGGCTGGGATGGGGAGCAACTCCAGCTGGATTAAAGGCAATGGAGGAACTTGCAAACTTGGAGAAAGAACGTGGGAATTCTGCTTATTTTATAGATAAAAATAAAGATCATACTGAGCAGCATATTCGAATTGCAAGTAATGAAATGTGTACATTTTTGATTTTAAATATTTCCTCTTTACAGTTGATACCAATGAATATGATTGCTTATCGAAGTCAGTATGGAAGTGCAAATCCTACAGCAATTGTTGCTCCTGCGATGATAGCTACGATGGTAAGTACAGCAATAGCAGTTATATTTTGTAAAGTATTGGAAGGAAAGCAAAAGGAATAAATTCTTCTTTTATATATTTTTCTATGTATGACCTTTGATTGTTCTTAAAACTTTTGAACAGTTAGAAGGTCATTTTTAATAGGTATTATCATAAAAAAGAAAAAACATAACCTAATTTGGTATGTTAGTAAAGATTATATTTTATAAGAAAATAAGAGAAAGATAATTTTGTTAGAAAAGATATTTTTAGAAATATAAATGTCAGATAAAAGATACTAGTTTTTGTATATGTATTATAAATAATAGAATAAAAAGTGAAAAATTTTATATATTATGCTATTATACTACAATTTTTTGTCTTTCAATCATGCTATTATAATAATAACATAATAATAAAAACACAATTTATTGATAGGAGGAACTATTATGCTAAAAGGAATTCCTAAGATCTTGTCTCCTGAGTTATTAAAGGTATTATGCGAAATGGGGCATAGTGACACATTAGTGATAGCAGATGGAAATTTTCCAGCTGAATCTATGGGAAAGAATGGGATTGTTATTCGCATGGATGGACATGGTGCTGCTGAGTTATTAGATGCTATATTACAGGTATTTCCATTAGATACTTATGTGAATAAGCCAATAAATCTTATGGAAGTAATGCCAGGTGATACAGTAGAAACACCAATTTGGAAAACTTATGAGAATATTGTAACAAAGTATGAAGAGCGTGGCTCGCAAGTAATAGGACATATTGAGAGATTTGCTTTTTATGAGGAAGCAAAAAAAGCATATGCTATTATTGCCACTGGAGAAGCAGCACTTTATGCCAATATTATGCTTCAAAAGGGTGTTGTAGTGTAATACGGTTTGCCGTTTGGAAAAGTTTCTGAAGGAGGAATCATGTATCAGTTGCTACTTGTCGATGATGAGGCACTTATCAGAGAAAATGTAGGTGAAAATGTGAAATGGGAACAATATGGCTATCAGTTGGTAGGCAGTTGTGAAAATGGAAAAGAGGCATTGGAATTTATAAAGAACCATGTGGTAGACGTGGTTCTTACGGATATCTGTATGCCTTATTTAGATGGAATTGAACTAAGTAAGAAATTGAATGAAAATTATCCTTCTATTAAAATTATTATTTTGAGTGGATATGATGAATTTGAATATGCAAAAAAAGCAATTCGTTATGGAGTAAAGGAATATTTACTTAAGCCTATTACAGCAGAAGAATTGGGAGATGTATTATTAGAATTAAAAAAACAAATGGATCGAGAACGATGGACAGAGCAACGGATGACACAAATGCAGACTTTTTATCATAAGGGTCAACAATTACTTTATGCAGATACATTATTGAATTTGATAAGAGGAAGCAAAGAAGATATTGAGATTCAAAAGGATTTGATAGAGTTAGGATTAAAATTAGATTATATGGTATATCAAGTGGCGGTGGTAGAATTGGATCTCTATACAAAAACAGATAAATTAGAAGAAAAAAAGAAAAAAGAAAGTGCACTAATGGCATTTGTTCTTTATAATATTAGTCAAGAAATTGTAGAAAAACATCAGTTAGGAGAAGTATGTCAGGGAAAAGACAATCGAACCTATATTTTGTTTTATTCCAATCAACCTATAAAGTTTCAGCAGACAGGAAAAAATATCTGTGAAAAGATTATTTTGCATATGAATCAGATTATGCAGTTAGCAGTTAATATTGGGATTGGGAGTTGCGTTTTAGAAATAGAACAAATTTATCGTTCTTATGAAGAGGCAGAAACTGCATTAGAGTATCATTATATTATGGGAAAAAATTCTGTAATGGAGATGGAAATGATACAAAAGGAGAAAAAATCTGCTGATATGAATATGTTATTTGACTTATTTATTCTTCATATAAAAGAAAATAATCGAGATGAAATAGAAAAGGATAGTAGGATTCTGGAAAATACAATTCGAAGTTGCCGTTATGATAGACAAAGTGCAGGTACAATTTTGCAACGATTAGTGGATAAGATAGAAGAGCTTTGTAAAATATCCTGTATAGAAGATAAACTAGAGGTTATCTCTAAAGAACAGATTTTAAAAGAGATATTAATAGCAGGAAAATTGGAAGAAGCAATTGATATTTTATTTGCATATTGTATAGAAATAGCAGGACTACTAGAAAATCATAAAAATGTAGGGGGCAGAAAATATGCTATAAAGGCAATGGACTATATTGAAAAAAATTATAGCGATTGTAATTTTGGATTGCAATCCGTCTGCTCCTATCTGAATATTAGTATTAGCCGATTTAGTAGTATTTTTAAACAAACTACGGGAAATACTTTTATGGATGCATTGATTACAGTACGAATGAAAAAAGCAAAGGAGTTATTAGAAAATACTGATTTAAAAAATTATGAGATTGCAGAGAAAGTAGGATTTAGTGATTCTCATTATTTTGGAATTGCTTTTAAGAAAATCATAGGAAAAACGCCTACAGAGTATGCGCGAGAAATGAGAAAATAAATGTGGAATGATATAAAACAGTTTAATATTTTGTCATTATTTAAAAGTGTAAGATCTGCTATATTATGTTTATTTTCTATATTAATAGTAGTAACTATGATAATATTTTTTTTAATATCTATAAATTATACAAAGAAAACAGTATTAGAAAATTCTACAGATTATGCTTCTCGTCTAGTTAGACAAGTAAATCATGATATTGATTCTTATATTGATTATATGGAAAATATTTCTTCTCTTGTAATTCATGGAGGGGATGTACAGCAGTATCTTTTTACTGGAATGATGGGGAAAAATAAGCAGGAAGCGTACAATCGGATTTTAACACAATTTCGTACTGTAGTGGAAACAAGAAGAGATATTTCTAACATTGCAGTAGTGACTTTAGATGGACAATATATCATTAATGATGGTAAAGATCAGTTAAATAAAAATATTCAATTAGAAAATGTGGAATGGTATAAAGAAGCATTAGAAGGAGTGGATCGGATTTTAACTTCTTCCCATGTTCAGAATGTAATTCAGAATAACTATAAATGGGTGATTACATTTAGCAGGGGAATTCAAAATCCAGAAACAAAAGAGATACAAGCCGTCTTTTTTATTGATTTAAATTATAAGATATTAAAAGAACTATGTGAAAGAAATAGTCTTGCAAAAGATAGTTATGTCTTTATTATTGATAAATCAGGACAAATTATCTATCATCCAAAGCAACAACTTCTATATAATGGGCTAACAACAGAAAAAATAGCAGATGTATTGACATGTGAATCCGATTATTTTGTTACACAAGAAGGCGAAAAAAGTAAGTTGTATACTATATCTGTATCAGAAAAGACGGGGTGGCGTGTGATAGGTGTGGCGGCCATTTCTGAATTGATGAAAAATAAAGAAGAGACACAAAATCTATATATTATTACTGCAGTTGTTTTGTTATGTATAGCAGTAATTTTAGCTAATTTTTTTACAACTGCGATTGCAAGACCAATTAAAAAGTTGAAGGATTCTATGAAAGAAGTAGAGAAAGGAAATTTTAAAAACGCAGGTGTAGTTGTGCGCTCTGGTAGAGAGATAGGAAGTTTAGAGAATTCCTTTAATGTTATGACAATAAAGATTCAGGAATTAATGGAACAAATCATTTATGAACAAAAACAGAAACGAAAAAGTGAATTGAAAGCATTGCGTTCTCAAATCAATCCACATTTTCTTTATAATACATTGGATTCTATTATCTGGATGGCAGAAGGTGGAAAGAATCGAGAAGTAGTTCGTATGACTTCTGCTCTTGCAAAACTATTAAGGCAAAGTATCAGTAATGAAGAGGAATTGATTTCTTTAGAAAGAGAAGTAGATTATGTTAGAAACTATTTAATAATTCAAAAGATGCGGTATAAAGATAAATTAGAATATGAAATTGAAGTAGATAAAAAAATACAAAAAGAAAATATAATTAATTTAATTTTACAACCTTTAGTAGAAAATGCTATTTATCATGGTATTAAGTATAAAGGAGCAAAAGGGTTAATACGAATTGAAGGATATGAAGAGAAAGAGAAGATTTTATTAAAAGTAATTGATAATGGAATTGGAATGGATGAAGAAACCTTACAAGGAATTTTTTATAAGTCAAAGGATAAGGAAGGTAGTAGTGGAGTGGGAGTCTATAATGTACAAACACGAATTCAACTATTTTATGGTGCAGAGTATGGACTTAGGTTTGAAAGTACATTTGGAGAGGGAACAACAGTTACAATATTGTTACCTAAAAATGTAAGTGCTAAAGAAGGGAATGGGGCATGAAATATCGAAAATATAGGATAGTATGGATTATGACTGCATTTGTTTTAATACAAATTGGAGTTTTGTTTTTGATATATTGGAAACATCCAGATAAAACATACCATGTAATATTTATTCCTAAGATTATAGATGAAAAAACAGACTTTTGGAAACTTTTGACTGAAGGGGTAGAGATGGCAGCAGTAGAAAACCAGGTGGATGTTACAATTGTAGCACCAGAATCGGAGGAGGACTATGAGGCGCAGAATCAATTGATTGAGTGGGCAATTTTACAGAAGCCAGATGCAATTTTATTAACTCCTTGTAGTTATACAGAATCAACAGAATATGTAAAAAAGATTAAAGAACAAGGGATTGTACTAGTTTTGATTGATTCATCAATAGATGCAGATGTTGCAGATGCAGTAATTGCTACGAATAATATAAAAATTGGAGAAGTAGAGGGAAATTTTATGAAGAGGTTTGTTTCTGAGGATTCTTGTATTGCAATTATTGGACATGTAAAAAATTCCTCTACTGCAATCGAACGAGAAATTGGTGTTCGGAAAGGACTAGGAGAATACGAAGAGAAAATTGTAGATGTAGTATTTTGTGATTCTGATTATGATAAAGCTTATACACAGATGATGAATTTATTAGAAAAGTATCCTAGTATTGATTTGGTAGCAGGATTAAATGAATATTCTGCTGTAGGTGCAGCAAGAGCAATTAAGGAAAAGGGATTGGAAAAACAGATTAAAGTAGTAGGGATTGATAGTTCTTTGGAAGAGATACAGATGTTAGAAGAAGGGATTTTTACAGCAATTGTAATGCAAAATCCTTTTAAAATGGGATATATGGGAATGGAAGTAGCAGTAAAAATATTAGATGGAGAAAAGGTTTTGAAAAATATTGATTCTGGATGTCAATTGATTACAAAGGATAGTATGTATACAGAAGAAAATCAGAAATTGTTGTTTCCTTTTCGGGAGGAATAAAATGATAGCAAGATATAATAAAAAATGGTTTTTGTTATCCATAAGTCTATATTACTTTATAGTATATTTTATTGTGATTTAACTATATTGTGAAAAGGACTTATGGATTTTTTATACTTAAATAAAATTTAAAAAGGTCAAAAATTTACAAAGGCAGTAAATTTTTGACCTTTTTTGATAAGATTTTGAATTGGATAGAAAGGATGAAAGAAATATAATAAAGATTAAGAATAAGAGAATAGAAGAAAGATGGAAGGTGAGAATGTGGGTGAAGTAATATTAAAAATGAAGGAGATAGATAAGTCATTTCCTGGAGTTCATGCTCTTAAGAAAGTAAATTTGGAAGTCCGAAAAGGTGAAGTACTCGCTTTAATGGGAGAAAATGGGGCAGGGAAATCCACATTAATGAAAGTTTTAACTGGAATTTATAGCAAGGATTCAGGAGAAGTAATTTATGAAGGGAGTTCAGTGGAATTTTCTAGTCCAAGAGAAGCACAGGATGCAGGAATTGCGATTGTTCATCAAGAATTAAATATGATGCACCAATTAACAGTGGCACAGAATATTTTTATAGGAAGAGAGTTTATGAAGGGAAGATTCATCGATGATAAAAAGATGAATGAAGAAGCAAAAAAGTTGTTTGAACGATTGAATATTGATATTAATCCAGCAGAAACTATGAATAATTTAACAGTAGGAAGACAACAGATGTGTGAAATTGCAAAAGCGATTTCCAGAGAAGTAAAAGTGATTATCTTTGATGAACCAACTGCTGCCCTTACAGAATCAGAAATTGAAGAATTATTTAAGATTATTCGAGAGTTACGAGAAAAGAATTTGGGAATTGTTTATATTTCTCATCGTATGGATGAAATTAAGATGATTACAGATAGAGTAACCGTGATGCGAGATGGAGAGTATGTAGGAACACTGATTACAAAGGAATGTACAAAAGATGATATTATCAATATGATGGTAGGACGTACAATATATGAAGATCCAAAAGAGAAAAGTAATGTGGCAGAAGATGCACCAGTTGTATTGAAGGTGGAACATCTTAATGCAGGTAAACTGGTAAGGGATGTTAGCTTTGAATTAAGAAAAGGTGAAATACTTGGATTTTCAGGATTAATGGGAGCTGGTAGGACAGAAACAGCAAGAGCACTTTTTGGAGCAGATAAAAAAGAGAGTGGTACAATTTATGTAAATGGACAACAAGTAGAAATTCATACACCACAGGATGCAGTAAAAGCAGGAATTGGATATCTTTCAGAGGATAGAAAACGCTTTGGGTTAGTATTAGACAAAACAGTAGCAGAAAATACTAGCATGGCTGCTTTAGATTTATTTACAAATGGACTTTTAATCGATCGAAAACAAGAAGAAGAAATTGCTCAGGAATATGTAAGTAAATTAAAAACAAAAACACCAAATGTAACAACTCAAGTAGTAACTCTTTCTGGAGGAAATCAGCAAAAGGTAGTAATTGCAAAATGGCTGACAAGAAATTGTGATATTTTGATCTTTGATGAACCAACTAGAGGAATTGATGTAGGAGCAAAAAGTGAAATTTATCATTTAATGAATGAACTGGTAGAACAAGGTAAGTCTATTATTATGATTTCATCAGAAATGACAGAAATTCTTAGAATGAGTGATCGCATTATTGTAATGTGTGAGGGAAGAAAAACAGGGGAAATTGCAATAGATAAAGCGTCGCAAGAAGTGATTATGCATGCTGCGACATTGAGAAACTAGGAACTAGGGAGGTACATAAAAATGGAAAATAAAAAAAATGGGTTTCAAAATCATCCAATTGTAAAAGCAATTGGAACACAAAAATTAATTGCATTATTGGCATTAATTGTGCTTTATGTAGCTTTTGGCTTAATTAATCCAGCTTTTCGTTCTTATGCTACATTGGTAAATATTTTTGATGCATCTTATTATATTGGTTTGATGGCAATTGGTGTGACATTTGCGATTACTTCAGATGGAATTGATCTTTCAATTGGAACAGTATTGATGTGTTCTTCATTAGTTTCTGGTTATTTAATCACTAAATTTAATCTTCCAGTTATATTAGGACTGCTTGTTTGTATTTTGATTGGTGCAATATTTGGACTATTAAATGGTGTACTTGTTTCCTATATGGGATTACCACCATTTATTGCAACACTTGGTTCTATGATGCTTTCAAAAGGAATTGGCTCTGTAATAACAAAAGCACAAAGTGTAACTTGGCCACAAGCATCTTCTGAGCAAGGATGGTTCCGAAGTATCTTTAAGATTAATCAAAATGGTGTATTAATTCCAACTGGGTTTATTCTTTTAATTGCAGTAGCAATATTAGCAGCAATTTTATTAAATAAAACAAAACCAGGACGTTATATTTTAGCACTTGGAAGCAATAGTGAGGCAACTCGGTTATCTGGTGTAAATGTAGCAAAATGGAGAACACTTGCCTATGTAATTAGTGGTACATTAGCAGGTTTAGCAGGTTTAGCGTATGCTTCTATTTATTCAACTGTATTGCCAGGAGGTGGCGGCGGATTTGAATTAGATGCGATTGCAGGTGTAGTAATTGGCGGAACTTCGATGAGTGGTGGTTATGGTACAATATCAGGAACATTAATTGGTGTATTTATTATGTCTGTATTAAAGACAGGGCTTCCATTTATTGGATTACAAACCCATTATCAGCAAATTGCAACAGGAATTGTATTAGTATTTGCAGTTTATATGGATGTATTAAATCGGAAAAAGAAACATTAAAAATATGCTTTGTAATTCCTGTAAAGGAATATACATAGAAATTAATTACTTAAGGGAGGTAAAAAAAATGAAGAAAAAATTACTTGGTATGTTGTTAGCTACAGCAATGGCTGTTACAGCACTGACAGGATGTGGAGGAAAAACACCAAATCCAACAACGGCGAATAAAGGTTCGCAGGATACAAACACAACTCAATCTCAGACAACAGCAAATAGTGAAGAGTTAGGTAAAATTTATTTAGTATCAAAAGGATTTCAGCATCAATTTTGGCAAGCTGTATTACAAGGAGCAAATGAAGCAGCAGCAACTTATGGTGTAAAGATTGATTTTCAAGGTCCAGATAATGAATCTTCTTATGCACAACAGGTACAAATGTTAAATAATGCGATTAATAATAAGCCACCAGCAATTGGATTGGCAGCATTAGATACAGAGTCTTGTTTAGAAAGTATACAAACTGCTATGGATGCAGGAATTCCGATTATTGGGTTTGATTCTGGTGTTCCAGGAGCTCCAGAAGGTGCAATTGTAGCAAATGCTTCTACAGATAACTATGCAGCAGGAGAATTGGCAGGAGAAGAGACTTATAAGTTAATTAAGGATATGATTGCTTCAGCTACTTCACCAGTAAGAATTGGTGTAATGAATCAGGATTCAACGAGTGAATCTATTACACAGCGTGGTTCTGGTTTTGTAGATAAAATAAAAAGCTTAATCGAGGCAGATGGAAAGGTTGTTTCTGTAGAAGGACATGATAAGTGGGCAAATAAAGTAGATAACGCAGATGTAATTTTGGAAGTAGTTGTACCAGCTTCTGTTTCTGCAGACCTTTCTGCGATTGATGCGCAAAATCTTTTAAACAAAGCAGATACAATTTGTATTTACGGATCAAATCAGTTTTCTGGTGAAGGATTGATTAATGGAGATGCAAATATTGGCAAATTAGGAAAGGATGTAATAGGAGTTGCATTTGATTCTGGTGCATTAATTAAGACAGCTGTAAAAGAAGGAAAATTGGCAGGTGCAGTGACACAAGATCCTTTGCAAATTGGTTATAAAACAGTAGAACTTTGTGTAAAAGCAGCAAAGGGAGAAGCAGTAGAAGATGTAGATACTGGATGTCAATGGTATACAGCAGCAAATATGGATGATCCAAAGATTGCTCCAAATTTATATGATTAGTCTATATGATTAGATAGAACATAATATCAAAGTTATAATAATAGAAAATCAGATAGGGCGGTCTTTAGAAAGAAGAAAAAGACCGCCTGTAATCTATCCACGTTTCATTTGTAACTGATATTGTTTTGGTGTAGTATGTTTATAACGTTTGAATACTTTAATAAAGTAACTGTTGTCATTAAATCCACAGTCATAAGCAATAGAGGTAATAGGGGTATCTGTAGTACATAAAAGAGAACAGGCACGTTCGATACGATAGTAATTTAAATAGTCCATAGGAGTTTTATGGATAATTGCCTGAAAGTATCGACAAAAATATTTAGGTGACATACCACATATTTGTGACAGTTGGTTTAAAGTAATACTAGAGGAATAGTGGTTTTCAATATATTCGAAAACTGGTTTTAGCCGTTCTGAGTGATAAAAAGGCGAATGGGTGCCAGATGTTTTATCAGAGTAGAATTTTTCACAGAAAATAAGTCCAAATAGTTCCAACAGTGTACCTGCTACAAGCAGTTCATAACCTTCCATTCTCTCTTTTATTGTAATAAAAAGACGTTCAATAGTGGAATGGAGTGTTTCCATAGCTGGAGTAATTAAGGAATGGATAAGAATATCTTGATGTTTGATTTTATTTATATATTGTCGGCAGAAATCCGCATGAATATAAAGGAGATCAGGATTAAATACAAGACATTCATAAACACAATTTTCGGGGACAGCACCATGTATTGAACCAGAAGGAATTAAAATACTTTCTCCAGGTTGTGCAGTGATTTTTTTCTCCTCTAGTGTAAGGCATAAGATGCCTTTTAAAATTTTTACAATTTCAAATTCTTTATGCCAATGGAAAGGCATTTCATAACGAGGATGATTGTTATCTACATGATAGAAGGCAATCGGAAAATCATTAGTTCCGTGCATTTGTTTTTCATTATAGTCCAGATATAGCATGGGGCTTCTCCTTACAGAAAAAAGTGAATATTATAGATTTTTTATAAGTATTATAACATATGATTTTGTATAAAACAAGAGATTATATTTCATTAGGAAAAGAAAAAGGAGGTATTTGCAAATGGCAAAGAACAGAATGATAGGGGATTATCCAGTAATTGGTATTCGACCTACAATAGATGGAAGAAGGGGATATTTAAAGGTAAGGGAATCCTTAGAGGATCAGACAATGAATATGGCACAAGCAGCTGCAAAATTATTTACAGAAAATTTGAAATATTCTAATGGAGAACCAGTAAAAGTGGTAATTGCGGATACTACAATAGGACGTGTAGGAGAAACAGCAGCATGTGCAGAAAAGTTTAAAAAAGAAGGTGTTTCGATTACTTTGACTGTAACACCTTGTTGGTGTTATGGAGCAGAAACAATGGATATGGATCCAATGACAATAAAAGGAGTATGGGGATTTAATGGTACAGAACGACCAGGTGCAGTATATCTTGCCAGTGTACTTGCAACACATGCACAAAAGGGGCTTCCAGCATTTGGTATCTATGGACATGATGTACAAGAAGCAAATGCTACTGATATTCCAGAAGATGTAAAAGAAAAACTACTTCGATTTGGACGTGCAGCAGTAGCAGCAGCTACTATGAGAGGAAAATCTTATTTACAGATTGGCTCGATCTGTATGGGAATTGGAGGATCTATTATTGATCCAGCATTTATAGAAGAATATCTTGGGATGCGTGTAGAATCTGTAGATGAAGTAGAGATTATCCGCCGCATGACAGAGGAAATTTATGATAAAGTAGAGTATGAAAAGGCATTAAAATGGACAAAGGAAAAGTGTATAGAAGGATTTGATAAGAATCCAGAAGAGGTGCAAAAATCTGCACAAGAAAAGGAAAAAGATTGGGAATTTGTTGTAAAAATGATGCTGATTATTAAGGATTTGATGAATGGAAATTCCAATCTTCCAGTAGGACGAGAAGAGGAAATGGTAGGACATAATGCAATTGCAGCAGGATTTCAAGGGCAGAGACAGTGGACAGATTTCTATCCAAACTGTGATTTTCCAGAAGCACTTTTAAATACATCATTTGATTGGAATGGTGCTCGTGAACCATATATATTAGCAACAGAAAATGATGTTTTAAATGGTCTTGGTATGTTATTTATGAAGCTTTTAACAAATCGAGCACAGATTTTTGCTGATGTACGTACATATTGGAGTCCAGAGGCAGTAAAAAAAGCAACAGGTTATGAATTAGAAGGAACAGCAAAGGCAGCAGGCGGTTTTATTCATTTGATTAATTCTGGTGCAGCTTGTTTGGATGCAAATGGACAGGCAAAAGATGAAAATGGAAATGGTGTGATGAAACCGTGGTATGAAGTAACAGAGGCAGATCAAGATGCGATTTTAAAAGCAACTACATGGAATCCAGCGGATTTTGGTTATTTTAGAGGTGGTGGTTATTCCTCTCGTTTTGTTACAGAAGCAGAAATGCCAGTTACAATGATTCGATTGAACTTGGTAAAGGGACTTGGACCTGTACTTCAGATAGCAGAAGGATGGACAGTAAAATTGCCAGAGGAGGTAACAGAAATTCTTTGGAAGAGAACAGATTATACATGGCCTTGTACTTGGTTTGCGCCAAGAACAACGGGAAAGGGAGCATTCCAAACCGCATATGATGTAATGAATAATTGGGGAGCAAATCATGGAGCCATTAGTTATGGGCATATTGGTGCAGACCTAATTACAATGTGTTCTATATTAAGAATTCCAGTTGCAATGCACAATGTTCCAGAAGAAAAAATCTTCCGTCCAGCAGCATGGAATGCATTTGGTATGGATAAAGAAGGACAGGATTTTAGAGCTTGTCAAACATATGGACCACTTTATAAATAAACAGAAAAGGAAAAGATTATAAAATGGATGTAACCAAGAAAGAAAGAAATGTTTTAGCAGTGGATTTTGGTGCTTCCAGTGGCAGAGTCATGCTAGGGACTTATTGCGAAAATAAGATTACAATAAAGGAAGTTCATCGATTTTCGAATGATCCAGTTATAGTAAATGGAACCATGTATTGGGACATATTGCGGCTGTTTTATGAGATGAAACAGGGAATGATAAAAGCAAAACAAGAAGGAGAAATTGAAAGTATTGGAGTAGATACATGGGGAGTAGACTTTGGACTTTTAGATAAAAAGGGGTATTTATTAGAAAACCCAGTACATTATCGTGATAGTAGAACAGAAGGAATGTTGGAAAAAGGCTTTAAGAAAATTTCAAAGGAGCATTTTTATCAAATAACTGGAAATCAGTTTATGGAAATTAATACGGTATTTCAGTTGCTGGCACTAAAGGAACAAAGACCAGAGCTTTTCAGCCAGGCAGATTGTATGCTGCTGATGCCAGATCTTTTTAATTATTTTTTATCAGGAATTAAAAAAAGTGAACGATCTATTGTTTCTACTACACAGATGGGAAATCCATTTTTGCCTGGATGGGTAAAAGAAGTAATAGAACAGTTTGCTATTCCAGAAAAAATATTGACAGAAGTAATCCCTACAGGAACACGATTAGGTTCTTTAAAAGAAGAGATACAAAAAGAATTAGGTATAGCAAATATGGATGTAATTGCTGTAGCAGGACATGATACACAATGTGCATTGACAGCAGTACCAGCAGAAGAAGAGGACTTTATTTTTGTAAGTTGTGGCACATGGTCCTTATTTGGAACAGAGTTAAGTCACCCAATTGTAACAAAAGAGTCAGAAGAACGAAATATTACAAATGAAATAGGAACAGATGGTAAAATTTCTTTTTTGAAAAATATTATTGGTTTATGGCTGGTACAAGAAAGTAGAAGACAATGGTTACGAGAGGGAAAAAATTATAGCTTTTCTGAACTAGAAAAACTAGCAGAAGAGGCAAAGCCATTTCAATGTTTGATTGATCCAGATGCACCAGAGTTTGTTCCTTCTGGTAATATACCAAAGCGGATTCAAGAGTATTGTAAACGAACCAGACAGAATATTCCACAGACAGAAGGAGAGATTATACGTTGTATTAATGAGAGTCTTGCATTAAAGTATCGTTATACTTTAGAAGAAATTAAAGCATGTACAAAAAAAGAGTATACTGCTATTTATATGGTGGGTGGAGGAATTCAAAGTCAGCTTTTATGTAAATTTACTGCATATGCCAATGGAATTCCTGTAATTGCTGGGCCAATAGAAGCAACTGTATATGGAAATATTGTAATTCAGTTGATGGCAAAAGGAATTATAAAGGATCTAAAAGAGGCGAGAAAAGTAATTGCTAATTCCGATCAGCCTATCATTTATCAACCAGAAAATCAGGAAAAATGGAGTCAAGCTTATCAATTTTATGTAG
Organism: uncultured Lachnospiraceae bacterium; assembly: GCA_910579865.1. Lineage (GTDB taxonomy): Bacteria > Bacillota > Clostridia > Lachnospirales > Lachnospiraceae > MGBC114844. The sequence goes on from CAJTXA010000015.1 coordinate 39,032, forward strand.
AAAAGATATTGCAATAATAAAACAAAATAAAGATTTATAAAAAGCAGACCAAGCAGATAAAAGGAATTGTTTGGTCTGCTTTTTCACTATAAGATCAATATTTGACTTTTTGAGAAAATAATGGTATAATTGAGATATTTTAGTCACTGTACAAAATAGGGAAAAAAGAGTGATATGTGTTAGAAAATTATTTTGGAAGGAGCGTTAAATTATGTTACAAACAGTGAAAAAGGTGAAGTCTGTATCTTCTAGTGAGAGCATTAGTAAGAAGATTATGTCAAGACTGAAGCTGATGATGGTAGTTATTTTTTTAGTAGCAGTAACTACATCAGGTGCACTGTCTGCAAAATCGTTGATGCAGGTTACAAATGAAAAATTAGTTTCTGTTGCTTATGAGAATGCATTTTTAATTGTCAATGAGATTGAAAGCTCTTATGGAAAAGCACTTGGATTTACCGAGGCACTTCGAAATATTACAGAACTCGATCCAAGTGAACAACGACAAGCGATAGATACTGCTTTAGTTGGAGTATTAGAAGGAGACTCCAATTATACAACAGCATTTGCCTATTTTGAACAAAATCGGATTGCGGATGCAAATGGAGATCCATATAGTGTTCATCAAAGAGAGATTGCTTATGAGGCAGTTGTTTATCCAAATCCAGATGGAGCAGGATATCTTTTTGAGAAACATGAAGATGCATTTGATAATTATGAAAAAGAGTATTATATGCAGATGAAAGCAACTGGTCAGCCTTATGTTTATGAGCCTTATATCTATAATTTAATGGGAAAAGATATTATGATGATTAGTATCATTGCACCTATATGGGATGCAGATGGAGTATTTTTAGGAGTGGGTGGAGTAGATATGGCATTAGCAGATATGCAAAATATGCGATATGCGAGTACTGGTTATCGTTCGACCCATATGGTAGCACTTGCAGAGGATGGGACTGTTTTGGTGGATTCTTTTGATACTTCCACTGTAGGAAAGATAGCTTCTGAAGTGGGATATGGAATTATAGCGGAACATGGAGAAAAGATTCGTTCTATGCCAGAGGGAGAACATGAGAATAGTTTATCTATAATTGATAGGAAATCGAAAAATTTTGCAACTAATAAAAGAGGGATTTCTGTTACAATTCCTTTAAAGATAAGTGGTGGAAATCAGTGGACTTTATATATGGCAATTAACCGTAGTGAATTTTATTCTATTATAATAGAAGGGCTTGGAAAATTAATTTTTATTATTATTGTACTTGGATTTATTATGATACATTTTGTTTCTTCCATTATTAAAAAATGTCTTTCTCCATTTCAAGAAATTATGGAGGGAGCTTCAAAATTAGAAGCAGGAGATCTAAAGATACATATTGATGTAAATACAGAAGATGAATTAGGGCGTTTAGCACAGGCATTTAACCATATTAGTACGACTATCAATAATTATGTAAATGATATTTCTTTGCAGCTTTCTGAAATGGCTTCTAACAATATGGATATTGCAATTACACAAAATTATATCGGAGATTTTATTCCTATTCAAAAATCTATTGAAAAAATTTCGATGTCCTTAAATGATACATTACATCAAATTACTTTATCAGCGAATGTAGTCTCGAACGGGGCAGATAGTGTATCAGCAGAATCTCAGCTTCTTTCCAATGGACTTTCAGAGCAGGTAGAAGCAATTAAAGAATTAGCAGTTTCAATTGATAGTTTAGCAAAGGATGTTAAGGGAAATGCAAAAGATGCACAGACAGCAAATGAGATAGTATCTGTTGCACGTATAAAGATTCAAGAAAGTAATAAGGAAATGGAACTTTTAACACATGCTATGGCAGATATCAATCAGTCCTCGGAGGAAATACAAAATATTGTAAAAACAATTCAAAACATTGCAAATCAAACGAATTTACTCTCTTTAAATGCTTCAATTGAGGCTGCTAGAGCAGGAGTTGCAGGAAAAGGATTTGCAGTAGTAGCAGACCAAATTCGGGATTTGGCAGAAAAAAGTGCAGATGCAGTAAAACAGACAGAAGTTTTAATTGATGCGTCACGTCAGGCAGTAGAACGTGGAACTGCAATCGCAGGTAATACAGCAGAATCACTTGTTGCTGTAGTAAAAAGAGCAGAGGAAGTATCCCGTTCTGTCAATAAGATTAGCGAAGCTTCACAAAACCAGAAAATGGTATTAGATCAACTTACTGAAAATGTAGATGTGATAAGTAGTGTAGTGCAATCTAATTCAGAAGCAGTACAAAATAGTGCAGCTGCTAGTATAGAATTATCAGAACAATCAAAACAGTTATATACATTAGTAAATCGATTTCAATTAAAAAAGATGTAATTGGATATAAGGTAGAATAAGCAAATCAGACAGAAAAGAATGATATTTTTTTTATATAAAGAATACAATAAAATAAGATTAAGAGAAGTTGGAAGATTTATGAAGATTATTTTATATCTGTCTGATATGCTGATTCCACTAGTGATTTTTTATATTGTATCTTTTGCAGTGATAAAGAAAACTTCTGTTTATGAAAGTTTTGTAAATGGAACAAAGGATGGAATCAAAACAGTAATTGGAGTAATGCCTACGCTGATTGGACTAATGATGGCAGTAGGAGTGATGCGTGCATCTGGATTTATGGAGTTTCTTGGTAATTTTTTAGGGGGAACAATGGAGGTAACTGGTGTTCCAAAAGAAGTGTTTCCTATTATTTTGGTGCGCATGGTATCTTCCTCTGCTGCAACGGGATTGGTACTTGATATTTTTAAAAATTATGGAACAGATTCTTACATAGGAATTTTAACATCTATTTTGATGTCTTGTACAGAAACAATTTTTTATACTATGTCAGTTTATTTTATGACAGCAAAGGTAACAAAGACAAGATGGACTTTGGCTGGGGCATTAATCAGTACATTTGCAGGAATTGGAGCAAGTGTGTTTTTAGCAAGAATGATGTAAAAGAGAATTTATTGATAAAAGAGGAGTGCCTCGGATATTTTTTAATATCCGAGGCTATTATGAAAAAATTGTATACGAAATAATCCAAACTTAAAAATGTATGTTTCTATTGTTTAATTGTATTTAGTATAAGGAAAGGATATGAATAAATTATGAATAAAATACGAAATTATTGTAAAAAGTAGTGTAAAATGACGAAAAAAGTTGTATTATAAAAATAACGATTAATAAAAGTGACAAAAAGAAAAAAAGTAAGGGGAAATACTATGGCAAGTTTGTTAGAAACATGGAGAAGATGGATTACGATACCAGAGAGAGCAGAACAATCAATACGATCCGATAGAAGGATGACTGCAGCTGAAAGGGAAAGTCATATACAAAGAAGGAAATCGGCTGAAAGAGCAGTGGAGCGTTTAGCAGAAAAAAAGGGGACTCCTCATTCGGAAGTACAAAATTCAGTATATTCAGAGGTTAGTGTACCAGAGCAGGGAAAGCGATTTGGGGATATAAAAGAAGATGTAAAGAATTTGGAATTACAAAAATCTACAACAGAAGAGATACCAATTTTTACTTCTGAGGAGATTAAAAGAATTGTAGAAGAAGCATTGCAAAGGGCAAAAGATACAGAAGAGATAAAGGAGTATCTTGCACAAAGGTTTTCTGTAATTGAAGGACAGATTTTGTCTGTTCGAAATGTGCAAAAGCAAGAGATGATTGCTGTTTCTGTTCGAGAGGTGCAAGAGAAGGTAGATTTGATTCGGCTTGATACAAGAAAAATAGGAAGTATAAAAGTTATACTTGGATTTTCTATATGCTTCAATTTAATAACTTTAGCTGTCTTAGTAGCTTATGTGCTAAATTATATTTAGAAGAAAGTATTGTTTTTTACAATTAAATATAGATATAATTCGATAAGATAAAAATATTTTAATAAACGGTTGTTATAGGAAATAGAATACATACAAGATATAGTTTGATATTAAAGTTTAAAATAACTATATCTTGTATTAATTTTTTATCTGAATATTTATATTATATTATAATTTTAGTCCTTTTAATAATGCTCCTAAACTAGTTCCAATAGATTCTTCTTTTGGAAGTTCATAATCTAGAACTTCTTCAGATGTTTCTGAAGGATCGGCAAGTGCTTTTATACTAAGACCGATTTTTCCGTTGTCAGTGGAAATAATTTTTACTTTAACAGTTTGTCCTTGTTTAAGTACAGCACTTGGATGTTTAATACGTTTTTCAGAGATCTGAGAGATATGGAGTAACCCAGATAAACCATTTTCTAATTCAATAAAGGCACCATAAGATTGAATTGAGTCTACAGTTCCATTCATAACAGAACCAACTGCAACTTTTGCAACTCGTTTGCTGGTTTCAGTTGCTAATTTTTCTAGGGCTGGTTCTTTGGCAGAAAGAACTAATTTCTTTTCTTCTTCTTTTACTGTGATGATAATTGCATCTACTGTTTTATTTAACCATTGTTCGGTATCTTCTACAAATGTTACATCTAGTTTAGAAGCAGGAATAAAGCCACGGATTCCCTCTACATAAGTGATGACACCTTTATTTACAATGCCTCCTATCTTTACTGGAAGTATTGTACGATTGGCTTGATATTCACGAAGTTTATCCCAGGCAAGTAAATCGTTTGCTTCTTTTTTAGAAAGAACGATATGACCTTCTCCATCGTCACGGCGAATAACAGTAGCAGTGATTTCATCTCCAATATGGATTTCTTGTAAAAGCTTAAAGTTTGGATCGCTACTTAGATCTTCTGCATGAATAATACCTTCTGTGTAATATTTTAGATCTAGAGTGACACTAGTTTCAGAAACGTCAATGACAGTTCCTGTTAGAATATCCCCTTCTCGAATTACTTTATAGGAGGCTTCTAATTCTTCTTTGTAATCTTCCATAGTTTCTTGGACATTTTGTGTTTCTTTTGTTTCCTGTGTCTGTTTGTTTGTTGTTTCTTCTGTCATGTTTAGATTCCTTTCTTTTCGTTTTTTTTCTAGTAATAAGAAAAGTATAACATATTCTTTTCAATGGCTCAAGACAGGAATATTTATAAAAAGTGATAGATTGGCTGCATTTTATCATAAGTACAAAAGGATTGAAATCCTAGATTTTTTAATATATTTTTTGCATCAATTATATGATTTCCTAAATGCTCAGGTTTATGACTGTCACTGCCAATTGTAATAATTTCACCCCCTAACTTTTGGTATAATTTTAATATATTAATCGATGGGGTAAAGTCTTTTAAACCATATCTGTAATAAGAGGTATTAAACTCAATTCCTTTTTTATCTTTGATTATTATTTTTAATATTTCTAAGATAATAGGTTCTACTTTTTCAAATGGGTAGATGCCATTTCTATCATATCTTGTAATAAGATCCAGATGAGCAAGTACACTATAATTTTTACAATATTTAGCATTTCCTTGTAGTATTGTTCATTGTATTCTTTTTGACTTTTTCCATTTTGAAAGTCTTGTGTCCAAAACTCTTTATCTTCTACTTGATGAATTGATAAAAGAATAAAGTCAAAAGGATATTTTTGAAATAAGATTTCGTATTGTGGAATAGTATGTGTTTGTATACCAAATTCCATTCCTAGTTTTATACTTATTTGCATATTATATTGAGATTGTAATTGCCTTATTTTTGAATAGTAGTTTGGATAATCTACATGATCAGTAAAGCAAATTTCATTTATTTGCATAGCAATAGCATCTTTTACAACTTGCTCTATAGGATATGTAGAGTCGTCACTAAATTCAGTATGGACATGATAATCTGCAAACATAAAGTTCCTCCAATTTTCTATTAATTTTAAATTTCTCTATTTTTATAATAATATTTTTTATCATGTTCGTTAATTTCTCGCATTACCTTGCAAGGGTTTCCAACTGCAACAACATTTGCTGGAATATCTTTAGTTACAATACTTCCAGCACCAATTACTGTATTGTCTCCAATCGTAACTCCTGGTAAAATAATTGCTCCTGCTCCAATCCAGCAATTTTTTCCAATATGAATTGGCATGTTGTATTGGTAGGTTTGTTTGCGGAGTTCAGGTAAAATTGGATGTCCTGCTGTAGCAAGTGTTACATTTGGACCTAAAAGGGTGTAGTCACCAATATAAATATGAGTATCATCTACGCAGGTTAAGTGATAATTGGCGTAGACCATGTTGCCAAAATGACAGTGCTTGCCGCCAAAGTTTGCATAAAAAGGAGCTTCAATGTAAACACCTTCTCCACAGTCGCCCAGCATTTCCTTTAGTAATTTGGTTCTTTTTTTGAGCTCAGAAGGTTTGGTTAGATTATATTCATGTAGTTTGTCTTGACAAATGGTTTGTTCTTTTATAATTTCAGTATCTCCTGGAAGATAAAGGTCTCCCGTATGCATTTTTTCTTTGTTCATTTTTTCCTCCATATATTTTTCCTTATTTTATATTTTGCCTAGTATTTTTATTATATCAGATTAGTGTTAAAAATTCTTTTAAAATAGTTTATAATTTTATAAGAATTATATAGAAAGATATAATTGGAATTGAAAAAGGGTAGTTTTTAAAGAAAAGGATTGATTTTTTAGAAGAAATGAAATATAGTATAAAAGAATGATAAAAATTTAACATACTAAACAAATTGGAGAGGGTTTTGGTATCAATATGGGAGGATTGATTTATGAGAGAAAAGAAACGACCAGTGTTTGTAATTGGACATAAAAATCCAGATACAGATTCGATTTGTTCTGCAATTGCGTATGCAAACTTAAAGAAAAAAATTACTGGAGAGGAGTATGTAGCGAGAAGAGCAGGGCATCTAAATGAGGAAACACAATATATTTTAGAACGATTTGGAGTAAAACCACCAGAGTATATTAAAGATGTAGGAACACAAGTAAAGGATATTGAAATTCGTGAGACAGAAGGAGTTTCTGAAAATATCTCATTAAAAGAAGCCTGGACGTTAATGAAGGAAAACAATGTAGTAACACTTCCAATTACAACAGCAGAGCGTGAATTGCTTGGATTAATTACGATTGGAGATATTGCAACTTCTTATATGGATATGTATGATAGTTCTATTCTTGCTACAGCAAATACAAAGTATCAAAATATTATAGAAACATTAGATGCAACTTTAGTAATTGGAGATGCAGAGGCGTATTTTAATAAAGGAAAAGTATTAGTTGCGGCAGCAAATCCAGATTTAATGGAAAATTATATTGAACCAAATGATTTAGTGATTTTGGGAAATCGTTATGAATCACAGCTTTGTGCGATTGAGATGAATGCAGCTTGTATTATTGTCTGTGAAGGCGCACCTGTATCACTTACAATTAAGAAATTAGCAGAGGAAGAACATTGTACTGTAATTAGTACACCACATGATACATTTACAGCCGCTAGATTGATTAATCAAAGTATGCCAATTCGTTATTTTATGAGACGAGATCATTTAATTACCTTTCATACAGATGATTTTACAGAGAAATTAAAAGAGGTGATGTCAAAAAAGCGGCATCGGGATTTTCCTATTTTAGATAAACAAGGTCTTTATATTGGAATGGTTTCTAGAAGAAATCTTTTAAATGCAGCTCGAAAAAAAGTGATTATGGTGGATCATAATGAGAAAAATCAAGCTGTAGATGGAATTGAGAATGCGGACATTTTAGAGATTATCGATCATCATCGTTTAGGAAGTGTAGAGACAATTTCACCAGTATTTTTTCGAAATCAACCACTTGGCTGTACTGCTACAATTGTATATCAGATGTATCAAGAGTCAGGAATCCCTATAGGAAAAGTGATAGCATCTTTACTTTGCTCTGCGATTATATCAGATACATTGATGTTCCGTTCTCCTACTTGTACAATGGTGGATCGAAATGCAGCACAGGAATTGGCTGAAATAGCAGAAGTAAAGATAGAGGAATTAGCTAATGATATGTTTCGGGCAGGAAGTAACTTACGTTCGAAGACACCAGAAGAGATATTTTATCAGGATTTTAAAAAATTCTCTATGAATGATACTACTTTTGGGGTAGGACAGATTAATTCTATGAATAGTGAAGAATTAACAGAGCTAAAAGGAAGACTGTATCCTTATATGAAAGATATGATTAAACATGCTGGTGTACAGATGATTTTCTTTATGCTAACAGATATCGTTAAAGAATCTACAGAATTAATTTTTGTTGGAGAAGATGCAGAACAGTTGATAGCGGATGCTTTTGGTATTCGGGCTCAGGGAGATAGCTTTATTCTTAGAGATGTAGTTTCTAGAAAGAAACAGTTGATACCAGCGATTATGGCAGATATTCAACAATAACCAGAAAACAGATGGAAATTAAGCAGCGAAGAGAGAACAGAACTTCGCTGCCTTTTTAGTGGAATTCTTCTATTGTTATTATTTAGAGAAGTAGGTATAATAAGGTAAAGAAGAAAGCTATTACAATAATAGAGAGAAAATTTGAATATTAAAATAGAAGAAAAGAGGTGCTTTGATAATGGGAAAACAGATTTGGAAACCCGGAAATATGCTTTATCCTGTGCCAACGGTAATGGTAACTGTAGCAGATAAAAAGGGAAATAGTAATATTATTACAGTTGCATGGACTGGAACAGTTTGTACTAATCCGCCAATGATTTCTATATCGGTTAGACCAGAACGTTTTTCATATTCTATGTTGGAAGAAATGGGAGAATTTGTAGTTAATCTGGCAACAAAAGAGTTGGCTTTTGCTACTGATTTTTGTGGTGTGAAATCGGGAAGGGAGGTAGATAAGTTTCAAGAATTGTGTTTGACACAGGGCAAAGCAGTTAAGGTTAAGGTGCCAGTCATAAAAGAAAGTCCGGTTAACATAGAGTGTAAAGTGATAGAAAAAAGAGAACTAGGCAGTCATACTATGTTTTTAGCTGAGGTAGTAGCAGTACAGGCAGAAGAACGTTATTTAGATAAAAAAGGAAAATTTGATTTGTCTTTGGCAAAACCAATCGTTTATAGTCATGGGGAGTATTTTTGCTTGGGTGAGAAATTGGGGAAATTTGGGTATAGTATCCGGAAAAAGGAAGAATGGAATAAAAAACAAGTAAGAGAAAAGGTACTAGAAATGAAACTCTTTCCAAAAGAAGAAGGTGCTAATAGGGAAAAAGGAATAGAAAGAAAAAAGAATCAGGCAAAACAAATATAAAGATATGGCTTAATAGAAAGACGAGATAAGATTGTGATTACAAAAAATAGAAGCATAATAAAAAAGATTTCGTGAATTTTGGAGGATATTATATGAAGGTAAGCCGCTTACAGATTAAAAATTTTAAATCGATTCGGGAACTTTTAATAGAAGAAATGGATTATGCCTGTATTTTAGTAGGAAAAAATAATACTGGAAAAACAGTAGTATTAGAGGCTATTCGTGCATTGACAGGAGATTATTTAATTAGCAGCCGAGATTTTAATGACAAAGGACGTTGTATTGAGATCGCAATTGAGTTAGAAATTACAACAGGGGATCTTATGATTTTATATAAAAATGGATTAGTAAGTAAATATAGGAATTATGCGATATGGGAAAGAGATTTTCGAGAAAAAATGCCTTCTTATCAAGATGGTGTTCTCCGATTTACTTATGTGATACATCCAGATGGACAATGCTTTTATGAGGATGGAGTGAAAAAAAATAATTTTCGGATACAAGAAATATTGCCAAAGATTTATTATATTGATCATACTAGAAATGTTGTAGAGATGGAAAAGGATTTTCTTTCTGTACAAACAGCAGAAGAACAAAAAAATATGAGTAGTACAATCTGTATGTTTGACATGTCAAAACATTGCCAGCATTGTTTTCAGTGTATTGGTATGATTTACAAAAAAACACCAAAGGCACTTTCTGCAATTGAAACAGCAAAATTGTTGGAATATAAATTGTATCAAACAAATATGGAGGATTTTTCTAGTACATTAAATAAATGTTTTCGCATTAATAGTGGAAAGAACGAAGAAATTCAATATCGGTTTGATTTTGATATAGAAAAAGTGTTTCATATTGAAACTATGTTACATAGTAATGATTCTGCCAGAGCACGAAGTATTCATGAATTAGGAGCTGGAACAAAAAGCATTTATTTGCTTTCTTTATTAGAAGCATATATTGCAGGAGAAAATTGTGTACCAAGTATTATTATCTTAGAGGAGCCAGAGATTTATTTACATCCACAGCTTCAAAAGGCAGCAGGAAAGGTGCTTTATAAATTATCCAAGAAAAATCAAGTTATTTTTTCTACCCATTCTCCAAATATGCTTTTTAATTTTTCTAGTAAGCAGATAAAGCAGATTATTTTAGATAGGGATTATTATACAATTTGTAAGGAGGATGAAGAAATTGATGAAATTTTGGATGATCTTGGCTATGCAGCGAATGATCTGATGAATGTCAGCTTTGTTTTTATTGTGGAAGGAAAACAGGATCGAAGTCGCTTGCCATTGATTTTGGAAAAGTATTATTCAGAGATTTATACTGAAGATGGAAAGTTACAAAGAATTTCAATTATAACAACCAATAGTTGCACAAATATTAAAACATATGCTAACTTGAAGTATATGAATCAGTTGTATCTAAAAGATCAGTTTTTAATGATTCGAGATAGTGATGGAAAGAAACCAGAATATTTGGTAAAACAACTTTGTAATTATTATAGCAATCGGGCTGATGAGGATAAAGGAGCAATCCCAAGAGTGACACCAAGAAATGTATTAGTATTAAAATATTATTCATTTGAAAATTATTTTCTGAATCCTACAGTAATGACTCAGATTGGGGTTGTAAAAAGCGAAGAGGAATTTTATAATATTTTGTATCAAAAATTTAAAGATTATCTATATCGTTTGCCAAGTGTTCGACGGATGCAAAGAGTGATTGGAAAACGAATTAATTCGGTTAAGGACATTAAAGAAAATATGGAAAGTTTTCGTATTTTTGTTCGAGGCCATAATCTTTATGATATTTTTTATGGAAGGTATCGAGGAGAAGAGGAAACAGAGATTTTACGCCGCTATATTTCTATAGCACCAAGAGAAACGTTTCGAGATATCTTAGACGCAATTGATCGGTTTGTTTATTTTGAAAATCGAAAAAGAATAGAAGAATAATTATACAGGAATCGAAAGAGTAGATAAAACAGGCTTATGCAGCGTAATAAAATTTAGGAAGGGAGTTTTTAGTGTGGGAGAACAGGGAATAATAAAAGAAAAAGTAAAGAAGGAATTTGAACAGATGGGAAAGAGGAAAGGTACAAAACTTTTACTGAAAATTTCTTTGTTAGTTATTCTGCCGATTATTCTAGTTGCAACAGTTTGTACCTATGTTAGTGTAAAAAATGAAATTGTACTTGCAGAAGATTTGATTCAATCGCAGCTAAAAAGTGTAGCATATTGTGTGTCAGATGTGTTCTTTGGTATGGGAGAAGAAGAACTTACTTATGAAGATGGAATCTTAAGAAGTGGGGATTCAGTTTTTATTACACAAGATACATTAGAAAAACTGAAATCAGAAACAGGTGTAGATATTACTTTTTTTTATGGAGATACAAGAATTTTAACTTCTTTAAAGGATAAAAACGGACAGTATCAAACTGGAACAAAGATGCCAGATGATGTAGAAAGAAAGGTATTAGATCAAGGACAAGAATATTCTAATAATACAATTATAGTATTAGGAGAGGAATATGCAGGTTATTATCATCCAATTAAATTATCAGGAAAAGTGATAGGTGCTGTATTTGCTGGACGTTCTAAAGTAGAAATTCAGAAGATCATTCGAAAAGAATTAATTTCTTTATTTATAGGAATTATTGTTATTTTACTTGCTACATTAGGAGTGACAGTCTTAATTATGATAAAGATGGTTGGAAGCCTAGATCATGCAGTAATGAATTTAAATATAATATCAAAGGGAAATTTAAATTTGCAGTTAAGTCAGAGATTATTAAATCGCAAAGATGAGATTGGAGATATGGTACGATCAATTTATACATTAGTATCTTCTTTAAAGGAGATTGTATCAAATATTATTCATACTTCTCATTCATTGGAAGATTTTACGAAACGTTTTAACTCCTCTTTTCAGTCTATTACAAATACGATAGGACATATTAATTATGCAGTAGAAGGGATTGCCAATAGTTCGAATTCACAGGCAGGGGAAACTATGAACGCAAATACCCAAGTTACTTCTATGGGTTCTGCAATTAATGAAACAGCAGAAAGAGTAACAATTCTTGGAGAAAGTTCTCAGAAAATGAAATCTTATAGTGTTACAGCAAGTGTAACATTAGAACAATTAGTAGGAATTAGTGAAAAGACGAAAAAATCAGTTGATCAGGTTCAAAAGCAGACAAATTTAACAAATCAATCTGCACAAGAAATTCGTACAGCAACGGATTTGATTACTAATATTGCTAGTCAAACAAATTTATTGTCTTTAAATGCTAGTATAGAGGCAGCTCGTGCTGGAGAAAATGGAAAAGGTTTCGCTGTAGTTGCAGATGAAATTCGAAGTTTATCAGAGCAGTCAAAGGAGTCAGCAGAGAAGATTGTTAAGATTGTAAATAACCTATTACAAAATTCGGATACAAGTGTATCTACAATGAATGAGGTGGCAGATATTATTGTGGAACAGAATCATAAACTTCAGGATACAAAGGAAATGTTTGGCTCTTTAAATGTAGAAATTGATTCAGTGACAACAGCTATTACTGAAATTGGAGAACAGGTAGAATTGTTAAATCGGACAAAAGATACTGTAATGAATATTGTAGATAATTTAGCTGCTATTGCAGAGGAAAATGCAGCAAATACAGAACAGACGTCAATATCTATGGTAGAATTAAATAGTATTGTACAAGAGTGTAGCAATTCTACTGGAGAGTTAGTTACTTTGGCTGAAGAATTGGTACAAAATACAAAAAGATTTGAGGTGTAGATAGAGGATTAGATTGCAAGTAGGAAATAGAATACATTATTTTCAGAAAAAACAGAGTATAACTTCACTCTGTTTTTTTATAGAAGTATAAAAGAGATATAATTCAGAAAAATATAGATTTATCCACAAGGTTTTCAACATATTGTGGATAAGTGAACTAGTTATGTGGATGATTAAAGAAAAAATTTATAAGTTATCCACATAATTTTCCACATATCAACTTAAATTGTCATTATAGTGTGGAGGTTTTCCACAATATATGAAGAATTTAGGGATATTAAGAAGAAAAAAGTAAGAAATTTGATTTTATTACAAAAATACTTTTACTTATGACAAGTTCAGAAAAATTAAAAAAAATATGTTATACTTATACCATAAAAATTTAGAAAAATATAAGACATAAGATAAAAAAGAAAGAGAAAGAGAGGATATGAGGGAATTTGGATATTGATCAATATGTGAAACAGATTGCTGCAATAAAAGCAAATATAGAACGAGTGATAGTTGGAAAATCAGGAGTGATAGATAAAATTCTTACTGCTTTGGTTGCAGGAGGGCATGTACTTTTAGAAGATGTGCCAGGAACAGGAAAAACGATGATGGCAAAGACATTAGCGAAGTCAGTTGATGCTGAATTTTCACGAATTCAATTTACACCAGATTTACTTCCTTCTGATATTACTGGGTTAAATTATTATAATCAAAAAGAGGGAGAATTTATATTTCGAAAAGGACCTGTTTTTTGTAATATTCTTCTTGCAGATGAGATTAACCGTGCAACTCCCCGAACACAGTCTAGTCTACTAGAATGTATGGAAGAGAAACAGATTACAGTAGATGGGGAAACACGAATATTAGAACAGCCTTTTTTTGTAATTGCAACGCAAAATCCAGTAGAAACGGCTGGAACATTTCCTCTTCCAGAGGCACAGCTAGATCGTTTTTTAATGCAGATTTCAATGGGATTTCCTAAAAAAGAAGAGGAGTTGCAAATGGTAAATCGTTTTATACGAGATAATCCATTTACAGAAGTAGTTCCAGTTGTTAAGAAAGAGGATTTATTGGAACTACAAAAGAAATGTAAAGAGATTTATATTCATCCAGTTTTATTGGATTATATAGTTCGAATTGTAGAGGAAACGAGAATTTTTAAGGCGGCTATACTTGGAGTTAGTCCAAGAGGAACGCTTGCTTTTTTAAGAGCAGTACAGGCATATGCACTAATTCAAGGAAGAGAATATGTAGTACCAGAGGATATTCATGAGTTGGCAGTTCCAGTTTTAGCCCATCGGATTGTTCTGCAAGGAGGAATGTTAGGCGGCAAGAGTGCAGCAGCAGTGAAACAGATTTTATCTATGGTTTCGGTGCCTACAGAGGAATGGAAGCGATAAAATATGATAATATTATTATTTACTGGATTGTGTGCAGGAGTTTTGTACTTATTACAAGGATGGTTATATGAGTATTTTTGGGGAAAAAATTTAAATGCAGATGTAATGTTTACAGAACATGCTATTACAGAGGGAGAGATAGGACAGATTCAAGAAACAATTGTAAATGCAAAATTGTTGCCATTACCAATGATTCGAGTAAAATTTGAAATTGATAGAAGTTTGCAGTTTGAAGAGGAAGGAAATATTTCTATTTCAGATAAATGTTATAAAAATGATATTTTTTCGATTATGTTATATCAGAAAATAACAAGAACAATTCCCTTTCGAGGAACAAAACGAGGGTATTATTCAATTGAACAGATCAATCTTGTTTCAACTGATCTATTTATGACAGCAACTTTGGTTGGAATAAAGTCAGTACATACCAATCTTTTTGTTTATCCAAAGGGAGTGGATACAAAACAACTTTTGATTCCTTATCGTAAGGTGATGGGAACTTTGCTGACTCGCAGATATGCGTATGAAGATCCATTTGAGTTTCGAGGAATTCGTGATTATCAACCATTTGATAGGATGCAGGATGTGAATTGGAAAGCATCTGCAAAAACTGGTGAATGGAAAGTAAATATGCATGATTATACAACCAGACAAGAAGTTTCTCTTTTATTAAATTTGGAAACAGAGTCAATGTTGGAATATGAGGAATTAAAAGAAGAAAGTATTCGTATTGTGAATAGTCTTGCAGAATGGTTTCTTTTACAAGGGATTTCAGTGGGATTAGTAAGTAATGGAAGAGATATTGAGACAAAAAAGGAACTTTATATGGTAAGTGGTTCAGGTGGAAATCATATTAATATGATTCGGGAGCAACTTGCAAGATTGGATTTGTCACAGGAGTGTCGGGAATATGGAGAAATAATAGCAGAACAGATAAATAGTCAAAGGAAAGATACACTTTATATTTTGATTTCAACTTCTCAAAGAGAAAAGTTACAAAAAGAGTTTAATAAATTATGTGAGAAGAGTAAAGGTTCTATGTGGATTTTACCATTATATTCAAATATGGAAGAAAGATTAGTGGATTGTCCACTTGCAGAAAGTTATCGTTGGGAGATGGAGTATGGATAAAGAAAGAAAGTTTCGTTATACGAAAATAGAATTGGTGATTCGTGCCTTTCAGGTTTTGATACAATTCACTTTATACCATAGTGTAGCTTGTTTAATTGCTGGAATTGGAATTAGAGAGAATGGACATTTATATCTTCGGATGGGAATTTTATTATTACCTTTGTTTATATTTTTATTTGTTAGAATGTATATAGAAAATTTATTTTTATTTGCTTTTCTTCATATTGGCTGTGTTGGAGGGATTTTGTTATTCTTTCCAAGTACAATTGGAGAGAGAATAGCAGTTTCGATTTGCTTAATTGTAATGATAGTAAATTCGATTCGGTTTCGTATAACGAAATCTTATCAGTATCAAGAATGTCCCCATTTACTGATGCTGTCATTTCTTTTTATTGTATATGTTTTTGCTTCTTATATAGAGAAAACCATATTAATGAAACAATGTTTTTATGAGCTGGTTGCGTTTCTTCTTTTTTATATGATAAGTAAAAATTTAGAAAATACAGAAAAGTTTATTTATTTAAATCGAGAAACAGCAAATTTTCCAATTCAGCAAATAAAAGGAGTGAATCGAACATTACTTTGTTTTTTTACGATAGTGATGCTTGGGGGAATGTTATTAGCACCACGATTTTATCCAGAACATATGATACAGCAAATTGGAGCATTGGCATTAATCGGTTTACGCTGGTTATTTTCTTTGATGCAGAAAGAGGAAGTCGATCAAGGAACTTATTTGGATATAAAAAAGAGCATAAATCAGGAGGATTATGGATTTCTTATTGAAGAAGAAGTACCTTCAAAGTTAGCCTTATTTTTGCAATATTTAATGGAAATTTTTACACTTATATTTCTTATTGCAATAGTTTTAGCGGGAGTTGGCTTTTGTTTATATCAAATTTATAAACGATTTTATGCACTGCCATTGCCATCTAAAAAAGAAGGAAAGAAAACAGATATTATTACTGTTACAGAAAGCGTACCAATTTTTCGAAAACAGAAAGTAATAAAAGAAGAATTAGGTAATTATAATAAAAAGATTCGTCGTCAGTATAAAAAGTCAGTAAAAAGGAGAAAGGGAAAAGAACAAATTTTGGAATTATCTCTGACTCCTACTGAAATAGAAAACGTGTTAGAACAGCCACTTTTGGATTTAAAGAAGAGAGAAAGAATAATTACTCTTTATGAAAAGGCACGTTATGGAAAAGAAGAATGTATAAAGGAGGAGTTAGAAGAAGTAAGAAAAATGCTTTAGGGTATGATAGGAAAGAAAGGAGGCAGTGAGTATGTATGGTATTATGTGGCTAATAATTTGTATTATTCTTGTAATAGTAGAAGTGACAACATTAAATCTAACCACGATTTGGTTTGCAATTGGTGGATTTATTGCTTATCTAACAGGATTTGTTGGAGCCGGATTTTGGGGACAGTTTTTTGTATTTGTAATTGTTTCTTTAATTATGCTATTTTTTACAAGACCAGTGGCACGAAGGTATCTAAATAAAGGGAGAGTTAAGACGAATGCAGAAAGTTTAGTAGGACAAATTGCAAAAACGACATCTTGTTTGAATAATAGAGAAGGATTTGGTTCTGCAGTAATTAATGGTCAGGAATGGAGTGCAATTTCTTCAGATGATAAAATTATTATTGAAGAAGGAGAAGATGTAGAGATATTGGAAGTACGTGGAGTAAAGCTGGTGGTACGAAAAGCAATCGCACCATGGAAGCCAGAGGAAAATAGGAAATAAAGAAAAAATATATACTTTTTTTAGGAAATATGATATACTGTGATCGTTAGATTGTTATAATCTAATTGAATAAAAAACAATAAATATGTTCCGTATACACTACGGAAGAAAGAGAGGAAAAGATTATGTTAGTTATGACAGGAATCAGTGTGGGCTCAGTAGTACTAATACTGTTTATTGTATTGCTTTTATTGGTAATTAGTTCTTGTATCAAGATTGTACCACAGGCACAAGCGTATGTTATTGAACGGTTGGGTGGCTATCAGGATACTTGGTCTGTTGGTTTGCATTTTAAACTTCCATTTATTGATCGGGTAGCAAAGAAAGTAATTTTAAAGGAACAAGTAGTAGATTTTGCACCACAACCAGTAATTACAAAGGATAATGTAACAATGCGAATTGATACAGTTGTATTTTTTCAGATTACAGATTCCAAATTATTTGCCTATGGAGTAGAAAATCCGATTATGGCGATTGAAAATTTGACAGCTACAACATTAAGAAATATTATTGGTGAATTAGAATTAGATCAAACTTTAACTTCTAGAGAGATTATTAATGCAAAAATGCGTTCTTCTCTTGATGTGGCTACTGATCCATGGGGAATTAAAGTAAACCGTGTTGAATTAAAAAATATTATTCCTCCGGCTGCGATTCAAGATGCAATGGAGAAACAAATGAAAGCAGAACGTGAAAGACGTGAAAGTATCCTTCGTGCAGAAGGAGAAAAGAAGTCAACTGTTCTTGTAGCAGAAGGTAAAAAAGAATCAGCAATTTTGGAAGCTGAAGCTGAGAAAGAGGCAGCAATTCTTCGAGCAGAGGCGAAAAAGGAAGCAACAATTCGTGAGGCAGAAGGTCAGGCAGAAGCAATTCGTGCAGTGCAAAAGGCAAATGCAGAAGGTATTGCTTATATTAAGGAAGTGGCTCCAGATCAGGCAGTATTGCAGATTAAGAGTTTAGAAGCGTTTGCAAAAGCTGCAGATGGAAAAGCTACAAAGATTATTATTCCTTCTGAAATACAGGGATTAGCAGGAATGGTAAAAGCAGTTACGGAAGCAGTGAAAGATAATTAGTTTTTTGTTTCTGTAATATAGAAAAGCAGAAGATAGCAATAAAAGAAAAAATTTTAAGGGAATAGAATGATAAAAGCGAAAAAAGTTAGAAAAGAAAGGCTTGAGTATAAAAGATAAAAGTTTTCAATGCTTTTATAAGATTCCGCATAAGGATAGGGCTTATGCGGAATTTTTAGGATTTTATATAAGGCACTTGACAAGTGGAATAAATCTTTTTATAATTAGGTCAATTACAAACTACAAGGAAAAGACGTAGATGAAGAGAGTAGATGATTTGTGAAACTTACAGAGAGTTGGGAAGATGAGAACCAACAGTAGTAGCAGGTAATTGAAAATCACTTCGGAGTTGCTGGATTAAAAACAAACAGTAAGAGATGAACTTTTATAAAATTGCTAGAACTGTTTGTAAGTAAATGCAGACGGGTTTCCACCGTTAAAAGGAACTCATATTTACCCCGTAAGGGACTGTATGTTGTAATAGGTGGTATAGCAAAGAAGATATGGTCTTTGCCCTGTTTTACAGGGCAGAGATTTTTTTGTTTTGGAACCACCATAAAAAATAAGATATTTAGAAAGGAGAAAAATTGTGTATAGTAAAGTAGCAAGTGATATGAATTTTGTTGC
The DNA here is from genome assembly GCA_910579865.1 of uncultured Lachnospiraceae bacterium. Classification (GTDB taxonomy): domain Bacteria; phylum Bacillota; class Clostridia; order Lachnospirales; family Lachnospiraceae; genus MGBC114844. The sequence continues at coordinate 57,980 of CAJTXA010000015.1, forward strand.
AAGAGAGAAAAAAATCGAGAAATTTTGGAAAGAGCATGATATTTTTAAAAAGAGTATGGAACATAGAAAGGAAGGGGAAACATATACTTTTTATGATGGCCCTCCTACTGCAAATGGAAAGCCCCATATTGGTCATGTACTGACTCGTGTAATTAAGGATATGATTCCCCGATATCGTACAATGAAAGGATATATGGTTCCTAGAAAAGCTGGCTGGGATACACATGGACTTCCTGTAGAACTGGAAGTAGAGAAGATGTTGGGACTAGATGGAAAGGAACAGATTGAGGGATATGGATTAGAACCTTTTATTGGGCATTGTAAAGAGAGTGTATGGAAGTATAAAGGTATGTGGGAAGACTTCTCTTCTACAGTTGGTTTTTGGGCAGATATGGAAGATCCTTATGTAACTTATCATAATGATTTTATCGAATCGGAATGGTGGGCATTAAAACAAATCTGGGAAAAGAAATTGTTATATAAGGGGTTTAAGATTGTTCCTTATTGTCCACGTTGTGGAACACCACTTTCTTCTCATGAGGTTGCACAGGGATATAAAGAGGTAAAGGAACGATCTGCAGTAGTACGGTTTAAGGTTAAAGGGGAAGATGCTTATATCTTGGCTTGGACAACAACACCATGGACATTGCCTTCGAATGTAGCACTTTGTGTTAATCCAGAAGAGAATTATGTAAAAGTAAAAACAGCAGATGGATATTTATATTATTTGGCAGAGGCGTTGACAGAAACTGTTTTGGGAGGAGAACGGGCAACAGCTCCTTATCAAATTGTGGAACGTTATATTGGAAAAGATTTGGAATATAAGGAATATGAACCTCTATTGGATTGTGCAGTAGAGATCTGTAAAAGACAGAATAAGAAAGCATATTATGTTACTTGTGATTCATATGTTACATTGACTGATGGTACTGGAGTCGTTCATATTGCACCTGCTTTTGGTGAAGATGATGCTAAGGTAGGACGTAATTATGATTTGCCATTTGTACAGTTAGTAGATGGAAAAGGGGAGATGACAAAGGAAACTTCCTATGCGGGTGTATTTTGCAAAAAAGCAGATCCAATGATTTTAAAAGATTTAGATAAAAAAGGATTGCTGTTTGATGCACCAAAGTTTGAACATAGTTATCCGCATTGTTGGAGATGTGATACACCATTGATCTATTATGCTAGAGAGTCATGGTTTATTAAAATGACAGCAGTAAAAGATGATTTAATTCGAAATAATAATACCATTCATTGGATTCCAGAAAGTATTGGAAAAGGTCGTTTTGGGGATTGGTTAGAAAATGTACAAGATTGGGGAATTAGTCGGAATCGGTATTGGGGAACTCCATTAAATATCTGGGAGTGTGAATGTGGTGAGCAACATGCAGTTGGCAGTATCCAAGAATTAAAGGAATTGTCGGAAAATTGTCCAGAAACGATTGAATTACATCGTCCATTTATTGATGCAGTAACAATTCGTTGTCCAAAGTGTAAAAAAGAGATGAAACGAGTGCCAGAAGTGATTGACTGTTGGTTTGATTCTGGAGCAATGCCTTTTGCACAACATCACTATCCTTTTGAAAATAAGGAACTTTTTGAACAGCAGTTTCCAGCTAATTTTATTTCGGAGGCGGTCGATCAAACTAGAGGATGGTTTTATTCTTTGCTGGCAGAATCTACTTTATTATTTAATCAAGCGCCTTATAAAAATGTAATTGTATTAGGACATGTACAAGACGAGAATGGACAAAAGATGTCTAAGTCAAAAGGAAATGCGATTGATCCATTTGAAGCACTTCAAAAGCATGGAGCAGATGCGATCCGCTGGTATTTCTATATTAATAGTGCACCATGGCTTCCAAATCGGTTCCATGATAAGGTGGTCACAGAAGGACAGCGTAAGTTTATGGGAACATTGTGGAATACGTATGTATTTTTTGTAACTTATGCAAATATTGATCAGTTTGATGCAACAAAATATAAATTAGAATATGAAAAGCTCCCTATTATGGATAAATGGTTATTGTCCAAGTTAAATTCAGTAATAGGTGAAGTGGATAGTAATTTGGAAAATTATCGGATTCCTGAAGCTGCAAGAGCATTACAAGATTTTGTAGATGAATTGAGTAATTGGTATGTAAGACGATGTAGAGAGCGTTTTTGGGCAAAAGGAATGGAACAGGATAAGATTAATGCATATATGACATTATATACTGCATTGGTAGAAATTTGTAAAACGGCTGCACCTATGATTCCTTTTATGACAGAAGAGATTTATCAAAATTTAGTGCGTAGTATTGATACAAAAGCACCAGAGAGCATCCACCTTTGTGATTTTCCTTTTGTAAATCAGGATTGGATAGATACCACATTAGAAGCAGATATGGAAAAAGTTTTGGAGATTGTGGTGTTAGGACGTGCTTGCCGGAATATTTCTAATATTAAGAATCGTCAGCCAATTTCAAGAATGTTTGTAAAAATGGAAGAGAGTGGATTATCAGAGTTTTATATGGATATTATCCGAGAGGAATTAAATGTAAAAGAAGTACAGTTTACAGAGGATGTACGTGACTTTACTTCTTATAGTTTTAAGCCGCAGCTTCGAACGCTGGGAAAACGCTTTGGAAAACAATTGAATCAGCTGAAAGAAGTACTAAGTACTTTGAATGGAAATCAGGCAATGGATGAAGTGAATGAGAAAGGAACCTTGACTATTGTTTTAGATGGAAAGGAAGAAGTATTAGATAAAGAAGATCTTTTGATTGATGCAGCACAAGTAGAAGGTTATGTATCAAATAGTGAGAAAGGAATTACAGTTGTTTTGGATATAAATCTTACTACAGAATTAATTGAAGAAGGATATGTACGGGAATTGATTAGTAAGATTCAAACCATGCGAAAAGAAGCGGGCTTCGAAGTGACAGATCGGATTCAAGTATATCAGGATAAAAATGAAAAGGTTGCTGAAATCTTACAAAAGTATAGAGAAGAGATTTGTAAGGTTGTTCTTGCAGAAGAAATTTTTGTTGGGCAAATGAATGGATATGAAAAGGAATGGGATATCAATGGAGAGATTACCTTGATTGGAGTAAAGAAAAAGGTTTGATGACGATTTAATATAGAAAAAACTGCAATATCTATCGGTTTTTACTTGTATAACAAGATTAAATTGGTTATAATTAGGAGTAAAGGTGAATAAGGGCAAAAGTTCAAATTCATCTAAATTTATTAGCCTAAGAAAAATTCATAGAATTAAGAGGAGGATATTAACATTGAGCAATCGCAAATTTGACAAAGAATTTTTTAAAAGAAGTGTTGTTTATAATGTGAAGACTCTGTATAGAAAGCCGATGCAAGAAGCTACACCGGAACAAATCTTTCAAGCAGTGTCTTATGCAGTAAAGGATGCTATTATTGATGCTTGGTTAGCAACACAGAAAGAATATGAGCGATCCGACCCAAAGACAGTTTATTATTTGTCTATGGAATTTTTAATGGGAAGAGCACTTGGAAATAGTTTGATTAATTTAACTTTTTATGATGGAGTAAAAGAGGCAATGGAGGAGCTTGGCGTTGATCTTAATGTGATTGAGGATCAGGAACCAGATGCTGCATTAGGAAATGGTGGTTTGGGAAGACTGGCTGCTTGTTTCTTAGATTCTCTTGCGTCTTTGGGATATTCTGCATATGGTTGTGGAATTCGTTATCGTTATGGAATGTTTATGCAAAAGATAGAGGATGGTTATCAGATTGAAGCACCAGATGATTGGCTAAAGAATCGAAATCCATTTGAAATTCGGCGTGATGAGTATGCAACAGAAGTAAAATTTGGCGGTTATGTACGAATGGATCGAGATTCCAATGGCAGAGATATGTTTATTCAGGAAGGATATCAGGTGGTTCGTGCTGTGCCTTATGATATGCCAATTGTTGGATATGGAAATAATGTAATTAATACCTTAAGAATTTGGGATGCAGAACCAGTGCATCGGTTTAATTTGGCATCATTTGATCGAGGGGATTATCAAAAGGCAGTAGAGCAAGAAAATTTAGCAAGAAATATTGTAGAAGTATTGTATCCAAATGACAATCATTATGCAGGAAAAGAGCTTCGTTTAAAACAACAGTATTTCTTTGTATCAGCAAGTATTCAAACTGCTGTAAAGAAATATAAAGATAAACATGGAGATGTTAGAAAACTGTATGAAAAAGTAACATTCCAGTTAAATGATACTCATCCATCTGTAACAGTTGCAGAATTGATGCGTATTTTAATGGATGAGGAAGGCTTAGAGTGGAATGAAGCATGGGAAGTTACTACGAAAACTTGTGCCTATACAAATCATACAATTATGTCAGAAGCATTGGAAAAGTGGCCAATTGATCTATTTGCAAGATTACTTCCAAGAATTTATCAGATTGTAGAAGAGATTAACCGCAGATTTGAACGAGAAATTCAAGAACGTTATCCAAATCAGCCAGAAAAGGTAGAAGCGATGGCAATTCTTTACAATGGACAAGTAAGAATGGCAAATCTTGCTATTGTAGGTGGATTTTCTGTAAATGGTGTAGCACAACTTCATACTGAGATCTTAAAGAAAGAAACACTGCGTGATTTCTATCAGATGATGCCAGAGAAGTTTAATAATAAAACAAATGGTATTACTCAAAGAAGATTCTTATTACATGGAAATCCGCTTCTTGCAAAATGGGTAACAGATCATATTGGAGATGGATGGATCACTGATTTGAAACAGATGGATAAATTAACTCCACTTGCGGATGATAAGCAGGCACAGAAGGAGTTTATGGATATTAAGTATCAAAATAAAGTTCGTCTGGCAAAGTATATTAAAGAACATAATGGAATTGAAATTGATCCAAAATCTATATTTGATGTACAAGTAAAGCGATTACATGAATATAAGAGACAACTTTTAAATATTTTACATGTGATGTATCTGTATAATCAGATTAAGGAAAATCCAGGGATGAAGTTTTATCCAAGAACGTTTATATTTGGTGCAAAAGCAGCAGCTGGATATCGTAGAGCAAAATTGACAATTAAATTGATTAATAGTGTTGCTGATGTAATTAACAATGATACTTCAATTAATGGAAAGATTAAAGTGGTATTTATTGAAAATTACCGTGTATCCAATGCAGAAATTATCTTTGCAGCCGCAGATGTAAGTGAACAGATTTCTACTGCAAGTAAAGAAGCTTCTGGTACTGGTAATATGAAATTTATGTTAAATGGTGCTCCTACTCTTGGAACAATGGATGGTGCTAATATTGAAATTGTAGAGGAAGTTGGAAAAGAAAATGCATTTATTTTTGGGGCAAGTTCAGATGAAATTATCGCCTATGAGAATAATGGAAAATATGATCCAATGGAAATTTATAATGAAGATGCAGATATTCGGAAGGTTTTAATGCAGCTTGTAAATGGGTTTTATTCTCCTGAGAATCCAGAATTGTTCCGTGAAATTTATGATTCTCTTTTAAATACAAAACAGAGTGATAAAGCAGATACGTATTTTATATTAAAGGATTTCCGTTCCTATGCCGCTGCTCAGGTTCAGGTAGAACAGGCTTATTTAGATACCGAAAGATGGGCTAAGATGGCAATATTAAATACAGCAAAATGCGGAAAGTTTTCTTCTGATCGTACAATACAAGAGTATATAAATGATATCTGGAAATTAGATCCAGTTACAGTGGAATTAATTGAAGAATAATAGAAATAAGTTTTTTCTTAGTGAAAGAGAAGGTCGAAAGGATTTTCGGCCTTTTCTTTTTAAATTTTACTTCCAATTTGTATTGATTTCATTTATAATAAAATATAAATACGAAACTGTTTGTATGTTTTAGAGACTTTAAATAGATTGGTATATTGGTGTTGAAAAGGTGTAAAGAAGTGATGGGAAGCAAGATGAAAGATAGAATGACAAAATTAAAAAAATTTCAATATAAATATAGAATCTTTTTTTATTTGATCTTTTTGACCTTTATCCCTCTAATTATCTTGGGAGGATATTCTTATTATAATTATTTAAATGAATCTGCTCTTAGGATTTATACTTCTATGGAAGCAGTTGTAGAACAGACAGCTTCTCGAATTGATACGGTACTTGGCAATATGAAGCGATATTATACAGCAGAAGTTTTAGATGAAGAGATTGCTTGGCTTTTAGAGGCAGATCTGGATTATTCTTATTATTCTTATATACGGGGGGGTATTTCTGCTCTCTCTGGAGAGTCGATGGTATCTGATTACGTTTCAGGATATTCCTTTGTAAATTTTAAAAATGACTGGGTACTTAGCAATATGGGTATGTATCCTTATTTGCTTGTGAAAAATAAGGATTTGGTGGAAAGTTTATATTCTTATAAAACAGATTTTATTGAACGAAGTTTTTGGAATTATAATTGGGCACCAGAGGAGGGAACAAAGTTTAAAAGCAGAGAATGGGTACAGATGGATGGATTAGTGTTAGTGTATAAATTACCGGTTAGTAGTGCAAAAACACATGCAATGATGATTATTAAGGTGAATATGGAGAAATTATTTGCCCTAATGCGTGAAAATCTTGCAAATGGTAATATTATGGTTTTTGATGGGGATGGCGAATTGATTTATACAACAGATAAAGAGGTGGCAAAACAGATTTTGGATTTTCAGAGTACTGGGAGTTTGAAGGGAAAAAATCAGGTTCGTTTGGCAGATAAAAAGATTTATGTAATTGCAGAAGCAAGTTCAAAACAATTGGATTGGACTTATGTGATTAGTTATAATTGGAATACAGTACAAAATGAGGCAAGAAGTATTTTATCAATTACTGGATGTTTATTGTTACTTGGAGTATTTGCAGTTTTTGTAGTAGTTTTGATTACACGAAAGCTTTATGAACCAGTGTCTTCTCTTGCAAATCATGTTGGATTTGGAGCAGAGGCAGAAACACGCTCGAAAAATGAATTGGAATATATTGCGGATAAAATCGATATTTTGGTGGACGCAAATGTAAATATGGAGCGATTGATGTTAGAACAGAGGGAACAGCTAACAGAGTTATTTTTATTGCATTTGCTCAATGGTGATATCAGTGGGGAACAGATTACAGCATATCGGGAACAGCTTCATATATCTGTGTATAGGAATTATTTATTAGGAGCAATTATTTTTAAGTCATTCGATCAGAAAGAAGTTTATGATGAGGCTAGACAAGATGCACTTCGTTTGGCTGTTATGGAGCATATGCCAGAGAAAATTCGTTTACAATTAATGATGGCTCCTGTTTGTAATGCAAAAGCAATTATTGTAGTATTTGGTGGAGAGGAGCAAAATCTGGATGAAAAAGTATTGGATTTTTATGAAAATTTCAAAGAATTTGTTACAGAACAGTATCAAATGATAGTGTCTATGGGGGTTAGTAGTTTATGCAGTAATTTTTCTAATTTTCGAGAAGCTTATCGGGAAAGTATAGAGGCTGTAAAAAATAATGAAATGATGGCTGCGGAAGGAATATGGGACCATGTAGGTATAATGTTTCATGCAGATATTAAAAGGGAAGAAAATAATCAAATTTATACCTATAATAAATTATTAGAGAAACAGATAAAAGAGGCAGTAGATAATGGGAATAAAGAAGAGGCATTTCAATTGGCAGATGTTTTTATAGATTTTCTTTTAGAGAAAAAGATACCACAGGGAGAAAGTACACTTTATATACAAAGGATGATTGTGGCTCTGATTTTGGTAGCAACAGATGCCGGATTACAGACAAACAGAATTTTTCAGGATGGTGTTAGTGTATTATTTCAAAAATCTACAATGCTATATGATATAGATAAGATTCGAAGTTTTTTAAAGTATAAGGTGATTACACCTATAGTAGAGGAGTTAGAAGACTATCGAACAAGCAAGTCTTCTGAAATTATGATGAAGATCCAAAGGTTAGTGGAAGAACATGGCGGTAATTTGACATTGACCGAGTGTGCAGATGCATTGGGATATCATCCAACTTATCTTTGGAAGGTTATTAAGATGGAAAAAAATACGACATTTAGTGACTATGTAGCAGAACATCGTCTTCAGGAGGCAAAACGATTGCTGCTAGAAACAAAAATGACAGTAAATGATATAGCGATTAAGTTAAATTACACCAATGCACAGAACTTTATTCGATTTTTTAGCAAATTAGAGGGAGAGACACCAGGAAAATATCGTCAAACACATAAAAAAAATCAATAATCACTTGCTTATTTTAGAAAAAAATTTGTAGATATAATGATAATGAATAGAAATTTTTCACAAAAATAATAAAAAGTTTATGTTAAAATTGTTGAAACTTTTTTATAGGAAAGATATTGAGTATTGATGTAATTGCATCCATATGGTATTCTTGCACTAACGGAATGTAAAATTATAACTTGATCAAGTGCAAAATGCATAATTCCGATAAAGCAGAAGAAAGAGGAGGGCAATTATGAGCAAGAAGAAAAATGCAATTTCATCAGAAGCGCTTGAAATTCTTTCCAGAGAGGATAAAAAGAAATCTTTCGCAAAGTATGTTAAACAGCATAAATGGCTCTATGTGATGTTACTTCCAGGACTTATTTATTTTATTGTATTTCGCTACATACCAATGTTTGGTATTGTGATAGCATTTCAGAATTTTAGTCCATTTGTGGGATTTTTCAAAAGTCCATTTGTAGGATTTTTAAATTTTAAGAATTTCTTTACTGGTGGAGATTTTTGGATGTTATTGAGTAATACACTTGGTATTTCTTTACTAAGTTTAGTATTGTATTTTCCAGCTCCTATTATTTTATCTTTATTTTTAAATGAAATTCGGCATGATGGATATAAAAGAACAATTCAAACGTTTATTTATATTCCACATTTTGTATCTTGGGTTATTGTTGCAAGTTTAACTTACCAGTTGTTAAATGTAAATGATGGTATTGTTAATATGATTATAAAAGGAATCACAGGGAATACAGTTGATTTGTTAGGAAGTCCAAAGTATTTTAGAGGTTTGATTATTGGACAGAGTATTTGGAAAGAAACTGGTTATGGTACGATTGTATTTCTTGCTGCATTATCTGGTGTAGATATGCAACTTTACGAGGCAGCACGTGTAGATGGAGCAGGACGTTGGAGGCTGATGTGGCATATTACATTGCCAACTATTAAGGGAACTGTAATTATGATGTTGATTTTGCGTGTTGGTTCAATTTTAAATACTGGTTATGAACAGATTTTCCTTATGAGAAATGAATTAAATGTATCAAAAGCAGAGGTATTTGATACATATGTCTATGTTAAAGGTATTAAAAATGCACAATATTCCTTTAGTCAGGCAGCAGGATTATTTAAATCAGTAGTTGGTATGATTATGGTACTTGGTGCAAACTGGATTGCAAAAAAGGCCGGTGAATCTGGTATTTATTAGAAAGGAGGGAGGTTTCCTATGGCAGAAGTGAAAACAACAAGAGAGAATCGAATTAAAAAAAGTACTGGAGACAAAATTACAGATGTCATTATCTATTTTGGAATCGGGTTAGTTGGACTTTGCACATTACTTCCTTTCCTTTATGTAATTGCAGGTTCCTTTGCAACAGAGAAAGAATTGACAGAACGAGCATTTTTTATTATACCACGAGAATTTTCTCTTAATTCTTATAATTATATTGTACAAACAGGTGATATTTTTAAAGGTCTAAAAAATTCTATTTATTTAACTGTAGTTGGTACAATAATTAATATGTTTTTTACTACTACATTTGCATATCCACTTTCGAAGTCTTATATGAAAGGAAGAAATGCATTATTAAATATGGTAATTGTAACGATGTTGTTTTCTGGTGGTATGATTCCATCCTTTTTGTGGATTCAGAGCCTTGGGCTTTATAACTCTTATTGGGCACTGATTTTACCTGGAGCGATTAGTCCTTTCAATATGATTATTGTAAAGAATTTCTTTCAAGAGCTTCCAGCCGAATTAGATGAGGCTGCACGAATTGATGGTTGTACTGATATTGGAATTTTTGCTAAAATTGTAATTCCGCTTTCAAAACCAGTAATTGCTTCTATTTCTTTGTTTTATGCAGTTGGATATTGGAATGATTACTTTAATGCAATGATTTATTTAAGTGATAGCCGCAAAGAAACAGTTCAAATTGTATTGCGTCGTATTGTATTGCTGGCTGGGGGAATAAATGCAGATGCTTTTGATTATGAATCAAATGGGGTTCCACCAGATAAAGCAGTAAAGATGGCAGCTACTGTAATTGCTACTTTACCAATTTTAATTGTATATCCATTTGTTCAGAAGTATTTTACAAAGGGTGTTATGGTTGGGGCAGTAAAAGGGTAATAAGACAAATAAAAAAGGTAACAAGTTTTGGTGAATTTTTATCATTAAAAAAGCCAAAATTTAATATATTGTTACATTAAAATTAGAGAGTCAGTTTGACATCTGAGTAGTATCTAAATGATAGGAGGATCATTATGAAGAGAAAAAAGATAAGAAGAGTAACAGCAATTGCATTGGCAACAGCTATGCTTGCTAGTATGACAGCTTGTGGTGGAGATAATAATTCAAATCAAACTACGCCTGCTGCTACTACAACAAGTAATTCTGCTGGAACAACGGCTTCCAATGATAATACAACAACAACACAAGCCGAAAATAAAGAAAAAGCAGAAATTACGTTTATGACAATTGATTTTGAAGGGAATCCATTAAGTGAAGGAGCTTCGATTCCTTATGCAGAAGAATGTCTGGCTTTAATGGAAGATTATACAAATACAAAAGTTGATTTTACATGGGTTGCAAATGATGTTTTAGAGGAAAAGGTAACTTTAGCATTGGCAAATCCAAAAGAAATGCCAATGATTATGGCAGTTGGTGAAATTACAGGTGCAATTATTAGTGCAGCAAATGCAGGAGCTTTTATAGATTTGAATAATTATATGTTTGACTCTGCAAAATATCCAAATCTTTCTCAGGCAAATCCAAATGTGTGCCAGTCACTTACAGTAGGTGGAAAATTAATTGGTGTTTATCGTGCAAGAGTAGTTGGACGTTATGGAATCGCATATCGTGCAGACTGGGCAGAAAAATTGGGATTAGATGAACCAAAGACAATTGATGATATGTATGAGATGATGTCACAGTTTACTTATGGAGATCCAGATGGAAATGAACAGGATGATACATATGGTCTTGCACTTTGCCAATATACAGGACCATTTGATATTATGCAGACTTGGTTTGGAGTTGGAAATAAATGGGCCGAGCAAGATGGAAAATTGATTCCAGTTCATATGCAACCAGAATATAAAGAGGCGCTTGATTGGTTTAAAAAGATGTATGATGATGGTTTAGTATATAAAGATTGGGCAGTTCGTGGTAGTGATCAATGGGAAGATAATGTAAAGAACGGAGAATGTGGAATTTTTATTGATACAACAGATGGTGGTAGAAGAATCTGGGATTACTTTGTAAATAATAGTATTCCATCTGTTATAGAAGGACAAGAAACCGCTTCTATGAATTTGATTGGTACAATTAATGATAAGACATTAGCTACTACTGGATATAACGGAATGTTTGTATTAAGTGCTTCTACTTGTAATACAGATGAAAAGATAGAGGATTGCCTGCATTTCCTTGACAAAATGTGTGATGATGAAATGTTAGTGCTTTCTGCTTGGGGATTACAGGATGTTCATTGGAAGTTAGATGAGAATGGGTATTTGGTGGATATTAAAGATCCTACAGATGCAAATGCAGCAAAGGCATATCAGGCTCTGAACCAGACAGTTGCTTATATTCCAAATACTGCTCAGACTTCTCCTATTAAAGAAGAAAATGAACGAACACAGAGAATGAATCAGGTACGTGAAGAAAATATTCCTTATGCAGTATTTAATCCAGCAAATGCTTATTTGATTAATTCATCTACTTATTCTTTAAGCGGAGCTACTTTGGATCAGATACTTTCTCAGGCAAGAACACAGTATATCTGTGGACAGATTGATGAAGCTGGTTTGCAGCAGGCATGGGATACTTGGTTATCTACTGGTGGACAGGCTTTAATTGATGAAGTAAATGAACAATATAAGTCTAATTAAAAAATAGTTGGACGATTTGTTGTAAATGTTGAGAAAGTAAGAGGCTGTCATACGGCAGCCTCTTTTTTTGAATAATTTTTTCTCATTGTTTAAAAAGCAATAAAATAGAGAAACATTTGAGGTGGAAAAATGATAAATTTGCAGATAGCAGAAATAACAGATCATAGTGTAAAAATAGTATGGGATAAGGTAGAAGATGCTTTTGTTTATAAAGTATTTTGGGCAGATAAAAACCTTTCTAGTACAAAGTTTATTAAGATTAGAGAGACAACAGAGCAAGAGTATCTTTTGCAGAAAGCAACTCATGTACCACATTATTTTAAAGTAGTTTGTGAAAAAACAGATGGAACAGAAGAAGTAAGTGAAGTTTTAAAAAGTCCAGTGAAGAAAGTTTTTTATGAACAGCTTGAAAAACTAAATCGAGGACTGATTGCAGTGAAGGCAAAAACAGGTATTTTTCTTGGATGGAGATTGTTATTAGAGGAAGTAGATGGATATTCTAAGACAGGTATGACAGGAGCAGATTTTATCGTATTTAGGAATGGAAAAAAGATTGCTGTAGTGACAGACAGTACCAATTATATAGATACAGAAGGAACAATGGAGGATTTTTATTCGATTGCGGTCGTTTGGAATGGAATTGAGTCAGAGCCTTGTAATCCAGTACAAGCCTGGAAGACAGGAAAGAATTATATAGATATTCCTATGCAGATTCCAGAGGGAGGAGTTACACCTGCCGGCGAGAATTATAACTATCAAATTAATGATATGAGTGTAGGAGATGTAGATGGGGATGGAGAATATGAGTATATTGTAAAATGGGATCCAAGCAATTCTCATGATGTTTCCATTAAGGGATATACAGGAAAATGTTTTATCGATTGTTATCGATTAGATGGTACTTTACTTTGGCGATTGGATATGGGAATTAATATTCGAGCAGGTGCCCATTATACACAATTTATGGTGTATGATTTTGATGGAGATGGAAAAGCGGAGATGTCAGTAAAGACAGCACCTGGAACAAAAATGACAATTTACAATTTAGATGGTTCTATCAAATCAGAAACTTATATTACGATGCCAGAGAAAGATTTGAAAAAAGGTTATACTCATTTGGATAATTATGTGTGTAGTGCAGAGGACTATTATAAACACTTGGTAGAGGTATTTTTGAATTGGACAGAACATAAAGAAGTAAAGAATGGACACTGGCCTAAAACGTTGGAGGAGTGTTTTGGAATAGAAAGGAAATATTCTTATCCTTTGAATAAAAATGATGCACAAGAATTGGCAGATTATTTTATTTCTGTATATGCACCTTCTCGAAGTAAAAAAAATCAATTGGATCAATTTGAAGGATTTATTTATAAAGGGCCAGAATATTTGACTATGTTTGCTGGAGACGGACAAGAATTAGAGACAATTCCTTTTAAATTTGATCGGGTGGACGATGGATTACTTTGGGGAGATTATGCAATGGAACGAATTGAACCATGTAATCGTGTTGATCGGTTTTTATCTGGAGTAGCCTATTTGGATGGAGAACATCCTTCTTTATTAATTTGTCGTGGATATTATACTAGGACTACAATAGTAGCATATGATTTTATAAATGGAACACATGTGGAACGTTTTGCAATTGACAGTGGGTTTGTACCTATGAATAATCCATTTCGAGATAATGCACATATTGCAAAAGGAAGTGATCCAATTTATGGAGAATTGGCAGGACAAGGAAATCACAGTCTTTCTACTGCAGATGTAGATGGGGATGGGTGCCAAGAAATTATTTATGGTGCGGCTGTAATTGATCATGATGGAAGTTTGCTTTATTCTAGTTATGGTTATCTTCCAGATGGAAAAACTTATATGAAATTTGGACATGGGGATGCGATGCATGTAGCAAATATTGATCCTGATCGACCTGGATTAGAAATTTTTAATGTATTTGAAGGCGCAAAGGAGGCTCCTTATGGATTTGCACTTCGAAAGGCAGAAACAGGAGAAGTGATTTTTGGAGAGTATGCAGAATGTGATTTAGGGCGTTGTATGATTGGAGATGTAAATCCAACAGTAAGAGGATTACAGTGCTGGGTAAATACGATGTATTCTTGTACTGGCAAGGAGCTTTCTGATAAGCTGCTTGGTACAAACCAATCAATTCGATGGTCGGCTGATCTTTCTACGCAGATTTTAGATGGAGTGGATTATCTAAAGGAAAAAGCGATAGGAAGGATTGGGGATAATATACATGGGATTATGTTAGAGCCAGAAGAAACAGCTATGAATAATGGAACAAAAGGAAATCCTTGTTTGGTAGCAGATATTTTTGGAGATTTTCGTGAGGAGTTGCTTGTTCGGAAAGCAGATAATAGTGCAGTTCGAATTTATACAAATATAGATTTAACAAAACATAAATTATTTACTTTTATGCATGATATTATGTATCGAACTTCAATTGCATGGCAGAATAATTGCTATAACCAGCCAGGATATACAAAATTTTACTATGCGTCTGATATGGACTGGGCATATGTATTACCTTCATTGGCTAAAGATTAAATCGGAAAAAATTTTATATAGAGGGGCTATTATTTTAAGAAAATAAAAATAATAGCCCCTATAAAAATCAATTGATTTTGATTCTCCTTAAAAAATTATCCAAATATTTGGATTGTAACCGCCCCTTATTCCAAAGTAGTTCTTATGTTTGTTCAAATAGTTCTAAAATAGCTTTACTTGCATCTTCTTCATCATTACCAGTAAATACTAATTCTACTTCTTCATCTCGGCTTAACCGTGTACCAAAAAAATTGACAATACTTTTTAGATTTACTGTTTGTTCTTTTGCATACATCGTAATAGAGGAATTAAAAGAAGAGCATAGTCTTGCTGTTGCTACAACAAATTCTGGATTTAAAATTTCTTTTCGAATTGTAACTTTTTTAGAAATCATAATGGAATACCCCCTGTTTTTTTATGGTGTTGTTATGTATATGAGATTAGTCAATTGTAATCAGGTTGTATGATCTAGAACCATATCCAAGTGCAGCAGCAGCTTCAATTGTATGGACACCATTAAGAGATTCAATACGTTCAATTAGATGTTTTTTGCCTGGATCATCAGCTGCATAAACAAGATCAAGACATGCTTGATCAATTGCAATTGGATCAAGAGAAGCTAAGATACCAATATCTTTCATACATGGGTCTTCAGCGACAGCACAACAATCACAATCAACAGACATATTTTTCATTACATTGATATAAAGAATATTTCCTTTTAGATAATCAATTACAGAGGAAGCAGCGTCTGCCATTGCCTCTAAGAATGAATCATGATCGGCTGACCAGAAATTTTCTGGTGTTCCTATTCCATGAATATAGGCTTTACCATAGGAAGAAGCAACACCAATGGATAATTGTTTGATAGCACCACCATATCCTCCCATTGGATGGCCTTTGAAATGGGAAAGTACTAACATGGAGTCATAATTGACAAGATCTTTTCCAACAAAGTTTTTTTGGATAATCTTCCCATTTGGAATTGATAATTCAAAATCAGGACCTTCACTATCCAATAAGTCTACTTGAAAATATTTACTCCAACCATGTTTTTTTAATGTTTCAAAATGTTTTTCTGTTGTGTTTCGTTCTCCATCATAGGCAGTATTACATTCTACAACAGTACCTCCTACTGCATCTATAACAGGTTTAAAAAATTCTGGCTTTAGGAAATTTTGATTGCCTACTTCACCAGAATGAAGTTTAATGGCGATATTTCCTTTTAATGGAGTTTCTAGTCGTTGATAAAGCTCTAACACTTTTTCTGGCGTAATTGTCTTAGAAAAATAGACAATGGAATTCATGTTTTTTACCTCCTTATTTATTTAGAATTATTATAACATTCTAAAAGAGAGTTATAAACTAAAAATTTTATAAAGTTTGAAATTTAATAAAAAATAAAAATAAGGAAATCTTGCTTTTTTTGTTTTAAAGAAATATAATCTCTATCAAAAGAATTATATAGAATTAATATTATATAAAAACAGAAGAGAAAAAGTAAAAAGATTTAATAAAATGTTATCCGTAAAAATAAGAAACTTGTTTAAGTATTATATTAAAAATAATAAATTTATTTGAATATTATATTATTAATAGTAAGATTAGTATAAATTTATAAAAAGAAAGGAATATAAGATGAATTTATTAACAATAGAAGGAATTAGTAAAGCGTATGCAGAAAAAGTTTTATTTGATAAAGTAAGTCTTGGAATCCATGAGGGAGATAAGATTGGAGTATTCGGAGTAAATGGAACTGGAAAATCCACTCTTTTAAAGATCATTGCAGGAGTAGAAAAAGCAGATGAAGGAACTATAGTGCAAGGAAAAAAAGTAAGAATTGCTTACTTACCACAGACTCCTTTTTTGGATGAAAAATTGTCAATATTAGAAAATGTAGTGAAGGGAAAAAAAGCAGAAGAGAGTTATCGAAATTTAGAGGGAGAAGCAAAAGCTATGTTAGAACGGTTAGGAATTTCGAATGTAGCAGCTTTACCGAAATACTTATCTGGTGGACAGAAGAAACGAATTGCACTAGTAAAAACACTTCTCACACAAGCTGATATTTTAATATTGGATGAGCCTACGAATCATTTGGATCATGAGATGGCAGAGTGGTTAGAGAATTATCTCAATCGTTATAAAGGAGCCTTGCTTATGGTAACACATGATCGGTATTTTTTAGATAAAGTGACCAATAAAATTGTAGAAATTGATAGAGGAAAATTGTATAGTTATTTGGCAAATTATTCAAAGTTTGTGGAGTTAAAAGCACAACGAGAAGAGATGACGTTAGCTACTGAACGAAAAAATAGAAGTTTATATCGAATGGAATTAGAATGGATGATGCGTGGTGCACGTGCACGCTCTACAAAACAAAAGGCACATATTCAGCGATTTGAACAGCTTCGAGATCGTGAAAAAATTGAAATAAAGAAAAGTATAGAGATGCAGTCAGTTTCTTCCCGACTTGGAAGAAAAACGATTGAGATAGACAGTGTTTCAAAAGGATTTGATGGGGTGAACTTGATTTCCGATTTTTCCTATATTTTACTTCCCGGAGATCGAATTGGAATTATCGGTTCAAATGGATGTGGAAAAAGTACGCTTCTTAAACTGATAAATGGAAGTTTAAAACCAGATAGCGGAAGTATAGAAGTTGGACAGACCATTAAAGTAGGATATTTTTCTCAAGAAAATGAGACATTAGATGAGACAAAACGAGTGATTGATTCTATTCGAGATGTAGCAGAAGTGATTCAGACAACAGATGGAACAGTTACAGCCTCTCAGATGTTGGAGCGATTTTTATTTACTGGAGCAATGCAGTATTCTCTGATTGGAAAACTTTCGGGTGGTGAAAAAAGAAGATTATATCTATTGCATATTTTAATGGAAGCACCAAATATATTACTTTTGGATGAACCAACGAATGATTTGGATATTACGACTTTGACAATTTTAGAGGAGTATTTGAAAAACTTTGAAGGGATTGTGGTGGTAGTCTCGCATGATCGATATTTTTTGGACAAAATTGTAGATCGAATTTTTGCTTTTGAAGGGAATGGAGTAGTACGACAGTACGAAGGAAATTTTTCCGATTATAAAATTGCCACTTCCCAATTAGAAAAACAACAGATAAATGAAAGTGAAAATAAAATAAAAAAAGAATTAGAAAAAGAATCAAAAGAGGAAGGAATAAAGAACAGTTGGAGAAAAAGGGAGGAAAGACCAAAGTTTACGTATCTTGAGAAAAAAGAATATGAATCAATAGAAGAGGAGATTGCTCAGTTAGAGGAACGCATTACAGAGATTGAGAATGAAATGAATCAATGTGCAACAGAGTATGAAAAACTTCGAGTATTAACAGAGGAAAAAAATAAAAAAGAATTGATTTTGGAAGAAAAGATGGAAAGATGGATTTATTTGAATGATTTGGCTGAGAAGATTGTAGCATTTGGAGGAAAATTATAATAGAATTAAAATTAAGTAAAGGGAAAGTGGTTGTGTTTTCATTATATTGATGATAAAATAAATAGAAGGAATTATGTAATCCTAAAAACAATTGTGATTTTGCTAGTAAGATAGATAAATAGCCAATATATTAAAGTAAAATAAATTAAAACGATTTAAATTAAGTTTAATTTATAGAAAGAAATGAGGATACTTATGGATAAAATTGGGGAAGCTGTGAAAACGGTACGGAAACGTTATCATCTTAAGGCAAAGCAAGTTTATTCTGGACTGTTATCACAATCTGCTTATCAAAAACTAGAAAATGGAGTTCGAGAAATTAGACCTCATATATTGGAGGCAGTATTGTCAAGATTAGGAATTGTATGTAATTATGTAGGGGTGTTGATTAGCAATAAAAATTTTAAAATTTATTATTTAGAAGAAGAATATAAAAAGTGTTTGATAGAGGAGAAATATTCTGCTGCAGAACAGATAAAGGATAAATTTATAGAGAAATATGGGCTGCAAGATAATGTATTAAAGCAAAGAGGATATAAAATGGAGGCAGAACTTGCTTGCCGAAAAGAAAATAATTTAAAAAAGGTATTGGAACTGTACAATCAAGCATTTTATTGTACAGTTTCTTTTGATATGTTGAAAGAGGATATGCAGCTTTTTAGTAAAGAGGAATTAAAGCTTTCCATTCAGATAGTAGAACTTTTTATGAAAATAGGAGAGATGAAAAAAGCAGAACAGTGTTTATGGAAAATAAAAAGTTATCTTACAATTTTTCCTAAGAAATCGGATAAGGCAAATGAAGAAGCAAAAATATATTATTATCTTGCAACTTTTTTATTTGAACGAAAGGAATATCAGGAAGTATTAAGTTATTTAGAAAAGAGTATTGTTTTACTTTCTAAAATGGAGGGATTTACAATTCAAGGAGATTTATTTTTCTATCGGGCACGTACATTAGAAATAGTGTCCTTCGTGATTTTGTTACAGCATACTATGTATATGAATTTCAAGAAAAGAAAGAAAAATGTGGTTGGATTCAAAAGTATGTAGAGGAGAACTATGAATGGAAAAATATTTAACTTCAAAGATAATTAAATCAACTAGATTGGCATTAGGAATAACACGTAAGGATTTAGCAAAAGGAATTTGTTCGGAAGAAACCTTATATCATTGTGAAAAAGGACAACATGAAGTTACACAAGAAATATATGAACAGTTGATGAGAAAAATGGGAAGAATTGGAGAAAAAAGTTATACTTTTTTAAGTGTAGGAGGAATGGAGGCTTTTGAGTTACAAGAAAAATTAGAAGAAGAATTAAGATGCCGAAATATGATGAAAGCTAGTTTCTTACTAAAGGAATTAGAAAGAGTTATGCCAGAGGAAGAATGGGATACAAATGATAGACAATTTTTTATGACTTATAATTCAAGAATAAGTATGGAATTGGGAAATATAACACCAGAGAAATGTCTAGAACAATTAAAAGAGGCATTAAATTTAACAGTAAAAAATGTTGATTTGATTAATTTAGATTATTGGATATTTAATTACCAAGAGAGATTAGTAATTTTAAATATGATGAGTGTTTATAGAAGAATAGGATTAGATGGAAAATTTGAACAGCTAATAAAAAAGATGATAAATGGTATTAAGAATGTTAAAATGCCAAGATGGGAGGAAGATTATATCTTTTTTACTACTTGTTATCTTAAATTAATAGATGAAGATCTAAAAAGAGCAAAAGAAACATTAAAGCTTGCACAAGAAATGTTGCATTTATGTAAAAAGGCTCAATTATCCAAAATTGTTCCAGATTTATATGATTCTATTTTATGTTGTCTAAAAACATGTAGGAAACAAGAAAAAAGGGATGTTGAGCTGGAAATACAAGCACTAAAACGAAGTTATTATCTTTTAATTGCAACAGAGGTATGCTAATAAAATAATGGAAAATATTTGGAAACAGCAGTATGCCGAGAAAGATTTTATACCTGTGTAGGTGGTACATCTAAATTACTAAATGGAACAATAGTAGAATCTTCTTTAGAAGAAGTTGGAGTAACTACTGACATAGCCATACAAAGTGTAGCAGTAAGAAGCATTAATTTAAGATATTTTTTCATGATAATACAACCTCCTGTAAATAATTAAATTTAATAAGATACAAATAAATATAAAAATTTTAATTTCCTTTTTGTATTACCAACTCTGCTGCAATTTGACCATAGCATTATTTTAGACAAGATACAATAGTCAAAAATGGAATTTTTTGATTTAATATTTCACTATTGCAAAAGGACTATCTAAAATATACAATAAACAGGGATTTTGATATAATCCAACCACATGTTTGCTCATTATGTGTTAGGAAGAAGCTTGAGTACTACATAGGATGGGGAATTTTGTAGTACTCTAAGCAGAAAAATAAATGATAAAGTATATTTTGCTCTTAATTTCTATTTATTCTATAATCGTATAACTTCCCACTTTTTTTATCTCTTTATTGATTGGTGTTGCTGGGTAACCAAGAGCTGCAATTCCATAGATAGTATGAGTATCAGGAACACCAAATTCTCGTAGAATTGTACGAACAGCAGGTCTATCAGCAATATTATTATTTAATTGGTTAATCCATACAGAACCAATTCCAAATGAGTGTGCAGCAAGAAAAATATTTTCTAAGGCACAAGCGTTATCCTCTTTTCCCCATATACTATCTTTTTCATTTGATGGAATAATAAGAGCAGATGGACGGTAGAAATTATAGTCTTCTCTTTCTAATTCAGTTCCTATTATTTCTGCAAGCTTTTGAATCTTTTCTTGGTTTACAATAGCTGTAAATTTCCAAGTTTGACGATTCATTCCACTTGGAGCATATAATGCAGTTTGAAGAATTTGCTCTAATTCTTCTCTTGGGATTTTTTGATCACAAAAAGCTCTTGTACTTCTTCTTGTTAGTAAATTTTTTATTATTTCATTCATTTAAATTCCTCCTCTAATTTTCGATTTGTTTCTAAGTTTACCACTATCATCATTAAGATTCAATAGCAACATGATATTATAGTTGTATGATACATGAATAATTGCTAATTTAAAAAGAAATAAAAAAATAAACAAAATCTTTAAAAAGTTAAAGCAAAAGTATTAATTTTCCTGTCACACCAGTTTCTATCACAGAAATTTGTAGATTTTTGCAAATCCCAGGGAGTTATCCAGAACATGAGTAAAACAGGATGCCCTTATGATAATGCTCGAATGGAACGGTTTTATAGAATATTTCAGGAAGAATTCATATATAGGAATTAATTTATGAATGAAAAAGAATTAGATGATGTGGTAGCACAATATGTATTTGTCTGGTACCATTTGAAGCACGAAATATGTAATGAACTTTTTGAACAAAGTGTTACAAAAATAATTGACCATTACAATTCCTTAATTTTTTTGCACAATTTTTGCTATAAGACTTGCATATTTAAGAATAAACAAGTATAATCAAATATAAATAAGTAAAAACAATTAAAAACACGAAATCGAGGTATTTATTATGTTTATGGAAGAACGACAGAAAGATATTATTCGAAAAATAAACCAAACAGGACGAATCTTAGTATCAGAAATTCAGGAATGTTATCAGATTTCGGCGGATTGTGCAAGACGGGACTTAAAAGTATTGGAAAGGAAAGGATTGCTGCAGAGAACACATGGCGGCGCCATTGCAGTTAATCCAAAAGAAAGATACCCTGCGCCGACATATAATCCGATAGATATAAAAGAAATACAGACTGATTATCTGACAGTTGCCAAAAAAGCAATCGAATATATTCAAAACAAGGAGGTTATTTATATTACTACGTCTTTAGTCGGATATTATATGGCTGAAAACTTACCAGAAGATGTAACCATTACAGTATTGACAAATTCCGTTACCATTGCAGAGGTATTACGAAAAAAAATAAATATATCCGTTATATTATTAGGCGGAGAAATGTCCCATCGTGGTCATTGCCATGATTTTTATACCATTCAAATGGTAAAAAATATCCGTATGGATAAAGCGTTTTTATCGCATACAGCATTATCTCTGGATTTTGGGGCTTCCATTCATGATCCCGCCGGTGTGGAATTTGGAAAAGCTGTTATGAAGAACAGCAGGATGAATATTGGGCTATATCCGTCTAAAAAGATAGGAAAAAATTCCATCCATTCTGTATGTCAAGTAAAAGATTATGATTTACTGATTACGAATGATAATGTATCTGAGGATTTTCTGATACAAGTAAGGGAACTTGGTGTGGCTATAGAAACAGTTAATTTGAAAGGAGCATGAAAAATGTATTGTATATTAGTGACAGGTATTCCGGCAGTAGGAAAAAGCACTATGGCAGAAGTCATGTCAAAAAGATTGAAACTGCCTGTTATTTCAAAGGATACTGTAAAAGAATTGCTGTTTGATAATGTTGGTTTTCAGTCAAGAGCAGAAAAAGTGAAACTTGGAATTGCCAGTATGGAAATCATGTATTATATTGCAGGTCAGCTTATGAAAGCAGGACAACCCTTTATCTTAGAAAACAATTTTGAATATTCGTCAGAACATGGAATGAAAAATCTTTTAGAAAACTATCAATATTCCGCATTGACCATTAACCTAACAGGTGATTACAAAGTTATTTACCAGCGTTTTCTGGAACGGGAAAATAGCCCTGACAGGCATAGGGGGCATGTTGTGAATGACTGTTATCCGGAAAAGAAAGAAGATAATCTGAAAACTCTAAAAGCAAAAACTATTTCTTATGAAAACTTTGTTCGTGGAATAGAACAAAGGGGATTTGATGCCTTTTGCGTTGACGGCAGGCAGATTAAGGTTGATACAACAGATTTCTCAAGAATTAATATGGAAGAGTTATTTTCACGGATTGAGGCATGGAAGGAGGAAATTCTGCATAATTGATGCGCATGTTCATCTGGAAAAAAGTGATTATTCAGTGGAATGGATAGAACAGTTTGTTGAATTGGTATCAGAAGAAATGGGAGCAGGCACGTCCTCTAAAGGATTATATAGATTGTATAGAAAAATTAAAACAGATGATCAGAATGAAAGCCGATAGCATAACAAACATCAAAGCAAGACCAAGCGGAGGAAGGAAGAAATTTAATGAAAAAGTAATAGAAATGTGAATATGATTGTGGTATTCTGTTAGAGGTACAAATCGGTGTTTATGGAGGAAAATATTATGAGATTAGATGGATTTGGATTATTCGTAAATGATATGGCAATGGATCTATGTCAATACTTTGGACAAAAAAAGTCGAAAGATTATGCTGCTTTTTTGAGTTCCTCATCCTCCTTT
>CAJTXA010000016.1 GCA_910579865.1 uncultured Lachnospiraceae bacterium
AGGAATGGTCATCATAAAGATAATACAGCAGTAATATCAGTAGATCGAGAGGGGTTTTTATTGTTCGTTTTCTCCTATTAATTATACCAGAAAATGGATTCTTATGGAAGAGTAATTAAGTTGGTGCATATGAGGATAACCCTCTGACCGCATATCATAACCGGGTATTGCTTGTAGGGGTCTATGAAATATGTGTCTGACGTACAGAATGGATAAAACTTTTCTTCTGTGAGGTATTCAAAAGATATTTCCCTTTGCCGCCGCTTATCCCTGTCACGCCATGCGTTGATAGCGGAATAGCGTATAACTACTCTGCAAAAGGCATTAAATGTGTATTCGATATGCTCCTTGTATGCTTCTGTGCAAGCCATAAATGATTCCCCCTCTCTCCCACATGTGACGGTGCATGGTTTACGGTCGCATTTATAATTCAAAGGGTAATAGCACTTTAGGCTGTCGCCCCTTGATTATCTACCAATGAAACCGGGAAAGGCTGTCAACAATGACACAAAACGACATACATTTAATCGTTTGCTTCTCCGGCGGGTTTTGCTATCTGCATAAAATCTCTCTTGTTATTTCATCAACCCTTTTTTCTTAACGTAATCGCAAATAAAAGAAACAAACGCCAATATTAACAAGATAAAAATAGACAGCATATCCCAAATATCAAGGATAGGTTCTGCTATCATTTTTGATAACATTATATTGATGATAAACATAAATGGAATAGCTAATAACAAAACAATTCCTAAAGCAATCAATTTTCTTGTTTTCCCAATGCGGTTAAAAATCGCTGCTATTATCCATAGGAAAATGATGGAAGCTATCGCCACAACAACGCCAACTGAAAATATTTCTTTTGCTTTTATCAAGCTGCTTAATAAAAATAAATATGGGATAATAAAAACGCTGAACGATATTAAACTTACCATGATTCCCCTCTTTCCCAGTATGATACTTGGAAAAGTTATGACCCATGCAAAAACAATGGAACTGACCGGGATTAGTGACCATGTTAAATTGCCAGATATTGCAATATTGCAAATAAGACATACCATAATCCCTATCAAAAGTGTCACTGAAAATAAAATTGAAATAATAACATTCTTTGTCATGTTATTTTCATCTTTTCTTTTCAAAGTAATCAAATTTTCATCTGCCTTTTTTTCATAACTTTCCATGTCAATTTCCTCCCCACTTAATAACTCGTTTACTGTAATTCCCAATATTTCGCAAAGTTCTAACATTATAGATGAATCGGGCATACTTTTACCTGTTTCCCATTTAGATACCGCTCTATCTGTAATGTTCAATTTTTCTGCCAACTGTGCTTGAGTTAGTTTTTTCTCTTTGCGACATTTGGCAATAAATTTTCCAATCTCTGTCTGATTCATCATTTTTTCTCCTTTCGCCTTGAACGATACACCTGACTGTATATTTTTCACACGAACCAACGGTTGAATTGGGGAGATTCGACCATTGGTTGGGAAGCCTTTTTTGTCGTTTTCTGTATCATTTTATCATATGGCTGTAAATTTTTCTATTATGTGTTTTTGACATATAAAAAGAATGAGAGGGATTCCATAGCCTGTTATGCACATTTCCATAATGCTTGTCTTTTGGTCTTTGGTTTCTTTGGTTCGGAATAGTGTGGTGCTGGCGGTCTATCTCTTGTTTTCGGTTGCTTGCTTCTTTACCGTACATGAGCATTATCGCTTGGTATAAACCACCATTATCAGACATTGCAAAATATGTATGACGACAAACTACAATATATTGAAAAGCTGAAAAGCAATCGTACCTTGCAACAAGCTGATTTGGATTCAAAACAACAACAGCTTGATAAATTCCAAGAATTGCTTGATACCTATCATTTTTCAGATATTCAAAATTTAGCAGATTTTTTAAAAAAATCTCAAAAAGAAATGTAGACAAATTTAGATTTTCATGCTAGTATAAAAGTACAAGAAAGGTGTTCACGAGTGGAACGTCAATATAGTATTTCAAACAAGGGAACTACGAGCGAGTTCCCTTTATTTTATCTATACATAATTTTTCTTCTTCAACATAAAATACTATTACAATTCTTCTTTGGACGTGTGCCAAAGAATTTATTGTAATTAAGCAAAGGGAGTCACGAGCGGACTCCCTATTTTTAATTTATTTTAGAGCCATTTTAGAGCCACAAGCCATTTTCAATGAAATTCCGGCAAGTGGCTTTTGCTTTTGTTCGCTATTATTTTTAGACATTAAGAAACCGCAACCCCTTGATTTCTCAAAGGATTGCGGTGCTTATTTTTATTATTTGGCTCTAATCTAAAGATTACTCAATAATCGTAGCCACACGTCCAGAACCTACTGTACGTCCGCCCTCATGATGGCTGAATAGCTAAAAGTTCCAATACATCATCGACCAAATGGAGCACATAGGAGACATACATCATGTAAGAGAGCATCATCTTTAACAATTGCTATTTAGGTACAGAGTTTGAAAACAAAACGGTGGACTTCCTGGACTAACAGCCAATAGAGTAGGTAAGGCTAATGATGGTGGTATTAACATTGAAGTGAATGTGAATGTTCAAGGAGCCGAATATTCATATTACATTCAATGCAAGTATTACAACAAGCCTTTGGGCAAGGGTCCAATTCAAGAGGTTTATTCTAAAGCGACATTACAAACAGTAAGTGTGTTCTGATATCTATTTTTTTCACTGGAACGGTAGGAAACAAGCTTATAACGATACCTTGTGTATTCTCTGAGAATACAGATAGCTTTACAAGGAACATAACTGCCTTTCACCAATCTAAGACGGAACAAATCCCTAATCCACTTAGAATCCTTGTTGTCTTTAATAGCTTTTATCCATTTGGGATTAGCAATCGTGACATTTATTTCATCTTCCAAGAGGTTAAAGACAGGAACCCAATATTTACCAGTAGATTCCATACAAACATCACGGCAGTTATGCTCTAACAGCTATTGCTTGAATTCAAGAATGGAATTGTTGAAGGTGGAAAAACGTTTCTTTTGATAAGAAGGCTCAATACCACCAGTAGTTGCAACGAGGAAAGATTTGTGAACATCGACATCACAACAGGTTTGGTAAGCTTGTTAACGAGTATTATGGAGTAAAACAAATACTAATTTGTCGAACCAAACGGCATATACAATCTGATAGGAGCGAGGTTGAAATATGCCTTGCTCCTTTTCATTTATCAGGTATTCATTTGTAGATGAATTATGGCCTATGATATTGGAATTTTTATATGGAAATGATATAATAATTGCACGCCCCACAGAAACAATCTAAAAGTAGGTAGAAGCGGCTAATTCAATAATCATACAGCAAAAATTAGGATTATATCACTGGGAATACAAAAGCGAATTGGGAGTAAAAAAATGAAAGCAGCCATAAACCATGCTCGATTTTTTCAAATTATTCTGTTTCTCATATGGCTGTTACGTTTTTTTAAAAAGGCGTATGTAGAACTCTTATTCTTTGGTCTGTTTCTATACCATTTATATTATTTAAAACTTTATAAAGACTATAATTTTTATAGGATATACTCTTACCTTTAGATAACAAAGATTTTGTATCTATTTTTTTATATGGAAAAAAGCAATGTATGATTTAAAAGAAGAGCTTGACTTTATTAGAAAAATGAAAGAGAATAGGGGATAGTGGCTTTTACTGGGATAATTGATAGAAAAATACGGAGGAATTTATGTTATATCAGATATGTAATGGTGCGGTGGAATTAGGCTCAGAGATTATATTAAAAAAAATTAACTTTGAGATCCGTGGGACAGAGAAGATTGCAGTAGTTGGAAGGAATGGAGGAGGAAAGACAACTTTATTAAGGTTAATTTCAGGTGAATTAGAGTTGTTAAAAAGGGATAGTGATGAAGATATTTTTATTGCAAAAGCAGGAAATCCAGAAATCGGATATTTAAAACAGATTGCGTTTACCGATCCTACTATTTCATTAGATGAAGAGATTCGAAAGGTATTTCGTCCAATTCTTGCTATGCAGGAGCGAATGGAGTTTTTATTAGAGAAGATAAATAAAGGAACAAAAGATATACCAAAGGATGATGCGCTTCATGCAAAAGAGATTGAGGAGTATACCAATCTTCAAGAGAGGTTTAAAGATATTGGGGGATATTACTATGAAAAAGAATATGAAACTATGCTTCGGCAGTTTGGTTTTACAATGGAGGATAAAAGAAAACCATTAAATCAATTTTCAGGAGGGCAGCAGACAAAATTAGCGTTTATTAAACTTTTGCTTAGCAAACCGGATATTCTGCTTTTGGATGAGCCAACGAATCATTTGGATATTTCTACGATTGAATGGTTAGAAGAGTATTTAAAGAATTATAAGAAAGCGGTTGTAATTGTTTCGCATGATCGAATGTTTTTAGATAAAGTAGTAGATGTAGTATATGAAATTGAGTATGGAGTATTAAAACGCTATCCTGGGAATTATACAAAATTTATGGAAACGAAACGAGTAAATTATGAAAAGCAAAAAAAGGATTATGAGATGCAGCAGAAGGAAATTGCTCGTTTACAGATGATTGTGGAAAAGTATAAAAATACACCAACTAAGGTTGCTATGACTCGATCAAAATTGAAGCAAATTGAACATATGGAGAAGATTGAAGCACCTGACCGATTTGATACACATACTTTTCATGCTAATTTTAAACCAAATCGGGAAACTGGAAAAGAGGTTTTACATGTACAAAATTTAGAGATTGGTTATAATCAAGCGATTTGTACAGTAACAATGCAACAGCAAAAAAAGCAGAGAATTGGGATTATTGGTGGAAATGGTTTAGGAAAATCTACATTTTTAAAAACATTAGTAGGGGTGATTCCTGCAATTAGTGGAGAGTATTCTTTTGGCTATCAAGTGGATGTGGGGTATTTTGATCAACAAATGGCACAATATAGTAGTAAGAAAACCGTGCTGGATGAATTTTGGGATGAGTATCCGACGCTTGATCGGACAGAAGTTCGTTCTTCTCTTGGAGCTTTTTTATTTCGTCAAGAGGAAGTATTTAAAACAGTAGATATGTTGTCAGGGGGAGAGAAAGTAAGACTAGCTCTTTGTAAAATATTTAAGACAAAACCAAACTTTTTGATTTTGGATGAACCTACCAATCATATGGATATTATTGGAAAGGAAACATTGGAGGCGATGTTAAGGGATTTTCCTGGAAGTGTATTATTTGTTTCTCATGATCGATATTTTATTAAGCAGATAGCCGATGCATTGTTGGTATTTGAAGAGGGAAGTGTACAGTATCTGCCTTATGGATATGAAGAATATATGGAACGAAAAAATGGAACTTATGCTTCTTCTATTGATCAGGCGATTTATACAAAACAGGATAAGAGGAATGAGACAATTTTACAGAAAAAAGTTTTAATAGAGGAGCCACTACAAAAAGGAAAGGAATCGTATGTGCTTGGAAAGGAACGTTCTCGGTTGGAGAAAAAATTGAAACGAGTAGAAGAACAAGTTACTGAGGTAGAACAGAAAATACAAGAAAAAAAGGAGGAAATGGCAAAACCGGAATATTCCAGCAGTTATATGAAGTTAAGCGATATTTCCTCGCAAATTGAGGAATTAGAACTAGAACTTTTAGAATTAATGGAGGAATGGGAAGATATTGACCAGCAACTTGAAAAGTTGGAATAAAACTCTGACTTCTATAGAAAGAAGATGTGTATTTTCTTTCTATATATTGCAAAAAATCAAATATTTTTATATAATAATGCCAGAATAGAGAAAAAAATGTTATTTTATCTGGCATTATTTTATTGTATGAAAATGAAAAAAGGGATAAATCGGGATATTTGGGAAAATAGAATTTTGATAAAAATAATTTTGTACTGGATATAAAATTTAGAAATTTTATATGAAAAAAATAATAAGGGGGATGCACATAGGATGAAATGAATACTACACATAATTTGGTTGTTGAAAATGAAATTGGGAAAACGATTAGAATTCTTCGTTTAGACGTTGGAAAAACAAGAGAGGAAATTTCACATGGCTTATGTTCTTTATCTGTTTTACAGCGATTAGAAGCGGGAGAACGTTTTGCAGATAAAAAGCTAATTGATGCTTTGATTCAGAGATTAGGAAAGTCGTCAGATAAATTTGAGTTTGTACTTGGTAAAGTAGAGTATGAGATTCATCAAAAGCGGATAGCGATTGATCATGCATTTGAAATGGAAGAATATGATGAATGTCGTGAATTACTAGAAAAGTTTGCAAAGGAATGTAAGAAAGATGATAATTTGAATTTACAATATATTCAAAAAATGAAATTTTTGCTTCGGGATTTGGAATATCATACAGTTGATGAAGCAGAAGAATTAATTTTAAGAATAATTCGTATTACTTCTCCAAATTTTTGTGTGGAGAACATGGAAGAAAGATTACTATGTACAGAAGAATGTAAATTAATCTATTTATTGGCATTAACAGAGATTGAGGCAGAACGTTTTGAAAAAGCAACTACAATTTTGGCAAAGTTAAGTTTTTATTTAGAAAAGCATTTTAGTGATGTAGAGGAACGAATAAAGTTATATCCTCAAATTGCTTATTCTTTATCTATGTGTTATGAGTATTACGGACAATATGCAAAAGAAATAGAAATTGCAGAAAAAGCAATTGAATTATTGGAAGAAAATGGAAGGATATATTTATTAGAAGAATTATTAGAATGTTATAAAAATGGACTTTTTTGGGAAAAGGAGGGAAAGAAAATTGTTTTAACAGAAGAGGAAGAAGAGAAAAAACGAGAATTAGAAAATCAGATTGAGGTATTAAAGCAGATACAAAAGGAATATGGCAGTAGTTCTCGTTCTGGAATTGGAATAAATACGATTTCTCATAATTATGGAGGGCAAGAAGTACATTTAATTCATGAAGTTTTAGAAAGAAAAAGAAGGATTAAGGGATTAACACAAGAACAATTAAGTACAGGAATTTGTGAACCAGAAACATTATCAAGGTTATTAAATGGAAAACAAACACCAAATAAAAATACTTATCGGATGTTAGCAGAGTGTTTAGAATTAGATACAGAACGTTGTAGACCTTATCTTTCTGTGGAAGATTATGAAATTTATGAGAAACAGAGAAGGTTGGGTTTATATTTACAACGTAGTGAATATGCTTTAGCAGAACGCTTATTTAGTGAGATTGAGAAAAAGTTACCACAAAATATAGCAAAAAATAAGCAATTTTGTTTATTAGTTAGAACTATTATAGAAAGTAGATTGGGAAGAATGAAATGGGAAGAAAGGTTAAGACATTTAAAGGAAGCAATTGCATATACCATTCCTAACTTTTCAGAAGTGTGCATTGCACAATGGCCGTTATGTAGACAGGAAATAATGATATTAAATGATATTGCAAATACATATGCTAGAATTGGAAACGTAAACGAAGCATTAGAAATATTTAAAAATATTATGGAATTTTATCAAACTAGTGAAGTGGATATTTTTTATCATATAGAAACTATAACAATGACAATTTATAATTATACGAAGTGGTTAGGAAATTTAGGAAGGTATGAAGAAACAATAGAATTGTATGAAAAGGCAATAAAGATAAATATTGATACTGGAAGAGGAAGAATATTAGGTGGTTTATTGTATGGAAAAGCTTGGAGTTTAAGAAAAATATCTGAAATTAATATAAAAGCCTGCCAACGTTATTGTAGGCAAGCTTATTATATATCCAATATTATGAAAGAAGAAAGAAATAAAAATAAAATATTGGAATATGGAAAAATAAATTTTGGAGATTTTCAGTTATGATTCTAGAAATAATCAATTTCATCTAAATCAGATTCAGTACAAGGAGCAATTCCTTCTTCTCCATATCCATTAGTGGGATTGGTAGGAGTGATAACTGTACATAAAGATAAAGTGAGAGTTGCTGCTACTAATAATGCAGTAATACGTCTAATAGTTTTCATTTTAATAACCTCCTAAGTATTTTTAGCATAATTTAAAAAATAAAGTATATAATAGTATTATTGGCAATAATAATAAGTAAACTTTTAAATAGTATTAATATTTTATATATGAATTGTAATATTTACTATTTTTTAATAGAAAGTTAAAAATTTATAAAGGTTCTATATAGGAGTATTGTTTCCAGTTGACATTTAGACTTGTATTTTTGTATTCTAGATGTTCATTATAAGGAAATATTAAATATAACAGTTCCGAAGTAGAGTCTTTATTAATTTTCAATGTTCAAATAAGAAATTTTATTGTTTTGTATTTACTTATTTATGATTGACAATTAGGTTGAGTATAGTAAAATTATTAGAAAAAATACATGACTTTTTCGGGTTATTTTATTAAAAATTTTTAATAGATTTATCCGAAAAAATCATGTTCTTTTTTGGGATAAAGAAGTAAAATAAAACTTGGATATAGTTTGCTGCAGATATAGAGTCTTGAAAATTATTGTTTGCGCTGTTATCATCTGAGTAAGAGATATCTTATTTGTTATAAGGAGGACACGAGACAGAGAAAAGGGGGAGCAAGAAGAGAGTTGTTGAGTAAGATGCGCTAAGATTTATTGATAGCAGTTTAGGTCTGTATAACAAAGCATAAAAGACAGATTTCTTCTTTTATTTAACCATAACAAACTCGCAGTCATAGACTGTTTGAAAATAGAGATAAGTAAGCAAGAAAAACGCTTTTGGAAGGGAGAAAAAGCTATCTCTGACAGATACCCTTTATCCGTATGAAGCTGATGCAGATAACAGTTTTGTGTGATGCGGACAGATAGGAGAAAGCAAAACATAAAAGCCATGTAACAAATATAAAGGTGCCTGATAACTAGAGTCAGGCACTTTTTATTTTGAAAAAATTATATAAAAATTATATATTGGTTTTAAAAGGATCAAATTGTTGATGATATAAAAATATATTGATAATCTTATTATAATTTTGTGATAATTGTACAGAATGAAGAGAATAGTATGCTTTTATAACAATAGATAAGATTAATATTTATCATGCATAGTTAATTTTTCATTTACAATAAAAGGCATATAAATATGAGAATTGTATAGGAGAATATTTTGTCAGTTAGTATGATGCAACGAAAGATTTAGATTTTATAGAGATTTTTAAAGGAATTTTAGATAATGAAAAGAAGGTATAATTATAAGAAAGAGAAAATAACAAATAAAACAATATATCGACTTCCACCTTTTCCTATGCTATAATGAATAAATTGATAGTAGAAAGGGGTATTTTCGATGAATGAACCATCGGAGAAAAAACATATATGTGTGGGTTTATTGGCACATGTAGATGCAGGAAAAACGACATTATCAGAAGCAATTTTATATTTAAGTGGAAATATAAGAAAATTGGGAAGAGTGGATGAGAAAAATGCCTTTTTTGATACCAATCAATTAGAGAGGCAAAGAGGAATTACAATATTTTCCAAACAAGCAGAAATAAAACGAGAAAATATAGAACTTACTCTTTTAGATACACCAGGACATATTGACTTTTCCGCAGAAATGGAACGAACATTACAGATCCTTGACTATGCCATTTTAATTATCAGTGGTGCAGATGGTGTACAAGGTCATACAGAAACACTCTGGAAACTGTTAAAACGTTATCAGATTCCAGTTTTTTTATTTATTAATAAAATGGATCAGACAGGAGTAGAACAGGCTCCTGTTTTTGAAGAATTAAAAAAGCGCCTTGATAGCAACTGTGTTGTATTTCAGAATCAAGAAGATACAGAGGAATTTTTAGAAAATATTGCAGTTTGTGATGAAGTGTTGTTAGAACAGTATTTTGAAACAGGACAAATTGAACAAAAAGAGATTAGCCGTTTAATAAAGGAACGAAAATTATATCCTTGTTATTTTGGTTCAGCATTAAAGCTGCAAGGAATAGAAGAACTATTAAAAGGGATAGAAAATTATACAATACAACCAAAATATCAAGAAGAGTTTGGGGCAAAGGTCTTTAAAATAGCAAGAGATGAACAAGGAAACCGTCTTACTTATATGAAAATATTGGGAGGGAGTCTAAAGGTTCGTACTATAATTGAATTAGAAAAAATAAATCAGATTCGTATTTATTCTGGAACACGATATGAAACAGTAAATGAAGCAACAGAAGGGATGATCTGTGCAGTAACTGGATTGACAAAAAGTTATCCTGGGGAAGGCTTAGGAAGTATAAAGGATTCAAAAGAGCCAATTTTAGAACCCGTGCTGACGTATCGAGTTGAGGTGCCTAAAGATTGTGATATTACAACTATGTTGTCAAATTTAAAGCAATTAGAGGAAGAAGAACCACAGCTTCATATTGTATGGAATGAACATTTAGGAGAAATTCAGGTACAACTGATGGGGGAAGTACAGATTGAAATTTTAAAAAGCCGAATCCAAGAACGATTTCATACCGAGGTTACATTTGGTACAGGGAATATTGTCTATAAAGAAACAATTGAAGATGCAGTAGAAGGAGTGGGGCATTTTGAACCTCTTTGTCACTATGCAGAAGTACATCTTTATATGGAAGCTTTAGAAAGAGGAAGTGGATTAGTCTTTGATAGTATTGTAAAAGAGGATGATTTAGATAGAAATTGGCAAAGACTAGTACTGACACATTTGGAAGAAAAAGTTCATCGAGGGGTATTGATAGGAGCACCTCTTACAGATATGAAGATAACTTTAGTAGCGGGAAAAGCGCATTTAAAGCATACAGAGGGTGGAGACTTTAGAGAAGCGACTTATCGAGCCATACGTCAGGGACTGATGCAAGCAAAGTCTATTTTGTTAGAACCTTATTATTCTTATCAATTAGAAGTTCCATCAAAACTGCTTGGAAGAGCAATTCATGATATGGAACGTATGCATGGCAGCTTTCAAGAACCAGAGTTAAGTGAAGAAACAGCAATTTTAAAAGGGATTGCTCCAGTAGCAACAATGCGAGAATATCAGATGGAATTAATGGCTTATTCAAAGGGAAGAGGAAGGCTGACTTGTATCATGCAAGGTTATGCTCCTTGTCATAATCAAGAGGAAGTGATAAAAGCAGTAGGTTATTATGCAGAAGAAGATAGCGAAAATCCATCTGGATCGATATTTTGTTCTCATGGTTCTGGAAATTATGTAGATTGGATGCATGTAAAAGATTTTATGCATTTAGAAGCTTATCAAGGAAAACAGAAAGAAAAAGGATTGGAGACACAAGAAGAGATAGCGAGAAATTTGGATTTAGAAAGAAAAGAAAAAGAAAGACAGCTTGTAAATGAAGGAGGAAAAAGGTCTTTATTAACAGCAGAAGAAGAAAAAGAATTAGAAGAAATATTTATTCGCACATATGGAGAAGATAAAAGAAAAAAGCAAGTAGAAGGAGGAAATGTACAAGTAAAAAAAAAGGAATATAAACCAAAGAAAAAAGAAGAAAAAGAGAAACTAGAAGAATATTTATTGGTAGATGGTTATAATATGATATTTGCCTGGGAAGAACTAAAAGAATTAGCAGAGGAAAACATCGACAGTGCCAGAAGCCGGCTTATGGATATAATGTGCAACTATCAAGGATTTAAAAATTGTCATTTGATATTGGTATTTGATGCTTATAAGGTAATAGGATTTCCAGGAGAAATGCAGAATTATCATAATATTCATGTAGTTTATACAAAAGAAGCAGAGACAGCAGATCAGTATATTGAAAAATTGGCTTATAAAATTGGAAATAAATACCATGTTACAGTAGCAACTTCAGATAATCTGATTCAATTGATTATTATGGGACAGGGGTGTAAAAGAATGTCTGCGACCGAATTAAAAGAGGAAATAGAAGAAATAAATCAGCAGATTAGAAAAGAATATTTGGAACAGCCAAAGAAAAATAAGAGGTATTTATTTGATGAAATGGAACCTAAGCTAAAAGAAGAAATGGAAGCGATACGTTTAGGAAAAAAATTATAGGAAGAATTTTATTTCTTTTCGTTGAAAACGTTAAAAAATAGATTCTTCCTACAATTTTCATATTTTAAGGGTAAGACTATCCAACAGGATGGATTTCTGTATCATTAGGAAGTGCTGTGTTTTTCTTTCCCATTTGTTCCATAACTCGAACTAAACCAGCATAACAGTCAGCTCTACAGATCCGATCACTTCCATTTCCTTTTGCAGAGAGGATTCCCTTTTGAATGGCTTTTTCTAAACAATCTTTTAAAGAAAGATCTCTTTCTAAGCGATTTTTTTGCATCCCTCGTATGACAAAGCTTGAAAATTCTTCTCTGGTTAAGGCATCATCTGGCCGAAAACGTCCATTGGAAACCGTAACAGGATCGATAAAGTTTTCTTCGATACAAGCCTGCACATAGGAGGAGTCCCATTCATATTTGGATAGATCACAAAATTCTCCTAGATAAGGCCGTTTTCCTGTTATACGAAGTGCTTTAAAGAGAACCATTAGAAATTGTGCTCTTGGCATATCTTCGAACGGATGAAGATGCATAACACAAGGATCTAAAAGACCTTCCTGTAATGCTTGTACCATATCCTGATATTGTGGGATTCCTTGAATATCCACATAAGGAATTGCAATAGAAAATGCAGAAGTATTTGTTTCTACAGGTACCTCTTTTGTATCTTGATCAGGAAGAAATACTTTTTTTTCAGAAAAATCAAGTAAACTGTTTAAAGGCTCAATGGATTGGCGAAGAATTTCAGATACAACAAAAGCCGCAATTTGATCTGCACCATAATCATTTGTATGTGTAATATCACCTTTTATAAAATAATCGCTTGCTGCTTCTGTTCCAATTCTGCACCAGAGATGGAATGTAAGAGTATGTAGATCAATAAAAGGAATTTGACATTCTTCTGCTGCCATTTGGCAGGCTTTGGCATAGGTAGTTAAAAGGGAACGATAACGTCCATTGTCTTGAAAAGGAATACGGCTAATTGGAGAAAGAAGAACAGGATAAGCCCCCTGTTGACGAATTTCTTTACTATACCATCTTAGATTGTTGAGATATCCGCCAAAGGCAGAAAGGTTGCGCCGCTTTTGATCGTTATGACCAAATTCTAATAAAACAATGTCATTTTTTTTCAAATGATTTTTAATAATATCCCAGTGTCCATCTTCCCGAAAGCAGTTTGTAGTCATTCCAGAGTGGGCTTGATTGCATACAGCTAGAGTACTAAAATATTGGGAAATTACCTGTGCCCATCCTCCGCAACTATCATATGGATAGTAAGGAAATTGGGCATTTTGATCGGTTAGTGTAGAGTCTCCAGCAATAAATAATACAGGACTTTCTGTTTTTTCAATGCAAATTTCGGAAAAACAAGCAGACTGTCCAACTGCACTGATATAGATTGCTTTTTCGGTACAAGGAATACTTGTCATAGCAGGAATATAGGGAGCAACATAAGTAAGAAAGCTTTTTTCATAACTTTGTCCAGAAGGAACACAGATATCTCGTTCCACTAAATTACGTCTGCCAGAAAACAATGCCATAGAAGGGATTGCTTCCGATCCAGCGTTGATTTTTACAGTAATACGATAGGTTCCTTCTTCTGGTACAAGTACTTTAAAAATCATTACAAAACGATCCATTTGTATCCGAACTCCTTCTGGAGCAGCAATAAGTGAATGTTTCCATTCTGTTTGAGCAGAGGGACGGAGATTCCAGCCTCCAGAAAATAAAGCCTGTTCTGATTTTGTGTTGCCTGGAAGGTGCTCTTGATCCACAAAGCCATAGCCTTGTTCTTCTGTGAAAAGAGTAGAAGGCGTAAGATTGGTTCCAAAAGTAAAGGTTTTTTTATACATGATAATAGCTCCTTTTATAAAGATTAATATGTTAGGTATTTATAGTGTAATCTTTTTTTACAATAAATACAATTTCTTAATTATACCATAATTTTATACCTTTTTGTATATAGAAAATTCAGAAATAAAAATAGAGGTCATATCGCAAATTACATATATTTTTCCGCTGGAATCTATGACGGTTTGAACAGTACAACCTAGTTTTCATTCCAAGCATAGCAGCTAAGTCTTTCACAGAGGTATCTGTTTCAATCACATCAAAATTGATTATAATGAAGCAAATAGATCAAAGATAGTAAATCTTAGAAATATAAATTTGTATGAACTATAGTTTTATGTTATTATAATGATATAGTAAGATGAAAATTTCAATGTGATATTTTCGATAAAAAGCGAAAAGAAAGAGGAAAAAGATGATAAATGAAACTTATAAAGCAATGTTAAATGGAAAGTCTATTATTCGAGAATTAAGCGAATATGCAACGGCAAGAGGAAAAGAAATTGGGTATGAAAATGTATTTGATTATAGCTTGGGAAATCCAAGTGTGCCATGTCCAAAAGAGTTTACAGAAGAATTAATTTCTATGTTAAAAAAGGCAGATCCAATGACAATTCATGGTTATAGTCCTTCGCTTGGGATCGAAAGTGTAAGAAAAGCAATTGCAGAAAGTTTAAATCAACGGTTTGGTATGGAATATGAAGTAAAGCATATTTTTATGACCTCTGGGGCAGCAGGAGCTTTGGCACATGCATTACGCTGTGTAACAAAACCAGAAGATGAAGTTTTGACATTTGCACCATTTTTTCCAGAGTATGAACACTATGTTGGAGGAGCAAAAGCGGTACTTAAAGTTGTGCCTGCTAATACAGAAACTTTTCAAATTAATTTTGCAGCATTTGAAGAGATGTTGACAGAAAAGGTAACAGCAGTGCTAATCAATACGCCAAATAATCCATCTGGAATTGTATATACAAAAGAGACAATACAAAGGTTAGCAAATATTATGAAAGAACGGCAAAAAAAATTTGGACATGATATTTTTTTAATTAGTGATGAACCTTATCGGGAAATTGTATTTACAGGGGAAAAGGCGCCTTATGTAAGTCAATTTTATAAAAATAGTATTTCAGCCTATTCCTATTCGAAAAGTTTAAGTCTGCCAGGAGAGAGAATTGGGTATTTGGCTGTAAATCCAAAGTGTACAGACGCAGATAAGATTGCGCTAATGTGTGGGCAGATTAGTCGTGGAATTGGACATAATTGTCCTCCTTCTAGTATTCAGCTTGCTGTAGCAAAAGTATTAGATAAAACCAGTGATTTATCAGTTTATGAAAAAAATCGGGATTTGCTTTATCAGGCTTTAGTAGAGATTGGGTTTTCAGTAGTAAAGCCTGGAGGAACATTTTATATTTTTCCTAAAGCATTAGAGGAAGATGCAAAAGCATTTTGTAGAAAAGCAAAGGAGTATGATCTAATTTTGGTTCCAGCAGATGGATTTGGATGCCCTGGATATTTTCGAATGGCATATTGCATTGATACGGATAAAGTAAAGCGAAGTATTCCCATATTAAAACAGTTTGCTCGGGAAGTTTATGGAGTATCAGTTTGTTAAATTTTTCACTTTTTTAAGATTCTATCTCTTGAAGGATTGAGAATAATATGGTAAAATATACCCGAAAGCCTAAAGGAACATTAGGCAGGAAAAAAGCCGGAAGAAAGGCAAAAGCAGTGGCTGTTAGAAAGTCAGCAGAAGGAGGAAACATGAGCAGATTTACATTACCAAGAGATGTATATTACGGAAAGGATTCTTTAGAGGTATTAAAGACATTAAAAGGGAAAAAAGCCATTTTGGTACTTGGTGGCGGTTCTATGAAGAAGTTTGGTTTTGTGGACAAAGCGGTTGCTTATTTAAAAGAGGCAGGAATTGAAACACAGTTGTTTGAAAATGTAGAGCCAGACCCATCAGTAGAAACAGTTATGAAGGGTGCAGAGGCAATGCGGGCATTTGAACCAGATTGGATTATTTCTATGGGCGGTGGTTCTCCAATTGATGCAGCAAAGGCAATGTGGGCTTTTTATGAGTATCCAGAAACTACATTTGAAGACTTGATTACGCCATTTAATTTTCCAGAGTTAAGACAAAAGGCAAAATTTCTTGCTATTCCATCTACATCTGGAACAGCTACAGAAGTAACAGCATTTTCTGTTATTACAGATTATGCAAAAGGTATTAAATATCCTCTTGCAGATTTTAATATTACACCAGATGTTGCGATTGTCGATCCTGCTCTTGCAGAAACAATGCCAAAGAGCTTGACAGCTTATACAGGTATGGATGCTTTAACACATGCAATTGAAGCTTATGTATCGACTTTACATACCGTATTTACAGATCCGCTTGCAATTAAGGCAATTCAGATTGTAAATAGTGATTTGCTAAAATCTTATGATGGATCAATGGAGAGTCGGGAACAGATGCATTATGGACAATGTTTAGCTGGTATGGCATTTTCCAATGCATTACTTGGAATTGTTCACTCTATGGCACATAAGACAGGTGCTGCATTTTCTACTGGACATATTACACATGGTTTGGCAAATGCAATGTATCTGCCATATGTAATTCAATATAATTCTAAAGTAGAAGAAGCTGCAGTACGATATGCAGAGATTGCAAATGCAATTGGAATTACAGGTACAACAGAGGAATGTATAAAAGGACTTCGAGATAAGATTGTATCCATGAATAATTATATGGGTATTCCAAATACATTAAAAGAGTTTGGAATTCAAGAGGATGAATTTAAAGAGAAGATTGCTGCAATTGCTGCAAATGCAGTAGGAGATGCTTGTACTGGTTCAAATCCTCGTCCAATTGATCCAGCTACAATGGAAAAATTATTTACTTGCATTTATTATGGAACAGAAGTAGATTTCTAATAAAAAAGAAACTCGAAAAAGTATAAAAAAGCATGGAAAGGCGTTTCCATGCTTTTTCCATAATTATAAGAAAAAAATTTTAAGGAAAAGACAGGCACAAATAAAAAATACAGAAATAGAATAGGATATAAAGCAAGAAGTCTGCACAGGAGTTTGTAATATGATATTTAGCAATCAAGTTTTTACAACATTAGCGGGAATTACTTTTCCGTTTTTGGGAACGACGCTTGGTGCTGCTATGGTATTTTTTATGAGAGATGAGTTTAAAATAAATTTGCAGCGATTTTTATTAGGCTTTGCATCTGGCGTAATGGTTGCTGCATCGGTTTGGTCACTTTTAATTCCAGCAATTGAGCAGTCAAAATCATATGGAAAGATTGCATGGATGCCTGCAGCGGTTGGTTTTTTAGTGGGAATTGCATTTTTACTATTGTTGGATCAACTGACTCCTCATTTACAGAATAAAACAAAACAGGCAGAAGGAATACCAATACAAATAGGACGGGAATCGATGCTGTTTTTGGCAGTAACGCTTCATAATATTCCAGAAGGAATGGCAGTTGGCGTGGTATTTGCTGGAATGATTTCAGGAAAAGCAGAGATTTCTGCAATTGCAGCAATGGCACTTTCCATTGGGATTTCAATTCAAAATTTTCCAGAAGGAGCGATTGTATCTATGCCAATAAAATTAGAGACAGGATCGAAACAAAAGGCATTTTGGTACGGGGTTGCTTCTGGGGTGGTAGAGCCAGTAGCAGCAGGAGCCACCCTTTTACTTACAACTGTAGTAGTACCGGTTTTGCCTTATCTTTTAGCATTTGCTGCTGGTGCTATGATTTATGTAGTAGTAGAAGAATTAATACCTGATTTTCAAACAAATAAGAAATCGAATATAGGAATGATAGGAATGGCAATTGGATTTGTTTTAATGATGATTTTAGATGTAGCACTTGGATAAAAAATAAAAGAATAAACAATAAAATAATAGGAAAAAGATATACAAAAAAGGAGATATATTAAATGGATAAGGATATGACAAAAGGGCCATTGCTTCCATTGTTGATTCACTTTACAATTCCTTTGGTGCTTGGAAATTTGCTTCAACTGACTTATAATGCAGTGGATAGTATTGTGGTTGGAAGGTATGTTGGAAAAGTGGCATTAGCAGCGGTTGGAACAAGTAATCCGCTGATGACATTAATTATTCTTTTTATACAGGGGATTTGCTTAGGGGCAGGAGTTTTAATTGGAACTATGTATGGGGCAAAGGATTTCAAACGATTGAAATGTCAAATTAGTACAACAATGATAGCAGGACTGGTATTTTCAGTAGTGATTACTTTATGTAGTATTTTATTGACACCGTGGCTTCTTACTTTGCTTCAAACAGATCCCATCATTATTCCAGAGGCAGTCTTATACTTACGAATTGTATTTTGTGGGTTAGTTTTTAATTTTATTTATAATTTTTTTGCTAGTACATTGCGGGCAATGGGCGATAGCCGTTCCCCGCTTTACTTTTTAGGAATCAGTGCAATCATCAATATAATAGGAGATTTATTTTTTGTAGTAATACTTCAAATGGGAACAGCCGGCTGTGCGATTAGTACTGTAATTAGTGAAGGGCTAAGTTGTTTGTTTTGTTGGTGGTATATTAAGAAAAAGGTACCAATTTTAGATCTTGGACGAGAATGGTTTCGCTTTGATTGTTCTCTTTTAAAAGAAACGTTAGGATATGGATTTGTTAGTGCCATGCAGCAGTCTACGGTTCAGATTGGAAAAATTGGAATACAAACAATTGTAAATACACTTGGTGTAACAGCAACAGCAGCATTTAGTGCAATTAATCGGATTGATGACTTTGCCTATATTCCAGAGCAGAACATTGCTCATGCAATGACAAGTGTAATGGCGCAAAATCGTGGAGCAGGAAAGAAAAATCGTATAGTAAAGGTTTTTCGAATCGGAATGGGAATCGAATTGATTTATGGACTATTGGCAGGAACCATGCTGCTTGCATGTGCAAGACCAATTATGATGCTTTTTACAAAAGATGAAGAAACAATTGTGATGGGAATGACGTATTTACATTTAATCGCTTTTTTATATATCTTACCCTCTTTAACAAATGGGATTCAGGGATATTTTCGGGGAATGGGAGATATGAAGATTACACTTTGGAGCAGTATGATTAATTTTTTGGTTCGGGTGGTTTGTTGTGCTGGATTGGTATTTTTTGGAAAAATGGGAATAGAGGCATTGCCGTGGTCTTATTTACTTGGCTGGCTGGCGATGCTTTTGTATGAACTTCCTTATTTGATACGACAATTTTGGAAAGATAGAAAAGGTAATGCTGGACAAAAAGAGGAAGAGAGAGTATAATTTCCTTGTGAGTAACTAGGAAATAGAACTATATGGTAATAACAAGGAGGAAATAAAAATGAAAAAGAAAATTAGATCCGAAAGAAATTTAAAATTTGAGACATTACAACTACATGTTGGACAAGAAAGACCTGATCCGGTAACAGATGCAAGAGCTGTGCCAATTTATCAGACTTCTTCCTATGTATTTCAAAATTGTGATCAGGCAGCAGCCCGATTTGGATTAGAGGATGCAGGAAATATTTATGGAAGATTAACCAATCCAACAGAAGATGTTTTTGAACAGCGAATGGCAGCTCTAGAAGGTGGAGTGGCAGCTTTAGCAGTAGCTTCTGGGGCAGCAGCAATTAGTTATACCTTTCAAAATTTGGCAAAGGCAGGAGAACATATTGTAGCAGCAAAAAATATCTATGGCGGAACCTATAATTTACTTGCACATACCCTTCCAGAATATGGAATTACTACAACGTTTGTAAATCCGTTTCAGTTAGAAAAAGTGGAACAGGCAATTCAAGAGAATACAAAAGCTATTTTTATTGAAACACTTGGAAATCCAAATTCGGAAGTGGTTGATATTGAAGCAATAACAAAGATTGCACATAAATATCAAATTCCATTAATTGTAGATAATACATTTGCAACTCCTTATTTAGTTCGTCCAATTTCATATGGGGCAGATATTGTGGTTCATTCTGCTACAAAATTTATCGGCGGACATGGAACAACGATAGGTGGTGTGATTGTCGACAGTGGAAAGTTTGACTGGGAAGCTTCTGGAAAATTTCCTTCTCTTACAGAACCAAATCCAAGTTATCATGGAGTAAGTTTTACAAAGGCAGTTGGAGCAGCAGCTTTTGTAACAAAGATACGTGCAATTTTATTGCGTGATACTGGTGCAACACTTTCTCCATTTCATGCATTTTTCTTTTTACAGGGATTAGAAACACTATCGCTTCGAGTAGAACGTCATGTAGAAAATGCATTAAAGGTAGTACAATATCTAAATCAGCATCCACAGGTAGAACGAGTACATCATCCTTCTGTTACAGAAGAGAAAGATCAACAAGCACTTTATCAGAAATATTTTCCAAATGGAGGCGGCTCAATTTTTACATTTGAAATTAAGGGAGATGCACAAAAAGCAAAAGATTTTATTGACAATTTGGAATTGTTTTCTTTGCTTGCAAATGTAGCAGATGTAAAATCTTTAGTAATTCATCCAGCTACTACAACACATAGTCAGTGTACAAAAGAAGAATTAGAAGAACAGGGAATTCGTCCAAATACCATTCGTTTATCGATTGGTACAGAACATATTGAAGATATTCTTGAGGATTTAAAAGAAGCATTTCAGGCGGTAGAAACAGAGTAATAGAGAAATCCGATTGAAATTTTTCGTTATATTTTAGAAAAGATTTCAATCGGATAGAACTAAAATTTTAAAGAGTTAAAAGTGTTCCTTTTTTAAGCGTTCTAATTCAGCTGAAAAACGTTGATAGGTGTTTTGAGCTTCTTCAAAGAGTTGAAGTGCATGTTCTTTATCATTAGATTCATTGGCATAAAAACAGGCAGTAGCGAGGTTATGTAAATGGGTATGAAGGATATTTGCCTGTTGAAAGAAAGAGGCAAAAGAAGGTTGTTCTTGGTTTAGCTTTTGTAGATAGATTCCAAATTTACATTTGGTTGGCTGATTTAGGTTTTTTAGTTTGAGTTCTTCAAAGCCTTCTATCATATTGTAAAGTCTTCCAGTAAAGATCAGATGATCGGTCTTATAGATATCGAATTGTTCGCTTTGAGAAAGATTGCTTTGGGTTTTTATAAGTCTGGTACGAATTTTGTCAATCGAACGGCTAATGGTATACATATCCTTTCCTGGCTGCTTACAATGTGTGCTTAAAAGATCAGAGTCTTTTGCAATCGTAATTGTACGTTCCGTAAAGGATTTTGTATCTGTGTTTTGTGTATTAATTTGAGAGTATAAACTAGAAATTTGATCAATTACATGCTGCATATTTTCTGCCATTGTTAGAACGGATTGTTCCGTTTCACTGGCAAAGTGACTGCTGG
Organism: uncultured Lachnospiraceae bacterium; assembly: GCA_910579865.1. Taxonomy (GTDB): domain Bacteria; phylum Bacillota; class Clostridia; order Lachnospirales; family Lachnospiraceae; genus MGBC114844. The sequence continues at coordinate 21,274 of CAJTXA010000016.1, forward strand.
TTTCTAGAACATTTTTTAAATTGTCAAATTGTTCGACAAGCTGCTGCAGATCCGTTAGTATTTCATGGATAAATTGTTCCATTTGTTTGACTGATTCTTGTGTGTCAATGGAAAGTGTACCAATTTCATTGGCGACAATCGCAAATCCCTTTCCATCTGCAGAACGGGATGCTTCAATACGGGCATTTAATGCTAAGATTTGGGTGCGGTTAGCAATATCACTTACAATTTTTAGGATATTTTTAATAGCGACTGATTTTTCTGAGAATCCATTCATGGCTTGATTGGCTTGTAAGATGGCTTGATAACTTTGATTGACATTTGTAATAGTTTCTTCCATTACTTTTTTGGAAAGTATAGAAGTTTGGTAAGCAGATGCGACATCTTTATTAATCGTATTTATAATTTGTTCACTTTCATTAATGGATTCGGAAAGGCTTTCGCCTGTACTAGCAACCATATTTAGGGTGTTTTTTTGATGTTCTACAATTTGCAACATGGCACGAACATTGTTACAGTTTCCAATTGTATCCATTGCTTTATTTAGATCGATTGCAGTTTGATTGTTGGATTGTAAAAATTTTTGGATAAGAGTATTATAGGCATGGGCAAGTTTTTTATCTTTAAATTCTTGTTCGTTGCATAGAGTAAAATTACCTTCTGCGGCAGACTGCATTAGGTGGAAAAGTTTTGCTTTATCAGAGTTTCGTTTCAATTGATACATGATTTCGACCTTCTTTTTCTTATAGTTTTGTGTTTATTATAGCAAATATAGATAGGATTCACAATCCGATTTTAGAAATGAGAAGAAAAAGATAAGATTTAGATTGACATTTAACTAATTTTTAAATAAAATAGAATAAAATTAAGTTAAATTTTTAACTGATTTTTATGTTAAGAAAAGTTTACCGATTGCTTTTTACATCGGAAACAGCAAAAATGGAACAGCTTAGAGAGGAGAACAGACAAAAATGGCAATCAGATACATAGAAAAGAAGCAGATTTTCCAGATGGATACAAAACATAGTACCTATTTAATTGGACTTACAACAGAAGGTTATGTTGGGCATATTTATTATGGAAAAAGATTAAAAAAAGAAGGAAATCATTATCTGTTACGAACAAAGGAAGCACCTTATACCCCATCTGTTTATGAAAGAGAAAAGATGGTATTTATGGATTTTTTTCCATTTGAATATCCAAGCGGAGGAGTTGGAGATTATCGGGAAAGCTGTCTTGATGTAAGAGGAGAGAAGGGAAATATTGGCTGTGAGTTTTTTTTCCAATCCTATCAGATTTACAAAGGAAAGGCAGCATTATCTGGCTTACCAGCATCTTTTGGTACAGAAAAAGAAGTAGAAACATTAGAAATTACATGTGAAGATCCGATTTTAAAGTTAAATGTAGTTCTTTCTTATTCTGTATTTGAATCATGTGATATAATTACTAGAAGTGTTCGAATCGAAAATAGAGGAACAGAACATTTAAAATTAGAAAAAGTTTATAGTGCTTGTCTAGATATGGATAATAGAGAGTTTGAAATGGTAACATTGACAGGAAGCTGGGCAAGAGAACGTTATATTCAAAGAAATCCCATTCATTTTGGAAAACAGTTAGTTTCATCTACAAGAGGAGAATCGAGCCATCAGGAACATCCTTTTTTGGCATTAGTGACAAAAAATACAACACAGGAAACAGGAGAAGTATATGCGATGAATTTTGTCTATTCGGGCAATTTTATTGCGCAGGCAGAAGAGAATCAATTTGGACAAGTTCGAATGGTAATGGGAATACATTCTAATTATTTTTGCTGGAATCTAAAGCAAGGAGAGAGTTTTCAAGCACCAGAAGTAGTTTTGACTTACTCGGATCAGGGACTTGGGCAAATGACACATCAGTTTCATGATTTTTATCGAAACCATTTGATTCGCAGTCCATATCAATTTCGTAAGCGGCCGATATTGATTAATAACTGGGAAGCGACTTATTTTGATTTTAATTCAGAGAAACTTTTGGAGATTGCAAAAGAAGCGAAAAAAGCAGGAATTGAAATGTTGGTAATGGATGATGGCTGGTTTGGAAAGCGGAATTTTGATGATAATTCTTTAGGAGATTGGACAGTAAATACAAAAAAGATTACTTCTGGACTTTTGGATCTGGTCACAAAAGTAAAAGAGTTAGGAATGGAGTTTGGTATTTGGTTTGAACCAGAGATGATTTCACCTGATTCAGAACTCTATCGAACCCATCCAGATTGGGCAATTCAGATTGCAGGAAGACGTCCTACTATGTGTCGAGCACAGTATGTATTGGATTTGTCCCGACCAGAAGTAGTGGAATATGCTTATCAGTGTGTAGCAGAGATCTTACGCAGTGCACCAATTTCCTATGTAAAATGGGATATGAATCGTCAATTATGTGATATTGGAAGCAGTTATCTTGATTCAGAAAGTCAGGGAGAATTGATGCATCGCTATGTACTTGGGCTGTATCAGATGCAGGAGCGTTTAGTAACAGAGTTTCCAAACTTATTGTTAGAGAATTGTTCTGGAGGTGGAGCAAGATTTGATGCAGGAATGTTATACTATAGTCCTCAAATTTGGTGTTCCGATGATACGGATGCAATCGAACGGCTTCGGATTCAAGAAGGAACCGCATTAATTTATCCACTTGCTACAATAGGAGCACATATTAGTGACTGTCCAAATCATATTGTAGGACGAAATACGCCTTTTGAAACAAGGGGACATATCGCACTAGCAGGAACATTTGGATATGAATTAGATATTACAAAGATTACAGAAGAAGAACGAAAAATGATTCCTAAGCAGGTTGCAATGTGTCACAAATATCAGAGTTTGATGCAAAGGGGAGATTATTATCGGCTGGTTTCTTGGAATGAGAAAAAGCCATATGATTGTTGGGAAGTCGTAGCAAAAGATCAATCAGAAGTATTAGTAACATTTGTACAAGTTTTGGCACAGCCAAATATGCATAGCAGAGTAATTTATCTGCAGGGATTAGAAGAATGTGCAGAATATCAATTAGAAGGTACACAAGAGGTTTATACAGGTGAAGAATTGATGCAGTGTGGCTATTTGATTCCTTCTATTTTATCTTCAGACAAGAAGGGAGATTATCAAAGTCATTTGTATCATTTTCTTAGAAAGTGATAATAGGGTAGATTATGAGAAAAGTTAGACTTGCAGATATAGCTGAGGCAGTAGGCGTAAGTACAGTAACTGTGCATAATGCATTAGGAGGACAAAAGGGTGTTAGTGATGAATTAAGAGAGAGAATCCGTAAAACAGCACAGGAACTTGGGTATGAAAAAAATAAAAAAGAGAAAAATCAAGAGGAATTTCAAAAGATTGGCGTATTAATTGCAGAACGATATCTAGGAAATCATACCAGTTACTATTGGAAAATTTATCAGGAATTGGCATTGGCTGCTGCGGAAAAACAGTGTTATACAACAGTAGAAGCTTTACGGTTGGATGTAAAAACACAACTGCCGGAACTACCACAGATGGTGCTGCAAAATAAAATTGAAGGCTTAATTATTATTGGAGAGATTGAGAAACAATATATTCGAAGACTAAAAAATGTGGTTTCCATTCCGATGGTTTTTTTGGATTTTTATGATCGAGAGTTAGCACAGGATGCAGTAATTGTAGATAATTTTTATGGTATGTATCAGATGACAGAGATTCTTTTTGAACATGGATTGGAAGAGATTGGATTTATTGGATCCATTTATGCAACAAGTAGTATTATGGATCGATATTGTGGATATGTAAAGGCAATGACAGAACATAGAAAAAATATTCATCCAGAATGGGTAATTGCAGATCGGGATGAAAGTGGATTGGTAGAATTTGAATTACCCAAAAGACTTCCAAAAGCATTTGTCTGCAATTGTGATTTAGCTGCTGGGATGCTGGTAAATAAACTAAATGCACGAGGACTCCGTGTGCCAGAGGATATTTCAGTAGTTGGATTTGATAATTTTCTCTATCCTGGATATGCAGATATGAAGATTACGACTTATGAGGTAAATACACAGGCTATGGTTCGAGTAGCAATTAAAAAATTGATGAAGCAGTTTCGAAATCCAAATTTTGGACGAGGACTTGAGATTGTATCAGGTCATGTGGTAATGAAAAATAGTGTACGACGTAAAATATTGGGGGACAAAGAATCTCTTTGCTAAAATAGCAAAGGGATTTTTTAATTTATTTGTAAAATTTCACTAAAATATCTGGAAATATTACAACAAATAGAGAAATATTGTATGGATTTTCCAAAGTACGTTTTTTATAATAAAGGAGGAACGATTAGAGACTTAGCGTATACGTGCATCTAAAAAAAGGCGAATTAGGAGGACATAGTATGGATGTGTGTTAGCTGTAAAAGAAGGAGGAAGATGAAAGAATGCATAGGATAAGAAAACGAATGTTTAGTTTGATTACAGCAGTTTCTGTGTTACTAACGTATCCAACCGTCCCTCTCGCAGCATATGGAGGGATAAGCGAGCAATTTAAAGTAAAACAGGGATTGGAAGAACTGGAAACTCAAAAAGCAGATGTAGAAGATAAGGAAAGTAAGAATGGGGGGGTATTGCTTAATGAACAAGACTTATCATCTGCAGCTTCTGGAAGTGCAGCAACAATAAATAAGTTGCCTTCTAGTGTAAAGCAAGCAACGACACATATTGCTACTTATGTAAATCGAATTCCTAAAGTAGATGGTGTGACATGGAATAGTAGTGTAACAGAAAATATGTTTCAGACGCCGTTTGAAACAGTAGAAGCAGAGGATATCAATGGAAATTCTTATATGGTAGAAGTCGTACCAGAGAATTTAGTTTACTTTATTGATTCTTATAATTTTGATGCAGGAACAACTAGTGCACCTTATGATGCAGTAAAAGAGCTGGTAGGAGATACTTTATTAAATGAAGTATACGATCAGAAAAAGACAGATGATAATACTTGGGGTTTTATAGGAGAGGCAAGTGGAAAAGGTCTTTCCAATGATACAGAGAAAGCAAATAAAAATATATCTGGTCTTTATGGGAAAACAAATACAAGCGGTGTTGAAATTTCCTACGCTTTTTTATTACCGGCTGGTAAATATACAATTACTACAGCTCATTATGAATGGTGGGGAAGTCAAAACCGTTCAATGGATTTAAGTTTGACTACCAGTAGCGGAACAAATAAGTATGCTACTTTGCCAAAGCAAAATGAAAAACAAACACAAAAGAAAAGTTATACATTTGAAGTTATGACAGAACAAGTTGTTACATTTACAGCAACTTCTACTGGTGAAAAGGCACCAGCCATAAGCTGGCTTGCTGTTGTACAGGATGAGGATTATTCGAATGTAAAAGCACCAGAACGTCCTGTTGATCAGTTGCCATCTGGTTATGACCAGCCTTTAGAAGATCATGATGGTTTAGAATTGGCAGAGGGTGCAGTTTCTTCTCTAATGACAGGCTATGATACTATGATAGATGTTAATATTCAATGGAACAATGAAAATAAATATCATGCTACTGTAAAAGATGCAGCAAATTTATTTCAAAAAAATGAATTTACGGTTTTGTTAGATATAAAACAAAATGCGCCTAGTGGGGATACCAGTAAAATGGATCAAAGAGTTGCTCTTACAATAGGAAATGCATCAAATAGTCTGCATTTACTTACATGGTCTGGTAAATTTGGCTATGGTGGGCATAATAGTGGTGTGAGTAGTCATTTGGTAGACATGGCTGAAATAACAAAAGGCGGTTGGAATGCACTTGCTATGACATATGAGGAAAAGAACGGAGGAAATGGATCGGTTGTTATCTATGTCAATGGAAAGAAATCAGCCGAAGTTTTAGATATTGGATTTAAGTTAAGTGAAATGAATGATGTAAGTGCAATGATTGCTAGAACTTTTGGTACAAATTATTTACAGGAGGGGCGGTATGACAATCTTGTTGTTTTTGATCGTTTATTAGACGAGTCAACACTTTGTGCAGAGACAGCATGGAGAAAATGGGATAAAGAAAATCCTCCTTTGGTAAATACAGCGCTTTTGGAAGATGCCGTAAAAAAAGCAGAAGCCTTGATAGCAGCACAGATTACTTCTGCTGGTTTAGAAAGTGCATTGAAAACAGCAAAGGACTTACTAAGTAGATCGGATTTAACAGCAGATAATCAAAAAGAGATTGATGCAGCAGTAGAACAGTTAAATCAGGAATATGAAAAGCTAAATCCTACAGATATTTTAATTAGAGGTGCCAGTGTGGATGCTGCAAATCTAAAAAAGAATGGATTGACTTATAAAGGATTTGGTATGCTAAATGGAAATAGCACCAGCAATTTGCTTTTGGATTATAAAGCAGAGCATCCAACAGAATATTGGGATATGATGGAGTATTTGTTTGGAGGGGAATATCCATTATTTACTCATATTAAGATGGAGATGGGAAATGATGGAAATAATTCAACCGGAGCAGAGGCCTGTACTATGCGCTATCCAGATGAAAGTGCAGATGCGTCTCGTTCACCAGGTTTTGTAATGGCAGCCGATGCAAAAAAGATTAATCCAAATGTTAAAATTAGTATTTTGCGCTGGGAACTTCCAAAGTGGGTAGCAGATGCTGGATTTAACGAGAAAAAACAAACAGGTTGGGATGCTTTTTATCTTTGGTATAAAGAAACTATTTTTGATGCTTATGAAAAATATGGCTATATAGTTGACTTTATTAATCCAGATAAAAATGAAACAGGAAATCCAGATAAAGATTTTATTAAATGGTTTGCAAAACAGATAGAACAAGAAAAGAATTTTCCAAGTTATATGAATAAAGAGGCACAAGACGCTTACCATAATATTCGAATTATTGCATCAGATGAAAATAAAGGATTGAAAATTGTTCCATATATGCGGGAGGATGCAGAACTTTATGATGCAGTGGATATTATAGGCTTCCATTATCGAACCAGTGCAACGGATGATTATGTAAGAATGGCAGATGTAGATAATAAGGAAGTTTGGTATAGTGAAGGCTGTGCAACATTTGGATATAGCGAATTGCAAGAAACAAAGAGAACAGAATATGGCTATGAAAATATTGGTGGTTATCAAAGTCCATTGGCTTTAATGGATAGTTTTATTACTGCATTTTGTTCTTCTCGCCGTACCCATTATATTTTTCAGCCTGCAATAGGATCTTTTTATGAAGGGATTCAATATGGACATAAAGAACTGCTAAGTGCCCGTGATCCATGGAGTGGATATATTCACTATGATCCTGCTTTGCATATGTTAGAACACTTTGCAAAATTTGCGAAACTTGGTTGGGAAAATGAGGACAATACAGATGGTATTTGGATGGCAGTTTCTCAGGCAAGTAAAGAAAGCTTTGCGGGAAGCGAAAACGAACATGCAACTTCAGGAATCAATGGAAATGCAGGTTATTTAACTTTAGCAGCACCAGATAAAAGTGATTTCTCTGTTATTTTTGTCAATAATACAAAAAATCAGAAAACTTTCCGAATTAAAACAGAAGATATGAAGGTACAAGCAAATACAGCCTTACATATTTGGACAACAGTATCTTCAACAGATTATCTAAAGAATACATCTAATATAACACCTGTAAATGGTAGCTGGATTATAACGCTTCCAGCATATAGTATAGTGACTGCTACAACATTAGATGTAACAGTAAAAGATGCACCAGCAGAAGGAATTCATAATGAAGATCGAACTGTATTAGATACCGATGCAACAGGACGTAATTTAGATACTACAGATGAATTTTTATATGCAGATAATTTTGATTATAAAGAAGAAAGTCCAATGGAACAATATCATGTCAATACAGGAACAACAAGCGTGCCATATCTAAAGGCAAGAGGAAATGAACCTCGTTATCTGCTAGATACGCATGGAGCATGGATTGTAGAAGATGGACGCTTAAAACAGGAATTAGGAAGTAGCATTGCACAATGGAATGGTGGAGAACCTGCTACAATTGTAGGAGATTTCCGATGGATGGATTATACAGCAGAAGTGAACGTGCAAATACCAAATGCAGAAAGTGGTGTTTGGGCAGGACTGGGAATTCGTACACAGACTGGAATGAATTGGAACCAGAGTGGTTACACATTACGAATAGATGGTGCAGGGAATTGGGAATTGTACCGAGTTGGCAGTAAGATAGAAAGCGGAAGTGTAACCCCTTCAGAAGATGGAAGTTATCAACTAGCTTTAACTGGGCTTGGCGATATGATTATGGCTGTAATAGATAAAGAAGTAGTGGCAACTTATCAAGATAGTAGTCCAATGCTTTCAGGTCGAGTAAAGTTTAGTTCTACTTGGAATCAAGTTTATTTTGATGATTTTGTAGTAAAGAAAGTAGCAGGAGGAATCCCATATGCTTTGTCTATGATAGATGGGCAGGATAAATCCGTTGTTTATACAGGAGATTGGACAATTAATAATCCAGGCGGAGGAAGTGCTGATAATTGGTATCGTACAGTTTCAGAAGGACAAGCAGGAACTTCTTTTGAGTTTACAATTGATGGAGATGGATTTGCAGTTATAGGAGAGAATGATGCTTCTGTAAAATTAACAATTGAAGTAGATGGAATAGAAAAAGAAACAAATGTAGCTGTTACGGCGACACCAAAACGTTATGAATCTTATTTGATGTCAGGACTTGGAATGGGTAAACATGATATCAAAATAACAGTTCTATCTGGTACATTAAAAATTGATGCACTTTATGCATTAGCAGAAAGAGAAGCAGCAGATGAAAATGCAATTGTAAAAGTGTTGACGAAGTTTCCAGAGTTGACAACGATTTTAGCAGAAAAAGGAATGGAGAATCTACCAGAAAGTGTAGAAGTACTGACAGCAGGTGGAGCTACAAAAACGTTGCCAGTAAACTGGGAGAATGATACAGAGAAACTTTTGGAGCATTTATTTAAAGAAACAGCAATTATAGGAACACTAGAAGGAGGCGTTAATGCAGCAGGGTATCCAGTAAAAATTTCAGTTCCAGTGGAAGTGATTCCTTCTGGCACAGTCTATTTTATTGATACAGTAACAGGATTTTCCGATCAGAATCGTCCTTCTACAACAGAACCTTACGATCGAATTTCGGCATTATTGGGAGGTCAGTTATTAAATAAGGTTTATGATCAATTAAAGGAAGAAGGAAATACTTGGGGACTAGTAGACAAAGATGCTGGAACAAAAGGTTATGATTCTACTACAGATAAGACAGCTACAGGTATCTATGGAGCCAACAATAAGAGTGGAGAGACATTGACCTATGCATTTACATTACCTGTTGGAGCATATACATTGTATTCCGAACATCGGGAATGGTGGAGTCAAAATCGTCCAATGTCAGCAAGTGTTACCGTAGATGGAAAGACATGGAATACAGGTACAATTTCATTAAGCGGCAGCAGTGGAGATCAGCTTCATACTTATGATTTTGTTGTAGAGAAAGAACAAGTTGTGACATATACGATAACAGCTACAGGAAGTCAGGCGCCTGTTATTAGCTGGCTTGCAGTTTGCAAGCAAGATCCAAAGGAATTACGTGAGCAGTTAAAAGCATTAATAGAAGAAACAAAGAAAAAACTTGCAGATGCACAGGCAGAGGGAATAGAGTATGCAAAAGTACCTCTTGTTTTGGGACAGTATACTGGCGCAGGAGCAGCTCCAAAAGATAATTTACAGGATTTAGATTTAGCAATGAAAAATGGAGAAGCACTAGTAACTGGAAATAGTATTGATGCAATTGCTTTACAGACAAGTATAAAAGAAATAGAAGATATTTTTAAGGCGCTTCGTGTATTGACAGAGTATACCAATATACCTGGAACGGTTGGTTCTGTAATCAATGCAGATACTGGACTAGCAATGCAGGCACATGGCGGTTCTGCAACAGTGATGAAAGAAGGAAATGGAGAAGGCTGTGTTGCTTTTGATTTAGATGGTGATGGAGAGATTACCGAAGGGAAGATCGTTTATCTGTGGTATGGTGAAAATAAAACAAATAATACCAGACCAGTAGATGGTGTACGATGTTATGTTTCAACGGATCTTTATAACTGGGTCGATCGGGGCAATGTATTATATCTGCAAAATGTAATTTTACCAATTGAAGAATCTCAAGATAAAGCAGTTACTTCTAAAACAGGAGCATCTGGCGTAGGAACTACAGAGTCATATTATGCAATGCAAGTCTCGAAAACCAATCTAGAGCAGTTAAAACAGTGGGGTAAATTAGAACATGCGCCAGAAGGTATATCCGAAGAAGATTTTGGAAATGTAAAATTATTCCTTCGTGCATATGTAACAGAATTTGATAAAGCTCCAACTGGTTTGTTTGATACAAGCTGGACTGCAAAAACATATGATGAAACAGTAATTACTGCTTCTAGTTTTCTTTATCCAGATAGTCAGACACAAAGAACCATACAGACAACACCATTACAATTAGCATTTGAAGGAATGTATGGAGGATATTGCATTACAGAACGTCCAAAGATGGTTTATAATGAATTAACAAAGAAATTTATTATTGTATTCCATGCAGATGGACCATTATATAACTCCAAAGATTTAAACACATGGGTAACAGGAGGATTAAATGGAAACTGTCCAGCAAGCAGATATAGTAGAGCAATGGTTGGTTTTGCAGAAAGTGATACTCCTTTTGGACCATTTAAAGTAGTCAATATTACTCGAATGAACTATGATCTTTCATTAAACGAAAATCGTTTAGGAGAGGCTAGAGATATGACCATCTTTGTTGATCAGGGTGTAGACAGCAATCAGGATGGAGCAGATGATGCCTATGTAGTATATTCAAGTGAGATGAATGCGAAACTTTATGTATCTTTATTAAACAAAGAATATACAGCACCTATTAAAGAAGGAGATCTTGCAGAACAGGGAACCCAAGCAGCTTATCGAATTGTAGCAGATAATAGCCGAGAAGCTCCAGCGATTATGAAATATGATGGTTGGTATTATCTTTTAACTAGTGGAACAGATGGCTGGAATAGTACAGAACATGTTTATTATCGTAGTCAAAGTATGTTTTCTGGATGGGAAAAAGTAGGAAATCCAGCTTATCAGGATACTGGAAAATGTTTTGATACACAGGTAACTTATATTTTGCCAGTAGACGCAGAAAGTGGAAAATTTATCTATATGGGAGATCGTTGGAATGGAAATAATCTTTCGGATAGTCGTACAATATGGCTACCAATCCAAGTAGGAGAAGACCATACCATTCGAGTATTAGGAGAAAAGAATTGGACAGTTGATCGATTGGATGCATTAACTCCAGTTCAGATTTTAACCGAATTACCAGAGACCATTTATACCGATGGAAGTAATCTTCCAAAAGTAATAAAAGTTATAAGAAATAAGGAAACAATAGATTCTGCTGTAGTATGGGATTTTGATCATGTGATCTTAGGAGAAGGCGGAATGATAACGGGAACACTGACCGATTGTGATAATGCAATTATTACAGTTCATGCGTTTGTAGCTCCAAAAGGTTTGATTTATTTAGCAAATCCTTCTTCCGATCCAATGAGTGAAGATTTTACAAAAATAGTAGAGTGGAATAAGGAGACTTTAAAAGGATCTGGGGACGGAGAATACAGTGAAGAAACAGGATTTGGTTATATTAAAACTGCTGGAAGTGTTCGCAATAATAATACCGACCTCTATCAAAGTATGCGTTATGCAGCAGATGGAAATAGCATTACTTATCAGTTTAAGATGTTAGAAGGAAGTGAAGCAAAACAAAATAGAAGATACAAAGTATATCTAGGAATGTTTGATCCATCTAGTTGGTATGGGGATCATAAAGGAACCAGATATGCAGATATTCTTATCAATGAACAGATAATAAAAGAAAAGTATGTTTATCAGAATAATACAAATGACACTTTGTGCTTCCGAGATATAACACCAGATGAAAATGGAATGTTAACCATAACAATTGCAAAAAATACACAAAGCACAAAGGATATTCAAGTAAGCTTTCTTATGATAGAATTGCAAAAGACAGATAAAACGGCATTGGAACAGGCGGTTGCGGATGCAGAGAAGTTAAATGAAAAGAACTATACACAGGCAAGCTATCAAGCAATGAAGAAGGTACTAGAGGCTGCAAAACAAGTGTTAGCAGATGAAAATGCTTCTCAAGAGGAAGTCGATGCAATAAAACAACAACTAGATAAGGCAGTAGAAGCATTAGAGACTATTACGGAAGAAGTAGATAAGACAGCATTAGAACAAGTAATTGCCGAAGCAGAAAAGTTAGATAAGGAAATCTATACAGAAGCCAGTTATCAAACATTAGTGAAAGCATTAAATGAAGCAAAAGCTATACTAACAGATAAAACTGCAACACAAGTAGCAGTAGATAAAGCAATTGAAAATCTAAATAATGCAATAAAGGAGTTGGAGAAAAAACCAAATCAGCCAGAACAGCCAGATCAAGTAGACAAAATCATGCTTGAACAGATAATTGCAGAAGCAGAAAAATTAGACAAAGAAGTCTATACGGAAGCAAGTTATCAAGCAGTGGCAGAGGCACTGAATACAGCAAAAACAGTACTAGCAGATCAAACTGCAACACAAGCAGCAGTGGATAAAGCAAAAGAAGATCTAGAAAATGCGATAAAAGCGCTAAAGAAAAAGCCAAATCAGCCGAATCAACCAGATCAGGTAGATAAAACTGCATTAGAACAAGTAATTGCCAAAGCGGAAAAACTAGACAAAGAAATTTACACAGAAGCAAGTTACCAAACAGTAATAAAAGCATTAAATGCAGCAAAAGCTGTATTGGCAGATGAAACTGCAAAGCAGACAGAAATTGATCAAGTGATCAAAGATCTAAATGATGCGATAAAGGCTTTAAAAAAGAAACCAGTTTCTCCAGACAGACCAAATCGTCCAGACACAGATGATGACGAGGATGATTCAGATGAGGATGATTCTTTCAATAATGTAGAAAAACCAACAGAGTCTGTTAGTGGAATCAGCAATGTAGAAGCAGTTGTTACTCCAAATGGAGAGGCAAATGTTACTATAAATGCCAATAATTTAAGTCAAGCGATTTTGGCAGCAAAAAACAATGCTTTGCAAAAAGGAGTAAATGTAGGCAATATTTCAATTATAATCAATGTTACAACAAAAAATAATGCAAATGTAAATAAGATTAATGTTAATTTACCAAAGATAGTACAAAATCAGGTAGTAGAAAATAAAATTAGTAATCTTACTATTATAGTCGATCAGCCAGATATTTCGATTGGATTAAATTTAGAAGCGGTAACAGAGATTAGAAGACAAGCAAATGGAGATGTCAACTTAATAGCAACTCGACTTAACACACCAGTTATGACAGAGGAAACCAAAGCTATTATAGGAGAACGTCCAGTCTTTGATATTCAAATAACCTATAACAATCATACAAAAAACATAACTAGTTTTGCTTCTGGTCATGTAAGCATAGCAATTCCATATACGAGAAAGAAAGAGGAAAAAGCAGGTGGAATCTATGCAATTTATGTAAATGAACAAGGAAAAGGAAGCTATATTTTAGGTTCTAGCTATGATCCAAATACTAGGATGCTGCGCTTTGCAACGAATCATTTCTCTGTATATGGAATTGGGTATCAAACCCCAGTAACCTATCAAGATTTAAAGAATCATTGGGCGAAAGATGACTTAGAATTTGCTCTTACAAGAGGATTGCTGTTAGAAACCGAAGAAAATATTGCAAGTCCAAATGCAGCAATAACAAGAGGAGCACTAGTAACAGCGCTTGGAAATCTTTCTGCTATCAATCCAAAGGATTATACAAAAACACCATTTACGGATGTCAGTGCAGAAAGTAGTGAAGCTCCATATATAGCATGGGCTTACGAGAAAGGAATTTTAAGTAATATAAATACTATATCTGGTCAAAAATTTGCTCCTGCTCAAGCAGTCACACGCCAAGAACTGGCTGTTTTACTTGCTAATTATGCAAAAGCGACTGGGTTTACACTTCCAGAAGTTCGTGAAAAAGTGATATTTACAGATAATGCTGCAATAAGTAACTGGGCAAAACAAGCAGTAGAAACACTACAGATAGCTGGTGTGCTTAATGGAAAGAGTCAAAATCGTTTTACACCATTAGAAGCAGCTACTAGAGCAGAATTTGCTTCCACATTACGACGCTATATTGAACTTTCTATAGATACTGCAACTGCTCAAGGCTGGACAAGAAATGCAACCGGACATTGGATGTACTATAAGGAAGGGAAAAAGCAGATTGGCTGGCAGATGATCAATGGTACCTATTATTTCTTTAATTCAGATGGAGTGATGCATGAAGGTTGGAAACAGAATACACAGACACAAAATTGGTATTACTGGACAAACGAAGGAATTGCAAGTGGTTGGAGAAATATAGGAGGAAAATGGTATTATTTTGGAAAAGATCATATTATGTATCAAGATGGCTTTAAAGAAATTGAAGGAAAGACCTATTATTTTTATAAAGATGGAGCAATGGCAGCCAATACAAAAATTGATCAAATAGAAGTAGATGAAAATGGAGTAGTAAAAGAATAGTTTTAATAAATTCTAAAAAATCGGCAGATAAAAAGAAATTTTATCTGTCGGTTTTTTTATTTAAAATAGAATTTTAAATTAAAAAATTAATTAATTTATAAAATAAATTAAGTCCAAATATTCCAATAATCTTATACATAATTCATAAAAATAATAATAAAATTAAATAAAAAATAGAGAAAATATTGTTTATATTAAATTTTTCTTGCATTTCTCTAAAAAAGTGGTAAACTTAATTTAAGTTAAAAATAAATAAAATTATTAAATGGAGGTAAAATTATGAAACTTAAGAAAATGGTAAGTGTTGGGTTAGTAGCAGTTATGGCATTGCAATTAGCTGGATGTGGGAAAGAAGGAAATACAAATCCAACTCCAAGTAATTCTAGTAATACCAATAATACACAAGGCACTTCTTTAACTATTCCAACAATTGATGCAATTAAACTTAGAACAGAGCCAAATGGGGAAGGAGATTATACAGACTTAACAGCAAGTATTAAAGTTTTAACGAACCGTACAGATATTGTAGATACAAAATGTAAAGAGTATGCAGATGCATTTATGAGCTTATATCCAAATATTAAGGTAGAGTATGAAGGAATTACCGATTATGAACAATCGTTACAACTTCGTCTTACAACTGGAGACTGGGGAGATGTTTGCTTTATTCCTACTTCAGTAAGTAAGATGGATTTATCAAAGTATTTTACTTGTTTTGGAGATTTTAGTACATTAGATCCAATCTATAATTTCTGTACAGAGAAAAGCTTTGAAGGAAAAGTATATGGAATTGCAAACGGTGGTACTGCTGGGGGGGTATTATACAATTCAAAAGTCTGGGAAGCAGCAGGAATTACAGAACTTCCAAAGACACCAGATGAATTTTTAGAGGATCTTCAACTAATTAAAGACAATACAGACGCTATTCCACTTTATACCAACTTTGCAGCAGGTTGGCCAATGGGAGCTTGGGATGCTTATACTGACATAGTATGTACCGGAGATCCAGATTTTAAAAATAAGATGCCTCATATGCAAGATCCATTTGCAAAAAGAGAGGATATGACAGGACCATATGCAGTTTATTATACCATGTATGAATCCGTTGCCCGTAAATTAGTAGAAGAAGATCCAGCAAGTACTGATTGGGAGTCTTCAAAAGGTATGATTAATAAAGGAGAAATTGCTACTATGGTATTAGGTTCTTGGGCGGTTCAGCAGTGCAAAGACGCAGGAGATACCCCAGATGATGTAAAGTATATGCCATTCCCAATTTCAGTTGATGGAAAACAGTATGCAAGTGCAGGGGGAAATTATGGTTTTGGAATTAACTGCAAAGCAACAACAGAAAATCAAATTGCAGCAATGGTATATGTAAAATGGCTTATTGAAGAATCAACCATTTATGAAGATGAAGGAAGTATTCCTGCAAGAAAAGATAGAGAACTACCAGATGTATTAGCTGGTTTTGCAGGTGTAGAACTTTTATCTAATAATCCAGCAAAAGAAGGAGAAGAGGATTTATTTGATAATGTAAATATAGAAAGCGAAGTTGGAATTAATAATGATGACTATCCAGACTGTGAGATTTTGGAGGCAGCTCTTTTTGGAAGCCGAACATTAGAGGATATTATGGCTGAGTGGAATCAAAAGTGGTCTTCTGCACAGCAATCACTTGGAGTAGAAATAACACAATAAGCAAAAGTACCAATAGAAAAAACACCATAAAAAAAAGAAAAAAAAATAAAACACATTTTTTATGGCGTAAGGCAGAGATTGTGTCTGTATGTTGTTTGACGCAACTCTCAGATTTTATCTAACATATTGATTTCATATGTTGATACAAAGGCAGCGTAGAAATGGAGGTTATTTATGAGCAATACGACACAAGCAGCTCCAAAATCAAAAAAGTCTTTTTGGGAGATTATGAAAAGCAGAAAAGGACAGAGAGGTTTGGTCATTGTTTTATTTATGCTTGTTCCATTGACCCTTTTAGCCGTATTTACTTATATCCCATTTTTTGAAATGGTACGGTTTAGTTTTTATGATATTCGGTATGGGCAGGATGGAACTTGGGTCGGATTAAAGAACTATGCAGAAGTATTTAATCGAAGTGAGTGCTTTACCTCGTTATTTGTTAGCGTGTACTATATGGGCGGTGCAATTATACAACTTGCTCTAGCGTTATTTTTTGCAACATTATTTGTATTTAAAGTAAAAGGAAGCGGAATTTTTAAAGGAATTTTATTTTTTCCTTATTTAATCTGTGGTATTGCAGTTGGTTTTATCTTTAAATTTTTCTATGCAAGAGGATATGTATTAGATTCCCTTTTACAGATGTTTGGAATGAATCCAGAAAACATTCCATTCTGGTTACAAGATCAAAAAATCAATAATATTTCTTTAGCAGCTACTTCTGTTTGGAGATATATGGGACAGAATATGATTCTTTTCTTAGGTGCTATGATGTCAGTCGATACTGATCTTTATGAAGCCGCTTCTTTAGATGGAGCAAATAAATGGCATCAATTCCTTTATATTATTTTACCAAGTATTAAATCGATTGTAGTATTAAACCTGATTCTTTCTATCAGTGGCTCGTTAAGTGCATTTGAACCACCTTATGTTATTACCAATGGTACAATGGGAACTGGTACATATTTTGTCATTATGAATCGTTTAGCTCATGAAAGACAAAAAGTAGGGCTTGCCTGTGCGATGGCGATTGTTTTGCTTGTGATTATTGTAGCATGTACTGTTGCACAGAATTTATTCTTTAAATATGTATTTGACAATGGAACAGAAGACGAATCCAAAGCAGCCGTTCGAGCAAAAAAACGGGCGGCAAAAGCAGCACAGAAGGGAGGAAATTAAACTATGAAAATTTCAAAAATGAAATTAAGTTCATTTTTATTTACAGTATTTAAATATGGTGCAATTGTTTTGGCATCAATTATTGCACTACTTCCAGTTTGTGTCTGCGTATTAACTGCATTTAAGACAACAGAGGAATATAATGCAACATCTGTATTGGATTTACCAAAGTCGTTTTTATACTTTGAAAACTTTATAGTTGCAGTAAAACAAGCGAATATGTTCCGAGGATTTTTAAATACAGGAATTGTATTAGTTGTAGTTTTAATTGTTTCTATCTTTACTGGATCCATGTTGGCTTATGTATTAAATCGGTTTAAATTTAAAGGAAGTGGAATAATCAACAGTTTATTTATGTTTGCATCTTTAATTCCTGGTATTGCAACACAGGTTACAGTGTATCAGATTATGTACAGTCTGGGACTAATTAATCATCTTTATGGATATATGATTGTATTGATGGGAACAGATATTATTTCGATTTATATCTTCTTACAATTTTTTGAAAATCTTTCCGTATCTTTAGATGAATCAGCAATTATTGATGGATGTACTTATTTTGGAGTATTTTTTAAGATATTATTTCCTCTTTTAAAACCAGCGATTGTGACTTCTTTAGTATTAAAGGGAGTTGGGGTATACAATGAATATTATATGTCAAATTTATATTTGCAGGATCGGAATTTAAAAACGATTTCTACTGCATTGTATACATTTACTGGGCCTTATGGAAATCAGTATAATTATATTTGTGCAGGGGTGTTGATTACGATTATTCCTATTTTTATCTTGTTTTTGATTTTCCAGGAGCAGGTATATAGTGGAATGGCTGCTGGTGCAGTGAAAGGATAGGAGAGTTGTATTGGGAGGTGTTGGAAAGCCGTCCGTTCGAATCTGGCTAGGGGCTATTTCGGGCCCGCTTGCGCTTAGGATTTCCACGTAGCGGACACATAAGGCGCTAAAAGACAGCGCCTAAGTGCCGACGGGAAATATGACCCTTCATAGCCCCTAACCAGATTCGGACTGTGTTTTTCAAAATAGAGGATACAACTATTGAGGTAGTAAAAAGAAGTGAATGATTGAGTGAAGGTGTTGGGAATTTGTCTGTTCGGATCTGACTAGGGGCTATTTCAGATTCGTTTGTGCTTTGGATTTTATAAGATTATTGTTAAATTTAGATTGTGTTTTTTAAAATAGATTTGTTATACACATTCTCTTATATAGTTTTAATATTTTACAGTGAAAGCTATTGTTCCGTTGGTAGGGTACAGCCTGAAGTAGATGGGAGGTCTATGAAGGGTCATATTTCCCGTCGGCACTTAGGCGCTGTCTTTTAGCGCCTTATGTGTCCGCTACGTGGAAATCCTAAGCGCAAGCGGGCCCGAAATAGACTTCCCATCTACTTTGGGCGTCCGATTTGAACAGATAACATTTAAAATTATTATAGATAGTATAAAGGAGAAAAAAATTATGAGTGAAGTAAAAATAATAGGCTCTGCTGTGCCAAATATGCCGTGGCAGGAAAAACCAAAACAAGTGCATGGTGCACCTGTTTGGCGATATACAGAAAATCCAATTATTGGAAGAAATCCAGCAAAGGAAGTAGCACGTATTTTTAATAGTGCAGTTATACCCTATCAAAATGAATTTATTGGCGTATTTCGGGGAGAACAGATAAACGGAATTCCTTATATCTATATGGGAAGAAGCAAAGATGCGATTCATTGGGAGTTTGAAGAAGAAAAAATTGCTTTTGTAGATGAAGAGGGAAAGTCTTTTATGCCAGTCTATGCTTACGATCCTCGTTTAGTAAAGATAGAGGATGTTTATTATATTATTTGGTGTCAGGATTTTTATGGTGCTGCTATTGGAATTGCAAAGACAACTGATTTTCAGACATTTGTTCGAATCGAAAATCCATTTCTTCCATTTAATCGCAATGCTGTTTTATTCCCAAGAAAAATTCATGGAAATTATATGATGTTATCCCGTCCAAGTGATAGTGGACATACTCCATTTGGAGATATTTTTCTTTCGGAAAGTCCAGATATGGTATATTGGGGAAAACATCGCCATGTGATGGGA
Source organism: uncultured Lachnospiraceae bacterium (assembly GCA_910579865.1). Taxonomy (GTDB): domain Bacteria; phylum Bacillota; class Clostridia; order Lachnospirales; family Lachnospiraceae; genus MGBC114844. Next base: position 40,900 of record CAJTXA010000016.1, read on the forward strand.
AAAGCATCTGAATGGTGGGAATCACTTAAGATTGGCGGAGGTGCTGCCCCGATTGAGACAACAGAAGGCTGGCTTTTGTTCTATCATGGAGTAGGTGGAACTTGTAATGGGTATGTGTATAGTATTGGTGGAGCTATTTTGGATATAGAAAATCCGTCTATTGTTAAATATCGCTGTGAAAATTTCCTTTTAACACCAGAAGAATGGTATGAGGAACGGGGATTTGTGCCAAATGTAACATTTCCTTGTGCGACGATTCATGATGCAGAGAGTGGTAGAATTGCAATTTATTATGGGGCAGCAGATACTTATGTGGGACTTGCGTTTACAACGGTAAAGGAAATTGTAGGTTATATGAAAGAGAAAAGTTCTGTGAGCGAATCGGATATTGAGATTGGAAGAAGATAAGGTGGGAATGTTATGGAGGCATTTGTAAATGAGATTGTGGATCATTTGAAAAATCAGTTAATTCCTTTTTGGGAGGGATTAAAAGATAAAGAGTATGGTGGATATTTTGGCTATATGGGGTATGATCGGAAGGTGATTCCAACTTATGAAAAGGGATGTATTTTAAATAGTAGGATTCTTTGGTTTTTTTCAAATGCGTATCGGCTTTTTCGAACAGAGAATCTAAAAGCAGATGCAGAACATGCATTTCGGTTTTTAAAAGAGTATTGTTTGGATAAAGAGTATGGTGGGATTTATTGGTCTTTGACTTATAATGGACAGAAAAAGGACGACACAAAACATACTTATAATCAGGCATTTGCTATTTATGCACTTTCTTCTTATTATGATGTGGTTAAAGACAATGAGGCTTTGCAAATTGCAATGCAGCTTTATCAGTTGGTGGAGGAAAAGTGTATAGATGAGTATGGATACTTGGAGGCTTTTGATCGGACGTTTCGGCCAGAAATGAATGAGAAGTTATCAGAGAATGGTGTAATGGCAGAGAAAACCATGAATACATTACTGCATCTTTTGGAAGCCTATACGGAACTTTATCGGGTGACAAAGGATGAAAAGGTGGCAGGGAGGATTCGTTTTTTGCTCGATCTTTTTGAAAAGAAAGTCTATCATCAAGAACTTGGACGGCAGGAGGTGTTTTTTGATCGTTATTGGAATTCTTTGCTTGATTTGTATTCTTATGGTCATGATATAGAGACGGCATGGCTTGTGGATCGGGCACTTGAGGTATTAGGGGATTTGGCATATAAAGAACGGATTGAAAAGATTACAGCACAAATAACATGGAATATTTTTACACGTGCATTGGAGGGGGATGCTATGCCAAATGAAGCAGAAAATGGAGTGCGGGATACTACCAGAGTGTGGTGGGTGCAGGCAGAAGCAGTGGTTGGATTTATCAATGGATATCAGAAACAGCCAGAACGAGTGGAATATCTAGAGGCAGCAAAGAGAATTTGGCATTATATTAATACAACTATGATAGATAAACGGGAAGGTTCAGAGTGGTTTTGGGCTGTGGATCAGAAGGGAGTTCCTTTGGAAAAACCAATTGTAGAACCGTGGAAATGTCCATATCACAATGGAAGAATGTGTATAGAGGTGATACAAAGACTAAAAGAAAAAAGAAGCAGGTAGATTATTTAAGAAAGTTGAGGGGTTTGAAAATGATACATAAACAATATTACGTGGAATTAGAAAAACAGGAAAGGCTGATTGAGAGAAAGAATCAAAAAAGTGATTTTTATAATGGAATTTATGATCGATATCAGTATCCTGTTTTGACAAGAGATCATACACCATTATTTTGGAGATATGATTTAGATGCAGAAAAAAATCCTTATTTTATGGAACGACTTGGGATTAATGCAGTAATGAATTCTGGAGCGATTGAGTTAGATGGAAAGTTTTATTTGGTGGCAAGAGTAGAGGGAAACGATCGGAAGTCTTTTTTTGCAGTGGCAGAAAGTACGAGTGGAGTAGATGGATTTCGGTTTTGGGATTATCCAGTAATATTGCCAGATACTTGTCCAGAAGAAACGAATGTTTATGATATGCGGTTGACAAAACATGAGGATGGTTATATCTATGGAGTCTTTTGTTCGGAAAGTAAGGATACAAGTACTCTGGATTTATCTGCTGCTATAGCACAGGCAGGAATTGTACGAACAAAGGATTTAAAAAATTGGGAAAGACTAGAAAATTTAAAGACCCTTCGTTCTCCTCAACAGAGGAATGTACTGCTTCATCCAGAATTTATAAATGGACAGTATGCTTTTTATACTCGTCCAATGGATGGATTTATTGATACTGGAAATGGTGGAGGCATAGGCTTTGGACTATGTAAAGATATTGCACATGCTGTAATTGATGAGGAAGTCATTATTAGCAAACGAATTTATCATACATTGACAGAATGTAAGAATGGAGCAGGAGCAGTTCCAATTCGAGGGAAGCGATGCTGGATTCATATTGCCCATGGGGTTCGAAATACAGCAGCAGGTCTTCGCTATGTTCTTTATGCATTTGGAACAGATTTAAACAATCCTTTTCAAGTTGTAGCAGAACCTTCTGGAGTATTTTTAGTGCCACTTGGAAAAGAACGAGTGGGAGATGTTTCAAATGTTGTTTTTACAAATGGAGCAGTTGCCAGAGAAAATGGAGAGGTCTATATTTATTATGCTTCTTGTGATACAAGGATGCATGTTGCAGTTACTAGTATAGAGAAATTAGAAGATTATCTGTTTCAAACTCCTTCTGATCGATTACGTTCGTCTGACTGTGTAAAGCAGAGGTGTGAGTTGATTGATCAAAATAAAAAGATTTTAGAGGAACAAAAATAGAAGAGAGTGGGCAGGATATGGCGATATTAAAATTAATACCAAGTGGAAAAGATTATCTTTGGGGTGGAACAAAGTTAAAGAGTGAATTTGGAAAAGAGTTTTCAAAAGAAAAATTAGCAGAGACATGGGAACTTTCCTGTCATTTTGATGGTCCTAGTATTGTGGAAAATGGAGCTTATGCAGGAAAGACGTTTCGTGAATTTATCTTAATGGAAGGAAAAAACGTAATAGGAGAAAAAGGTCAGAGGTTTGAACAATTTCCATTATTAATTAAATTTATTGATGCACAGGAGAATCTTTCTATTCAAGTACATCCGAATAATGCTTATGCATTGGAATATGAGGGACAGTATGGAAAGACTGAGATGTGGTATATCGTAGACTGTGAGGAAGGTGCAGGTCTTTATTATGGATTTTCAAAGGAAATTTCAAAGGAAGAATTTCAAAATCGAATTGAGAATCAGACTTTACTGGAAGTATTAAATTGGGTAGAAGTAAAGAAGGGGGATGTGTTTTTTATTGAACCTGGAACCATTCATGCGATTGGAAAAGGAATTTTAATAGCCGAGATTCAGCAAAATTCCAATGTGACATATCGAGTGTATGATTATGGGAGAAGGGATGCGAATGGAAAAGAACGAGAACTTCATGTTGAAAAAGCACTTCAAGTGACCAATCTAAAACCGGTTTTGCAAAAAAAGTCTTTTGCGCCATATCTGGTTTCTTGTGAATATTTTAAAGTGGATAAAGTAGCATTGGATGGACGATTAAAGAAAAGGATAATAGGGGAAGTAGATGCCTCTTCTTTTGTCAGTTTGCTTATCTTGGATGGAAGTGGAGAAGTGCAAGCAAAAGGGGAAGTAGTAAAAATAAAAAAGGGAGATAGTATTTTTATTACGGCTGATTCAGGAGAGTATAAACTAGAAGGATGTTTAGAGGCACTATTTACTACCTTATAAAGGATGATTTATAACTTGCAGAAATAGGTTGCTTTCTGTTATAGTAAAGTGGAGCCATTAGAAAAATATAGCAAAAGAAGCAAGAGGGAAGGAAGCAGGATAGATGACGGAGTGGTTGAGGAAGATTCAAAAGGAGATCAGTAGGAAGACAGAAGGGATGAATCAAAGTCAGAAATGGGAGTACATTTTTACTTATTACTGGTATCATATTCTGTTGATTGTACTGGGAATTGGAATTTTTGTTCTATTGGTTCGTCATCTGTTTTTTCAAAAGCCACCAAAAGAATTTGTTTGTGTGATGATTAATCAAGCAATTCGTTATGAACGAGATGAAATGTTACAGGAAGAATTTTCTAAGATATTAAAGGTTCCTTCTGATAGGGTATTGATTGACTCAGATTATGTGTTTTCTTATGAGGGAAAGCAGCTAGAAGGCGCAAATGAAAGTTCCTATGAAAAATTTTTCTTTCGATGGGTAGTGAAAGAGCTAGATGCAGTAGTGATGCCAGAAAGTTTTTATCGGCATTGCAGAGAACTAGAGTATGAGTTTATGGATTTAGATTTTCTTTTGACAGAGGAAGAAATTACATTGTGGAAAAAACAGATGTTATTCGAAGATGGCAGATATAAGGGATTGTATCTTTCTGATTCCTATTTCATGTCTTACTTAAATCAAGAAGAGGAAGATCCTTTACTTTTGGTATTTTTAACAGGAGAAACACATCTGAAAGCGAAACAGAAATTTTTAAAATTTGCTATGGGAACAGAAACTGGAACAATGGAAGGAGTAAATAAGAAAAATGAAAAATATGAAAATTGATAATCCTTTTTTTGAGGCAATGGGACGATTGGGAGATATTATTTTGGTAAATCTATTGCTGTTGCTTTGTTCACTTCCTATAGTAACAGTAGGAGCGTCTGTTTCTGCAATGTATGGGGTATTTTTACAGATGATGGAGGGAACAGAAGGAAGAATCTCGATTACTTTCTTTCGATATTTTCGGAAAGGGTTGAAGAAAAATACTATGGTATGGAGTACGATGTTAGTGATTGGTATACTTTTGATATTTAATATGTTTTTTCTTGGACATGTAGGAATGGAGGGAATTTGGAGGATTGTTGGGATAGTAACAGGATGCTTGATTCTAATTTGGAAAATTTTATTTGCTTGGGTATTTGCTTTTTTGGCGGATTGGGAAGAAAGGATTCGGGATGGGGTGACAGCAGCGATGCGGATGGCAGTACTTCATCTTCCCGCTACTTTGGTTATGGTAGTTTTGAATAATATTTTGCTTATTTGCCTTTGGATGGGAGTTTTCTATCTAGCAGCAGTAATCCCAATTTATCTAGTGGCAGGATTTGGTTTGACTGGATATGTAAATACTTGGTTTTTTAAAAAGTATTTAAAGAAAAAGGAAAAGATACAATTATCTTAAAATAAGAAAAAGAAAGCAATAAAAAAGGAGACAATTATGAATTACAAAGCAAAGTATGAACAGTGGTGTACAGATTCTATTTTTGACGAGAAAACAAAGGCAGAGTTAAGAGAAATTGCTGGAGATGAAAAGGAAATTGAAGATCGTTTTTATAAAGAATTGTCTTTTGGGACAGGAGGTCTTCGTGGTGTAATTGGAGCTGGAACCAATCGAATGAATATTTATACTGTAACAAAAGCAACACAAGGATTGGCAAATTATATTAAAAAACAAAAAGGAGAAGCAAAAGGAGTAGCGATTGCATTTGATTCTAGAAATATGTCAATTGAATTTTCGGAAAAAGCAGCTCTTTGTCTTAATGCAAATGGGATTCAAACTTATCGGTTTGAAACACTTCGTCCTACACCAGAACTTTCTTTTGCACTGCGAGAATTGGGATGTATTGCGGGAATTGTTATAACAGCAAGTCATAATCCACCAGAATATAATGGATATAAAGTATATTGGGAGGATGGTGCTCAGATTACAGCTCCAAAGGATAAAGAGATTATTAAAGAGGTAAATGCAGTAACAGATTTTTCAGCTATTCAAATGATGGAAAGAAAGGAAGCAGAAGAAAAAGGATTGTTTCATGTTATTGGTGCAAAGATTGATGATCGTTATATAGAAGAATTAAAAAAATTGGTATTAAGTCCAAGTGCGATTCAAAAGATGGCGGATCAACTAAAGATTGTTTATACTCCACTTCATGGAACTGGAAATCTTCCTGTGCGACGAGTACTAAAAGAGCTAGGATTTTCTTCTGTAACTGTAGTTCCAGAACAGGAATTACCAGATGGAAATTTCTCCACAGTTTCTTATCCAAATCCAGAAGATCCAAAGGCATTTACATTGGCACTTCAGTTGGCAAAGAAGATAGATGCTGATTTAGTGTTAGCGACCGATCCAGATGCCGATCGACTTGGAGTTTATGCAAAAGATCGTGAAAGTGGAGAATATATTCCATTTACTGGAAATATGTCAGGTCTTTTGATTGCAGAATATGAACTTTCTGTAAGAAAAGAACTTGGGAAACTGCCTTTAAATGGAGCACTTATAAAAACGATTGTATCTTCTAATATGGCAGATGAAATTTCAAAAGAATATGGAGTAAAGGTGATTGAGGTTTTAACAGGATTTAAGTATATTGGAGAACAGATTAAGTTTTTTGAGCAGAATGGTTCTTATGAATATTTATTTGGATATGAAGAGAGTTATGGATGTTTAGTAGGAACCCATGCACGGGATAAGGATGCAGTTGTGGCAGTAATGGCACTTTGTGAAGCAGCAGCGTATTATAAGGAAAAAGGATTCACACTTTGGGATCAGATGCTTCAAATTTATAAAAAATATGGGTACTATAAAGAAGATTTGGTTTCAGTAACAATGAAAGGGATAGATGGAGCAGAACAGATACAAAGAATTTTAGAAGAGATGCGCAGGCAACCACTTCAAAAAATAGGAGATTATAAAGTAATTGCACTTCGAGATTATCAGGCAGATACAAGGCTTTTATTAGAGGATAATACAGTTACTTCAACTGGACTGCCAAAGTCAAATGTGCTTTATTATGAATTGGAAAGAGGTGCTTGGTGTTGTGTAAGACCTTCTGGAACAGAGCCAAAAGTAAAATTTTATATGGGGGTAAAGGAAGAGAGTTTAAAAGCAGCAGAGGCAGCTTTAAATGGATTGAAAGAAGCGATGATAAAGATTGTAGAATAGAGGAAAATTATGTTACAGGATAGCGTAAAGATGCAGCAAGTTGCTTTGGATCGAGAAGAATTTATTTATAGTGGCCGGATTGATAAAAGAAATAAAAAACAGCCGGAATTTATTTTTCCTGCTTCTTCCCTTCAATTTCGCTTTTTTGGAAAGAAAGTAATATTAGTTTTGGAAAATCGAAATGCCTGTTGGAAAAATTATGTAGGAGCCATTGTAGATGGAAAGCAAAAAAGCTGGCTTTTAAATCAAAAGGGACAGACTGAGATTTTACTTTTGGAGGAAGAACAAGAAAAAGAACATGAAATTCTTTTCTTTAAACGACAGGATAGCTGTCATGAGATAAAGCTGTGTGCGCTGTTTTTCTCAGAAGGCAGTCAGGTTTTAAAGATACCATTTAGGCCAAAACGGAAAATAGAGGTTTATGGAGATTCCGTTTCAGCGGGGGAAGTATCAGAAGCAGTGGATTATATAGGAAAGGCAGATCCAGAGCATCAGGGAGAATATTCAAATAGTTGGTATTCTTATGCGTGGATAACAGCTCGAAAACTACAGGCAGAATTACACAATATTGCACAAGGTGGAATTGCTCTTATGAATCAGACAGGATGGTTTCACTACCCAGATTATATCGGAATGGAAACGGTGTGGAATCAGATGCATTATCATCCAGCGTTTGGAGAAACAGTTCCGTGGGATTTTTCAGCTTATATACCAGATGTAGTAATTATAGCAATTGGACAAAATGACAGCCATCCAATTGATTATATGAAGGAGGATATTGCTGGAGAAAAGGCAAAACTTTGGAAAAAACAGTATCGGGCATTTTTGGAAAAGCTTCGAAAGCAGTATCCAAAGGCATATTTGATTTGTTGTACAACATTATTGATACATGACAGGGCATGGGATATTTCTATTGAACAGGTATGTCAAGAATTAAAAGATAAGCGAATTATGTATTTTCATTTTCAAAGAACAGGAAAAGGAACACCAGGACATCTTAGAATCCCAGAGGCAGAAGAGATGGCAGAGGAATTGGCAGCTTATATAGAAAGCTTAAAGATAGAGGGATGGTGAGAGGGTGATAAATACAATTAATTTAGTACGTTTGAAAGAGATTATGGATCGGGCAAATTGTGGAGAGGAATTGACAATTGGATTTTTAGGAGGATCAATTACACAGGGAAGTCTTGCTTCACAACACGAAAATACATATGCTTATCAAGTTTTTAGGTGGTGGAATCAGACATTTCCAAAGGCAAAATTTTATTATGTAAATGGAGGAATTGGAGGAACTTCTTCACATTATGGCGTAGCTCGTGCGGTTTCCGATCTTTTGATGTATCAGCCAGATTTTGTGGTAGTGGATTTTAGTGTAAATGATACAGCAGATTCTTTTTTTCAAGAAACGTATGAAGGATTAGTAAGAAAGATACTGGCTTGGGATTCAAAGCCAGCCGTGGTATTGTTACATAATGTATTTTATGATACTGGATTAAGTGCGCAAAAGTACCATCAAGCAGTAGGAGAATGGTATCATCTGCCATGCATTAGTATTCGGGATACTGTATATCAGAGAGTAAAGACAGGGGAATTAAAACGAATCGAACTGACACCAGATGGACTTCATCCAAATGATCAGGGACATCAGCTTGTAGCAGCAGAAATTATTCATTTTTTAGAGAAAGTAAAGGTTTGCGTATTAGATGGTGCTATATTAGTAGAAGGATGGGAGTATGGAACAGAAGAGCTTCCTGCTGCGTTTACTGCAAATCGATATGAACAGGCAAAACGTTTGACAATTCAAAATTGTTCTCCAAAGTTGTTAGGGTTTTTTGCAGATACAGAAGAAAAGATGGGACATTTAGATGCTTTTAAAAATGGATGGATTGGAAAACGAGCTAGAGATCGGATTGTATTTGAAGTGAAAGGAAGCTGTATTGCTTTACAGTATCGAAAATCTGTACAAAAGCCTGCTCTTTGTGCGATAGCAATTTTGGATGGAAATCAAGAACAGGCTTTTTTGTTGGATGGAAATTTTGAGGAGGATTGGGGGGATTGTCAGTATTTACAAGTATTGTTGCATCATGGAGAAAATAAAGTTCATCAGGTGGAAGTAGAGATACTGCCCACAGAAAAAAAAGAAGCAGTTGCATTTTATCTAATGGGGGTTATTGTGGCTTAACTTATGTATGAATATTAAGATAAGAATGATTTTCCATCTGGCTTGGTCAGATAGAGAATGACAAAAAAGAAGAAAGTTGATAGCATACAGTTAATACCAAGTTCAAAAAGTGGAGAAAGTGGAAAATATAAATGTAGGATTCTTATGGAGATAAATTTAGTTACCAATAGAGCAGATGCTGTACAAAAGGCAGGTTTTATAATATCAGAAAAAACAGAGAAGATCAGTGTAATTGTTTTCTGACAGGAATAAAGATGCAGTAACATCAGTAAAAGTTGGCTGGCAAGGACTCCAAGCAAATAGCCATACATTCCCATTTTTGGAACTAGTATAAGAATAAAAAGGATACGTAAGCAAAGAGATATCATGTTGTGAAAAAAAGTAGTTTTTGTCTTACCAAGTCCATTTAAAATACTTCCCATTGTAGTGGAAATATAGAGAAATGGACAAAGCCAAGAGAGTGTAGCAATATAGTCGCCAGCCAATTGATTGTGAAAAACAATACGACCCATATCAGAACCATAGACTAAAAATATTCCTGCAAATAGAATTCCAATTGCGAGACAAAATCGGAGATTTGTACTTGCCATATGGGAGATTTTACTATGGTTTTTTTGGCTTTTTGCTTCGGATACGGCTGGTAATAACATAACAGCAAGTGAATTTGTAATTGCAGCTGGAAATAAAATAAAGTGCATTGACATTCCAGTAAAGATACCATAAGTTTCTAAAGCGGCAGAGGCACTCATTCCATAAAGTCTTAAACTAGTCGGGATGCTGATGGATTCGATACTTTGAAAGAACGTCAGCATCAGACGGTTTAAGGAGAGAGGAATTGCTAAACTTAAGATATTTTTTAACTGCATTGGCCAAAAAGCGGTGGCTTTTTTACTGTCACAGTTTTTGGTCAAACAGATAGAAAGGGTGGAAAAGAGAACAGAGGCTGCTTCTCCAAATAAAAGACCATATACAGCAAAAATTGGTGTAATTTGCAGTTGATTGGTTTGAGCTACATGAACCAATAGATAGACAGAAAAAACTCTTACAATTTGTTCAGTAAGTTGAGAAAGGGAAGGAATTCCCGCTTTTTTTATGCCATAATAGTAACCGCTAATACAACTATGAATGGCACTAAGTGGCAGGGATATTGCCATAATTTTTAAAAGTGGTGTACAACGTTCTTCAAATAGAAATCTACCTGCAATTTGCTTAGAACCATTCCAAACAAGAAGGGCTAAGAAAGAAGAAAGAAAAAAGGAAAGGAATAGTCCGGCATGAAGAGTACGCCTTGTATTAATACAACCATTTCCTCTTGATTCTTCTGCTGTAAATTTAGAAATTGCAGTTTGAATAGGTGAAACACTAATTGCATGACAAAGACCATAGATAGGGAAAATAAGCTCATAGATTCCCATGCCCTCTGCACCAATTGTATTGGAGAGGAATATTCTATAGAAGAACCCTAACAATCTGCAGAGAAAACCAGCAGCAGTTAGATAGAAAGTCGCATGAAGAAACGGGCTTTTTAAAAGATTAGAAAGAGAATTTGATTTTTCCATAAACCACCTCTTTTGAAGTTCAGTTTATATATATGTGAAAAAGGATCATCTCAGAATGAGAACTTGTATAAAAATTTAAACAAAAAGTGAGAAATGTTGCATTGACAAGCGGAATCAGTAGTGGTAATATAAAACCTATTAAAGCACTAGGAAAACTAAAGGAATTGTGCAAAAAGAGCGCAGGAATGGAGTGTGTTATGGGACAGTTTATCTATTTAGATCATGCTGCTACAACAGCAGCAAGAAAAGAGGTTGTGGAGGCAATGCTTCCATATTTTACAGAACAGTTTGGGAATCCTTCTTCTGTATATGGATTTGCAGCAAAGAATAAAATTGCGATACAAAAGGTACGGGAAAGAATAGCAGATTCTCTTGGTGCAAAAAAAGAGGAAATTTATTTTACGGCTGGGGGAAGTGAAGCAGATAACTGGGCGTTAAAGTCAATTGCTGAAATGTATCGGGGAAAAGGGAATCATATTATTACAACAAAAATAGAACATCATGCGATTTTGCATACCTGTAATTATTTGGAAAAACAGGGAATAGAAGTGACATATTTAAATGTAGATGAAAATGGATTGATTAGCTTAAAAGAGCTACGAGAAGCAATTCGTCCTACTACGATATTAATCTCTATTATGTTTGCCAATAATGAAATTGGGACAATAGAGCCAGTAAAAGAGATTGGAGCTATTGCAAAAGAAAAGGGAATTCTTTTTCATACGGATGCAGTACAGGCTTATGGACAGGTTCCAATTCAAGTAGATGAGATGCATATTGATTTATTAAGTGCTAGTGGACATAAACTAAATGGACCAAAGGGGATTGGATTTCTCTATGTAAGAAGTGGAGTGCGGATTGGTTCATTGATTCATGGTGGTGCACAGGAACGATCGAAACGTGCAGGGACAGAAAATGTACCTGGAATTATAGGTTTGGGTAAAGCAGTTGAACTTGCTATGGTAGATATGGAAGCAAGAAGTGAGAAAATCCAAAAGGTAAGAGATGGTGCAATTGAACGAATATTAAGAGAGGTGCCATATGTACGGCTAAATGGGGATCGGCGTAAGCGTTTGCCTAATAATATTAATATTAGTATTCAATTTATTGAAGGAGAATCGCTTTTAATTATGTTGGATATGAAGGGAATTTGTGCTTCTAGTGGATCTGCTTGTACTTCTGGATCACTAGATCCTTCTCATGTGCTTTTGGCAATTGGACTTCCTCATGAAATTGCACATGGATCTTTGCGAATGACGCTTGGTGAGGAAAATACAGTGGAAGAGATGAACTTTGTAGTGGATGCAATTAAGGAAATTGTTGAAAAATTACGTGCAATGTCTCCTTTATATGAGGATTTTGTAAAGCAAAGTAGAGGACAGCTATGATTGAAAAAACAGAATTAATGCCGCTTAATTATTATAAAAAAGGGGTATTTACTGGTGGATATCAAGGGATGAGATACCGGATTGAAAAAATAGAAGAGGAATTTTTAGCTACTATTTGGCCAGAGCCTTACAACTTTGAAACAACGAAAGAGGAAAAAAAAGAGTGTCAAAAATTTGCCTTTTCAGAAAGTGGGAAAGAAGCTATGGTGCAGTGGTTAAATACACAATATATGGAGCAACAGAAGGTATGGGAAGCAGCTTTGCATAGTAAAGCATAGAGAAGAAAACGCCGTTATTTTATACGGCGTTATTTTTACTAACATATATGGAAAGGAGAAGAAATGGAACAGAAAACAGTTGTAATGGGAATGTCTGGGGGAGTAGATTCTTCAGTTGGGGCATATTTATTAAAGAAACAAGGCTATCATGTAATTGGCATTACAATGCAGATTTGGCAAAAGAAGGAGGGAGTTTATGAGAAAGAGGAGGGAGGATGCTGTGGGTTATCAGCAGTAGAGGATGCAAGAAGAGTAGCAGATGAACTGGGAATTCCTTTTTATGTTATGAACTTTCGAAAAGAATTTCAAACAACAGTAATTGATTATTTTATAGAAGAATATCAAAAAGGCTGTACACCAAACCCTTGTATTGCCTGTAATCGTTATGTAAAATGGGAGGCATTACTGCAAAGAAGTCTTTCCTTGGGGGCGGATTTTATTGCGACTGGACATTATGCTAGGATAGAACAGCTTTCAAATGGAAGGTTTGCAATTAGAAAGTCAGTTACAGAGCAAAAAGATCAGACGTATGCATTATATAATCTAACACAGGAACAACTGGCACATACTTTGATGCCAGTAGGAGGCTATACCAAGGAGGAGATTCGGTCAATTGCAGAGGAAATCGGACTTTTAGTAGCAAAGAAACGAGATAGTCAAGAAATCTGTTTTATTCCTGATCATGATTATGCAGCATTTATAAAAGAAAATACAGATACAAAGATTCTGCCCGGAAATTTTGTTAGTACAGATGGAACGATATTAGGCAGGCATAAGGGTATTATTTATTATACAATTGGACAGAGAAAAGGTTTAAATCTTTCTCTTGGAAAACCAGTTTTTGTGACAGAAATTCGGCCTCAGACAAATGAGGTAGTGATTGGGACAGGAGAGGAAGTGTTTGGGGATACTTTATATGCAGATCGGCTAAATTTTATGTCTGTACCAGATCTAGAAGAAGAAGTTGAGGTAGTTGCAAAAATCCGTTATAGTCATAAAGGAGCACTTTGTAGAATAAAAAAAGTAGGGAAGGATCAAATAGTATGCAAGTTCTATGAACCACAGCGGGCAATTACACCAGGGCAAGCAGTTGTATTCTATCAAGGAGATTATGTGATGGGAGGTGGAACGATTCTTAGGTAATTTTAACATAATAGAGAAAAGTTGTTTAATCTATACAAAAAAAATAAAGATTTCAGATAAAGAGTGTTCTATTTTTAGAAAGATATAGCAGAACTTCATAAAATTATTGAAAAAAATAAAAAAAAGAGGTACAATATGATAAGAATATTTGCTATTTTTTATAGCAAGGAAATTAGAAGGGAGATGTAGTTATGTTAGATAATGCGATTAAATTTGCAAGTAGAGTATTTAATGGACGTACAGATGAAAAGGGAGAGCCTTATATTAACCATGCTATGCGGGTTGCAGACAAGATGGAAACAGAATTTGAAAAGATTGTAGCAGTACTTCATGATGTATTAGAGGATACAGATTGTTCGATTCATGATTTGCAAGATGCGGGATTTGCAAGGGAAGTTATTGAATGTGTAGAGCAGCTTACTAGAAAGAGTGATTTTACATATTTTGAGTATATTGAAGATATTGCAACCAGTGAGGTTTGTAAAAAAGTGAAACTTGCAGAGTTAGAGGATAATCAAGATATTGTACGTGTAAATAAGTTATCCTTTAAGACTTATTCAATTGAAGCAAGATGTAAAAAAGTGCGAGAAATTTTAGGCAGATAAAAAGTAGGAACCAGAAGGACATTTCTGGTTCCCTTTTTCATGCTTATTCCTTTTTTAGACCTGTTAGTTGAAGAAATTGTTTTGCAGCAACAGAGAGGGGAGCTTGTTCTAGATAAGCATAGCCGATTTTTCTAGGATGAATTGGAAAGTGTAATGGCAATTCAATTAATTGTTCCGTTTCTAATTCGTTTTGGATAAAGTTGCGTATTACACAAGCAACGCCCACACCAATTTTAGCAAATTCAATTAAAAGATCCATTGTGCTGATTTCTAATAGATAAGAGGGAATAATTTCATGTTCCGAGAAATAGTGGTCAATATACTGACGAGACATATTATTTTTATCTAACATTAAAAGAGTACAGGTTTGAAATACTCGTTGTTCAAAATCTTTTGTAATTGGGAAAAGTGAATGACTATATTTTTTACTGCAGACAAAAGTATCTTGAATGATATGGGTTGGATGGAAAATCAAATTTTTTTGAGCCCGCTTTATTTGTCTGGGAGGTTCTCCGATTAATCCAAAGTCAATCTGATTTTTTTCTAACAATTTTTGTGTTTCATTGGAAGATTGGCAGAAGATAGATACCTTCATTTGTGGAAAGGTGCGAATAAATTCCTGCAAATAAGGAAGCAGGATATATTTACATAGAGTCGTACTGGCTCCAATTCGAACATGACCTGATTGTAGGGAGAGCATAGATTTTATTTCTTGTTCTCCTTGGTTCAGAGAAGAAAAGGCAGATTTTACATGTTCATAGAGAATTTTTCCCTCTGGAGTTAAACAGACACCACGGGAAGTTCTAGTAAATAAGGAAAGCTTTAAATTTTCTTCAAGTTTTTGAATGGATTTGGTAACAGCTGGCTGGCTGATATAGAGATTTTGAGCAGCTTTGGAAAGATTTAGAGTGGTGGCTACTTCATAAAAAATATGATAATAAGAAAGATTTTCTGTCATATGGGTTCCTTTCTTTGTATTATAACTTCTAGTTATAGACTGTATTAATAATAGATATTTCTAATTATAGCCTATCTTAGGTATAATAACAAGAAGAAATAAAGATAGAAAGAATATGCAGAAAGAGAGGAAATCATCATGGGAATGACGATGACGCAAAAAATTTTAGCTGCACATGCGGGGCTGCCAGAAGTAAGGGCAGGACAGTTAATTGAGGCTAATTTAGATTTGGTTTTAGGGAATGATATTACTTCACCAGTTGCAATTCATGAGATGGAAAAGATGAAAGTAGATGGGGTATTTGATAAAAATAAGATTGCATTAGTTCCCGATCATTTTGTACCTAATAAGGATATTAAATCAGCAGAACATTGTAAATGTGTAAGACAATTTGCAAAAAAGAATGAAATTACCAATTATTTTGAAGTAGGAGAAATGGGAATTGAACATGCACTGCTTCCAGAAAAAGGATTGGTAGTAGCAGGAGATGTAGTAATTGGAGCAGATTCTCATACCTGTACATATGGGGCATTAGGAGCATTTTCTACCGGAGTAGGAAGTACAGATATGGCAGCTGGAATGGCGACAGGAAAGGCTTGGTTTAAAGTGCCTTCTGCAATTCAGTTTGTATTGACAGGCAAGCCTTCTAAATGGGTAAGTGGAAAAGATATTATTTTACATATTATTGGGATGATTGGAGTAGATGGTGCACTCTATCGTTCTATGGAATTTACTGGGGATGGAATAGCGAATTTATCTATGGACGATCGGTTTACTATAGCTAATATGGCGATTGAGGCTGGCGGAAAGAATGGAATTTTTCCAGTTGATAAATTAGCAGAAGATTATATAAAAGAACATTCAAATAAAATCTATACAATTTATGAGGCAGATAAGGATGCTGAGTATGATCAGGTAATTTCAATTGATCTTTCTACATTAAAACCTACGATAGCATTTCCGCATCTTCCAGAGAACACACATACAATTGATGAAGTAGGAGAGATCCTAGTTGATCAGGTAGTGATTGGTTCTTGTACAAATGGACGGATTGATGATTTGCGAGTTGCTGCAAAGGTATTGCAAGGAAGAAAGGTATGCAAAGGGATTCGCACAATTATTATTCCAGCAACACAAAGTATTTATCTTCAGGCAATGGAAGAAGGATTGATTCGTACATTTATTGAAGCAGGAGCAGTAGTAAGTACACCAACTTGCGGTCCTTGTTTAGGCGGTTATATGGGAATTTTGGCAGCAGGAGAAAAATGTGTTTCAACGACAAATCGGAATTTTGTAGGACGTATGGGAGATGTTACTTCGGAGATTTATCTTGCAAGTCCTGCTGTGGCAGCAGCAAGTGCAGTAACTGGTAAAATTAGCAGTCCAGCAGAGTTGGAAGAATAGGAGGAAAAGAAATGAAAGCATCAGGAAGTGTATTTAAATATGGTGATAATGTAGATACCGATGTTATTATTCCGGCACGGTATCTAAACTCTTCTGATCCAGCAGAATTGGCAAAACATTGTATGGAGGATATTGATAAAGAGTTTATTCATAAGGTAAAATCAGGTGATATTATTGTAGCAAATAAAAATTTTGGATGTGGTTCTTCTAGAGAACATGCACCAATTGCAATAAAGGCAGCAGGAGTAAGTTGTGTAATTGCAGAAACATTTGCACGAATTTTTTATCGAAATTCCATTAATATTGGACTTCCTATTATTGAATGTCCAAAGGCAAGTCAAGAAATTGAGGCTGGCGATCAGGTAGAGATTGATTTTGATACGGGAATGATTTATAATAAGACAAAAGGAACTTCCTATCAGGGACAGGCATTTCCAGAATTTATGCAGAAATTAATTGAAGCCGGAGGACTTGTCAATTATATCAATGAAGGAAAATAGAATGTTTTTCCTTTTCAAAAGTTGAAGTTAATTTCTTTTTTGATAGAAGATAAATTTTTTGGAGTGTATTTTTAATAAGGATCCAAAAAATGGATATTAGTTGACATAAAATAATTTTGCAACCAAAACGCAAAAACTGGTTAAAAAATATGTAACAATTAATTAATAAATTAGAAAAATGGATTCTGTAATATGTAATAAAGATAAGGCAAAAAGAAGGTTAGATTTTATAGAAATTGCTGTTTAATTGGAAGAAAATGGATATTGTGCTCAGTGAATCAGCCAAAAATGCGGGGAGGTACTTGACCGAATTCAAGTGATAATCTATAATGCACGTATGTTCTCCAACCAAGCATTTTGTTGGAAACATATGTAGTATAAAGCTACAAATTTAGAAAAGAAAAGAGGAGTATGTATGCTTAGATTACACTCGTTTCTTCAAGAGATTTACGGTTATTTACAATTACCTTCTGCAAAAAAAATGTATCGGAATTGTGTCATATTTGTTTCTGGCACAGCCGTTATAACCGTAATTACCTTTTCTTCTCAGAATTTTAATGAAAATAATAGAAATTCTTCGATAGTAGAAGAAAATGTAGGGGAAGAAATTTATGTGGAAACAAAAGCAAAAGTACAGCCGGCAAACAGTTTTGCTGATATCGAAATACAGCAGATATTGTTACAAGATGAACTAGAAATGGAACGTATCATATCTGAAAAAGAAAAGAATTCGTTGTCAACAGTTACACAAGGACAAGATATTGCACAACAGGAAGAATATAATCAAGTAAAGGAAGAAACTATAGCTTTAGAGACAAAGATATCAGAAAGCAAGGAAGAGATACCAGAAGCTGAAGAGGAGATAACAAAAGTAGCAGGAGAGGTACCAGAGGTGGTAGAAGCATTAATAACAGATAATGGAACTGCTGCTAGATATAATGAATTTATGGATTCAATTACTCTGACAGAGCAAGAAAAGAACTCTTTGCTTCATCTGGTAGCCGCAGAAGCAGGTGGCTGTGATATGGTAGGACAGATTTTGGTGGCAAATGTTGTTTTAAACCGAGTGGAAAGCAGTGTCTTTCCAGATACGGTGGAGGGCGTAATTTTTCAGAAAAATCAGTTTAGTCCTGCTGTGAACGGAGCAATTTGGTCTTCCACAGTAACAGATTCTGTAAGAGAGGCTGTAGATCGGGCATTAAACGGAGAAGATTTTTCCGAAGGTGCTACATTTTTTTCAGCTAGAGCACGTTTAGATTACGGAAGTATGTCATGGTTCGATAATAACTTAAATTGGTTATTTAAACATGATGGACATGAATTTTATAGTCTAAGATAGTGAGCAGATATGAGATGATTGATAAGAAAAAAATCCTCGAATGGAAGAAACTCTATTCGAGGATTTTCTTGTATCATTTATTTGATCTATTTTTTTATTTGATATTGCGTATCAAGGAAAAATAGGATATAATTCGTGAGGATTGGAAGCAATTATATAAGAGCAGAAGAAAAGACTGCGCAGAAATAGAATGGAGGAATAAGATGGAATTATTATACAAAAGTACAAGAAGCGATCATGCAAAGGTAACAGCATCACAAGCGATTTTAAAAGGTTTAGCAGAGGATGGAGGGTTATATCTTCCAGAGAAAATTCCAACATTAAATTGTTCAATGGAAGCGTTATCTAAGATGACCTATCAGGAGGTTGCCTATGAGGTAATGAAACTCTATTTAACTGATTTTACAGAGGAAGAATTAAAACAATGTATTAACTCTGCCTATGATGAAAAATTTGATACAAAAGAAATTGTGCCTATTCGTAAGGTAAATCAGACTTATTATTTGGAATTATTTCATGGTGCGACAATTGCGTTTAAGGATATGGCACTTTCCATATTGCCACATCTTATGACTGTTTCTGCAAAAAAGAATCAGGTAAAGAATGAAATTGTGATTTTAACAGCAACTTCTGGAGATACGGGAAAAGCGGCATTGGCAGGTTTTGCAGATGTAGAAGGAACCAAAATTATTGTATTTTATCCAAAGGGTGGAGTGAGTCCAATTCAAGAAAAACAAATGGTAACTCAGAAAGGAAAAAATACATACGTGGTGGGAATTCATGGAAACTTTGATGATGCTCAAAACGGTGTAAAAGAAATTTTTGGAAATCAAAAATTAAAAGAACAGATGAATCAGGCAGGATTTCAGTTTTCTTCTGCAAATTCAATTAATATTGGACGTCTGGTACCACAGATTGTATATTATGTCTACTCCTATGCAAAATTGTTAGCAGAAGGTGAAATAGAAAATGGAGAAACTATTCATGTAGTAGTGCCAACTGGAAATTTTGGAAATATTTTGGCTGCTTTTTTTGCAAAAGAGATGGGAGTACCAATTGCTCGATTGCTTTGTGCATCCAATGAAAATAAAGTACTATATGATTTCTTTTCTACAGGAAGTTATAATAAGAACCGTGAATTTATCCTTACTAGTTCACCATCTATGGATATTTTGATTTCCAGCAATTTAGAGCGATTAATTTATAAGATTGCCAGAGAGGATGCAAAGGCAAATCAGGAATTAATGTTATCTTTGAAAGAGAATGGAATTTATACAATTACAGAAGAGATGAAAACACAGTTAAAAGATTTTTATGGGAATTATGCAACAGAAGAGGAAACCGAAAAGACAATTCAACAGCTTTATGAAAAAACAGGTTATGTGATTGATACTCATACAGCAGTTGCTGCTGCTGTTTATAAAAAGTATCAAGAGGAAACAAAGGATCAGAAAAAAACATTAGTAGTTTCAACAGCAAGTCCATATAAGTTTACTAGAAGCGTGATGAATTCGATTGATAAGAAATATAGTAATATGGAAGATTTTGAATTAGTCGATGAATTAAGCCGTATTTCTCACACAGCAGTACCAAAAGCTATTGAAGAAATTCGGAATGCAAATGTAGTACACGATCGGGTTTGCAACGCCAATCAGATGACAGAAATGGTACAAGAAATACTGGGAATTTAAGCTTCCAGTGGATTCTTGCATAGAAAAAGTGCCGGCAAAGTTTTGCTGGCACTTTTAAAAAGGGCGGATCTAATTATTTTGGGAACCACAAAAATAGATAGTTCCAAATGTAAATTCAATTGGAAGAATATAATCCCATTTTTTCCCACCTGTATAAGAGTTTGTTTCAGTAGGAGAAAGTTCATATTCTATCCCATGATCGTTTGACATAGTTACGGTATAGATTCCATTATGAAGATTTAAAAAATCTTGAAGAGATGCATCTGCAAATTCATCAAGTTCATCAAATTCTACACATGCATAACGTGCTGCAAATTGAATCATAAAATCTTGAAATCCTATAATGGAAGTATCAAAATTATAGTCACCCAATAAATTTTGGTGAATTTCTATCATATTTGGAAGTGTATCTGGAATCGAGTCTACTTTTGCAAGCAGACGGAAATCACCACCAATAAATCGAATTAAATCTTTTAATAGTAAGGTAGCATATTCTTTTATTGGATTGATATCACCTGTTTCTGGGAAGTGGTAATAATTTTGGATCATTTCAGCTTGTTTATCACTATCTGAGTTTAAAATAGTAGAGAAAGAAAGCTGATAGTCAAACTCATAATCGGCAATTGCTTTTGCTATCGTTTCCTGCGAACAAAATCCTAATTCAATTAAGGAATTTCCAAGCAATAAATAACCAGTATGCTGCGCATTAATTAATTCGTCTGCTTGTGCAACTGTTAGATAGCCCATATGAACAGCAATTTCCGCAAATTTTTTATCCGATTGTGTCTGCATAGAATGAACTTCTTCTGATTCATCCTTAGACATATAGCCAGCAGATACAGCAAGGTCACCAAGCTTTTTTGCATGTGCATTTTTATAGCGAAGTGCCTCTAAAAGCTGATCGGAAGTAATAATATTTTTATCAATTAGATAACTGCCAAAAAACTGTGTGAGCATGAAAGTTCCTCCTTTGTGGCATTACTTGTTAAAGTGTTCCAATACATCATATACTTGTTTCACAGTAAAAGGCTTTGTTAGAAAATCATTTGCACCAGCCTTAATTGCATCGGCTACATTTACTTTTGTACCAGTAGAAGAAACCATTACAACAATTGCGTCCTTATTTAGAGTCTTGATTTCTTTTAGGGCATCAATTCCGTATTTTTTAGGCATAACAATGTCCATAAAAACAAGTAACGGATTTTCATTGCGGAATAATTCCACTGCATTTTCTCCATCGACTGCTTCTATCACATTAGTATAGTCTAGACCAGCCAGACAATTCTTTAGCTTTTTTCTGGCAAGCATAGAATCATCTGCAATTAAAATTTTGAAATCACTTGGCTTCATTCAGTTTTGCTCCTTTCAAATAGGTTATTATTCTCTCGAAAAAAGTAAAAAACTACTTGTTCTCCTGTGACAGATACATTATGATGAGAGAAATATATTTGAATAACTCTATTCTAACTGATATTTTTGAAAAATACAACAGATTTTTCAAGAAATATTCGTGCCCTTTATCACATGGACATCACAGAGAATAGGTAAAATAAAAAAGAAATCAATAAAAGAAGAGATAGGGAGGAAAACAATGAGTCATATTTTAATCGTAGATGATGAAGAAAAAATCCGAGCAATTATTAGAAAGTATGCAGAATTTGATGGATATACAATTACAGAAGCAAAAGATGGGATTGAAGCCGTAAATTTATGTAGAGAACATGAGTATGATTTAATTATTTTAGATGTTATGATGCCAGAGCTAGATGGTTTTTCAGCCTGTCGGGAAATTCGGCGGTTTAAAGATATTCCAGTTATTATGCTTTCAGCTAGAGGAGAAGAATATGATAAAATTCATGGATTTGATTTGGGAATTGATGACTATGTAGTAAAACCATTTTCTCCAAGAGAATTGATGATGCGAGTGAAAGTAGTAATTAGCCGCCATACACCAAAAGAAAGTGAAGAAATTCGAGTAAAGAAGCATGATATTTATGAAAAAGAAGGGCTTTATGTTGATTTTACAGGAAGACTTGTTATGGTAGATGGGAAAAAGGCAACTATGACTCCAAAAGAATATGATTTATTATTTTATCTGTTGAAAAATAAGGGAATTGCTTTGACAAGAGAGAAGTTAATTACAGAGGTATGGGGATATGATTATTTTGGAGATGATCGAACATTGGATACTCATATTAAACTGCTGCGAAGCAGTTTAGGAGAATATCGCAAATTTCTTGTGACATTAAGAGGGGTGGGATATCGTTTTGAAGCGTGAAAAAATTAGTATTAAATGGAAAGTTTTTCTATATTTTCTCGCTTTTACAATTTTATTGTTATTGATTTTATGGCTTCTTCAAACGGTTTATTTGGATGTTTTTTATAAAAATATCAAGCGGAGTGAGTTGCAAGATGCAATGAATCATTTGGTAAAGGCAGTGGATCGAGAAGATTTTGAAGAAACGGTTGCTAATATTGCCACTAGTTATGATATTAATGTCACTGTAATTGGAGAAAATAGAGAGGTAATTGTTGCAACGGAGAATATTTTTGTTGATCATGAAGGAAATTTGAATCAGGGACTTTTTTATGAATGGTATGATTTAGCAAAAGAAAATAATGGGGAGTATCATGTGGATTATCTCGATGAAAATGGAGATAAAAAAAAGATACAAAGATTACCAAATGAGAGAGAAGAAAAAAGAGAATTTGGTGTTTTAGAACCAGCCGAGCGAAAAGAAATTCGAAATCAAATGGGAATGTTTATGAAACATGTACAAGAAGAGGTCACTTGGTTTAAAATTATTAAGAATGGACAGGGAGAGGAACGAGTGTTAATTCTTTCTGCTGTTATTACACCAGTTGATGCTACAGTACATACCTTACAGATCCAATTTGCTTATATTTCCGCTATTTTAGTATTGTTGTCATTAGCAATGGCATGGATTTTATCACGAAATATTTCCCGTTCGATTATTCGGGTCAATCATGCAGCGAAAGAGTTAGCAAAGGCAAACTATGATGTTACTTTTGAAGCGAAGGATTACAGAGAGATTGCGGAATTATCGGATACATTAAATTATGCAACAGAAGAATTAGCAAAGACCGAGAAATTTCAACGAGAGTTACTGGCTAATATTTCCCATGATTTGCGGACGCCGTTAACTATGATTATTGCCTATGCAGAGATTATGCGAGATTTGCCTGGCGAAAATACTCCTGAAAATGTACAGATTGTAATTGATGAGTCAAAGCGTTTGACGGCATTAGTAAATGATATGTTGGATGTATCGAAACTTCAAGCTGGTGTATTGGCGTTAGATCAAAAGGAATATGATTTAACAGAAAGTATACGATCCGTGTTAAATCGTTTTGCGAAATTAACAGAACAAGATGGATATACCATTCAATTTGAGTATTGGGAACATGTATTAGTAGAAGCAGATGAGTATAAAATTAATCAAGTAGTTTATAATTTAATTAATAATGCAATTAATTATACAGGATTGGATAAAATTGTTTGGGTACGGCAGATTCAAGTAGGAGGAATTGTACGAATTGAAGTAATTGATAGTGGGATTGGAATTGCGAAAACAGAACTTCCTTATGTATGGGAACGGTATTATAAAGTGGATAAGACACATAAACGAGCAGTAATGGGAACAGGGTTAGGACTTTCAATTGTAAAGAATATTTTGAAACTTCATGAGGCAAACTATGGGGTAAATAGTGAAATTGGAAAAGGAAGTACATTTTGGTTTGAATTACAAATAAAAAAAGTAATGGAAAAATTAGAGGTGATATGATATTCTTATAAAGGTAATTATGAAATGAAAAGAAATATGTTAGAAAAAGAAAGGATGTATCTATGAGAAAAACAATAGCTACTTTTTGTATAGCAGGAATGTTGCTTGGATGTACTTCCTGTGGAACAAAGCAACCAGAGACTACACAACAGACAGTACAAGTGACTTTAACTGAGATTCATACTGCAGTAAAGGATGCCTATGGAGAGACTTATTTGCCGGAGATGGCCTATGAAGCAGAACCATTTGCATCTATATTTGGAATTGGTTCGGATCTCTATGAAGAGTTTATAGCAGAAGGACCAATGATGAGTGCACATGTAGATACTTTTGTAGCAGTAAAAGCAAAAGAAGGAAAAGCAGAAGAGGTAGAACAAATCTTACAGACTTATCAAGATAATCTATTGAATAATTCTCTTCAATATCCAATGAATCTTGGAAAAGTGGAAGGAGCAAAGCTGTATCGGAATGGAGATTATGTCTTTTACTTTATTTTAGGAGGTTATCCAGATGATGTAGATGAGATCGATTCAAAAAAAGCAAAAGAAATGAATCAGATTGGTGTAGATGCGATAGAAGAATTACTTGGGAAAGCAGACTAATGCAAAGAAAAGATTTTCCTTTGAAAATTTTTATAAAAATGCTAGAAAGAGATGGATTTTTTTTATTGTTCTTAGGCAGAAAAGAAAAAGTTTTTTAGATTTAACAGAAATGATTGACAGTTCACATAAGTTTGGAGTATAGTAGTAATAAGTTCAGTGATTGTGACAGATACTGAAGTAACTATGTAGTGCAGATAAACATGATAAGGCAGGAATGTGAATGGATATGCTAAAAGGGGATGTAATTGATAACTTTGAACGTTCGGATTCGATTGTCTATATATCTGATGACAAGATGACTGCAACGCTGGATCTGGTAAAGCCACGTGATGGTTCACCCTATACAGTAAAGCAATTGATCTTATTACTGAATAGTAATGGTGTAAAGCAGGGCATCAATCAACAGATCCTGCAACAGATGATTGATAATCAGCTCTATTATACTGCAACAACAGTAGCACAAGGAAAAGTGCCAAAAGATGGTCAAGATGGTCGCTATCAGTACTTTTTCCAAGTAGGAAAAAGTAGCACTCCTAAAGTATTGCCAGATGGTACAGTTGATTATCTGAATATGGACTTATTTGAGTCCGTTACAGTTGGTCAGGTTGTGGCAGAGTATATACCGGCAACGAACGGAGAATATGGATATACTGTAGTAGGTGACCTTATGACACCCAAAAAAGGTGCAAACCTTCCACCGCTTAGAGGTTCAGGTTTTACAGTATCAGAAGATAAAAAACAGTATATTTCTATTCTTAATGGTAAAGTTGAATTAAAAGATGATGGTAAACTGGAAATTTCCAATATCTACAATATAGCAGGTAATTTGGATATTTCTATTGGTAACGTGCGCTTTGATGGTGACGTATATGTAAGTGGTAATGTATCGGCAGGGCTTTCGATTATGGCAAAAGGTAATGTTGTAATTGATGGAACTGTGGAAAGTGTGAATATTCGTAGCGGTGGAGATGTGATTTTGAGGAAAGGTATGATGGGTGGTGGAGAAGGACAGATTGAAGCGGAGGGCAGTGTGACAGGACGCTTCTTTGAAGCAGTGACAATTAAGGCAAAAGGATCTGTTCGAGGCGACTACTTTTTAAATTGCAAAATTACAACAGAGGATATTTTAGAAGTTACTGGTGTGAAGGGTGTTATACTAGGTGGTAGTGTAAGGGCATTAAAATTAATTAAAGCACAGACACTTGGAAATTCAGCAGAATTACCTACTATTGTAGAGACAGGCGTAACAGATCAGTATATGAAGCGTTATAATGAAATGGGACAGATGTTAGCTAAAGTAGATTCCGAGGTTTCTATATTAGAAAGAAATGCAGCTATGTTTGAAACAGCGGCAGCACGAGCAAAAAAAGTTCGAGTGGATGATCCTACTTATTTAAAGATTAAACAAGTACTTCAGTTGAAGAATGACGAAAAAGATCGGCTTCATAAACAACGGAAGGAAATGTCAGATGCGATTGCGATGAAGGGAAATTCGAAAGTAAGGATTAGTGGTACTGTATTTCCTGGAGTAAAAGTAATTATTGACTCTGAGATTTTGAATATAGCGGATAAAGTTAAGAATGTGGAGTTTGTTCTTCGGGAGGGGAATGTGACTCCTTTGGTAAAGTTTTCTTAAAATAAATGAATGAAATTGTGTATAATAGCAGGAAGGTTTCTTCCTGCTTTTTTTTGTTTGGTTTATGATGGAAGGGTGAGTTTAGAGGGGATAATTTTTTATTTAGTTGTCAACTAGTTGTCACATAGGGAGGATAGAATGGTTTTTAGAGGACATATTGGAAAGGAGGTTAGAGGATGGCAGTTGAGGTTTTTAATCGTGTGGAGAGAAAGTATTTATTAGAGGAAGATGTGTATGAAAAGTTGAAAAAGAGGTTGGAAGAGAAGATGGAAGTGGATAGTTATAATCGAGGAGAAAAGTTTTATTCGATTATGAATATTTATTATGATACACCTTCTGATGAATTGATTCGAAATTCATTGGAACATCCAGTTTATAAGGAGAAATTGAGGTTGAGAAGTTATGGGGTTCCACAGATGGAGGATTTGGTTTTTTTGGAAATTAAGAAAAAGTTTGGTGGAATAGTAAATAAGAGGAGAACGTCATTGCTGTTATCGGAAGCTTATGAATATTTACATAATGGAAAGATGCCAATGGAATCTTGTTATAGTAATCAGCAGGTTTTGCGGGAGATTGATGCATTTTTAAAGCGGTATTGTTTGCTGCCAAAGGTATTTCTTGCATATGATAGGATGGCTTTTTTTGGTAGGGAGGATAAAGCGTTTCGAGTGACGTTTGATACGAATCTTCGGACTAGACGAGAAGAGGTAAGATTGGAAAAGGGAATGGGAGGAATACAGCTTTTAGAGGAGGGAATCTGGTTGATGGAGGTAAAGATTATGGGAGCAGCACCTCTTTGGTTTACACATTTGCTTTCAGAGTATCAAATTTATCCTGTTTCTTTTTCTAAGTATGGAACAGAGTATAAAAGGTATTTATTACAACAGAATGTATTAAAAGGAGAAGAGAAGTTATGTTTGAAACAATTGTTACATCAACCAATGGAACAACATTATCGATTGGTACAACAGTATTGAGTATGGTGCTTGCACTTTTTCTGGGATTCGTAGTGAGCCTTGCTTATATGGTAAGTGGAAAGGGGAATGAGTATTCTTATTCAACACGTTTTACAATTACCCTTGCACTTTTACCTTGTATGGTTTCTGTAGTAATTTTATTGGTAGGAACAGATGTTGCTAGAGCGTTTTCGATTGCCGGGGTTTTTTCGTTGGTGCGTTTTCGGAGTTTGCCTGGGGATTCTAGAGATATTTCTTGTGTGTTTTTTGCTATGGCAGTAGGACTATGCGTTGGAATGGGATTTTTGACATTGGCGGTTTTGGTAACCTTTTTCATTGGATTGGCTATGATGGGAATTTATCTGTCTGGTTTTGCTGCATTGCGAGTAGAGAAAAAAGAGTTGAAAATTACTGTACCAGAAAATATGAATTTTACTGGAGCTTTTGATGATTTGCTGGGAAAACATACAGAGAAGTATTCTTTGGAACGGATTCGAACAACAAATATGGGGACGCTTTATGAATTGACTTTTTTGGTACAAATGAAAAAAGAAGTAGATGAAAAGGAAATGATGGATGCAATTCGGTGTCGGAATGGGAACTTAAATATTGTGCTTTGTAAGTGTGGAGAAAATACAATGGTTTTGTAGGTTTTTAAAGTTTTGTGTGTAATAAAAAATAGAATGTGGTATAATACATAGAAAGAAAATACTAGAGTTGTTATTTTTGGATAAAGACCAAAGAAAAGGGGTAGTTTTTCTA
This sequence comes from uncultured Lachnospiraceae bacterium, assembly GCA_910579865.1. Taxonomy (GTDB): domain Bacteria; phylum Bacillota; class Clostridia; order Lachnospirales; family Lachnospiraceae; genus MGBC114844. The sequence goes on from CAJTXA010000016.1 coordinate 68,675, forward strand.
TGTATCAATATGGACCTTCGGAATGGTTGTTATTTTTTTATTTTTATTGTTTTTGTGGGTGGATATGGGAGTGTTTTTATGTGTCAGTAAAGCAAAAAAAGTGGGTCAATCGAGGTTTTTTGCATGGACCTTTTTTACCGATTTATGGTTCTGGAGCAATTTGTGTATTGCTTATGACAATTCCTGTAAAGGAACATCTTTTTGCTGTATTTTTTATGGGAATGTTGGGGGCTACTGTATTAGAATATATGACAGGATGTATAATGGAAAAGCTATTTGGAGTTCGGTATTGGGATTATAGTAATATTCCTTTGAATCTGCATGGATATATTTGTTTAATAGCTTCGATTGGATGGGGAATTTTTTCTGTTATTATGATTCGAGTAGTACATTTGCCAGTGGAACAGATGGTGTATTGGATATCAGAGACAAAAAGGGAGACATTGGCGATTTTTATTACAGTAATTTTCGTGGTTGATTTTACAAAGTCCTTCCAAGAGGCAATGGATTTAAAGGAATTGATGGTACGACTAACAGAGGGAAATGAGGAAATCCGGCGTTTGCAAAAGAGAATAGATGTAATTATTGCCGTATTAAATGAGGAAAAGGATGGAATTTGGGAAAAGGCAGAAGAAGGGATTCATAAATATAGTGAATATGTAAAGGAGTATAAAGAAAGAACGGAAGAGAAGAGATTGGAAAAAAGAACAATAAAAGAGGACGGAATGGAGCGATATCGTCAATGGAAAACAGAGCTTATTGAGGCAGCATCTCATTTTGCAAATGGTTTGTCAGATCAGATCTTATGGAAGAATAAAGAAGGGATAGATAAGGAATTGGAGATGACAAAAAGTAGTATTCAAAAATTACGGAGTATGTTTGAATGGAATCGAAGAAAGGAATTTGTAAGTTCTGGTAAAATTTTAAAAAGAAATCCTGGAGTATCTTCAAAGGAATATGCAGAAGCTTTAAAAGAAGTGCAGGAGATGGACAAGACAAAGTGATGAGGTGTAGAAAATGAGTAATATTCTGGATTATCTGGATTGGAGAGGAGATATCTGTATGGCGGATGCGCCATTTAATGAAGTGGACAATTTGCTTTTATCTGAGCTTTCTTATGTGGCACTGGATGGGATATTATCTGGATTAGAGGAAGATGTCTGGATAACCGTAAAAGAGGCAGGAAAGATTTTTTTTTCTAGGCATAATAAAGAGGAAATTTATGAGGATCGTTCTTTGATGGCAAAAGCTCCTTTTGTTTTGGAAAAAATGGCAAAAGTAAAACGATTTCAGGATCTTAGACTTTCATGTTATGTAAATCAAATTGATGAGGAGGAAGAAAAGCAGTTTTCTGCGTTGGTGGTAGAATGTCAAGATACTACGTATTTTGTGGCATTTCGTGGGACAGATGATACATTGGTGGGGTGGAAAGAAGATTTTAATATGAGCTATATTTCCGCAGTTCCTTCTCAGTTAGAGGCAGTTTCTTATTTGGAGCAGGTGGCAAAAAAAGTAAAAGGACGACTTCGTTTGGGAGGTCATTCAAAAGGAGGGAATCTGGCTGTTTATGCTGCTGTAAAATGTAAAAAAGAAGTACAAGATCGAATTATTGAAATTTATAATAATGATGGCCCTGGATTTTCCAAAGAAATGTTGAGCAGCAGAGAATATGGTAGGATACGGGAAAGGATTTGGACAATTGTTCCTCAGACTTCAATTGTGGGGATGTTATTGGAACATGAGGAAGAATATTTGGTGACAAAAAGCAGTCAAAGTGGGATTATGCAGCATGACCCGCTTTCTTGGGAGGTGCTTGGGCCGAAATTTGTTTATTTAGATGAACTTAAGAAAAATAGTCGGATTTTGGATCTTACATTAAAGAACTGGATTAATAAAATGACAAGAGAACAGAGGGAAGAATTTGTGATGGCTCTTTTTCATGTGCTTTATGAAACTGGTGCAAGGAATCTGTCGGAGTTAAGCGAGGATAAGCTGGGAAATTTTGGGGCTTTGATTAAGACAGCAAAAGCAGTAAAACATATGACAGCAGAAGATCAGGAGATGCTTATAAAAGTGATTCGAGGGTTGATAAAAGCTTATAAAGATGTTGTTAAGGAAGAATATTTTCCAGAGTGCCTAAAAGCACAAGGAGAACGAAAGGGAATTAGAAAAAAATAAGAAGATATAGATAGAAAAATAGGAAGGACTTTTTATGTAAAGAGTTACATAAAAGGTCTTTTTTAAATGCTGAAAATGGGTTTTTGTTTGTAAGGAATAAACGGTATAGTTTAAAATATAAAACAACTTTACAATTTTTTGATCAGTTATATAATAAAAAATAGTAGAATAATCTGCTCACCACGCCGCAAAAAATGAATACCAGAAACGCCGCAAAGCCGCATAAACACTATGTTTTTGCGGCTTTGCCCGTTCCTGTGGCTGCGGTATAAAAATCTGTTTTGACGCCCATTTGACGCCCTAACTCGACGGACAGATATAAGCCGCCATAAGAAGCAGTAAAAAGATATGCCCGTCAAAGCTCTAAATCAGTGCTTTTTTTCTTTGCCTTGCCCTTTGCTTTTTTTGGCTCGGCTTCCTTTGCTTTTGGCGGGTCTGCTTTCCCTACTGCGTCATGGTATGCGTCAAGCACTTCTTTCTTTCGTTCAAGCCGCACGTCCACATAACGCGCTGTGACTGCTTCAAAGTTCATAGACAGCCCAAGCGATACGCCGATACCCGCAAGCGTGTGTCCCAAGACTTCGCCCACTGTGTAGAAGTCACCCGTCAGTTGGTGCATATTCGTAGCTGCCGTATGCCTTAAATCATGGAAACAGATATGTGGCATTTCCAAATCTTCAAGCAGCTTTCCAAACTGTGAAGATACCCACGACGCGGCAATCGGCGCACCGTCGGCTTTCGCCACAACAAGGTCATTGTCATAGTAAGGCTTCCCGTCCTTTGACGCGTTGGTTTCGATATAGCGGTATTTCCGGGCATGGCTCAACGCCACGCTCAACACGCGCTTTGCCCCAGCTGCGGTGGACGGTCGCAGATTTACCCTTGCATAGCTTTCTACCCATTCATTAAGATAGTTGGCGACGGTCTGCTTGCGCTGTGAAGTAATAGACGCAATCTGTCCCGGATTTTGTAGCTTTGTCCGCATTTCCGCTTCATGCTGTGAAGCGTCGCGTTTGGTGGCAAAGCCGCGTTTCGTATAGGTTTTCTTTGCCCCGTCCGGGGCTGTGTACTTTATATCAACATCATAGACAGTGCCAGGTCGTCCAGTCAGAACGCCGTTACTGTCACGTTTGTTTTTGACCTGTCTTGTTCTGATAGCCATAGCCTAACCCTCTTGTGCCGCCGGGGGCTTCGCTGCTATCTTTGCTCTCTGGTACCAGTCCCAAATGGCGGCGTCCGCTATCAAGCGTCGGTTTCCATTCTGGATATATTCAAGCTCGCCGTTATCCATAAGCTCACGCAGTTTGTTTTCCCCGATACCGCTAATCTTGCTCATCTGTTCAACGGTCTTTAACATGGGGAACATGGGTGTAACGGGGCTTGCTGTTTCTCGTTTTGCCATAGGAAAATACCCCCTTTCTTATAAATGGCAAAAGGTTTGTAGTTTCAAAAAGGCTTTAATCGGACGGTTATTAGCATAACCTCATGGGAATTTCACCCCGGCATGGTTCTCATGCAGCCCTACCCATTGCCTGCGACGCTCTTAACGCTCGGACTGTGGCTGTAAGGAAGTATCATTGTATATTCTGCGTGTCGTCGCCCGCAAGCCGCTACACTTGCTTTCCGGCGCGGTGTTGGTCGCTCGGCTGTCCGGGTGGGAATACTCCCGCCCGGATAGCGTCATGGCGCACCCGCCGTATGGCTCGGCGCAAAAGGAACGTATCCGATTTGCCCTATGCTGCGCCGCCGTTATCT